>CAXTSZ010000044.1:18396-23879 GCA_964247125.1 uncultured bacterium
GCTGCCAAAGTAGCAAAGACTCCTGCTGCCAGAGTAGCGAAGACTCCCGCTGTTAAAATGGGTCGCCCAGCTAAAACGCCGATGATAATGGCATCTGGCAAGTCATCAGAATCGAATGGCAGTCAAGGGCAAGACTTAATGCAGCAGGCTATTCAAACTCAAGCATGGATGAGCAATGAAATTACCCAACTACGCCAGCAACTGACCAAGGCTCAGCAGTTAGCACCATCTAGTCACAATGCTGAATTAGAGCAGCTGCAATTAGAAAATGCCACGCTCATCAGCCGTCTTGAGCAGATTGCCAGTTTGTCTCAAGGTCAGTTAGTCGCAGTGAAGACGGTTAAGAAAACTAAGACCCCGACCGTATTAGTGTCGAAGAAGTCGGTGAAGTTGACTCCAGTCGTTGCTAAAACCCCTGTCAAATCTGCTAGCCCTGTTCCCACCAGTCGCAAAGTGCGGAGCGGTGTATCTATCTTGCAAGAGGCGGCAGCAGCGGATGTAAATCGTACTTATAAAAGCTGTTGGCCAATCGTCTTTAAAATCGAAGAATGGAATCAAAAACACCCTGGCCAACTCGCTAAAGTCAGTCAAACCATGCTCAATAAATCTGGAGTGAACTTCAGCCGAGCGAAAGGTTTTATGGACAACTATGGCGAATTGGTAGAGTCTTACCATCAGCAAATTGGCTTGAGCAAGGCTAATAGTGGCAAATTCAATGAGGTTTATGAATTTATCCGGGCAGCACTCGGTAAAGGTAAAAAAGTATAGTGTTTTGGTGGCTAGTTCGGAAAGTTCTCTTGGACTACTGTCACTAACTGCTTAGTCCAGTAATCGACCAGATCTTGATCGGCTGCTTCTACCATTACTCGAATCAGTGGCTCTGTTCCAGAAGCCCGCACTAAAATTCGACCTCGATCGCCCATGGCCAACTCGGCTTGGGCGATCGCCTTTTGGAGTGGTACACAATCTTGCCAATTAACCCGCTGTGAGCGGTTCTCTACCCGGACATTTTGCAGGATTTGGGGATAGGTAAGAAAGCTATTGTCTACCAATTCTGCTAGAGACTGTCCCGACTGCTGGACAATGGCGGCGATATGCACGGCGGTTAAAACGCCATCACCACTAATACTGTGTTGGGGTGAGAGGATGTGACCAGACTGTTCTCCCCCCAGCAGGGCACCACTGCGATCCATCTCGGCTTGTACATACTGATCGCCCACATCGGTGCGGGTCAGTTGACCACCTAGTTTTTGCCAAGCGCGTTCAAAGCCTAAATTCGACATCACGGTGGTGATGATTTGGTTCTGTGGCAACTGATTTTGGGACTGTAGGTGTTGACCCCATAGATACATAATGTAGTCGCCATCAATGCGCCGCCCGTGATTATCGACAGCGAGCATACGGTCGGCATCGCCATCAAAAGCAAAGCCGATCTGGGCGGCGTGTTGGACAACTTGGGCTTGGAGTGTTTCCATATGTGTCGAACCACAGCCGACATTAATGCGATCGCCATCGGCTTCGTGATGAATCGCAATTACTTCGGCTCCCAAGGCGGTGAAAATAGGCACCCCGGTTTGCACGGCTGCGCCATAGGCTAAGTCCAAGACAATCTTCATGCCTGCCAGACTAGCACCTACTCCCAACGAGTCCACGACCGCCTGGATATACTGTGGTACTAACTCTGGCATGAAATAATGCTGACCCCACTGGGCGGGTAACGCGGGTCGGAGCTGTTGACCACGCAAACCAGCTTCAATTTGAGATTGGAGTTCTTTCGATAGCTTTTTACCATTGCTACCAAAAAATTTGATACCGTTATCGGCGGGCGGATTGTGGCTAGCGGAAATCATAATGCCACCGATCGCATCGCTAGTGGCAGTCAAGTGGGCAATGCCTGGAGTTGGACATAGCCCTAAATTCCATACCTCTACACCCGCTGCTGTGATCCCGGCGGCTAAGGCGCTAGCTAGCATGTCACTGGAATTGCGGGAATCTTGGCCAATAATAATGGGAGCTAGATCATCCTGCTGGCCAGTTAAAATTACCGCTGCCCAGTAGCCAATTTGGAGTGCCAAATCGGCGGTCAATAGCTCGCCGACTTTGCTCCGAATGCCGTCAGTACCAAAAAGCGGGGTGGTAGGTAGGTTGCTAGGGTGAGTCATGGTGTTGTAATGAATTCGATCAGGAGAATAGCATATCCAAATCACCCTCACCAAAAATCTGGAGAAGTTCGCACTATTCAGTCGTTGATTGGTACTGAGTCACATAGTCTTGCACTAGCGTTCGATAGTTGTGAAGATTGAGATCTAACCAATCGCGATCGTTGCTGTTGGCATAGATATAAACGACGGGTTCTCCCGCATCGGGCAAAATTAGTATCCAGTTATCGTTGCGCGAACTATAAATCTTCACTCCATCTTCGGTATCAAGATTTTCGCTTTGGTGAGTTTCCAAAATATGGCGCATGAGTCCCCCCTTAGCTCCCCAAGGACAGCGCACTTTTAAGATGTCTTGAAAAACGCGGGGGAGTTGCTGACGAATACTGCTGAGGGAACGGTTCTCTTTGGCTAACAACTCAATTAATTTGGCCACGCAGAACATCGCATCAAAACCAGCGTGCAGTTCTGGGAAAATAAATCCCATGTCACCACTACCCCCCAGCACTACGTGGGGCAGTTTTTGGCAAGCTTCCATCAAGTCGGTGGGATTAGACTTGGTGCGTTTGATGCGGCCACCGTGGCGGCGGGCTAATTCTTCGATTGCACTGCTGGCATGAACCGGCACCACCACTGTACCCCCCGGATGGGCTTTGAGTACCAAATGCACCATCAAAGATGTTAATAGATCGCCGCGCATGATTACCCCCGCCTCATCTACTAAAATCAGCTGCTCGCCGTGGGCAGAGACTTGTACCCCAAAAGTGGCCTGGAGCGCTTCTACCACCCGCCCTAATTGTTGAAGTAAGAGTTCTCGCTCTTCTAGTTTGGGTGCAGTTTGGCTCAGGCTGGCATTGAGTACCACGGCATTGACCCCAAACTTGGCCAATAACAGCGGTAGTACGGCTCCCGAAACAGCGTAGGCATAGTCAATTACCACTTTGCCACCGCCCCGAATCAGGCGTAGATCCAGATGCGTTTGAAAGGCATTGTTGTAGAGTTCGATGCCCTGCATTTGGCTGATCTTGCCAATTTCTGGAATACTAGCCCGCCGCAGATCTTCTTTGAAATAAGCCGATTCAATCTTTTTTTCTTGGGTTTTAGAAATATTAATGCCCCGCGCATCAAAAAATTCGATCAGCAGATAATCCAAGCGATCGGGATGCAGCCGAATATGTAGTCCCCCAGCTACGTAGAGGGTGGGAATAATGAGGCGGGCGACCGGAATAGCAGTGGAATCTAAATCTTGGACACTAACTCCCACGGACATCAGTCCGGCCACCAAGGATCTGACGATCATGCTGGAAATACTACGTTGGTCGCGAGAAATAGTGACTTGATCGCCATTTTTGAGGGTGGAACCATAAGCTGCGCCTAACTTAACCGCAAATTCTGGAGTGATATCAATGTTGGCTAGCCCCTGTACGCCCCGTTGGGAAAATAGATGACGCCGCGCCACATCGCCCCAGACCAAGTTTAGAGTCAAAACTGCCAACGGCTCAATTTCTTTGTTGGGCCAGACTTTGACATTGCTGTTCACCTGCGCCTCTTCGCCCACCCGGGAAAGGGAACCCACTACTGCCCCTTCCAAAATCTGTGCCCCCCGTCCAATTCTAGCTCCCCGTCCGATAATACAGGCGCGGAGCTGAGCTTCCTCGCTAATAATTGCTCCATTCCAAATCACTGGTCGCTTCAGGTTGGCATCTGCCCCGACTGTGACGTTGTCGCCAATAACAGTATCGGCCGTAATGTTGACCCGTGCCCCAATGCGACAGTTGTTACCAATAACTACGGGCGGCTCAATAGTGGCAGTGGGATCAATGTAGGTACTATGTCCTACCCATAATCCTGGTCGAATTTGGTGCGCAGTGGGATGTAAACTGGGCAGCTGCCTAAAAACATCGTGTTGCACTTGACGATAGGCATCCAGCTGACCGACATCACACCAGTAGCCCTTAGCGACATAGCCATAGATCGGCACCTGCGCTGAGAGCAAGTTGGGCAAGAGATCCTGAGACATATCAAATTCTTGGTCGGGAGGAATTGCTTGGAGGACGGATGGTTCCAAGATATAAATGCCCGTATTGATCGTATCCGAGAAAATTTCGCTGGCGGTGGGCTTTTCGAGAAAGCGTTGCACCCGCCCAGTTTTGTCTGTAATCACTACGCCAAAATCTACCGGATTGCGCACGGCGGTTAAAATCATCGTGACAGCAGCTTGTTTTTGCTGATGAAAGTCGATCGCACTTTGCAGGTCAAAATCGGTAATGCTGTCGCCACTAATTACCAAAAAAGTGCGATTGAGTAGTTCTCCCACGTACTTAATCGAACCAGCCGTGCCCAGGGCTTGTTCTTCTTCGATCGCATAATGCAACTGCACTCCCCAGTCGCTCCCATTCCCAAAATATTGCTGGATCGCTTCCGGCTGATAGTGCAGAGTAATAATTATTTCGGTGATGCCGTGTTTTTTGAGGAGATTGATAATATGTTCAATAATCGGGCGATTTAGCACTGGTACCATCGGTTTGGGCAGTTCACAGGTTAGAGGCCGCAGGCGCGTCCCCGAACCACCGGCCATGATCACTGCTCGCAATTCCATATCTTTACCAACTCCGCTTGCTGCTTCACCTTATTCTAAGTCGGATCGCAATCTTCGGACTGGGCCGCGTCGACTAGCCGCGTTGGTGTAATCTGGCCAGCGGGGTGCTGCTGCCAGCGCACCAAACTATTCATCTGACCGATATATTTGCTGTTGAGACCGATCGCCTTGCGCGGGGCAGTCGTAGCCAAGGCAATACCCTGTTCTAAAGAGCAAACTCCCCACTTCACCAAGTTCTCCACCCCCGTGAGTAGCGGTAAAGTAGTGCCGGCCAAGGTGCCATCTGGTAAACGGGCGGTGCCGTCTTGTACTTCAATTTGCCGACTGTCCCAGGGATAAAAGCCATCGGGTAATCCCAGGGGGGCGAGGGCATCGCTCACCAAAAATGCCTGATCGCTGTAGTTAGCTGCCTGCAAAAATATCTGGAGCATAGTGGGATGAACATGCTGACCGTCGGCAATAAATCCACTATGCACTCCGGCATAAGTCAGCGCTGCTCCTAGCAAACCGGGTTGCCGATGATGCAAACTGGGCATAGCATTGAAGGCATGAGTGACCATGCTGGCTCCTTCATCGAAAGCCCGTTCGGCCTGCGCCAAGGTGGCTTGGGAATGTCCGAGGCTCACTCTAATGCCCAAACTACCCAAATAAGGCACTACTAAACCAGAAGGATCAAGTTCCGGGGCGAGGGTCATGATTTTTACCACTGAGGCGTAATCACCAATTAC
>CAXTSZ010000044.1:23979-29749 GCA_964247125.1 uncultured bacterium
AGCGCTCCGTTAATCTGTAAATCTACTCCGCCCAAAGAACACCAGTCCCCAGCGAGATCAATCATCGCCACCTCCCCGGCTACTTGTGGTGCTATTTCTTGGATTTGTCGTTCTCGTACCAATATTTGCTGTAACCCAGCATAGCCAGGAACGCGGGCATTGATCACTTTGGTGAGCATAAAATCTACTGTTGGGGGTGTTTTCAGCTTATATTTTGAAGGGTAATTCCGCTACCGTTCAGACATAATTTATGACTAATCCCCGCATTGGCATCATCATGGGTAGTGACTCGGATCTGCCTTGCATGCAGAGTGCTGTCCAAATTTGTGAGCAGTTCCAGATTCCGCATGAAGTGGCCATCGTCTCGGCGCATCGCACCCCCGCCCGGATGGTACGTTATGCCCAAACCGCTCATGAGCGCGGTTTGCAGGTGATTATTGCCGGAGCGGGCGGGGCTGCTCATCTACCGGGAATGGTGGCCGCGCTGACGGCGGTGCCGGTGATTGGCGTGCCGATCCAGACTAAAACTTTGCAGGGTTTGGATTCACTGTATTCGATCGTCCAAATGCCCGCTGGTATCCCGGTTGCCACAGTGTCGATCGGGAATGCAACTAATGCTGGGTTGTTGGCTGTCCAAATTTTGGCTACTCACGATGCCCAACTATTTAGGGCGGTGCAAGCTTACCGCGCCAGCTTGCAAGCAATGGTCGAAAAAAAAGATCAAGAATTGACCGCAGTTGGCTACCAGCAATATCTCGATCGACATTTTCCCAGCTAGCTCCCTGCCCAACTAAGCACAGTATTTTTTGATCTAGATCGAAATTTGATATATGGTACTGATGGCAGTTATTGATCGCCACTGTCGATCGACATCAGAGGAATTCTTTGTATGAACAAGTATGAAAGCATCTTAAATAACTCGGAAGAGTTTACAGATGTCAAACTCACCCCCTCAGAGGGCCTCGCTGCGATCGCGATGATTGCCCTGATGGCCGATGAGCCAGATGGCGAAGTCGATCCAGATCTATTCATGGATATTTTGGGTTCGTTTGAGACATTTGATGAATACGCCGAAGCCGATATGCTGGCGATGATCAGTAAGTTGACCGAAATTGCCGATGAAGACAGCCTAGGAGCGCTCTTTAATGCTGCTGATGACGAGGATGTGATTGCTGATGAGCTAGTTCCCGATGCCTTCGCAATCGCCGTCGCTGCTCTAATTGACGAAGATAAGTTGATCATTCCAGCTGGCAAGAAGGCTTTTTTGTTGGAGCTACAAACGGCATTGGATGTTGATAATGAAGAAGCCAAAACCATTATTGAGGATGTAATTGCCACTCTTCAAGATGCCAATACCACCGAAGAATCTCACTCCTAGTCGCCGCCGACCGCCGCTGGTTTGGCACCCACCCGTCGGGGCATCGGCTCTGCTCGAAGTGCAAGTTCACCACCTGTTGCGCCAATTGTTACGCGATCGCTGGTCGAGTAGCAGTAGTGTAAGCGCCGTGTCTGGCATCGAGCATCTCCCGTCGGGTAGTTGGTCTCACCAATTGACAATGGCGCGCTTGGTAGCCCGCGCTTTGCGATTACAACAGCCAGCCGTCATTCAAACCGGATTGCCGCCGACTAGTGCGGATTACGCGATCAGCTATTTGGTGCCAGCTTTATTGTGGCCGGGTAATCTGATGATTGTGGCTGCCCCCGAAATTCATCAGCGCCTGCTTGATGATCTACCACAACTGCAAGTGCAACTGGGGACTAGTAAAACAATCGATCGCCAAGTTGCCGGTCATGGTCTGCTCCTGATATCACCAGAACAATGGCTCGCTCATCATCACCAAGTACAGATGCCAGTGTTGATTGATGGTGCCGATCGATTAGAGCAATGGGTACATGATTGGTTGCAGGTGCAAATTACGCCGCTGGACTGGGGTGATTTGATGTTAGCCGCGCCTCAGCAAGCCGAGGAAATTCGCGATCGGCGGGTGCGGCTCACCAAAAGTATTTTTCAGCGCCCGGTTAATCCCTATAACTGCTATCTGCTCACCGCCCATGAGCGACAACTGATCCCCAGCGCTTTAACTAGAAAAATTAGTGATGATTGGTTAATGTGGGCAAAGCTCGATCGATCGCAGGGTCTCTTTACGCTATCAGCTAGTCAGATCGAGATGAATACCAATTTGACCCAGCTCTGGGCGCGGCAATCCCATATTTTAATTGGCAGTGTTTTAGATGTTGATAGCGCAGCTACTAGTTATCGGCAAGAGTTAGGGCTGGGTGAATTGACCTGTGTTAAATTCATGACCAGTCGGCGGTTGTTGCCCCAACTATATGTGCCCAACTGGATGCCGATGCCCAATACTTATAAATTCCAAGAAATATTTTTAGCGGCTACTCTGCGACTATTGGCACAGCGCTTGTCGCCTGGTGTCCCCAGTGCTGGTTTGATTGTCATTGTGATTGGCGATACGCCTCTCCAGGCGCAGATTGCTGCCCAAGTGGCTGCTGAATATGGTTCGCGGGTGCAAGTAGAAAAAACTAATTTACTGGCTACGAGTATTCTGATTACGGGCTGGGAATTTTGGAACGATCATCAAGCACAGCTGCCCAGTCCCCAGCTATTAGTGATTGCGACTTTACCCATTCCTTCGTTAGAAGATCCGCTGGTGGCGGCCAAAGTTAATTGCTATAAGCGCCAGCGTCAAGATTGGTTTCGGTGTTATCTATTACCTGTGGGTTTGCGGGTTTTACAGCGATCGATCCTGACCGTGCGCCAATCGTCTGGCTTGGTGGCTATTTTTGATAACCGGATCAACCATCGCAGTTATGGCAAACAGGTATTATCGGCTTTGCATCCGATTCACCGCGTCGATACCCCCGAGTTCCGCTGATTGCTCGTTGCCATCCAAGGAATGTTTTAATCTCACCAAAGTTTGCTATATTAAATAACTGGCGGCAGCATGGCCAAGTGGTAAGGCAGAGGTCTGCAAAACCTCCATCCCCAGTTCGAATCTGGGTGCTGCCTTCGCTCAAAAACCTCGCTCTGTGCGGGGTTTTCGTGTTTCGACCCATTATTGAAATTTTGCTCTATTGGGGTAAGTTCGGGTTAAAGATTGGGGTATTTAGTCGATCATTGATATTGCCCGCCAAAACCGCCCGATTTTGATACAGCTTCCATAAAATGGGTCTTTAGGGCTGTCGATGCGAACGATAACAGCAAGCCTAGACAACCACCGTCAGCTTGGATACAATGTAACCAATACCAAGTCATAAACTATGAGTACAACAATCAAAAGTCGCATAGTGCGAGTAGGGAATTCTCAGGGCATCAGGATTCCTAAAACGATGCTTGAACAAAGTGGAATTTTAGAAAATGTTGAGATTGAAGTGAAAAATAATCAGATCGTGATTACAGCAGCAACGAAGGCACGAACCGGATGGAGTGAGGCATTTGCTCAGATGGTTATAAATGGGGAGGAAGAGCCAGTGCTAAATGTTGCTAACCCGTGGGATGAAGCAGAATGGGAATGGTAACTGAAAGATTTGATGTCTTTTTGGTTGCGCTAGATCCAACCGTTGGCAGCGAGATCCAAAAAACCAGGCCGTGTGTGGTCGTCTCGCCTAATGAGATGAACCAACATCTATCGACTGTGATAGTGGCTCCCATGACAACCGGTGGCCAGCAATACCCTAGTCGAATTCCGGTGAACTTCGATACTAAAGATGGATATGTCGCCCTTGACCAAATTCGCACGGTATCTAAAATGCGACTTATCAAAAAACTGGGGGTCATCGAAGCCGTCACCCAAAAAGCTGTTCTAGGCGCGTTAGTTGAGATGTTTGCTGAGGATTGACCCCTATAATCAAAAAAGCCCCCACCAGAAGCGCTTCGCGTAACGTTCACCCGCTGGTATAAGCTCTTTAGAATAATCGGCTCAGTTCGGTCGGCGTGCAATGGGTTTGTTAGACTCCACCAACCGATCGCTTCTGCTCACAATCACAGTGCTTCAATTTTAACAATACCGCCCTCAACATTATCAACCTGCAATCGATATCCCTAAAGCATTGCCATTCCTAGCAGCGGCTCCGTTTCTGATTCTGCGATATCAATCTCATTGTACTGCCCATCCCAAATCAAGACCGCAGTGTACAAATCAAAGAAAGTTTCACTGCCATCGCCCAGAGTGACAACATCAGAACCACTCCAAGGTAAATTCAGTGTAGTGATGATTGTAGAAGGCAAAGACAGAAATCCATTAAACCCTGTATCAATCACAGCATCGATCGCTTGCAATTGTCGATTCGAGTTGCCGACGACAACAGTTAGCATTGCTTCACGCCGTAAATTCACAACTCCCTGCATCATAAATTTTTCTTCAGACTTCGTGCCCCAAAATGGTAGACGGCTCGATGTCCAATCCGAATCACCCAAGGTTGAGCGTTGGGGTATTGCTCAAACAGGCGATTAGTTGCTGGCACGACATTTTCATCGACCTCAAATGCTCCGGTTTCGATGTCGATCGCCACAATTTTACCGTCATTTCCGGCCTCGACTTGCTGCTGAATGCTGGATTCATAGAGTGCTTGGCCACGTTGAGCTAACTCTTCTTTGCTGTAACGTCGTTGGCGAACTGCCATAGGTTTGACCTTGTTTCAACTGTGCCTTTCTATTTTAGATCGAGGGGGATTTGATATCCGATCGGCTCTTCCTCGACAACAGTATATATCGATCTATTCTCAAACAATGAGATTGTTGGGTTTTATTCCTTAGCCCAACTTACTGCTATAAACTTTTTGCATATTTGTGCCAGTAAGCCGCAATCTCAGAAGTCTGCTTCAAAATTACGTCCGGAAGCAAGTCTGCTGACCAAAAAGCAAGATAATAGAAGTCTACAGGTTCTTCTTCCTCAAGAATAGTATCCACATCTTTGCCACGTTCCATGTCACGAACACAGTAGCGTACTCGGTAATTTCCAGTTGAAAGCGGAATTTCGCAAACGCATTCACCGTTCCAATCGTAGAGGGAAACTCCCTCACCATTTATCACAAAAGGAACTTCTACGACTTCCTCCCATGTTTGGTCAAGAGGAGGAGGAACATCCAGCACGTCTACGCTCAACCGGACGCGACCAGTATGCAGCCCTGTAATCAAAAACAGTGTATTAGATATGGCTGCTCCACAAAGCCCATTCGTCTGACCTTGAAAACAAGCAGATAGTTCAGCAGGTTCTTGGGCGTTGGACAGGACATATGCCTGTCCATAATGGACATACAAGCATCCATCGAAGATTCGTCGAGTCATTTAGAGTAGATCACCACGTTTATTTGTGCTGGACAACTTTTCTGTTTAACGTCATCTGCATCAGCGGACGGCGATGCATTATGAGCGTGAAAATAGCGTGACGCTCCGTTCCGTTGCATGCAGTAGTTAGATGGGTGCGAATGACCATACCAATGCTAATATTTTACCGTTTAATTTGCATTATTTACATGTTAGTACAGGGCAGTTTGCCTTGATATATTCGTTCAATTGCAGCATCGATAAAATCTTCAAACTTTGGATAGAAAACATGTACTGGTTTGCAGTGTGCCCAGAGTTTACGATTGACCTGAGATGTCATGAGTAAGCAGACATTTTTTTGCCATCCACGCCACATTTTCTCATCAACAACACCTTGCTTATGGAGCATAAAGTACATTTCAAAGACATGAAAAGTAGAAGTTCACGGGGGTAGCAAAGAAAGAAAAAACCTGATAGGGTAGTTCACAT
>CAXTSZ010000045.1:0-29585 GCA_964247125.1 uncultured bacterium
CATGACTTGGTTGAAGGCTGGCAGCTGGCTACCCAAACTTAGCAGGAAAAGTCAGATCGATCGAATAGCTTGCTAATCTGAATTTTTAGGATTAACTTCAAAATTCAATTGCGATCGATGAAAACAGACATCAAATTCAATAAAGAAATTAACCTGTCCCAATAGCAGAGGAATATTTGTCGCTTTTGTCCAAGCAAAAACAAGCTGTACTGGCTCAAATTGACCGACGACAGACTGAACAACTACCGCACGAGCTTCATTCTGCCCTAAATTACCAGTTAAATCTAGTGGGATATTCTGTTGACTCCATACAAAGCCTAACTCTAAACCTATTTGATATGGAAGAACATTAACCATAGCCCCTGTATCTAATAAACCTTCCGCCATAATTACCCGATCTTTGTTCGTGAGAGCAATTGGCAAAAAAGGTCTAAATCCAGCTTCACCCAGTGCTGAATTTGTTGAAACGAAAGGAAATCTAATTGGCTGAATCATGTTTGCTGTTGCTGTTTAGATTGTTCTAAAAATTCAAGCATTGTTTTAGCTGCACCAAAAGAATCATAGGGAGAGGAAATCTCGTATGGTATCCCAGGTCGTAACAACTTAGCTTCTTCTCGTGCTAAATCTGAAACCAAAACTTGGACAGCATACAACTTATCAGCACGATTTAAGTCTTGTAATGACTTAATTAAGTCTCCTGATAGCATAAGAATCACCATGACGAATGCAGTTCACTAATTATCATAGCTCGATTCTCTGACGAGAGGCTACGCCAACGATTAAAATAAAACTAGACCAGATTCACTATATCTAGACTAATTTGTATGACTAAATTGCTGGAAGAAGCGATTCTCCAAAGAAGAGGCTACGCCAACGCACAACTGAAAAACCGTCCGACTAGTGAGCAAGACTCGATTGCTGCTCTGATTTTAGAAGAACTTCAGGATAATGACGATTTGGGCTTCAGTGCCGATCGCTTTCGGGAGTCCTGGAAACAAGCCGTAGCCGGAAACACTTTACCACTCAGTCAATTGTGGGAGAGTAGTGAGGTTGACTGAATCATTCCCGATCGATAATCAAGTTAAATAATTATTCAGAGGTAACAAAGATGAGTTCTCAACTACAGCAAGTACTCGTAGAGATCGATCGATTGTCATCAACAGAGCAGATTCAAGTCATCAAATATATTAATACTAGACAACGAAATTCAGTATTAGAAACCATTGCAAATCTACGCTCTCAACAACCATCCTTCAAGACACCCGAAGAACTTGATGCTGAAATCAGTCAGATTGCAGGTTAGATCGATTCTCTACAAGAGACTACGCCAATGATTAAACTAAAACTAGACCAGATTAACTATACCTCGACTGATGTGTATGACTAAGTTGCTGGAACAAGCGATCTCACAACTGAAGACTCGTCCCATCAGTGAGCAAGACTCGATCGAGATCGAGTCTTTTAAGGCATACACGCGATCAATTTCTGAGTCGACATAGAATCATTGCCTAGCTTGGAAGATAGCTTATAATAGTAGTATCGAGACTCGATCGTAGGTCAAACAACGAAGGTATTGACATTATGGACGCAGCCTTTCCCCCTGAACTAGAGCTTTCGTAAGAGAAAGACACCCACAAGCCAGAAATAAAAGAGAAAGAGATCGAGACTATCCTTGCCCAGATGGGACTCAGCGATCTTCGCATTCAAGCAGATCAGGTAGAGACCGTTGACCTTTGGTCTGCCTTCGGCGATCGATTGAAAGTAGATACAAGAAAGATGATTGCCAACTTGAGATCGCTAACTCAATAGAAGATGTGGAGAAATAAACTATGTCCCCCAACTTAACTCAACTAATCGAACAATCATCATCACTATCACCACAGGAAAAATTAGAATTAGCAGCACATTTGCAATCAGCCCAAAATAGTCCCGATCGATGGGACTTATCAGAAGCTGCAATAGCCAAGCGCAATCTAGAAATGAGACAAGTTCTAGCCGAGTGGCGAGAAATGGGTGATGAAGTAGAACAGACAGAAACCTGGGAAGAATTAAAAGTATCTCTCGATCTCGATCGCCTCTCATCCAATCGCCCCTTTTTCCCCGCTGAATGACTACTATTTTCCTATTAGATGCATCGATACTTGGTGCAGTTACCAATCCCAAGACAAATAACCTCACAGTGCGGGAATGTCAGTCATGGTTCGATCGATGCCTGGAAAAATCCCTGATTTTTGTTTTACCAGAAATTGCAGATTATGAAATTAGGCGAGAGTTGATTCGGGCTAACAAGATAAATGGGATTAATAGACTCGATCTACTTAAATCAATTCTTCAATATCAATCAATCGATACTCAAACTATGCTTCTAGCAGCACAGCTATGGGCAGAATCGAGACAAAAAGGCACCCCCACTTGCGATCCTAGAGAGTTAGATGGAGATGTAATTCTAGCCGCACAAGCAAAACAGCTAGAAGCTCTCGGATATGAAGTAATTATTGTGACTACCAATATCGGACACCTATCTCAATTTGTGACGGCAAAACTTTGGCAAGATTGTTGAGCGAAAAATACAATAAAATAAAACTAGACCAGATTAACTATACCAAGACTGAGTTGCTGGAGGGAGCGATTCTCCAAAGAAGAGGCTACGCCAACGCACAACTAAAAACTTGTTCTGACAGTGTTTGCAACAATGCTATCGTCTACTTTACTGGCACGATTAGAATTTACTTAAAAAATAGATTCACAATCAAGGCATCGTCACTAAATCATATAAAGTCGTCAATACCGATCGATCTGTTAGGAGTCCGCATTTCCAGTGCAATTGCCCTCAAATACAGTGACAGCGCATTTAAAGGCTAGCTCAGCCTCAACCTCACAGGCGAAGGCATAGGCGGTAGTATCTAAATCTTTGCTACTTTACCCGAAGCACTAGAATAGATCCGTTAGACTAAAAAAATATTCTGCCGACATCTACCCTATGTCTAGTTCTCCTGCTTTTCGCTATCTCTGGGCGGCTGACCCCCAAGCTGCTTGGATTCCCATAGACAAACTAGTAGAAAATCGCTACCACGTACTAGCGCCGCAACTGTGGTTAGACACCAAAAGCAATGAGCGGCCAGAAGCTCTGTGGCCACTGCCCGATCGCGTTTTGCCCTATGCTCACCTCCATCGTTATCGGCTGCACTTACCACAACTGTATGGTTTCTGCTCTCTGGGTCGGTCGGGCAAACAGGCAGTCGAAATTCCACTTTTAGATAACATTCCGATCGAACAAAGCGGCGAACTCATGCCCGCTCTCGCCACTGTCTGGCCAACCGCTTCAGCCTTGCAACAAGCTTATTGGCTGTGGCAACTCATCAATCTTTGGCAACCCTTGGTAGATATCGGCGTTGGCTACAGCTTACTAGACAGCAACAATATTCGGGTGCAAGACTGGCGGGTGCGGCTCTGTGAACTTTTGCCAGATAGTCTGAATCCCAACGGTCGCAGTACCGTCAAAGGCTTGGCTAGCTCCTGGCATGCCTTGCTGGCCACTGCCCAGCCCGCCTTAGCGGCAGTCATCAATCCGCTGATGGGGAGTATGGAGATGGGCAAGATGGCCGTAGCCGATGTGGCGATAGCTTTAAACCAATGTTTGCTAGCGCAGGCCGCGCTCCTCCCGATCGCCGTCCAAATCGCTGGGGGCACTGATCCGGGTCGCAATCTGCACAACGAAGATAGTTTTTATCCGAGTAGCTCTGATCAACAAGATGAACTCTCCCGTCACTTGGGAATTGTCTGCGATGGAGTAGCAGGTCATGAGGGGGGCGAAGTCGCCAGTCAAATTGCGGTGCAGTCTTTGCGTCTGCAAATGCAAGCTCTCCTCCAAGACATAACCCAAGAGAGTGAACTAGTTTCACCAACGCAAATTACCGATCATCTCAAAGCAATGGTACGGGTCGTCAATAACCTCATCGCCAGCCAAAATGACGAACAGCATCGCGAAGGCCGCCGCCGCATGGCTACGACGATGGTGATGGCTCTGCAAGTGCCACAGCAGGTGCAGGCGGCGCCCCACGCTGGTAACTCTCACGAAATTTATATTGCCCATGTCGGCGATAGCCGCGCCTACTGGCTGACCAGAAAATCTTGTCAGTTGCTCACCGTCGATGATGATGTCGCCCAACGAGACATTAAACAGGGCAAAAGCATGCCGTGGCAAGCGCAGGGTCGGATCGATGCCGGCTCACTTACCCAAGCGCTGGGGATGCGGTCTGGCGCAGAATTAACACCAATGATTCAACGGCTGATGGTGATCGAAGATGGCGTATTACTACTGTGTTCAGATGGTTTGAGCGATCGCCAGCTAATTGAAAAATCCTGGCAAAGCTATGTGTCTAGCATTCTAGATGGGGAACTACCTTTAACACAAGCGGTGCAAGATTGGATTCAACTAGCTCGGCAAGAAAATGGCCATGATAATATTTCTTTAGTGCTCATGTCTTACCAAGTCAAGGCCGCCGCGATCCCGGAGCCAGCGATGCCAGCCACCGACCTCGCGGCCCCCAAGGTCAGCTGGCTATTGAATTTACTGCGACGTTTCATTTGGCTAGAATTAATATTGGGTGGGATGGCGATCGGACTAATTACCACCTATTTTATTCATCCCCAGTGGTTGCAACGGCCTTCTTCTGCACCGCGCCCATCAATAATACCAAGGGTCATCACTCCAGATATCCCTGCTGCCCCCGAGGGTCGTCATGGTATCTAGGCCATTAATACTCATCTGCTGTGGTATAACCCTGAGTGCTTGTGGGCAGAACGTCCAGCAAGCTTTAGCACCTGATCCACGCCTACTGCCTAGTCCCACAACGATGGTCGTCATATCTAGCCCGGCTACCGTCAGTCCAGGAGAAAGTATCGCCCCCGCTAACACTAATTCTCCCGCCACCAATCCGGCAGTAGCTTCTAGTCTCCGGCAGTCTGGTGCGCCGAGCTACTTGACAGCACTGCGCGAGCTAGAAGTTCTATCACCCACAGAAGCCCAACAGCCAGCGGGTACAATCGTAACTAGGCGGGAGTACGCCCGCTGGTTACTAGCTGCCCACAATCAGATCTACCAAACTAACCCCAATCAACAACTCAAACTCGCCACCACTGATACACCGCCTGTTTTTACCGATGTTCCCGCCACTCATCCCGATTTTATTGCGGTGCAAAGCTTGGCTAATGCCGGCATTATTCCTAGCTCTTTAAGCGGCAATATTACGGTCAGTTCATTTCAGCCAGATGCAGCGCTGACCCGAGAGCAGCTAATTTTATGGAAGGTACCTCTCGATCGCCGTCAGGATTTGCCAAGTGCCAGTATCGGAGCGGTGCAAAAGAATTGGGGGTTTCAAGATGCCGCCAAAATATCCACGCCAGTGTTACCAGCGGTTCTAGCAGATTATCAAAATGGTGACAAGTCCAATATTCGCCGTGCTTTTGGCTACACCACCTTATTTCAGCCCCAAAAACCAGTTGCTTTCACCGAAGTGGTTGCCGTAATTTGGTATTTTGGCATCGGTGATGGTCGATCAGCTGCTGATGCCCTGCATGTTTTTAATCCTTCAGTTTCGCAGTAGCTTATTACCTCAATGCGCCAATCTACCCTCCATCAACTCAAAGTATTTGAAACAGTTGCTCGCTTAAGCAGTATTACCAGAGCCGCTGAGGAGCTATCTCTGACCCAGCCAACTGTTTCGATGCAGGTCAAACAGTTGGCTAAGAATGTGGGCACACCGCTTTTTGAGCAGATCGGGAAAAAACTCTACCTGACCGAAGCTGGCCAGGAATTATTCCAAACCTGTCGCCATATTTTTGAACAGTTGACGCAGTTTGAGATGAAAGTGGCCGATCTACAAGGGATGAAGAGCGGGCGGCTAAAGCTAGCCACCATCACTACTACCAAATATTTTATTCCCCGCATCCTAGAACCTTTCTGTGCAACCTATCCGGGTATTGATGTTGCTCTCCAAATTACCAATCATGAGCGGATCATGAACCGATTCCATCACAACCAAGACGATCTGTATATCTTGAGTCAAATTCCGGAATCAGCAGATTATTTTGCCCAGCCTTTTTTAGAAAATCCACTGGTGGTAGTCGCGGCTGCTCATCATCCCCTCGCTGGTAAAGTGCAAGTTCCCATTACAGCGCTCCAGGATGTGCCTTTTATTATGCGTGAAAGCGGCTCTGGCACCAGAACTGCCGTCGAAAATCTGTTGGAGCAACACCATGTGTCAGTGAAAGTCAAACTAGAGCTGGGTAGCAATGAAGCCATTAAACAGGCGATCGCTTGTGGCTTTGGTATTTCGGTATTGTCTCGGCATGCTTTTACGCCGAATACCCAAAATTCCGACCTGATTATTCTAGACATTCAGCACTTTCCCATCAAGCGAGACTGGTATGTGGTCTATCCCGCTGGGAAGCAACTCTCGATCGTCGCCAATACCTTCTGGGAGTTTCTCCAAACCGAGAGCAAAAAATTTGCCCTCTAGCGGCGGGGGACGACGACGGGCTGGACTGGAATTTTAGCACCTTGTTCTTGTCCCAAATATGCCAAAATGCCCTGGGCGATCGCCTGCGCCATAGTAGCCTGATACTCTGGTCGACCGAGTTGTACTGATTCTTCAGGGCTAGATAAGTAGCCAGTTTCAATCAAAATTGCCGGAATGTCCGATTTACGCAGCACCAAAAACCGGGCGCTGCGGATCCGCCGATCGTTTAAGGGGATTTTGAGATCGACATTAAAAACATTAATAATCTTGTCATGCACAATGTTGGCTAGGTCTACGCCTATGCCGTAATAATATGTTTCTAATCCATGCACGTCTGGGCGATTGTCGATCGAATTGGCATGAATACTCACAAAAATGCTGGCTCCCGCCTGCGCTGATATCTGCACCCGTTCATTTAAACCCACAAAATAGTCACCATCGCGGGTCAATTGGGTGGCTATCCCGTTTTTCTTCAAGATAGCAGCCACTTGTAAGGCGATCGGTAAAATCACATCCACTTCTCGTAAGCCCTGCACTCCGATCGCGCCGGAGTCTTTGCCCCCATGACCGGGGTCGATCATCACCAGTACCGCTACTTGTCTATTTTTTTGATCTTTGACCGGATCAATGATGCGTTCTACCGTTGGTTTTACTATTGGCTTTCCGGTGGGTTCTACTGTCGGCGGCACCGATATTTTCACCAGCACTGGTTGGCCATTGACAACTGATGGCTCTGTTAATACTGCTGGATTAGCCAGTGCTGACGGAATGCCACATAGCATTAAGCCCGCACTAATTAGCCAAAGACTAAGTGGTGGACGCATTTGTTAGGGGTGATGAGATACCTGAATTTAAGTTACCCAAACAGTTTGCCGACATTACTATGGCAAATTCAGTAGTTCACTAGAATTTTTAGCACCGACAAACTGTCGGACAATTTGGAGTTCGGCCGGGATAATGGTATGACCCATAGGCAGTTCATGGTATTGGACAACTGCCCCCCAATTCATCAATTGCTGGCGAGCCTGCCAAGCGGCCTCGATCGGCACCACCTCATCTTGACGACCATGCAAAATTACGACCGGTGGACACTGGGCGGGAGCGGTGCGCTCCGGGTGCAAATAGCCACTCAAAACCATAATGCCTGCTACTGCCAGATCTAAGCCCACTTCGAGTGCCATGGCACCACCTTGGGAAAACCCGCCAATCCAAGTGCGATCGAGCGCCACGCCCGTGGTTTGCGGTAGGGTCAATAACCAATCTTGCAGCAGTTGACGACTAGTAGTCAGTTCCTGCCGACTAGTGGCCGTCAGCTGACCAGCACCAGTGAAGGAATACCAAGTCTTCCCGGTGGCAGTGTACTGGTGATCAAAAATACCATTTGGTAACAAAAATTGATAGTTGGGCAGCTGGAGAGCAGGTATTAATTCCACCAAATCATTATTGTTGGCACCCCAGCCATGCATCAGCACAATATTGCCTTGGGAGGCACCAACAGCTGGCACGGTGATGACATTCATAGGTAGATGATTATTTAAAAAAACTTAATAAAAACTGCCAGTAAATCGTCTTAAGCTAAATGGCAATGCGGATATTATATGCGGAAATTTTTAATATGAGTTCTAATTTAGCGGCCAAACTGAGAGAAGGCACCAAGAAATCCCACAGCATGGCCGAGAGCACTGGTTTTATTGCCTGTTTTCTGAAAGGTACTGTCGAAAAAAATTCTTATCGCAAGCTGGTGTCTAATCTCTATTTTGTCTATACAGCGATGGAAGAAGAAATGCACAAGCACCAGCATCATCCAGTTTTATCTAAGCTATTTTTTCCAGAACTCGATCGCAAACACAGTCTGGAAAGTGACTTGAATTACTACTTTGGCTCTAACTGGAAAGAGCAAGTCGCCCCTTCGGCTGCCACCCAAAAATATGTCGCCCGGATTCACGAAATCGCTAGTAGCGATCCAGAATTATTGGTAGCACACCTTTATACTCGCTATATCGGCGACTTATCTGGTGGTCAAATTTTGAAGAAGATTGCCCAAAATGCCATGAATCTTAGCGAGGGTCAGGGCACCGCTTTTTATGAATTCGATCAAATACCCGATGAAAAAGCTTTTAAAAATAACTATCGAGCCGCGATGGATAGTCTACCGATCGATGAAGCTCAGGCTGATTTAATTGTGGACGAAGCTAATGATGCTTTTGGCAAAAACATGATTATGTTCAAGGAGCTAGAAGGCAACTTGATTAAAGCGATCGGGATTCAAGTATTTAATCTGCTGACCCGCAAACGCAATGGCAGCGAACTAGCTACTGCTGAATAAATCCTGGTGATTTTATAAAACCGCAGCGGACTCGATCGTCAGCTGCGGTTTTTGCGGTTAGTCAGTAGTGATGGACTTGAACATAATCAGAGTCAGTAAACCATCAGCAATGATAGCGGTAACATTTTTCCACTGAATAGGAGACGGTAAAGGGATGACCCGCCGGAATTCGCCATAATGGAACTCCGAGCGTAGAATTTTCTGATGGTGGCTGTCAGGTGTTGCTAGATATTCACCAGTAATAAAAACCGTATTTTCGCTCAACTGAATATCTAATTGCTCTGCCTCCAGACCTGGTACATGAGCCTTCAGGATCAAAGTTTTGGCAGTTTCTTGCAATTCAATCGCCGGCACCCAAGGAGTTTGTCGAATATGCGAGAACAATCCCAGCCACGTTTCGATCGGTGCGGCTTGATCGTGCTCCCGATCAGTCTGCTGGTGTAATTCTGGTGGTATCTGCCATTGGATTTGTGACATGTGAAAATACTTCCTTAGTGAAGATTAAATCCAAAATGGTTGGTTAGGCGATTGTCTAACTTTAGATACAGAATACGACAACAACTTGAGGAACTTGTGAGGAAATATTTTTCCATCGATTAAGCATAATTTTAGAGATCGATGGGACAACCAAAGGCTACGGAGCTTGCTCCTTACGCTGCTCAATCGGCGCTGGATTTAAGCTCTGGAAATACAAACTGCCCACTGTGGCCAGAAAAACAAAGTAAGCCAAGAGCTGTAACGTATATAGTCGATCGCGATAACCCAGCAGCACTTTGAGAAAAACCCCAGGAAAACCGCGATCGGGCAACAATTCATGCAAATCCCAAACTTGTTGTCCTAAATTACACACCGCCACATCAGCAGACCAACAAATACTTTGCACCGGATGGAGCTGTGACCAATAACCCGCTGCCAAATCTAAATGCTGGAGGGTCGAGACGACTAGACCCGCTACAATCAACAGCAAAATCACGCCCATCACCTGAAAAAATCGCCGCAGATTAATTTTAATCCCCCAGCGAAACAGCAACAACGCCAACAACGTCGCTGCCCCCAAACCACCCATCACCCCCACGATGGCAACGCCACCCAACTGCGCTTGCGACACCACAAACAAAGCTGTTTCCAAACCTTCCCGCAGAATGGCGATCGACACCAACCAAAAAATTGGCCAGCCAGAAGCTTGCTGTACAGCTCGATCGACTTCTCCCACCACCTGCGATCGCAATCCCTGAGCCTGAGTAGTCATCCAGATGAGCATCCAGCTCAACATGCCGATCGTCACCAAACTGGTAGCGCCCTTCCATAACTCTTGCCAGACCAGAGTATCTGATTGGTGACGCTGCGCCAGATAAGTTGTTAGCCCGTTGAGTAAGCCCCCTCCCACCGCACTCAGACTAATACCGGCCACCACCCCCGCGTAAACCCAACGATACAGAGACTGTTGACTCGCTTTCGCCAGACAAGCCAACACAATCCCTACGACCAAGGCTGCTTCGGTACCCTCCCGGAGGGAGATGGCAAAGGTGGGCAAAGCAGCAGTCCAGTCCATTTAGTACCTTTAGTTTTCAGCAAAGACATCGCGATACAGGTCCGCTGGATTCGGTTCCGGGCTGCGTTCCGCAAATTCCACCGAATCATCCACGATGGCCTGAATTTCTTTGTCAATTTCCTTAAGTTCGGACAGGGAGGATAGCTCTTGTTCCAACAAGTGCTTGGCAAACATTTTGATCGGATCGCGGGCAAACCAGAAATCTTTTTCTTCTTGAGAACGCAACTCATCTGGATCGGCCAGCGAGTGACCCCGGAACCGATAGGTGAGAGCTTCGATGAGCGTGGGACCTTCCCCAGCCCGTGCCCGCGCCACTGCTGCCTTCGCGACCCGATAAACGGCTCGGACATCCATGCCATCGACTTCAATACCGGGCATCCCAAAAGCCGCCCCCTTGGTATAAATTTCGGGAATCGAAGTAGCCCGCTCGTGCGCCATCCCGATCGCCCACTTATTGTTTTCCACCACAAAAATGGCGGGGAGCTTCCACAGCGCAGCCATATTCAAACATTCAAAGAACTGACCGTTGTTGGCGGTACCGTCGCCAAAGAAACTAGCTGACACTAAATCGTGGCTGGCATCATGGAGCGCTTCCCGCCGATACTTACTGGCGAAGGCGGCCCCAGTTGCCACCGGAATACCTTCGGCAATAAAGGCATAGCCCCCAAGCAACCGATGCTCGGCTGAAAACATGTGCATCGAACCACCCCGACCTTTGCTACAGCCAGTTTCTTTCCCAAACAGCTCGGCCATCACTTCGCGGGCGGGCACTCCCGCGCTCAGGGCATGAACGTGGTCGCGATAAGTACTAGAGACATAATCTTCGCCGGGGCGCATGGCTTTAATAACCCCGGAAGAAATCGCTTCTTGACCATTGTAAAGGTGGACAAAGCCGAACATCTTCCCGCGATAGTACATTTCTGCACACTTATCTTCAAAAGTGCGTCCCAGTACCATATCCCGATATAGCATCAGTCCTTCAGCGGCGGTCATCTCGCCCGGCTGGGGTTGGAAGGCTGGTAGAGTTCTATTTTGAACCATTGCTTACTCTATTTCCTGGGGAACATGTTAAATATCTTCATAGAATATTATTTTATGGCTTTTTGCCGCCGCTGGTGTGGTTAAAATAATAGGATATTTAATTAATTTGTTGCCAAAATCGACACCATACCTAATAATTTAGGGTTGATGTAGCGTAAGCGCGTTAATATCTATATCAAACTTCGCATGTTGTTGTGGGTGAGTCGTGCGCATTCCTCTTGATTACTATCAAATTCTGAGCGTTCCAACGGTATCCACCATGGGACAAATTCAGCAAGCCTATGCCGATCGCAATTTGCAGCAATTACGCCATGAATATACGGCGTTAGCGATCGAGTCCCGGCGAAAACTGCTCAAAGATGCCTATGAAGTGTTGGCGCATCCGACTGAGCGATCGCAATACGATGCCGACCAGATGGCCGACAATCTCCACTTTACCCAGGGCGGCAACCCACTCTTTGATCTGGATGTAGATAATGATCGCGTCCTGGGCGGGCTACTGATCCTGTCAGAAATTGGTGAATATGAGAAGGTACTGTCGATTGCTTGGCCATTGATTGGCAGTGATCCAGCCCTTGCCCAAATCACGGCTAGCGACGAACTCGAAGAAACTAGAATCGCTTTGAATTTGACGGCGGCTTTGGCTCTCTTAGAATTGGGGCGAGAACGGTGGCGGCAGAACGAACCAGCAGATGGCTGTACGGCACTAGAAACGGGCATTAAACTGCTGCGGCAGCAAGGAATTTTCCCCACAGTTCAAGCTGAAATTCAAAAAGAACTATGCAAATTTCGACCACAGTATATCTTGTCATTGCTCGCGGCCAGTGGTAATGACAATACGGCATCTCGCCAGCAGGTGCTGAGTCTTTTGCAAGAACTAGTCGAGAGCTGTAGCGGTAAACAGGGCTATATGATCTACGGCATGACCCAAGATGGATTTATTGCCTATATCGATCAAATCCGTCGTTATCTGACGACTACTGAGCAGCAAAGTTTATTTGAGGGGCCAGCCATCCGGTTGGGTGATCCAGTTTTCACCTACCTACTGGTCTATGCGATGGTAGCGCGGGGTTTTCACTATCGGATGCCCGAACTAATTCACCGGGCTAATCAGCTTCTCTTGCAAAATCTGAGCCGTCTTCAAGATGTGTTTATTGAACAAGCTCTTTGCTACCTACTGCTCGGGCAGCAGGCCGAAGCTAACAACGCTCTCAGCCGCAGCCGCGACCAAGAAACCCTCAACTACATTCGCAAAAATTCGCCTACTGCTACCGATCTAATTCAAGGATTGTGTCGATACAGCGAACTGTGGTTTCAATCGCAGGTTTATCCTCACTTTCTCGATTTAAGTCAGCAGCAGGCATCGCTAGGTCAATACTTTGAAGATCGACAGGTGCAAGTTTATTTAGATGATTTACCGCAACCGGAGTCGATCGTGCCCGAGATGATCGTCGTGCAGCCTGTCTTTAGTCCGAGACCAGAGACAAGTTCGCTGCCCAACTATCGGGGTTCGGTACCACTCATTTCCTCGATCGGCCGCACAGAATCAATCCAGGCTAGTGCCATACCACACGATTTACCCCCAGCCGAGCGGGTGGGTTACCCAGAACCGGCGGCTCAAGATGCCCCAGACAATGTTGTGCCTTTTGAAAGACCGCACAAAAAGCGGGAATCGACTCCCAATAACGTAGTAGAGCTAGATGGTACTACCAATCGACCGTCCCTGAGCGAATTGAGTAGTATTGATGGGGGTAAATTAGCAGCGGTGCCAGACAAGGCGTTAACGCGTCGGCCCAGAATACTGTCTATTACCCGCCACCGCCACTATGATCTACGTTTTCTATTCCGGTTGATGACGGTGAGTTTTGCTAGTTTAATTGGGGTATTTACCGTGGTGTTGATGGTGAATACTACCGCCAAGTGGTTTAAGCAGCATCCCGTGGCCAAAACAAACGATGCGCGTTCGTCAGCGCTGCCATCAGCCGCTGTCCCGTCTACTGTGGCGCGACCAGTTGCAACTGCTGCTGTTTCGCCATCGACAGCGGTGGCACTACTAGCTCCCAATACTGCTCAAGAACTAATCGAAAATTGGTTGAAGGCTAAAGCTAATTCCCTTTCTCCCCAGCATGATTTGCAACCGCTCGATCGGGTATTAGTAGAACCAGCTTTGACGCGGGCGCAACAGCGGGCACAAGAAACCAGAGCGGATGGTTCTTACTGGCGCTATCAGCATCAGGTAAATCAAGTGCAGGTGCAGGCCGCTATTCCCGATCGGCTAGAATCGAAAACAATCGATGCCCTAGTACAAGAATCGGCAGACTACTTCGATCGAAATGGTCAACACAATGATGGCCGCTCATATAACAAAAAACTACATATCAAGTATGAGCTGTTCAACAAAAACGGTCAGTGGTTTATTAAGGATATGACTATCGTTCAGTAATGCTAGAAAGCCTTTTCCAAGCTTATACGCCGCTATTGTTTTGGACTGGCTTGGGCTTTTGGTTAGTGAGATTTCTGCCCGCAGAATTTCCGCATTTTTTAGGTCGGGGACTGTATTGGGTCGGTGTACCCTGCGAAATCTTGGCCTTGGCGCGCCAGATCGGAGATCTCGAAAATACAAAGCTAGCACCAGTCATTGCCGCTGGTTCGATTTTGCTGGGGCTAGCGCTGGGGGGCATCAGCCTCTATGTTTGCCGACAATCATCTTGGGTGCAAGCGCAGCTTACTAACTCCACTGCACAGCTAGAGAATCCTGGCCTACAAGGCAGTTGGTTGCTTTGTTCAATGTTAGGGAATACCGGTTTTATTGGTCTGTCGGTGGTACCATTTCTGGTCAGTCCAGAGCATGTGGTTTGGGCCGTATTCTATAGTGTTACCCAAAATGTTTTTGGTACATATGGCCTGGGAGTATTAGTGGCCAGCTTTTATGGTCGGCAAGTTGGCAGCACTAGACCCTGGTGGGTATTATGCCAAGATTTAGTCACGGTGCCTTCGCTCTGGGGATTTATGCTCGGATTTACTACTCGCCACTTACCATTTCCCGCTGTCGTAGAAACTGGGCTACAAGGATCGGTGTGGGTCGTAATTGCCGGAGCCTTTATTTTGATGGGGATCCGGTTGAGCCAAATTACTGGCTGGCAGAGTCTGCGACTAGCATTGCTCCCCGCTGTGCTAAAAACGATCGTCATGCCCGGAATTTTAGGATTAGTACTGCTCAGGCTAGATATTCCTCAGCCAGCCCGGTTGGCTTTGGTGGTCATGGCGGGGGTGCCTTCAGCTTTTGCGGCTCTGATTTTGTCAGAAGAATACAACCTCGATCGAGATTTAGTCGCTAGTAGTATCATCAACAGCACCGGGATATTCTTCTTGATGATCCCGATCTGGATTTACCTGTTTAGTTAGACGAATTAGCTACTGGCTTACCATTAATGGTAGTACTGCTCTGGGTGTTTTTGCTTTGCTTCAGTCGCCAGCCCTGGGGCGTTTTCACCCACAAATCGCGGTAGGTGTTTTGGCTCACAATTTTATTGCTGCCAAAAGTTAAATCTGCTCTTTGTTTAATCAAGACATTGGCGCTATTGCTGTTGGCACTAAAATCTTGAATGGCGATTTGATTTTTTACAACCTTGACCGGAGCCGGCATGATCGAACTATAGTACTTACGCATCTCTACTGCCGTGCGCTGGTTACCTTGGTCATCAATCCCGACATAATCACTAGTGAAGTAGCTAGTGGCACTGGTAATATCTTTGCGGAGAATGGCCGAGGCAATTTTGTTATAGGTACTTTGAATTTCTTGTTTAGCACTCGATTGGTTAGTAGCCATCACTGCTGTGACTGGCATTAAAATTGCGACAGTAGCAGCCCAGAAAATTCGCGAAGTATAATGGAACATGGGATTTAGCAAAGAAAGTGACTTGAGTTTGTAGTTCTGGACGGCAGATAGTGACGGCTGGTTCCATGCTGGTAAAAAGCGCAGAACAACCCAGGCAGGTTTAATCTGCCTGGGTTGTTCTGTGTACTGAAAAACTTAACCTTTTTTTCCAAAAATGCCGGACTTAAAGGTGTCAAATTCACTACCTAGCTCGTCTCGGGTGGAAGCTTTCAATAGGTAACGGTATACAAACCAAGCTGTGTAGCCAATCCCCACCATCTCAAAAGTAGGGGCGAGGAGCGGAATTTCGTTAATAGCAGAAAGAATAGCGAGGGTTAGTTTCAGACCAACGATACTACCCAGCACAATGCCAACGACGGTAACAGCGCTTTTGTTATCGGCATAAAAATCTTTTACATAGCCAGGGAGTTCATTGACAACACCCATCGCTTGTTTCACTACGTCCGGCATATTCATATCATCGCCAGATAACTTAGCTATAGGACCGCTAGTACTGGTATTCAGACCCAGATTGGCTGGAATATCTGCGGTGACGGTTTCTACAACCTTTTTTGCTTCTTCTTTAATGTCGCTCATAGTTCTATCCTGATCTGAAGTTGATATTCAAGGAGGCCGAATGATTTTTTATTCTATCATGATGATTTTTAATTCTTGGTATTCGGCAAACCGTTGCCTCGATCGTTAATTCTCTCCCCCCAAAGTTGTCAAGCCGTTGAAGTCCTAGACCCAGAAATAATACTATCAAAAAATTAAGTCCTTAAATAATATTTAAGGACTTAACATAATTTATTTAAACAGACCTAAACTGTGGCTAAAACAGGCATCGCTGCGGCTGTTTCGACCAACTTATCCTGACTCCACAAAATTTCGCAGGAATTATTAGGGCTTTCCACCAATTTAATTTTGTGTAGTTCCGCTCCTAAGTCGCGGATTGGTTGATCTAATAGCCGCGCAATATATACGGCAATATTTTCAGCAGTGGGGACGGTGTCCAAAAAGTGCTCGATATCTTTGTTCAAGAAAGTATGGTCTAGGGGTTCTACGGCTTTTTCATCAATCAGCTGGTGTAGAGCCACCAAATCGACGAGCATCCCGGTGCGTCGATCGACTTCACCTTTAACGGTGACTTCCAGGTGATAATTATGGCCATGACCATTAACCCGGGCACATTTGCCGTAGATCTCCGTGTTTTCAGCCAGCGTGAGATGATCCAAGGCCAAACGGTGAGCCGCACTGAAGTGGGTACCAACGGTCAAAAAAGCTTCCATGCCATTACCTAAATATTCTGCGAAAAGTTCGGGATGTTCAAATAGCTCAATGCGGATCAGCGGAAAATGAGGAGCGAGTTTCTGCCAGATCACCCGGGCAATGTTTTCGGTGGTGGGCAGCGTTTCGGTAAACTCTGGCCAAGTTTCGTTCAATAGCCGGGCATCCAATTGAGCGGTCACTTCCGATTTGATCACATGTTTAACATCAGACAGGTTCAAGACCATTCCTTTGTCATCAATATCACCATAGAGAGAAATGAACAACTCATAGTTGTGGCCGTGGCCGGATGGTAAACTCCCCAAGCCAAATTTGGCAGTGTTTTCTGCCGCACTTAGCTCGGGCAAATAGTAGCGATGGCTGGCCGAAAACTGCGCTCGTCGGTTAATTACGCACTTCATCTTTACGAAAGTTAATCTTACCCCTTCAGCATAAACCGAATTTTCTTATGTGAACGCCGCATTATAGATTTTTTCTTGAGCCGCCGCTGATTTGAACAAGTCTACGACTGGTTGAGGATAGTCTACGCCGATCCGGACTCCCCAGCGCTGTTGTTCGATCGCTAATAACTGACCAGGATGATGCACTTTGACCGCTGGGATTTTCGCCAGCTCTGGCAGCCACAGCTTGACGTATGTGCCCTGCGGATCGTAATCTTTGGCCTGTTTGAAGATGTTAAAGAACCGGAACCCGCGGGCATCATTACCCACCCCAGCGGTGTAGTTCCAATTACCCCAGTTGCTGGCGACATCGTAATCAATCAGCCAAGATTCAAACCATTCAGCGCCCCAGCGCCAGTCAATACCCAAATTTTTGGTGAGAAAGCTGGCCACATTCTGTCGCCCCCGATTAGACATGAAACCAGTAGCCAATAGCTCGCGCATGTTGGCATCGACCAGCGGAAAGCCCGTTTGGCCGTAGCACCACAGCTCAAAACGGGTTTTGTCTTGCTGCCATGGTATGTTGACACCGCGCAAGCCAGTCGCGCGAAAGATTTTATGCCCATGCTTGGCCGCGATCAAGGCAAAATAGTCTCGCCAGAGCAATTCAAAGATTAGCCAGTAGGTAGATTCATTTTGGATGCGATCGGCCTCATACTGCTGCACTTGGTCGTAGATATACCGAGGAGACAGACAACCCAATGCCAACCAGGGCGAGAACTTAGACGAATAGTCCGCCCCAATCAGGCCGTTGCGAGTTTCTTTGTAAGTGGAGAGCAAATTCTGTTGCCAAAAATACTGGTTTAATCTGGCCAAGCCAGCGCTTTCACCACCATGAAAAGCCAGCACAGCGCGCGCATCATGAACAGGTAACTCTAATCCAAAGTCCTTTAAACTGGGCAACTCGCCAGCTGCGATGCCAGTGACGGTCACAACTTGGCTGGGTGCCGGCTGGGCGGCGCGCACAGTGACCAACTCCGCAGCTTCCACTACTTTTCTAAACTTGGTAAATAGCTCGGGTAGTTCAGTGATGCTAAAAGGTAAATCCTCTGGCTGGTAAAGAGTATGTCCCCACCAAGATCGATGCGGAATTGGCAGTTGGGCGATCACCGCTTGTTCGACAACTAGTTCTTCGGCGGTCGGGTAAGTGTGGAAATAAATCGCGCCGATGCCTAATTCTTGAATCAGCCGGGGAATGACTACCTCGGGCTGGCCGCATCTGATGATTAAGTCACCACCGCGCGCTCGGTAACTTTCCCGCAGATCGGCCACGCTTTCTCGCAAAAACTGCGCCCGCCCAGCGCCAGTCTTGGGAAATCCCTGAGGGGTTTGACCAAATAGTCGATCGTCAAAACAGTAGAGCGGCACCACCTCCGCCCCTTGATTCACCGCCGTTTGCAGCGGGAGATGATCGATCAGGCGCAAATCTTGACGATACCAAACCAAAATCCGCTGGGGCATTGTTAAAAACACTTGTACTTTTTCAGTAACTTAACAAAGTTTGCCCCAGTTGACAGGGGATGCCATCGTAATTAACGAATGTGGGTCTCGATCGCCGCTAAAATGTGGGGGACTCGATTGACTGTGTAAGAACACAGCTGTATAGCATCACCGCATGGAACAGTTTAATAGTGCCTTTACTCTTTTTTTGAGCTTGTTAGTTGAAGCGATGCCCTTTTTACTATTGGGGGTATTGTTATCGGGGTTACTGCTGTTTTTTGTGGACGAACAAAAACTGGTCAAACTCGCCCCTAAGAATCCGGTACTAGGGGCTTTTGCGGGCAGCTGTATTGGCTTCTTGCTACCCGTTTGTGAATGTGGCAATGTGCCGGTGGCACGGCGACTAATTATGCAGGGCGTGCCGTTACCGGTTGCGATCGGTTTTCTCCTTGCCGCTCCAGTGATTAATCCGATCGTGATTTGGTCTACCTGGATTGCTTTTCGTGATCAGCCAGAGATTGTGGTGCTGCGGATTGTTTTTTCCTTGCTGATTGCCACCATTGTGGGCTATGTATTTGGCCAAAAAGTGGATCTTAAAACTCTGTTGCAACCAGCCACCGCCCTAGGCATTGCCAAGCCCCGACCAGCGATCGATCCCAACATGCCCACCCTGCTCCAGGCGGGGACATTTATGCTGGGGGGCAAGAGTGGCGCACCGAATCGCTTAGAAGACCAAATGGCCGCTAGTCTAGCACCCCCGAAATTATCCCAGTCCGAACGCTGGAACTTGCTACTTGAAAATACGATGCAAGAACTACGCGAGTTGGGCGGTATTTTGATTTTGGGCAGTGCGATCGCCGCTCTCATCCAGACCTTTACCCCGCGTGAGCTAATTTTGGGCTTGGGGCAGGGATCGGTTTCTTCGATCGTGGCCATGATGCTGCTCGCTGGTCTGATTTCGATCTGCTCTACGGTCGATGCTTTCTTTGCACTATCCTTTGCTGGCGCTTTTACTAGTGGCTCGCTCTTGGCTTTTTTGGTGTTTGGCCCGATGTTTGACCTGAAAGGGATCGGACTACTGCTGTCGGTGTTTAAGCCCAAAGCAATTTTTTATCTTTTTGCCCTCGCCGCTCAACTCACTTTTTTACTCGCCCTGCTGGTGAATTTTAATGTCAGCTAAAACCACCCATTCTCGCCCCCGCCTCTTGGCCTGGATGGAAGTCGTCGCCGTCCTGGCCTGGGGTATTTTGCTCTTGAAATATTGGCTGGATGGCTCGCTCAATATTTTGGTTCACCCCAACTATTTTGGGCTGGTAGCCATTACGGGACTAGCACTATTCCTAATTGGTCTCACCAAAGGCTATCAAATCTATCGGTATCCCCAGACTCCCCCACCCAACACTGGACATCTGAGCTTGCTCCCAACCGGCTGGACAACGGGCTTGCTGATCGGCACCGCTGTGATCGGATTGATGACCACGCCCCGGGTTTTTGCCAGCACCACCGCCATTCAGCGCGGTGTAACGGAAGCAGTGAGTGCGACCCGGGCGCATCCCCAGTCTTTTCGATCGCAAAGTAAGCCCGAAAACCGCTCGCTCGTGGATTGGGTACGCACTCTGAATGCCTACCCCGAACCAGATACTTACAGCGGTCAAAAAGTTAATATTAATGGTTTTGTGGTGGTGGCCCCAGCACTGGGCAATAATTATTTGCTACTGACTCGGTTTATCTTAACCTGTTGTGCGGCTGATGCCTATCCGATCGCTCTCCCCGTGCAACTAACTGAGAGTAGCAGTCTTTACAAACCCGACAGCTGGCTCCAAATTCAGGGCAAAATGGCCACCGTGACCTTAGAAGGTAAGCGCCAGCTAGTGGTGATCGCTACGGCGGTACAGCCTATTTCTCCTCCGAAGAATCCTTATGATTACTAGATTGCGATCCCGATCGGCACTCGATCGACTAGCCCTGATGTTGATGGCTGCACTGCTACTGGTGACCTTGCTGGTGATGGCCATCGGCGATAAATCAGCACCCTATGTGCGGGAATTTAGCTGGCAAAACCAAGAAATTGGGGCGGATGATACCGCCTTCACTCTGAGCTTTAGTCGATCGATGCAGCGATCGCAAGTAGAGTCCCAGCTCTATGCCACCCGCTTACCCACTGCCCAAAATCGCAGTGAACGACTACCAATTAGTCAAATGTTACCGGGCAAAGTGAGCTGGGCCGGTAAAAAAATGTTGTATACCCTAGAGGCTCCCGTCCCCTATGGCAATCAGTATCAGCTGGAATTGCAAGGGGTGAGTGCCGCCAATGGTAATGGCCAGTCGATCGGTCAGCTCATGAATCCTTTTGCGAGTAAGTTTACCGTCCGCGAGCGGATTTTTGCTTTTATCAGCGCAACTGGGGTCAACCAAGGACGGTTAGTCCTCAATCAATTTGGGAAAAGTCCCGAGGTGGTGCTGACCCCCGCCAATTTAGTGGTGACAGATTTTCGCTTTCTGCCCAAGGGGACGGGTATTATTTATACCGCCATTCCCGCCGCTGACCCAGCTGCCAATGTGCCATTGCTGGCCAGCCAGAAAATTTATCGATTGGCCATTGACGGCGGGCAGTCCAACGAAGACAATCAACTAGTATTAGATAGTCAAGAATACCAAAATATTAAATTCGATCTGGCGCCGGATGGTAAAAACATTGTGGTGCAAAGAATCAATCGCCGTAATTCTAAAGATGCGGGTATTTGGTCGCTGGGTTTAGAACCGGGCGCCGCACCCCAAAAAATCAGTGAGGGCGGTGATTTTTTGATTACCCCCGACAGTGCCGCCATTGCAGTAGCCGAAGGACAAGGTGTGGCCATCACACCCTTAACGCCGGCAGTGCAACCCTGGGATTTTTTGCCGAAGTTTGGCATGGTACTGAGCTTTGCCCGCGATGGTCGGGCGGCCGCGATGGTTAAATTCAACAACGACTACACCAGATCCTTGTTTCTGGTTACCAACCAAGGTGAACAAAAAGAGCTAGTGAAAATTAGGGGTGACTTTAAAAACGCCCAGTTTTCGCCGGATGGCAAAACGCTTTATTGCATTACCGAAGAGCAAGCCACCAGTACTGATCCAGAATCGGAAACTGCTGAGATTAGTAGCGTACCGCAACCCTATCTAATTGCCATCGATATCACCAGTGCGCAGGCGGTGCCTTTGCTTCAGCTCCCTCCCCAACAAGGAATAATCTTGAGTTTGTCCCCCGATGGTCGCGCCTTGCTATTTGATCAGGTAGTCACTAGCGCCAAAGTGGCTGGGGATAAAACGCTCAGTACGCCCGATGGTCAAGCTATTCAGCAGGGCATGATTTGGCTGATGCCTTTACCGCGTTCGATCACCGGTTTCCCCGAAAAAATCCAGCCCGAGCAATTGCCAGTAGCTGGATTCTATCCCCAGTGGGCACCTTAGAGCCAATGGCTTATTTAGCGGAGGCCAGCTTCAATGACAGCAGACCTTCCATCTGAATGGTGTTGCCGTTTTGATTAGTGGTGGCACCTAGACCCCGCAACGAAGATAGTACCGCCAGCGATTCCGGCGGAATACTACTTAGCTGTGCTGGCGGTAATTTGGTATTCATCAGACTCAGCGCCCGATCGAAGTTGATATACAAATAACCTAAGTTACTAGCCGGCAGCGAGCCAGTAATTTCCTGAAAATCTTTGCTCTTGTTTAAAGGTTCTTTAATATCTAAATCACCCATATTGACAAATATCGATCGATCATTAAGCCAGCCATAGCTCAAAATCGGGTCCGGACCAAAGGGCGATTTTAGATCGGTGAGGTCTTTGCCATTAGACTTTCGATCGACAGTCGCTGCCCCATTAGCACTGGCCAAACTCTTCAGTCCTTGCAGTGTGCGGTTGGTACTGTCTTTATCGGTACTATCAAAAACCGCCGACAGTCCCATACCTGCTTTTTCTAGAAGACCTTTATGCACCGGGACGATCGCCAGGGCATATTCACCACCCATCCAGCCAAATACATCTTTGTCTAAATCCAGCTTAGTATTTTGTTGGAAAGACTGGCGTAGTTGGGTCAGTGATTGCTGAAGTTCGGGCTGAGTTGCCATGTTTTTTTGAGTTTCGGCCCAAACTTCCTTAAGTCCGCCACCACTACTCAACAATATGGTGTCAGCAGGAAAGTTAGCTAAGACTTGACCGGGCGCTGCGGGGATTTTCATGACCTGATCGGTGGTTTGAGCCACCATCTTCATTCGCAAACCTTGGTCATCGATGCCGACCCCGCCGGCCATCGACTTCACCTGATTGAGCTGATTGAAGGTGGCAATACTAGCATTCTTGCCGCCGCTTTTACCAATTTCTTGCAGCAGTTGAGCATAGTCTATATAGAAAGAGGCCACCGGATTAGGAACACTTAAGCTACCGCTGGCAAAAAACTGATTGCCATTCTTCTTACTAAAAGAAGTAGCACCGTTGACAGTATCGATCGATTTCTCGATCGTTGCTCGGTCGCCAGCCATGATCACCCAATCATTAAGAGATGCGGTATAAGTGCTTTTTTGATCACCACTCTCCAAGATCTTAGTACCCTTATAATCCAGCTCTTTGATCGGTGTTTTGGCCTTGCTTTTCATCTGGTTCAAGAAGCTCAGGGCACTAATTTTGTCTTTGACTTTGCTCACCATCAAAATAGATGGAGCGCTAGCTTTGCCCTCGGCCGGGAGTAAAGCTACCATCACATTCCCCAGCCACGGTCTAATGTCTTTAGAGAAATCAACTTGCTCCTTGGCCAACATATCTTGCTGAAATTTTGTCAAAGATTGACCAATGAGTTTTTGCGCCGCAGGGGTACCAAATTTTTCGAGCTTGCTCCAGACCTTGGCATCTGTGGCTACATAGCCGACCACAAAAGCGTTGGCGGGAACTGCTGCTGCTAATTGCTCTGGCTGATCGCCAACATTCTGTCCCTGGAAATAATAATATGCTGCACCACTCCCGGCGGTTGCCACTAGCAACGCCGCTACCATCCCACCACTCTTAGCCACTGTGATCTCCTGGAACTTTATGTTGGATTTTAATAAACTTACTATGTGATTCATAGGCGAGACATAGTAATCCGGATTGTAGGGTAAAGTCGCGTCTTAACCTTCTAGTTCAAGGGCGAACACAATCCCTACAAATAATTGGGGGATAGCACCTCGACTATCAGGCAAGGATAAACATAATCACTAGATTCTAAAATCTGTACTTTGCTATCGCGGATCCATACTATTTTGCATAAACTAAAGACAGGCGGTCTATTGATTTATTATGCACCTAATTCTTTGCCATACAACAGCTGACTTTGACGCACTGGGTGCCGCAGTAGGATTGACGCGCTTAATTCCGGGAGCCAAGTTAGTTTTGCCGGGGGGGACACAGCCCGGGGTGCATGATTTTTTGGCACTGTATCAGGATGAGTATGCGATCGCCACCGTGCGATCGATCGATCCGCATCACATCCAAACCCTCAGTATTGTGGATACTCAGCAGCGGGAGCGGTTAGGGAAATGTCAAACATGGCTGGATTTGCCCCAGTTAACCGCCATTCATATCTATGATCACCACCTCGCCACAGTTAGCAATATTGCGGCGGCGCAACGACAAATTGCCCCCGTGGGTGCCACGACCACGATCATTACCGAACTCCTGCAACAGCAGCACATCGACCTCACGGTGGCTGAAGCAACCGTCATGGCGTTGGGGATTCATGTCGATACGGGTTCCCTCACTTTTGCCAGTACCACCCCCCGTGATGCCGCAGCGTTAGCTTGGTTACTCAGTCAAGGAGCCGGGTTAGAGGCCATTGCCGACTATCGAGAACAGGGATTATCGGCTGAACTACAACAACTATTACCGATCGGGCTAGAAAAACTCCAAACTAATTTAATTCATGGGTATCGAGTAAGTTGGGTCATGCTAGCAACCAGACATTTTGCAACAGGGTTATCGGGTTTGATCACTGAGTTAATGACGGTAACTAGTAGCGATATTTTATTACTGGGAGCTAGCCACCCACTCACCGCCAGTAATGAGCAGCTAGTGACAATTATTGGGCGTAGTCAAGTGCCTGGCGTAGATCTCAGTCAGCCTTTTCAAGAATGGGGGGGCGGCGGACATCCTCAGGCAGCAGCTCTCAATTTGCGATCTATGTCACCACTGGTAGTGATAGCTCAGTTGCTAGCAACCATTACGGCTCAGATCCCGGCACCGCTGACCGCGAGGGAGATGATGTCGTCACCAGTGCGGACGATTCGCCCGGATCTGACCATCGCCGAAGCACAGCGGCTGATTCTGCGCTATGGTCATTCGGGCTTATGTGTAGTGGTAGATACCCCAGAGACCAAGTTGGTCGGAGTGATTTCACGGCGAGACATGGATTTAGCGCTTCATCATGGTTTCGCCCATGCGCCGGTGAAAGGCTATATGCGTAATCAGGTGCAGACTATTACCCCGACCACGACTATCGCAGAAATCCAAGCGCTCATGGTGACTCACGATATTGGCAGATTGCCAGTACTAGCAGCTGGTGCATTAGTGGGGATTGTGACGCGCACTGATGTGTTGCGTCATCGCTATCGTCTCGAAAACCGCCAAAACACGCTGCTGAATAGGTCGCCAAACACCCCCATGTTCACGCCGCCGCACTTATCAGAGCGACTACTCCCGGCCTTGTGGCAAGTGTTACAAACAGCCGCCCGGTTGGCGCAAGAGCGGGGCTGGCAATTATATCTAGTTGGCGGTGCTGTCCGCGATTTAATCCTAGCGCCCGAGCCAGCGCAGTCCCTGATCGCCGATTTAGATTTAGTCGTGGATGGTTTTGACCGATCGGCTGACGAACAAGCCGGGGTGGAATTAGCACAGGCGCTGCACCAGCTATATCCCACCACCCGGATTGATATTCATGGGCAATTCCAAACAGCAGCGCTACTTTGGCATCAAGATCCGGTGCTAGATTCTTTATGCCTAGATATTGCGACGGCCAGAACTGAATTCTATCCCTACCCTGCTGCCAACCCAGAAGTAGCAGCGAGTTCCATTCAACAGGACTTATATCGGCGCGATTTCACAATTAATGCCCTAGCGATGCGCCTGACTCCGCCCCAAGCTGGGGAAATACTGGACTTTTTTGGCGGATTACAAGACCTTCAAACTCAGCAACTGCGCGTCTTACATGCCAATAGTTTTATTGAAGATCCAACCCGGATCTATCGGGGGGTGAGATTTGCGGTGCGCTTGGGATTTACGATCGAACCCCAAACCATTGCTTACATTAAATACGCGATCGCCAGCGGGGTTTACGATCGCACGCTGGGGCAGAATCCTAAAGCTCCAGCACTGCAAACCAGAATGCAAGCAGAATTGAAATATATTTTACAAACTGATTATTGGTTAACAGCGATCGAACAGCTCAATCAACTAGAGGCTTTGCAATGCTTACATCCGCAGCTCCAATTAGATCCAGAAACGCGTCGACGCTTACAGTTAGTGGATGAGATCTGGCGATCGACTGATGTAAAACATCTAAAAATGAACTTATCACCATGGTTGCTCCGCTTAGAAATCCTGTTGACAGCTTTGATGCCTAGTGATCGAGGGCGCGTTGCTCGGCAGCTCCAATTACCCACCGATAGCCACCAGCGGTTAGTCACACTAGATCACTCTCAGCAAGAATTGATCGATATTCTCGATCAAGAGCGATCGATCGGCCGACTCGTGAGCTTGCTGCAAACTTATCCAGCAGCATTATTGTTATTAGTAGCGATTGCTCTGCCCAGCGCACAGAGTAAAATCTTGCAACAATATCTCACCCATTGGAGCCAGATCAAAGCACCAATTACCGGGCAAGATCTCAAAGCATGGGGCTATAAACCAGGCGTACAGTACAAAAAGATTTTAGATGCTATATTAATAGCGACCCTCGATGGCCTGATTACCGATCGGCATCAGGCGATCGAATTCCTTCAGCAACACTATCCCCAGACAGCATCTCAGTAAAATATCTCAGGAGTTAGTTGCTAATGCGCGCCATCACTACAATTAATAGTTCCAGGCAAAAAGAAATAGTCGAAGTCTTACTACAGCATGGCTGGGACTACATGCGACAGGTCTTAACTATTGGTAAAGCCGATCGAGTAGATATTCCCCCCCCAGCGATTCTACGTACTATTTTGATTGATCTCGGCCCAGTGTATGTGAAGTTGGGACAGCTGTTGAGTACGCGGCCAGACCTGTTGCCGCCGGAATACATTACAGCGCTGAGTGACTTGCAATCGAATGTTCCAGCGGTAGGCTGGTCAGAGATCGAACTAATTTTACATCAGCAGGTACCGGGCAAGCTGACCGAAGTTTTTAGTAGTATTGAACAGCAACCGATCGCGGCTGGTTCGATCGCCCAAACCCATCGGGCAATTTTGAAAAGTGGTCAGCAGGTCGCTCTAAAGGTGCAGCGTCCGGGGATCGATCGACTGGTCGCTAGAGATATTGCGCTGATCAAACAAGTGGCTGAATTGCTCTCGGGTACTGATTTTGGCAAGCGGTACGATCTGGTATCCTTGGCAGAAGAATTTAGCACAGCGCTGAAAGCGGAACTGGATTTCACCCAAGAGGCGAGTTATACCGAAGCGCTCCGCCGCAATCTCTTAGCTGGCCGCTGGTTCGATCCGCAGAAAATCATGGTGCCCGCAATTGACAGACAACTTTCCACTCAAAAATTATTGGTGATGGAATGGCTAGCTGGAGTGCCATTGTTATCGGCTCAGTTTACCGGCCAGGATTATGGCGGCAGTAGTGACGATGAGCGCCAAGCGGCCACGGTGTTACTCTTTCGGGCTTTCTTTCAACAATATTTAGTGGATGGTTTGTTCCACGCCGACCCCCATCCAGGTAATTTGTTTTATCTCGACGATGGTCGAGTAGCGATATTGGACTGTGGGATGATGGGGCGACTAGATAGTAGAACGCAAGCAGCTTTGGTCGAAATGATTCTGGCGATCGTCAGTAGTGATGCCCAGCGCTGCGCTCAGATTACACTGCAACTAGCCGAACCAATGGGAGAAATAGATCTATCCAGATTGGAGTGGGATTACGATAAGTTGCTACACAAATACAATAATCTTAGCTTGCAGAATATGAATGCCAGTCAGGCTTTCTATGAAATCCTGCAGGCCGCGCGGCGCAACAATCTGCGCTGGCCCAGCAACATTGGCTTGTTTGCCAAGTCTTTGGCGAATTTAGAGGGCGCTGGGCGGCAGTTTAATCCCAATGTGAATGTATTTGAGGAAGTGCGACCCCTGATGAACGATATGTTTCAGCGGCAGCTGATCGGCGATGATTTGTTGCAGTCATTACTGCGCACCGGGTTAGAGTTGAAACATTTGTCACTCCAGTCCCCACGTCAGTTGGCTTTTTTGCTTAATCGTTTTAGTTCAGAGACTTTAAAGCTGAATGTTACTATTCAAGATTTAGATGGTATTCAACATAGTATCGGGGAGGCGGCTAATCGTCGTTCATTAAGTACTGTGGTAGGCGCACTGATTATCGGCGCGGCCCTGATCGCGGCTAATGCTCAGACGCCGCAGTTGCAACTAATGAGTAATATTTTGTTTGGAGCAGCGAGTATTTTGGGTCTGTGGCTAATTATTAAAACCAGGTAATGTTGTGTTTTGGATATTTATTCGCAGCAAAATAAGGTCTAGTGCTAGACCTTATTTTGTGATCCAACCACTCAGGATATTACCCTAGGCGATTTTCTCAGATCGAGATAATACAGCTATTTTCTACCTCTGATCGCTCTGGTGAGAAGTCTAATTCCCCATCAGTAAAAATTAAGTAGAGGAAGCGACAAAAATTCTACACTAGCTGCGTATCGGCTGTACGGATAGTTGTACTTGCCATAACTCTTTGGCCACTATTTTCGGCACTGTCTGCCCCTCTGCCGTCGCTCTCCTACGATAGGCAATACTGGGTCACAGCGACGCAACCCCCATCCAGTGCATTGGATATCTTAAATTAATAAGGAAAATAGTTATTCTAGCCGCAGCAGCCTGAAATTGGACAAGGACGACTAACTTGATATTCTGATCATAGCTGATCGAACAGAGAAAGGGGTGGTCATGGTGAAAATAGCTACATTAATTTATTTTCTCATCAGCAGCTCAGATCTCGTTGCTTTTGCTGGTCTTGATTAAACTGCTTTTGGGCTGCTGTCAGTAATTGATCATTATTATCAGAAGACATATCCCATTGCACCCCGGCAAGAAAGAATAAACTACCAGCAGTAATCATCCCCGTCATTAGAAACTGCCAGGTAGGGAAATAAGATAAGAGTGCCAGCCCACCGAGGTGTAGTAAAGCACTGCAGAAAAATGCGCGCGATCGCAGACCCCACGCGGTAGCGAGGTAACCAAGGGCGCTTAACCCTAGCCATAGCAGACAGAGATGCGGCAAAATGATCCATCCACCGCCAAAGATACCCCAATTAGTTAGGGCCACGCCCCCCAGCATCAGTCCGATCCAGATATATACCACCCAGCGCAGGCGCTCTACTGTCACCCAATACCAAGCTAGACAGTAGGTACCCCAGGAGCCAATTAGTGTCAATATCGACCACATGATGGACTGACATGTCCAGGCGATTGACCAAAACTGAGCTGTCAGAAAAATGATCGCGGTAATACTACCCCACAGCATAAAGACTTGATCTATGCGGGTGTAAAAGCTGGAGAATATTTTTAAGTCTTTGATTTGAATATGAATATGCAAGAGTCCTTCTAGATCTTGCACATCTAAGGCATGCTGTTTGCGACGGATAATGGGCTGAACTGGGCAAAAAGCCGTCATGTGAGGAGTTTAGGTGCTAGTTGTGTTCATTACAATCTAACAGTCTTCTATAAAATTTAATAAAATCTATAGAATTCAAAGTTCAAAATAATTCCTTGATAGACGCATTTCATTATTTTCTTACCACTTGGCGCACAGATGGCAGGTTATACCATGCCAGACAGGGATACTCATGATGTTCCCAGTGATAACCAAAGTGATAGCAGGTTAAAAATGAC
>CAXTSZ010000046.1:0-28658 GCA_964247125.1 uncultured bacterium
CGCCCCACCTCATTAGAAACTACATAACCCTTCTTCTTCAGCTCCCGCAACTGACTCGCCACCGCCCTCTGATCAATAAAACAAGCATCAGCAATATCCTTCACCATCACCGCCTGCCGCCGATCGACTAACAACTCCACAATCTTGCGCTGCTGATTCGACAACTCTTTCATCCGCGCCTGATAATAGGGAGTCAAATCATCCAACATCTTCATAAAAGCATCCACCAAATTATCTAACGATTCCTTGGTAATAAACTGAGCAAACAACGTATAAACACGCGGATTCCCCCCCGCTAAATGATGTACCGCCCGCACCCGTGCCCGTCCTTCAGCACTCTGCAAATAAGCCGCCAAATCGTGATGCTCATCAGTGCTTTGCGTAATCTGAGGTTTCCTCTGCGAAGGCAGACGGTTCCCGAACAGATTCGTGAGCTGTACGTCCTTGACCGTATTTAAACTAGCAATCTGCCCCAACATCTTTACCGCTTCATCTACCTCGATCTTCTCCAAATAGGAGTTATGGAAAAACCCAAAAAAAGGCTCCTTCCGACTAGAAACCCCACTAAACATCGCCGGAGTCGTTGCCAACACCGTACAACAACGATATTCCTGCAAAAAAGCCCGAAACTCTTGCTGACCAGTTTCTTTTAAACCCTGAAACAGATCATCCATATTCTCAATAATTAGCAGCAAAGTTCTCTTGCCAATCAACTCCCGCAAAAACTGAGTTGCCGATCCTTTAGCCGTCTCGAAGCCATCTTTGTACAATCGATCGAGCAAATCCTGTGCCTTTTCACTATCCCCCGACCCACGATCTTCCGACACTGCCCGCAAAATCCGCATCACCAAATCCAACCAAGAATCCACTCCCCATTCTTCTTCTCGCAACCAAGCAATCAACAGCTTATCTTGTAGTTCTGGCATCGCTTTTACCCGATGATAAACCAACGATACCAAATGAGTCTTACCCATTCCCCGCATTCCAATCAACAGTGAATGTTCCTTGCCTTTACTCTTCGTACTACCAACTATCCGCTTAATCAAATCCTGTACCAGCGGCTCTCGCTGCACAAAAATATGTTCTAAATCCTCTGCCGACATCAGACTTGGCGTGAAAACAGATACTAAGGAATGTTGCATAGTTCTAACCAGGACGTTGAATTTGCCAGTATTTTTTGATTAACTGAAAGCGAAAATAATAGCCCCCACCAACCTCCCGAGCAATATAGTGATCTTGCTCTAACAGTTTTAACAATTTGCGAAAGCTTTCTTTGTCAACACTAGAGATTTTAACTTTCACCAAGTTCAGCAGATCCCCAAAAGATATCGATCGATCAGTAAACGCTAATGTATCCAACGCCTGTAAAGCCAAATTGTAGTTACCTTCAAGATAATATTTTTGGATACGATCTTCATAGTCACCTAGATCCCAAACATTAACCTGCTCAAGACTTTCTGAGATGATCAGCATCACATCAGTAGATTCCACTAGTCGATTTTTTCCTTTCAGGCGATCAATCACATGATGGATATAAAATGGAATTCCATTTACGGCGCTGACAATCTCAGTACTAACCTCGATTAAACTTGTAGTCGCAATATTTTCTCCAATTAATAGCTGTTGAGCCAAATCCAAAGCAGCATCATCTGTCAAAGGCGAAAGATTAAGCTGGTACATATCGTTAATCGGGGCATTGCTGTAGCCAGCATCTCTCAACTTACCAATCACATGATGTAAACCGATCGAGCCAGTATAAACCATCCGAATATTACGATGGGTTTGACGAATTGCTCGCAAATTATCCAATACTGACATCGCTTCTGATGCCCCATGTACTCGCCGAATATTTTCGATAGCCAGTGGTAGCTCGTCCCAAAAGAAAACCCATACTTCTTCTGGTTCTAACTGGGCTGACAAATCTTTAATAATTATCTGTAAGTTTTGCTGCCAGCTTATTTTAGGCTGAGGCAATCCAAATGCCAAAAATTTCTCACCGCCCCAATCTTTAAGCAAATTTTGCAGTACTTGCCTGAAACGCTGTTGAGTACTCAATACTTCGCAGATTTTGTTGTATATGTGCCTCACCAAGTCATCTGGCGAACTAATTTTCTCCAGATCTTGGTAGTCACCAATAAATTTATCTGGTTGCTGAGCATTCATTTTTTGAATGACGCTGGTCTTACCCATCCGTCGCTCGGCAGTAATGACTAGACTACCTTGTCTAAGATGTTTCCAGAGTTCGGTAATGACTGCATCCCGCCCGATAACTTCTTCTGGGTTAGGATTTCCGCTCAATCTGACTTGCATAAATTACTCCTCTGTAAAACATACAATAAAAATAACATACATTAATTCTATTGTATGTTGACCTGCTTCCCTCTTGTCAAGCTTTCCAGATCTGGCTAAGAAGGATTCAGTATTAGAGAATAAAAGCATATCATTGACCGATAAATTCTCATCTGTTACTAATTGAGTATGGATAACCGAGATGTTCATGCCCCAGAAATTATGCTTTCACTGAATTGGTGACAAGCATAAAACCCTAGTGCTGATCGATCTACCCAACCACTGCTTGTACCAAAAGACGGAATAAATACATGAGTACTTATTATGAATTTTCCTTAATGTGTGAGATTAAGCCAGATGTTTCACAACAGGTTATCGATACACTGCAATATATGACTAGAGCCGAAGGTGATGATACTCCCTTTGAAACAACGTTACACCATTCTCTGTTTACGGATAGTCAAGATCAACATTTCACAAAAGAAGAAGCTCTGGACTTTGGCTCTGACGAAGCTTTTACGATTTTGGCTGACTGGAAAATTATCATCGCGAATTTTTCTGATTGTGGTGAAGAGATGCTTTCTGGTTCCTTTGCTAGTGAATTTCATGACCATCAGCTAAAGGTTCGGAAATTTTTGAATGATGATGAATTCTATAATGCCTTTCCACAGCTGATTGATTGTCTATTTCTGAATCGACTGGAGTAGTTGGTTCTTATCGTACACTTCTGAATATGACTGAGGGTGATCTCCAATTAATTTACTTTGTTGATGGAGAAGTTTTTGAGAAAAGTGCAGATGGTCAACGGCAGGAATTTTTGACCGGTTTGATGCCTGCTTTTGAATAACGACCTTTCTATATCTGGATTTTGGTGGATTCTCCGGCTGGATTGGGTGCTTTGTTAACGCGATCGATCACCTGCTCCACCGCCGCCACCATGATCTCCGGCTGATCCACCCAAACAAAATGACTACTTCTAATCGAAGAAAATTGCTGCGTGTCATTTGACACCTTGGCCAAATCAAGATGAATGCGATCCCTCACCAGATCGGCTTGATGAATCAACCAATTCCACAAGATCGGATCACCGGGCAGCTTCAGAAACGTACCAGCCTTAATATTCATAACTGGCAAGTTTCCCAGCTCATTGGCCACTCGCAACTGCCGACCACTGGCATCTAAACCGATCATTTCTCTGGCCATCGTCCACCAGTGACTGGCTCGATAAAAAGATCTTTTAACCTGCTGCAAACGAACTGGATCGCATTGTTTTAGCTCTGGTTTAATTTTTTCAAATAGCCCTAGCATTCCCACGACTCTAACTATACCGAGGAGGGCACCCACGCCGACAAATCCAAAGGAAATCGTAAAGAACAGTTTTAGCAAACCTAGTCTTAGTGGTAACGACAGCATTGGTCTTTCATGTAAACCATCTGTCATCACTAACCCGACCACCTGTTCTGGATAACTATGGGCAAATAGCCGCATATTATAACTACCAAAAGAATCGCCCAGCAAAATATAAGGAGGCTGAATCTTGGCTGCTTGCAATAGGGCTTGCAACTCGCTGTTAATTTGTTTGCTAGTGCGCGATCGCCAACTGCCCTTACTCCAACCATAGCCCGGTCGATCGAACACAATCACCCGCCCCAGCTTGGCCAGTTTGTCGATGATGAGATATCCTTCTGCTCCCCCCAAGCTACTATCTACAATAATGGTGGTAGTGCCGCTCCCCTGCTCATACCAATGCAACCTGTGATGATCTGTTTTGGTGATGGTGCCGGGAGCAGGATTTTGGCGGTTTTCTGACAAGCTGGCGATCGCATGGAAGCAAGTTGTTGCTGTTAAAACACCAAGCTCAATTATCTGAAATGTTGATAAATTCATAGCTGGGGGGTGGTGCCGGCAAAAGACTACTTTCTAATCATTCCCATTCTGACAGATTTTGTAGCTTATAAATAAAAAGAAGCCTATTGCTAGGCTCCTTTTTATTTATAGAAATTTAGCTAAAAGCAACTACTTAATAGTTACTTTACCGCCAGCTTCTTCAATCTGTTTCTTAGCATCTTCAGCAGCATCCTTCGCTACGCCTTCGCGCACAGGCTTAGGTGCAGCTTCTACCAAGTCCTTAGCTTCTTTCAGACCTAAGCCTGTTAAGCCGCGCACGACTTTCAAGACCGCAATCTTTTTGTCGTCAGGGAAAGATTCCAGAATTACATCAAATTCAGTCTTCTCTTCTACAGCTTCAGCAGCAGCGCCGCCGCCGCCACCAGCCGCAGCTACTGCTACAGGTGCAGCCGCTGATACGCCAAAGGCTTCTTCGATTTGCTTAACGAGTTCAGCAGCTTCTAGTAAAGAAAGTACTTTTAACTCTTCTAAAATTTTGTCGGTTGCAGCAGACATGTATGTTCGTCCTTAAGATTAGTAAAAATGACTAGTAAATCGCGATTATCTGGGAAACGGCCTAGCCCTTGTCGGCATGGGCTTGCAGACTTCTGGCAATAGAAGCAGGTACCTCTTTGACTCCGATCGCTACCTTGGCAGTAACCGAGTTGAGCGCGCCCGCAATTTGCGCCATGAGCTGTTCCTTGGATGGCAGATCGCCGATGGCTTTGACATCAGCTTCCGACAATACCCGGCCTTCCATGACCCCACCCCGCAGAGTGGTTTTTTTGGTGGCCTTTTGGAATTCGTTGTAGGCTTTGATAGCGCCACCAACGTCTTCTTGAATCAGCAAGAAAGCAGAAGGACCAGCAAGAAATGTCTCGACCAGTTGCCACTTCGCATCATCGGCAATGGCCTTGCCCATGAAGGTATTCTTGGTGACTTGGCAAATCGCGCCTTTGGGGCGTAAACGCCGCCGTAGGTCAGTGATTTCAGCTACAGTCAGACCTTGATAATCGATTACTGCCACCATTTGGCTAGAACTCAAATTTTCTTTGAGTTCGGCCACAATCGCTTGTTTATTGGCTAGGGTTCTCCCCATTGATAGACCTCTTGGGTGGGCAATTGATGGTATTAATGCTCGGACATCCACAAACATTGACCCCAGCGGGGAGCCGGGGTCAATGGTACTCAGCAATTTGGTTGCTGGCGTTAACCTCGGCAGGATAATTATGTCTTACGACACCTGCTGTCTGTGGCTGTAGCTATTCACTTGTTGGCTAACGCCAGATTGGGAAATAAACTCTCGAACACAAATATTATTTTAGACTTCAGGCTTCATGTCCCGAAGAGCATTGATATCTATTTCGATACCAGGGCCCATAGTAGCAGATACGTACATACTGCGCCAGTAGCGTCCCTTTGCTCCAGATGGGCGGTTCCGATCGATGTTTTCTTGCAAAGCTTTGAGGTTAACAAGGAGGTCTTCTGCACTAAAAGCAGTTTTCCCAAACATGACATGAACAATGCCTGTCCGATCCGCTCTGTATTCTAGCTTACCTGCTTTGAATTCGGCAATAGCTTTTGCTAAATCGGTCGCGACGGTTCCTGCTTTGGGTGAGGGCATTAAACCGCGCGGGCCAAGTGCCCGACCCAGTTTAGCAATTTGGGGCATCATGTCGGGAGTGGCAATTAGCAAATCGAAATCCATCATCCCTTTCTGGATTTCTTCGATTAATTCTTCGGAACCGGCGATGTCGGCACCAGCATTTTTGGCTTCAGCTACTTTTTCACCCCGCGCAATGACGGCTACGCGAATGGTCTGACCGGTGCCCTTTGGTAACACGACGGTGGTTCGCAACTGTTGATCGGTGTACTTTGGGTCAATACCGAGACGGATATGTACTTCTGCAGATTCTGGAAATTTAGCGGTGGCCGTATCTTTCAGCAGAGTGAGTGCTTCGAGGGGTTCGTAAGGGCGGATTTCTACTTTTTTCAGTAGCTCTTGAGAACGCCGTGAATATTTTTTGGTCATGGTTGTTCCTGGGGTCGATCGCGAAGTGTATTACTTCTGCCCCGATAAAAGGTGAATAGATGGAGTTTGATAACTAGTCAGAAATGGTGATGCCCATGTTGCGCGCGGTGCCGCCCACAATGTTCATAGCCGCTTCTAGATCGTTAGCATTTAAATCGGGCAACTTGATTCTGGCGATCTCGGCGAGTTGCGCCTTGGTGATGCTGCCTACCTTCTTTTTGTTGGGTTCGTTAGAACCAGTCTCTACGCCCGCTGCTTTTTTAATCAAAATTGAAGCAGGTGAGGTTTTGAGGACGAAGGTGAAACTGCGATCTTCATAAACTGAGATTTCTACTGGAATTACAGTACCAGTTTGGTCTTGAGTACGGGCATTGTAATCTTTACAGAATGCCATGATGTTCACACCGTGCTGACCCAAAGCGGGACCAACTGGTGGTGCGGGGTTGGCCTTACCAGCGTTGAGCGCTAGTTTGACGATTGCTACTACTTTTTTTGCCATTTTGCTATTGTTTTTGAACCTGATTGAACTCTAATTCTACGGGGGTATCGCGCCCAAAGATCGACAGCAGGGCTTTGAGTTTGCTCCGTTCGGGGCTAACTTCAATAACTTCTCCCGCAAAATCTTTGAATGGGCCAGACAGCACCACAACTTTGTCGCCTTCATTGAGGTTAGTTTTGACCACTGGTTCTTGCTCGGCAGCTTGCCGGAAGATCCGATCGACTTCACCATGAGACAAGGGCAACGGTTTGACATGGCCGCGACCGCGTCCGTAGCCACGTTTTTGCTCGGCTCCGACAAAGTTGATCACATTGGGGGTGTTTTTAACCACCTGCCAAGCGTCATCATCCATCGCCATCCGTACTAGTACGTAGCCAGGGAAAACTTTTTCTTCGGCGGATACTTTGCTACCGTCTTTTTTGAGCCGGACAATGGGCGACTGGGGAATCTCAATCTGCATGATGCGATCGCCCACATCAAAGGATTGAATGCGCTGTGTTAAGTCAAGTTTGACCTTGTTTTCGCATCCCGAAGCTACTTGTACGGCGTACCACCGAGGGGTGGCGCTAAAGTCAACGTTGCTAGTTAAGGAATCATCAGTTGTAGAACTCATGGGCACATCTTTCCAGCTATGACTGTGTAAATATAATTGCAGCTGCCCACTGGAATAGGTTATTTACTCCGTAGATAACCGCCGCCGACAGGGATACTGTTAGTACTACTGCCAGTGATTCGCTAATGAGTTGCTGCCGACTTGGCCAGATGACTTTGCCAAGTTCGTCTTTGCTGTCTTTCACAAAACCTGCGACGTCGATACCGGTTTTGGATTTCTCCGCTGCCGTGCTACCCGCAGGTTTTTCAGGTGTGTCAGTTTTTTTGGCCACAGGGTTGAACACCTCATCTAGGGTTAATGAGAAGCTGAAGGGTACTAGGTTAGCTGACGATGAGCCAGAGTCTAGTCACCAATCTCTTAGTTTAGCGGAAAATCTTCGGAATCTGCACTAAGTTCCATCGGACTGGTTGGTAATATTAGCTGCTGACAATTTCTTTTCCCAAAATAATGCCTTGCCTAGCTGTGGATTGAGTTCGTAATTATGAAATCCACAGGCTTGATAAGCGGCTTGAGCGATGTGGTTGTTTTCTAAGACTTCGAGGGTGAGTTTGCAACAACCTAGGCTAATGGCGATCGCTTCGGCTTGTTTTAACATTAGTTTAGAGATGCCTTGACCGCGTTGAGATTGGGTGACGATCACATCGTGGATATTCAGGAGTGGCTGACAGGCAAAGGTGGAGAAGCCTTCTAGGCAGATGGTTAGTCCGGCGGGAGTTTGGTCGGCAAAGGCCAAAATGACATGGGCTGTTTTGCGGCTGCTTAATTCGGCGACTAGATGCGTTTTGGCGTAGTCTGATAGACCTTGGCCGCCACCGGTGGGGTCGAGGGCGTATTCATTGAGCAGTTGTACTACTGCCTGGGCATGGTCAGGGTTACTTAGATCGGCAATGCAGATTTCTATCATGATCTTTTCCTGGTTTTTCCGAGGCGATGGGGTCACCATTAACTTGGCAGAATAATTGTCTGCATAAACACCCAATTTAAGATGTTAAGCCGATGACTTTCCGCATAACATCCCTATTTGCTGGGGATATGCCGACGTTTGTCGATCTAAATATCCCATACGCGATGTTAGACTGAACTTGTCAGCATAACCACTAGTTAGGCAGACTAAATCAAATCATTAAGCTCAAGTTACGTCATAAACACTAAACTTATTTAAGAGGAATACAATCACAAAGTTCATGAACTTTGAATGGGATGAGCGCAAAAATGAGATCAACCTTGCAAAACATGGTTTTGACTTCAATGATGCGTCACGAGTTTTCGATCTCTAAATGGTTATTGAACTTGACGAACGAGAAGCCTATGGAGAGGATCGATGGATTGGTATTGGTTTGCTGGATGGACGGTTAGTCGTGGTTATTTACACTGAGCCTAGCGAGGAAACAATTCGTATTATTTCACTACGAAAAGCACTCTCTCATGAACGAAAAGAATATGAGCTATATATCAAAAACAGATTGGTCTAGAATTGATGCAATGGCTGATGAAGACATTGATACTTCTGATATTCCACCTCTATCAGAGAAATTTTTCGCAACAGCGAGACTGCGCCTTCCTGTTTCATCAGAGGCAACTGTCGCTGTTCGTGTAGATTCTGAGACTCTGGAATGGTTCCAACATCAGGGTAAAGAAGCTGAGAAGCACATGGCTGCTGCATTAAGAATTTATGCGGAAGCACATAAATATACTGATGCCTCACACAAAGTAGCCTAACCAGCGTATGCAGCGGAACGGATCAAACCGCTTCCAGAAGATAAGCGCGCTCATCGATTCTTTCACTTAGATGCAGATGATTTTTTCTCTCCATCGGGCCGAACTGACCGTTACACCATCATTGAATTCAGCATGATCGAGGGGAGAACGGTAGAGGCGAAGAAGAGACTCATCAATTTGCTTTTCCAGAGAATCGAGTCTGAAATTGGGATACTCCCTAACGATATTGAGATTACCATCACCGAGACCAGCCTGCAATTGGGGATTTCGAGGCAAGCCCGGAGACGAACATACCTTGAACTACAAGATCAATGTTTGAACAATAGATGAAGCACTGCTAAGACAAGATGCAAAAGTGATGTGCTGCCGCTGAACATGACCGTTAGACCGACCCAAATTCAATCATCTAGCACAAAACTCATTCTTGTGCATATAATATATGTATGGAAGTTGAATGGGATCCGAACAAAGCGGCTATTAATCTGCAAAAGCACGGTGTGCGCTTTTCTGATGCTGAGGCAGTTCTATTTGACCCAAATGCGCTTTCTTTTGAAGATACAACGGCTCAAGGAGAACAACGATTTGTTGTGATTGGAATGGATCATCTCTGGCGCTTGCTAGTCATGGTCTATACGGATCGAGGGAATCGTGTTCGCCTTATTTCAGCCCGTCCAGCAACCCGTTCTGAGAGGCAGAAGTATGAAAGCGGAGTATGATTTTAGTCAAGCAAAACGGGGTGCTGTCATTCCCCAAACAGGTAAAACTCGCATCACAATTTATATTGACGATGATGTGCTAGAAACCTTTCGAGAACGGAGTGACTCTGCTGGCAAAGGCTATCAAACTATCATGAATGAGGCTTTGCGGGAGTATCTAGAAAAAGTGAAGCAGCCTCTAGATGAAGAAACACTACGCCGAGTTATTCAAGAGGAGCTTCGCGCAGTGAGGTAATTGAGTTTTTGTCGGTCTTTTTGCATTGTCTAACCAGGGCTTGCAGCGGATGGCCTCAAAACTCTGGTGATGACTCGAAGACCTTTGCCACCGTTGAAGACCAAGCCGTTACACCGATCGACCCCGCCGCACTCCCGCCCCATTGGCCAACCAAGCGAAATCACCGGGGAAAACTCCAGAACCACGATCGCCCAGGTTAAAATGTGAAGATGCCATCGCAGTGAGGCTCAACCCTGATGCGTTCGGATTGGCGATAAGGCCAGTAAGTCGGTACAACCCACCCTCGCTTGTTACAATCAAAGCACTGGAGGAACCCTTCGATGTATCAGCAGCATCCCCCTCGATCGGCAGCCGTGTCGTTGCCGACGATGTATGACTTACCAAGTGAAGACCCGGAGGATCTTGGTTTGCCGGACGAATTTCATGATTTTCAGCCGCAGTTGTTGCGGGAAACTTGCCAACCGACGACTTTCCCCATCACGGAAATCTTCATTGGGACGGATTTGAACCTGTATTACAGTGGTAGTCATCCGCAGTGGTATAAGCGACCGGACTGGTTTTTGGTGTTGGGAACGACTGTGGCCGATCGGGTCGAAGATTTGCGCTGGAGCTATGTCACCTGGCAAGAAGAGGTTAATCCGTTTCTGGTGCTGGAACTACTGTCGCCGGGGACAGAGGATGAGGATTTGGGGCGAAAGCTGCGGGAGCTGGGGAAGCCGCCGCTGAAGTGGGAAGTGTATGAGCGGATTCTGCGAATTCCGTTCTACGTAGTATTCGATCGTTATGAGCAGCAATTACGGATCTTCGCACTGGAACAGGGGCATTATCGAGCCATTGAATTAACCGAGCCGCGTTACTGGTTTGATGAATTGGGATTAGGTTTGCGGGTTTGGGACGGTCGCTATCAAGGTGTAGAAGGCCAGTGGTTGCGCTGGTACGATGCCGCTGGCGAATGGATTCCCACTAATGCCGAGCGGGCCACAGCCGCAGAAGCCCAGGCGCAAGCCGCCCAAGCCCAGGCTACCGCAGAAGCCCAGGCTCGACGGGAGGCGATTCCTCGGTTGAAGGCTTTGGGTTTGTCGGCGGAGCAGATTGCGGCGGCTTTGGGGTTGTCAGTGGCGGAAGTTGGGGATTGATGGGGGGCGATACAATATATAGTGGCTTAACGAACGTTATGGTAATCGGTGTCTTTTTTGTAGTGACCGTAACAAGAAAAGTCCATAGATTCCTATTAGCACTAACAAACAGACATTTCCCAGGTGACTGTAAGTATTCACAATCTGGGTATCACTCCATCCCATAGAACTCAACTTATTCATATCACCTCCAGCATCACCTTGTCCGCCTAACATGCTTCCCCAAGGAATTTCTGCCGTTCCAGTTTTAATTTGATGCCACATCCCAAAGCTGGAGGTGAATGTATAGGCAGCCATGATCAAGGCCAGATATCGCCAAAAATCCCAGCGAAACCGATCGGGTAACGGAAAATAAAAACAGACCATGAGTAACGTACTCAGATATAACTCTCCGCCTACGCCACCAAAGGAAATCAATTGATAGTAAGTATACTCTGGCATCTGCCAAGTCATATAATACTGTCCGATCGCTAACACCGTAGCGAGACCCATTGCCCAAGGCTTTTGCTCGCGCCAGCCTGACCAAAACAGCAGCAGTAACAAGATCAAAAAACAGACATAGACGCTGGTCGATCGATCATCGCTCACATTTGTCCAGCCAAAGGGCAAGGGCGTGGCCGCGTGTCCAGCCATCCAAGCCACCGTTGCATGTCCAAACTCGTGAATCCAGATCTGGATGCCACGGAGTAAAAATCTCGGAAAAACAAGTAAGTGTAAGACGATGGCAAACAGCAAGGCGATCGGCAGCGCTAATCGATTCACGTAACGATTGTTGAAAGAGTTGAGATCGGTGTCGGCTTCTTTTAGTGCTGCATCGCACCGAAATTTTTGTTTCCAAGCTACTGCATTTTTGCCACGCATTCCATAGATGGTGACTGTCTCAAATCCGGGTAGATCGAGAATTTGCAATTGTTTCATGACTTGACTGGCTACCTTCTGCTTCACTTCGCCGGTCTGACCCTGGAGGTGAATCAGTAAAGCTCGTTCGGTTTCGATTAGTTGGATAGTCGATTGAATTTTACGAGGCTGTAGAAGGCGATCGAGAGTGTCAGTGATGTGTTGGGTGGGCAGGTAAACATCAGGTGTGGCGGGGTTTGCCGCGTTTTGATTTAAGGTTTGATCGCGCAGCTGATGATAGGCTGCTGTGAGAGCGGCGATTTCACTTTTTTTACCTTGCCGAATCAGGGCGATGCGCTGTTTGCTAAAGGCAAAATCGATCTCTTCGATCGAGGCTCCGGGCGGGATATCGAGTATCCGATCGTGTTCTGATAAGGTCATGGTGCGGCGGTGGCATCTTGGCTTGTTGACGTTGATCTTATGATGCCCAAAGTATGTATTAACCACTCTAAGTACGATCGAGATCAATTGAAAAATGACCAAAGAACTATAAAGATTTGATTGTCAAAATGGTAACGGCTGAATAAATACTAGCTAAAGTCAGCTAGTATTGTGGGAGTGGCAGCCTGACTTGGGATGTTTTGCTGTTTCTTGCACCTTAGCACCCCAATAATCATGAAATTTTTACCGCTTGGGCTAATTCCTAATCTTGTTTTCATACCTGTAGTGGCACTAAACCAGAAACCGGCTACGGCGATCGTTCAGCAAGCCAATTCAGCACAACAACTAACCCGAATTCTGAAACTGATTGATGAAAGTAGTGAATTAGTTAAAGCCGGTAATCTTTCAGGAGCATTGAATAAATTGCAGCAGGGACTGGCGTTGGCGAAAAAAAATGATAACAAACTAGCTGAAGGTGTAGTTAGTCTTGGGATCGGCAGAATTTATAATTTACGCAGCCAATATCCCCAAGCTTTGGAGTACTATCAAAAATCCCTGACTATTTTTAAAGCGATCGATAATAAAGCTAGTGCGGCAGTTGCCTTAAATAATATTGGTGCAGTTTACGAATCTCTGGGGCAATACTCCCAGGCTTTGGCCTATCATCAACAGTCCCTGGCGATTAGGCAGGCTCTTGGTGATAAAAAAGGTGCCGGACTTAGTCTTAACAATATTGGTGTAGTTTACAAATCTCTGGGGCAGTATTCTAAAGCACTAGAGTATGAGCAACAGTCTCTAGCTATTAGTCGAATGATTGGTGATCAGGCTAGTGAGGGGACTATTCTAAATAATATTGGTGGAGTTTACGACTCCCTGGGACAATATCCTAAAGCTTTAGATTATTATCAAAAATCTCTCACCATTAGGAAGACTCTCGGTGATAAAACTGGTGGGGCGGCTACTCTCAGTAATATTGGGGTGGTTTATAAATCTTTGGGAGAATACTTTAAAGCTCTAGATTACCTTCAGCAAGCCTTGGCTATTAGTAAAGCGATCGGCAATAAAGCTGATGAAGGCACTATCTTAGGTAATATTGGTGTTGTTTATAGTTTGCAAGGGAAATATCCAAAAGCACTGGAATACTATCAGCAAGCCCTAGCTATTAGTAAAGCGATCGGCAATAAAGTTGGGGAGAGTAGTGCCTTAAGTAACATTGGTGAAATTTACTTTTTGCAAGGAAAATACCCGAAAGCTCTGGCATCCTTTCAACAATCTCTGGTCATTATTAAAGCGATCGGTAATAAAGCTGGGGAGGGAACTGTCCTCAATAATATTGCTGAAGTTTACAAATCTCTGGGGCAGTACCCCAAATCTTTGGAGTATTTTCAACAGTCTTTGGGTATTAGTCGGGTAATTGGGAATAAGTCTGTTGAGAGCACTACTCTGGGCAATATTGGTCAAGTTTATGCACTTCAAGCACAATACCCTAAGGCTCTGGAGTATTATCAACAATCTTTGGCTATTAGTAAGACGATCGGGGATAAAAAAGGTGAAGGTGCTGCCCTTGGCAATCTTGGTGCAGTTTATGACTCTCTGGGACGATATCCCAAATCTTTGGAGTATTATCAACAATATCTGGCTATTAGTCGGGCAATTGGGAATAGAAATGGCGAAGGTATTGCTCTTAGTAATATTGGTGTAATCTACGAAAACCTGGGACGCAATGATCAAGCTTTGAAATCTCAAGTTTTGAACTACAACCGAGCCTTGGAGTATCAGCAACAGTCTCTCGTTATTAGGAAAGCGATCGGGGATAAAGATGGTGAGGGTAATAATCTTCATAACATTGCATCAGTTTATGATTCTCTAGAAAAATATCCAAAATCTCTGGAATATTATCAGCAATCTCTAGCTATTAGTAGAGCTATCGGTAACAAAGCTAAGGAGGGTACTACCCTCAATGGAATTGGGAAGGTTTATCGATCATTAGAGCAATATCCCACAGCGCTAAAATATTATCAACAGGCTCTGGCTATTAGAAAAGCGATCGGAGATAAAGATGGCGAGGGTAGTACTCTTACTGGTATTGGTGCCACTTTACTCGCTCAAAAACAACCAGCCCTAGCGGAAAGGCCCTTACGAGAGGCGATCGCTATTTGGGAAACAATTAAAGGCAGTAAGAACAACTCCGGTCAAGGGCTGAGTGATAGCGATAAAGTTTCCTTTGCTGACCAAGTAGCGAAGACTTACAAACTCTTGCAAAAAGCGCTGATCCAGCAAAATAAAATCCCAGCAGCTCTAGAAATTGCCGAGAGAGGTCGAGCAAGAGCCTTAGCTGAACTCTTGGCCTCCCGCATTGTCAAAGCCAATATAACTACTGCTGCTGGCCCAACTAAAGCACCGGATTTAACTAAAATCCAACAGATTGCCAAAAGTCAAAATGCCACCTTGGTCGAATATTCACTAGTTGATGAGACCATTTATATTTGGGTGATTTCACCGAATGGTGCGATCGCCTTTCAGCAAACCAGCTTGCCATCTAAAACCACAATCAGAGATTTAGTAAATACTAGCCGCGCTGATATTGGGGTCAGAGGGCGTAGCCGCTCTAGCGATCGATCACCCTCCGCGACATCTGCTCAAGGTGACCTGAAACTATTACACAAATTATTGATTGCTCCGATCGTCAAATCCCTCCCCAAAGACCCCAATCAACGGATAATTATCATCCCTCAAGGTGAATTGTTTTTTGTCCCCTTCGTTGCCCTGCAAGATAGCAACGACAAATATCTGATCGAACAACATACTATTAGTACAGCTTCGGCGATCGGACTTTTAGACGGCAATCCTAAATTAACTAAAGTCAACCCCAAACAGGGCAACGCCCTCATTGTTGGTAATCCGATTATGCCCCTCGCCCCCGATGGTACTCAATTAGTATCTCTACCAGGAGCCGGAGAGGAAGCGATCGCCATTGGCAGTATTCTTAAAACCACACCATTAATTGGGGCTACCGCTGATAAAAATGTCGTTATCAACAAAATGCGATCGGCCTCCATCATTCATTTCGCCACTCATGGCTTACTGGATAAAGTGAGAGGAGATATACCAGGTGCGATCGCCCTCACCAATGGACTATTAACTTCTAACGAAATCTTTGACCTTAAATTGAAGGCCAGCTTGGTGGTCTTGAGTGCTTGCGATACGGGCAAGGGAGATTTAAGCGGAGATGGAGTAATTGGTTTATCGAGAGCCTTGGCCGTCGCTGGCGTCCCCAGCATTGCCGTATCGTTATGGACAGTAGACGATGATTCCACCAAAGAACTGATGGTGGAGTTCTATCAAAACTGGTATGGGAAAGGCATGGATAAAGCGCAAGCGATGCGACAGGCCATGTTAACCGTGATGAAGACCCATGCCAAACCCAGTGATTGGGCCGCATTTACGATCTTAGGTGAAGCACGATAAGCTGGAACATCCTTTTGCAAGTATCTCTATAACTATGAAATTTTTATCATTTTTATTACTTCCTGGTTGCATGTTAGTACCTGTGATGGCGCTAAATCAAAAACCTGCTACAGCAATTGTTCAAGAGGCAGATGCTGCCCAAAAAGCGCAGGCCGATCGGTTAATTACTGAGGGCGAGAAGCTATATAAAAAAAGTGACTACTTAGCGGCGCTGGCTAAATTTCAGCAGGGATTAATACTGGCAAAGAAGATTAATTATAAAGGAGCAGAAGGAAGTGCGTTGGGTAGTATTGGTGTTATTTATGCGGCACTGGGTCAATATCCAAAGGCACTGGAATATCATCAACAATCTCTTGCTATTAGTAAAGCGATCGGCAGCAAATCTGATGAGAGCACGACGCTCAACAATATTGGGGAAGTTTATCGCACTGTCGGGCAATATCCCAAGGCTCTGGCTTATTATCGACAGTCTCTGGCCATTAGTAAGGCGATTGGCGATAAATCTAACGAGAGTAATACACTCAACAGTATTGGTGTTCTTTACGAATCAGTCGGTCTATACCCCAAGGCACTAGAGTACTATCAGCAATCTCTCGCTATTAAAAAGAAAATTGGTGATAAATCTAGGGAGGGCAATACGCTCAATAATATTGGTAAAGTCTATGATTCGTTGGGGCAATACCCGAAAGCTTTGGCCTACTACCAAAAATCTCTAGCGATTAGTAGGGCGGTTGGCAATAAATCTAATGAGAGCACTACGCTGAACAATGTTGGTTTAGTTTACAATTCGTTGGGGCAATATGCCAAAGCTTTGGCATATTATCAACAGTCTCTCACTATTAAAAAGAAAATCGGTGATAAATCTGGTGAAGCCACTATTCTGGGTAATATCGGTGTGGTTTATCGATCGTTGGGGCAATACTCCACTGCTCTGGATTACTATCAACAATCTCTTGCTATCAAAAAGAAAATTGGCGATCGATTTGGCGAAGCCACCACCCTGGGCAATATTGGTTTGCTTTATGCTTCATTGGGACAATATCCTCAAGCTCTGGCTTACTATCAAAAATCTTTAACGATTAGTAAGGAGATCGGCGATAGACTTGGTGAAGCCACGATCTTCGGTAATATCGGTGAAGTTTACACATCCCTAGGGCAATACCCCAATGCCTTAAAATACCATCAACAATCTCTGGTAATTAGAAAAGCGATCGGTGACAAATTTGGGGAAGGCACAACGCTCAATAATATTGGTGCAGATTATCAGTTACTTGGACAATCCTCTCAGGCTCTAGTCTACTTTCAACAATCCCTGATGATTAAAAAGGCTATTGGCGACAAATCTGGTGAAGGCACTATTCTGAACAATATTGGTGAAATTTACCGTTCACAGAGACAATATCTTCAGGCTCTGGACTATTATCAACAATCCCTGACGATTAACAAGGCTATTGGCAACAAATCTGGAGAAGGCACTACTTTTAACAATTTTGGTGCAGTTTACCGATCACTAGGACAGTACCCGAAAGCCTTAGAATATTTTCAACAATCCCTGGTGATTGAAAAGGCTACTGGCGATAAATCTGGGGAGGGCGCTACCTTTAACAATATTGGGGATACTTTGTTGGCTCAGAAAAAACCAGCCCTAGCTGAAAAATCGCTGCGGGAAGCGATCGCCATTTGGGAGACAATCAGAGGTAGTAAAAACGGCTCGGGTCAAGGACTCAGCGATGGCGACAAGGTTGCTTTTGCCGATAAGGTAGCTTATACCTACAAATTATTACAAAGATCCCTCATTGAACAAAATAAGCCTCAATTAGCTCTGGAAGTTGCTGAACGTGGTCGTGCCAGAGCCTTAGCTGAACTCTTGGCCTACCGGGCTATCAATGCAGCCACGAACACCCCCATCATCTCCAAAGCACCCAACCTAGCTAAAATCCAACAGATTGCCAAAGCCCAAAATGCTACCCTCATTGAATATTCTCTGATCGATGACACTATTTATATTTGGGTAGTTTCACTCAATGGCCAGATCACCTTTCAGCAAAGCAAACTACCCGCCAACACTAATATCAAAGATTTAGTCAATACCAGTCGTAATGATATTGGAGTCAGAGGACGCAGTAATACTGGTAAGAGAGCTACACCATCAGCTACCGCTGCCCAAGGCGATCTCAAGTTGCTGTATAAATTATTGATAGCGCCGATCGCCAAGTCCCTCCCCAAAGACCCCAGTCAACGAATTATCGTTATTCCTCAAGGTGAACTATTCTTTGTGCCCTTTGTTGCTTTGCAAGATAGCAACGACAAATATCTGATCGAACAACATACGATTAGTACTGCTTCGGCGATCGGACTGCTCGACAGCATGCCCCAACCAGTTAAAGTCAACCCCAAGCAGGGCAACGCCCTCATTGTTGGTAATCCGATTATGCCCCTCGCCCCCGATGGTACTCAATTAGTATCTCTACCGGGAGCCGGAGAGGAAGCGATCGCGATCGGCAATATTCTTAAAACCACACCATTAATTGGGGCTACCGCCGATAAAAATGTCGTGGTCAATAAAATGCGATCGGCCTCCATCATTCATTTTGCGACTCATGGATTGTTAGATAAAGTGAGAGGAGATATACCGGGTGCGATCGCCCTCACCAATGGGCTACTCACTTCTAATGAAATATTTGACCTAAAACTGAAGGCCAGCTTGGTTGTTTTAAGTGCCTGCGATACAGGTAAAGGAGACCTAAGTGGCGATGGCGTGATTGGTTTATCCCGAGCACTAGCCGTAGCCGGAGTTCCCAGTGTCGCCGTATCACTATGGACAGTGAGCGATGATTCCACCAAAGAGTTAATGGTGGAGTTTTATCAAAATTGGTATGGGAAGGGGATGGATAAAGCCCAGGCCATGCGCCAAGCGATGTTGGAAGTAATGAAGACCCATGATAAACCCAGCGATTGGGCCGCATTCACCATTTTAGGTGAGGCCAGGTAGGTTTACTGGTACGATCGATTGAAAAAGTCTTCCAGAAGTTTTCTTAAGCCATTTTAAAAAAGGAGTAGTGCAATGATCTCTGGTGCCCGAATCCCCAAAATGACTGCTGCGCAGTACCTTGTATGGGAATCCCAGCAAGAACTACGGTATGAATATATCAATGGCGAGATCGTGGCCATGACCGGAGGGACTATTGCTCATAACGACATTGCTATTAATCTTTTAACTATTCTGTTACCTAAAGTACGTGCTAGCGGTTGCCGGATTAATATGGCAGATGTCAAACTCTGCGTGAACGAAGCTGGTCTTTACTATTATCCCGATCTGATGGTCAGCTGCCACCCGCAAGATTCCAATGCCCGCAAATTTATTCAATTTCCCAAATTGATTGTCGAAGTTCTTTCTCCTGGCACTGCCGATAAAGACCGTACTGATAAATTTACTGATTATCAAAGCATCAGTACTCTCCAAGAATATCTGCTCATTAGCTCCGAAAAAATTAGTGTGGAATGTTATCGGCGTGGTGAGGGTAGAATGTGGCTTTACTATCCCTACACTAGCGGGGATTCGATCGATCTAGAAAGTTTGGGAATCAGGGTGGCAATTGAGCAGCTTTATACAGGTATAAATTTTGATATGAATCTGTAGTTTTGCGGCTTTTAAAATATTACTATTCTTATAATTATGAAATTTTTATCACTGTTTCTTTTTCCTGCTCTCATCCTGTTACCGATTCTTACGCTTGATCTGAAACCCTCTAGTGCGATCGTTCAACAGGTCGATGAAATACAAAAAGAGCAAGTAAGAGATTTGCTTACAGAGGGTGTAAAGTTATTGAGAAAGAGCGAATATCTAACAGCCTTGGATAAACTTCAGCAAGCATTAGTACTTGCTAAAAAGATTCGTTACAAAGAAGCCGAGGGTAGTATTCTGGCCAATATTGGTGTGGTTTACCAATCGATCGACCAATACCCTAAAGCGCTGGGATATTTTCAACAATCCCTTATTATTAGTAAGGAGATTGGAAATAAAACTGACGAAGGCACTATTTTTAATAATATTGGTGAAATCTATCGTTTCTTAGGTAAATATACGAATGCGCTGCGGAATTATCAACAATCTCTTGTTGTTAGTAGAGCAATCAAGAATAAATCTGGGGAGGGTATTACTCTCAACAATATTGGTTTACTTTATGAGGCACAATCTCAATACACCCAGGCTTTAGAATACTATCAACAATCTCTCATGATTGCTAAAGAGATCCAAGATATATCTTTGGCAGGGAATGTTTTTGGTAATATTGGTGTAATCTATGGAGAACTGGGGCAGTATCCTAATGCACTGGAATATTTTCAACAATCCCTCGCCATTAAGAAAGCGATTGAAGATAAAAATGGTGAAGGTAATATGCTTACCAATATTGGTGGATTTTATCTTTCAATAGGACAATATTCTAAGGCATTAAAATATTATCAAGAATCTCTCACTATTTTCAAGGGGATCAGAAATAAAACGGTGGAAGGTATTGCTCTCAGTAACATTGGAAGAGTCTACTTTCTACAAGAAAAATACCCTCAAGCTCTAGAATACTATCAACAATCTCTCGTTATTTTCAAGGCGATCAAGAATAAATCTGGTGAGAGTAATACACTCAATAAGATTGGCATAGTTTATCGATCGTTAGGACAATACCCCAAGGCATTAGCATACTATCAAGAAGCCCTGGCCATTTCCAAGATAATTAAGGATAGATCCGCTGAAGGTAATACTCTCGGCAATATTGGTGTAGTTTATTCTTCGCAAGATCAATATCCAAAAGCACTGGACTATTATCGAAAATCTCTTGTTATTAAAAAAGAGGTTGGAAATAAATCTGGTGAGGCCACTACTCTCCAAAATATTGGTGCCGCCCTGCTAGCGCAGAAAAAGCCATCCCTAGCTGAACAATCCCTGAGAGAAGCGATCGCCATTTGGGAAACTATTCGAAGCAGTAAAAACAGTTTGGGTCAAGGACTCAGCGATAGCGACAAAGTGGCTTTTGCCGATCTCCCTAGCGTATCTCAGACCTATAAACTGCTCCAAATAGCCCTCATTCAACAGAATAAATCCCAATCAGCTTTAGAAATCTCTGAAAGAGATAGAGCAAGGGCTTTAGTCGAACTGTTAGCTTCTCGGGCAGCCAATCTGACTACCAATATCTCGTTCCTACCTAAAGCGCCCACGCTATCTAAAATCCAACAGATTGCCAAAAATCAAAATGCCACCCTAGTTGAATATTCTCTGATTGTTGACACCATTTACATTTGGGTCGTTTCACCTAATGGCCAGATCGCCTTTCAGCAAAGTAAGCTACCAGCCCACACGAATATTAAAGATTTAGTCAACACTAGCCGTGATGATATTGGAGTTAGAGGGCGCAGTAATACTGGTAAGAGAGCTACACCATCAGCTACCGCTGCCCAGGGCGATCTCAAGTTGCTGCACAAATTATTGATAGCGCCGATCGCCAGATCCCTTCCTAAAGATCCTAATCAACGGATTATCGTTATCCCCCAAGGTGAACTATTCTTTGTGCCGTTTGTCGCTCTGCAAGATAGTAACAATAAATATCTGATTGAACAACATACGATTAGTACAGCTTCGGCGATCGGACTCTTAGACAGCAATCCTCAACCCACCAAATTCAACCCTAAACAAGGACAATCCCTCGTCGTGGGTAATCCGATCATGCCTCTTGCTCCTGATGGTACCCCGTTAGCTAATCTGCCCGGAGCCGGAGACGAAGCGATCGCCGTCAGCAGCATTCTCAAAACTACTCCATTAATTGGGGTACAAGCTGATAAAAATATCGTGATCAATAAAATGCGATCGGCCTCCATCATTCATTTCGCCACTCATGGCTTACTGGATAAAGTACGAGGAGATATACCGGGTGCGATCGCTCTCACGAATGGATTACTCACTTCCAATGAAATCTTCGACCTCAAACTCCAAGCTAGCTTGGTTGTTTTAAGTGCCTGCGATACCGGCAAAGGAGACCTCAGTGGTGATGGTGTAATTGGTTTATCTCGCGCCCTAGCCGTAGCGGGGGTTCCCAGCGTTGCCGTATCACTATGGACAGTGAGCGATGATTCTACCAAAGAGTTAATGGTAGAGTTTTATCAAAATTGGTATGGTAAAGGGATGGATAAAGCCCAAGCTATGCGCCAAGCGATGTTAGCAGTAATGAAAACCCACGATAAACCCAGTGATTGGGCAGCATTCACCATCCTGGGCGAGGCTCGGTAGTGGGATGGCGATCGAGATCCCTAGCGGTGGCTAGACTTGTAAAAAGGCTTTTTGACTACTATCGCTGGGTAAAACTTACCCCGAATCTCGATCGCTAACTCTTGCCCCAGCTTACTCAAATTATTCGGAACATAGCCCAACGCGATCGGCTTATTTAAAGTAGGCGACAGGGTGCCACTAGTCACAATACCCACCGATTGACCTTGGTAATAGATGGGATAGTCATGGCGGGCAATATGCCGTCCCGCTAATTCCAACTCCACTAGCCGCCGTTCTAACCCCGCCGCTTTTTGCTGATTCAGCACGTCGCTACCAATAAATTCACCCTTCTCCAAATGAACTAACCAGCCCAAACCAGCTTCAAGGGGTGTCGTCGTGGTGTTGAGTTCTTGACCATACAGACACATCGCTGCTTCCAAGCGCAGGGTATCTCTAGCACCCAAGCCACAAGGTATTACTGCTAAAGACAGCAATTTTTGCCATAGCTCCACCGCAGCCATTGGCTCCAACATAATTTCCACCCCATCTTCCCCGGTGTAGCCCGTCCGGGCAATAAACGCCGGATGACCTAAAACACTAGCGCGACAATGACCAAAGTTCGGCAGGTTCGTCAGGTCTCGATCGACTAACGGCTGCAATTTAGCGATCGCCTCGGGACCTTGCACAGCAATCAGGGCCAAATCCGCCGACAAATCTTGGCATTGCACTTGATTTAAATCTAAATGGCTGGTCAGCCACTGCCAATCTTGCTCTCTGGTGGACGCATTGACGATCAATACCACTTGCCCATCAGCTTCCAGGTACACAATAATGTCATCAATGACCCCGCCTTGGGGATTGAGTAGCACTGTATATTGAGCCAAACCCACTGTCAATCTGCTTAAATCTGAAGGCACCAATCGCTGAAGTTGCGTCAGTGCCGAGCTACCTTGCAACACAAATTTCCCCATGTGCGAAATATCAAACATCCCTGCTGCTGTGCGCACTGCTTGGTGTTCAGCGGTCAGGCCACTAAACTGCACGGGCATTTCCCAGCCGGCGAAACCAGTCATGCGGGCTTTTAGATCGATCGCCTGTTGATACAGGGGGGTGCGCTGGAGTTCGCTCATGGTTGCTAGCTAATTATTGAGTCGCTTCATTATACGAAGCGGTGGAGCATTCATCAAACCAGCACTATCATAGATAAAGAGCGACAAGTCTTTATTTCCCAGTCATGCAAAATACCGTAGAGTTCCAAGATGAGTTTGAAGTAGTGGTGGTCGGGGCTGGCCACGCCGGCTGTGAGGCGGCCTTGGCAGCGGCGCGGCTGGGCTGCAAAACCATGCTGCTCACGCTTAATCTGGACAAAATTGCTTGGCAACCCTGCAATCCGGCGGTGGGCGGCCCCGCGAAATCCCAACTCACCCACGAAATTGATGCTCTGGGTGGAGAAATTGGGAAAGTTGCCGATCGCACTTATCTGCAAAAAAGAGTCCTGAATGCCTCGCGGGGACCAGCGGTCTGGGCACTGCGCGCCCAAACCGATAAGCGGGAATACGCCGCTGTTATGAAAACCATTGTCGAAAATCAGCCTAATCTATCCATCCGCGAGAGCATGGTGACCGATTTGGTGTTGGGTAAAAATGGTGAAGTGATTGGGGTCGAGACCTATTTCGGCGTGGCTTTTGCTTGCAAAGCGGTGATCCTCACCACTGGTACTTTCTTGGGAGGCACCATCTGGGTGGGCAATAAATCGATGGAAGCTGGTCGAGCGGGCGAATTTGCCGCCATCGGTTTGACGGAAACCCTGCAAAGACTGGGTTTTGAAACTGGTCGCCTAAAAACTGGTACTCCGGCGCGGGTCGATAAGCGATCGGTCGATTACAGTAAGATGGAACCGCAACCGGGCGATGAAGAAGTGCGTTGGTTTAGCTTTGATCCCGACTGTTGGCAAGAGCGCGAGCAGATGCCGTGTTACCTGACGCGCACGACTGCCGCCACGCACAAAATTATTCGCGATAATCTCCACCTATCACCAGTTTATGGTGGTTGGGTCGATTCTAAAGGACCGCGCTATTGCCCCAGTATCGAAGACAAAATCGTGCGCTTTGCCGATAAAGAAAGTCATCAAATCTTTGTGGAACCAGAAGGCCGGGATATTCCTGAACTCTATATCCAAGGTTTTTCTACGGGTCTGCCCGAAAATTTGCAAGTGCAAATGCTGCGTACACTGCCCGGTCTAGAAAATTGTGTGATGCTGCGGCCAGCCTATGCCGTAGATTATGACTATTTGCCAGCCACGCAGTGTTATCCGACCATGATGACCAAGAAAATTCCGGGCTTGTTCTGCGCTGGTCAGATTAATGGTACGACTGGCTACGAAGAAGCGGCGGGGCAAGGAATTGTGGCGGGTATTAATGCGGCGCGACTGGTGCGTGGCCAAGCCCCGCTGATTTTGCCGCGTGAAGGTAGTTATTTGGGCACTCTGCTAGACGACTTGTGTACTAAGGATCTGCGCGAACCCTACCGGATGTTGACTAGTCGATCGGAGTATCGGTTGGTATTGCGATCGGACAATGCCGATCAACGTCTCACGCCCACTGGCCGGGAAATGGGTTTGATTGACGATCGCCGCTGGCAAATTTATACCGACAAACAAAATCAAATCATCGCCGAAAAAGAACGCTTGCACAGCACGCGGGTGAAGTCCCATGAGCCGGATGGTCAGGCCATTATGAATATTGCCCAGCAAGTAATTAAGGGCGGCTCGATTACGCTGGCCGATTTGCTCCGTCGTCCGGGGTTTCACTACAGTGACTTGGCGCAATTTGGCTTGGCCGGGGCAGCCCAGCTGACTCCGATCGAAAAAGAAGCGGTGGAAATTGATATTAAGTATGCGGGCTATTTGCAACGGCAGCAAAACCAAATTGATCAAATCAGTAAGCAGGTGAATCGTAAACTCGATCCAGCTGTGGACTATAGTTTGATCCATACTCTCTCGAAGGAAGCGCGGGAAAAACTCAATAACTTTAAACCCCTCACGATCGGTCAAGCCAGTCGCATTGGGGGGGTGAATCCCGCTGATATTAATGCCCTGTTAGTTTGGTTGGAGTTACAACAACGTAGCCAAAAGGCCAGAATCTAGCCATCTTGATTCTGGAACTGGGTGCGATCGCCATGAATCTAAGTTACTAACTACGATATTTTGGTATTTCCGATCGATGAAAAAAGTTTTACTGCTAGCCACTTTGCTCTTGGGTTTATCTACACCCACCATTTCTCCACCAGCACTCGCCGTAAAATCTCAGTGCCAGCGCGCAGTCAATACCGCCAAAAAACAGCTCGGCAACATTCAAAGTACCAGAAATATCCTGTTGGATAGCACTTATGGCAAGTATCCCCCCGATCGCCCCCGGGGGTTGGTCTTTACCTTGAAAACCGAAAAATCGATGACCGATACCAAGCTGCAAACCATTATCAGTAACAACATCACCAACAAATGCAGCAATTTTAGTTTGGTTACTTTTAGCGTAGACCAAACCGATTGGGTAAATACCTATGGCTTAGTCCATGGCCAGATCAAAGCATTTACCTGCAAGGAAGCTGGCGATCGGACCCTCTGGGGCGAGCAAATCTGTTTGTAATTGTTGTTGCGCAGTACTCTGACCCGAATAGAGTTTTGTCCCATCTCATCTATTGGCACTTCCACGACTGCTCCCCCTATCGCTATAAATCTGTTCAGAGTATTGATCATGAAACCTATTTCTTTCATGATTCCCATCTTTGGGGTCACTGCCGCAGTTTATTGGGTGGCACCCTCTCATGCTCTCTCTGCACCAGAAGTAGCAAAAATTGCTACAGATCGGTAGTGATAGTTCTCCAGGTTCTGGAGTGATCATTAAAAAAAATGGTGACTTGTATACTGTTCTGACTGCTGCTCATGTGGTGCGAGATCCAGCTGAAAAGCAGCAGATAGTGACACCTGATGGTATTAGTCGGTCGGTGCAAAATGTTAGGATTTTTCCGAATCGGGTGGATTTGGCAGTAGCAGAGTTTACTAGCCCTAAGCAATACGCTGTTTCTAAGTTGGCTAAAGATTCCAGTGAAACTTTGGAAGGCTCATTAGTTTATGTTTCGGGTTTTCCAGTCACTGCATTGATCGATATTAAAATTTTTAATTTTACCGAAGGTAAGGTAACTGCAAATAGTAGCAAGACTTTTCAAGATGGTTAGTCGTTGGTATACAGCAATAGTACTCTGCCTGGTCATAGTGGTGGCCCAGTTTGGAATGACAGGGGTAAAGTAGTAGCTATTCATGGCAAAGGCGATGTGGATAGCAATTTCAACACTTCTGAAATCAACCCCAATATTCGCGTAAAGACTGGCTTTAATCTGGGCATTACCGTCAATACCTTTACTCAATTTGCTGCCTCTGCCGGAGTGAGTGGCTATCAAACATTAGCAACCAAGCCAACCCCAATAGATGATCTGTTAGTGAGCGGTTTAGCTAAACTCAACGAAGGTAAGTATGCTGAATCGATCAATGATTTTGATCGGGCGGTCAAAGCTGATCCTAAGCGATCGGTAGCTTTTTTGTATCGTGGCACTGCTAGAAATTTGGGCACCAATAGTAAAGCTCTGGCCATGATTAGTGCGCGAGGTGAAACCGAAGAGCAAGTGAAGCTCCGCTTTAAGGCTGAGTATCAACTAGCTCTCCAAGATTTTCAAATGGCTTATCAGCTCAAGCCTAAATCAACTTGGGCTTTGGAAGGAGCTGCTAATACCCAAAATGACTTGGGTAATTATGCTCAGGCGATCAAGATTTTGGATGTAGTGATCGCTGCTAAACCTACGGATAATGCATACAGTATTAGGGCTAAGGCGAAAGAGAAATCTGGTGACTTACCAGGTGCAGCAGCAGACTATAGTGCGGCAATTAAGTTAGTACCAAGCTCCGCTTTTTATTATAGAATGCGGGCGGGGATTTACCGTCAGCAAAAAAAATATGCAGCCGCTATTGCCGACTATGATCAGGCGCTGAAGATTAGCCCTAAAAGTGCGATACTACTATTTTTTCGGGCGACGGCTTATCGGGATACCAATCAATATGTCTTGGCACTTGCTGATTTGGAAAATTTGCTAAAGATTAATCCTCAAGATGTTAATGCCTATTTAATTCAAGGTCGCATCTATTTGGATACAAAGCGCTTGCGTTTGGCCTTAGATAGCTTTAATCGGGGGATCGAGATTGCCACTGCCGACTCCAAATTTAAGTACACTCTGGCTATGCTCTATGGCAATCGCACTATCGCTAAGTATCTGCTCAAAGACTTTAACGGAGCCTTCCAGGATGCCAACCAGGCGATCACTCTAGATGCCGAATCGCCCAATGCGCTGTATTATCGTGGTCTCATTAAAGCCGATCGGCGCGATACTGCTGGCGCAATTCAAGACATAGAAGCAGCAGCTAGGCTATTTTTAAAGAACAAGTCTACTAATAAATACCAAGCTGCCGCAGCCAAAATTCGGGAGTTGCGCCGTCGTAGACACTAGCTGTTTTGTGCTTGTAGCTCGGAAGTACTGCGAGTACGACATCGCAGATTGAATTTTGCTTCACAAACAAATCCCACTAATTTAATTAGTGGGATTTGTTGATGAGCTGACGATGTCACGGCTAGGTTTACATCGAGTTACTCTGACTACGCAACGATATTGATCGTGCTGCTGCTAGAGAGCGCTCCTGGGTTGGTGAAAGTACCGATTAAGACAGAATTCCGCGATCCGTTGCCATCGGCATCATAGAAGAGTTGTCCGGCGCCAGCACCTTGGTTATCAAAGATGAAGCGCTGAGTACTATTCGTGGCTGCACCATTAGAATTAGCAGTGATGCTGATGGTACCGATCGCTAGATCGCCGCCAAATTCAGCTCTAGATATTTGTAAGATATCACCACTGAAATCAGTGATTCGATCGCCGCCCTGTTTGAGATGTAGGACAAAGGTATCGACACCCGCGCCACCACTAAGAGTATCGCTGCCAATGCCGCCGCCACCATCGAGGAAGTCATTGCCAGCTCCACCCCGCAGAATATCATCACCATTGCCGCCAAAGAGACGATCATCGGCTGCTCCGCCAATGAGGGTATCGTTACCGTCACCGCCAAATAGGATTGCTTGGGTTGTAATCAAAGATCCGGCATTGAGAATATTATTGCCAGCTCCTCCTTCCAGTTGTACTTTCTCGATGTTGGTAAAATTGTCAATGCCTACACCAATGAGGGTGCCTTCTGTAACAAGGAAGTTAACATTGCCAGACTCAGACAGGGTATCTATACCAGCTCCGCCATCAATGGTGTCGTTACCGAGACCACCAGACAGAACGTTATTACCGCTGTTGCCTTTGATAATATTGTTGTCAGCGTTTCCGGTGCCGTTGATGTTGGCTGTGCCAGTCAAGGTGAGGTTCTTGAAAGAAGATGGCAGGATCGTAGTAACCGCAGCGGATAGTGTATCCGATGCTGGGGTTGG
>CAXTSZ010000047.1:0-7268 GCA_964247125.1 uncultured bacterium
CTCTTACTCTATATCATTAGAGTATTATACTTCTGTTGACAAGGAAACGCTGTATTACCCTCTCGCCACAGATAGCCTCGAACATCTTGCCCCCGACATTCGATATCGCTGCCAATACCTAGCCTCTGTTTATTGCGGAGGTAGCAAATCTGTGGCTCGGAGTCATCTTCACCGGCAATTGTTAGCTTCCAGACTTGCTGGAGACTGCGCCAATGTCTAAACGATAAAATGCTAATAGCTAGTGTTGTTAATATTCCCAGCGAACTTAGTAAAATGGGCAGCCAAAGCTGTTGGAATAAATAACCATTCACTAAACAAGTTTCTTTCCCACCGGGAGCCGGAGTACAAAACTCCTGCACCGTTGGCGGAATGTCCACAATGCTCAAGTTGTAATTACTGATTTTTTGCGATCGCAATTTTAATGGCAGTGCATTGAGCCATTCCTGCCGTTCTTTACTAGCCGAAGAGTTTTGCTGGCGAAACGGACTATTTGCTGGCGTTTCCACCCAAATCTGTGAGGTAATTCCTGGCTTGGTTAATAACGGCGCATCTGTTAGCCACACGACCGATTGAGTTCTCACCCCTTGATTGGAACTGAGCCGACATTGATTCAATTGGGCTAAATTCTTGTAAATGCTGCCTTCAGCTTGCTGAATATCAGCATTCTGTTGACCAGTGCTAGATGTCAGTGACAGTGTTTGCAGGATCCGATCGACATCTTCGGACTTTCCTTGGAAGCGAATGCCACTAGTAAAAGGATCTACCTGTGGCTGAAGCGGATTCACCTGAGAAGCAAAAGGTACAACATAAACAGAGTCACCTTTCTGCAAACTGTCTTGAATGATTTGTTTCAGACGCAAACGCCCTTCATCATTCAAACCGACACTTTCAGTTAGATCGATCGCCAGCACCACATCACGACCTTGACCGACAGAAGCTAGCTGAAGACCATTTTTTTGCAAGTCAGATAATTTTTGCTGGCTGGGTGCAACTTTTTGGCAGCTTACTAGCACGAAAGAAACGCTCAAAAGGAGAGAACAATTCTAGAGTGCCCATAATTTAGGTGATCAGCATCACAACACTTACAAATATTTTATTGAGGTATTGATAACATTAGGATGCTCGCCTATCTTCAATAGTCCGGACAATTTTGGGAGGGAGTGGCGAGGAAAGCTACCCAGCGATTAAAATACAATCATACAAAAGAAAGAGACTGTTCAATGGATAGCCTTAATAGTATTCTAATTGATTAGTATGACAAACGAAGTAAAAAAACAACCCGACTGGGTAACTCGCGGTAAAACAATTCGTCAACTAATAGAGGAGCTAAAAACATTTGAGAATCAGGAACTTGAAGTTCAGTTGTCACTTGACGACGGTGAAACACACAAGCCAGTGAGCATCTTAGTAAAACGTGAAGGTTACTGTCTGATAGTAAATAGTAATGTTTGAGCTTACTTATATTTACAGAGGTTTTCACCTCAAACCAACTATTATTTAGGGCTGGAAGATGTTTCCGGCTTTTTTTTACGCCCACGACGGGACTGGAATAGATGAAGAATCCACACAACACAACGATCGATCGACTCCGCTAACTTGTGACGAGCATCAAACTGCCCCTGCCATAATGGATCAATGATTTGCAACCATCGAGCTGGTCGTCGCCACTGCTGTGCCGCCGTCACAACTAAATGAGTGTGGGTAAGCGTCACACCAGGAAACTCGCCCAAAGCCTCAATAGACAATCGTTCGCGGATGGCTAATGCCAGTATTTGCATCAACTCGGCAGCATCAGGACCAACGATCGTGGCTCCCACAATTTGACCACTACGCCGCACCATAATTTTTAAGAAACCGACATTATTTTCGGCCATCATCGCCTTATGATTATCTAGATAGCTAGCTTGTAAGACTACTAGGCGCTGCTGAAATTGTTGCTGGGCATCGCCAATCGACAAACCAACCCGAGCCAACTGTGGATCACTAAAGACCACCCAAGGGATTTTGCCATAGTTAGCCTGCTGAAATTTTTTCACTAACGCATTACGCACAGCTAAGTTGGCTTCATACTCGGCCAAGTGTTCGCCATAATAGCCGCCCAATACCTTGCCACAAACACTGCCGCAAGCCAAAACACGACTATTGCTGGTCTCCAACTGAGAATTAACTAAGATGCCCCTGCTATCGTATTCCACACCTACCTGACGCAGACCAAAAGACTCCACCAGCGGATTGTCGGGAGCTGCCAAAAATATTTCATCTACATAAATATTCTGATTATTCACGACCAGATACTTGGCACCTTCCTGAATGCCGACAGCGGTCACCACCACTTGCGTCACCAAAATTACGCCCGCTGCTTCGAGCTGAGATTGAATAATCGCCACTGCATCAGCATCTTCTTCTGGTAGCACTTGGGAAGATTCTACTAACAAGGTGACCCGGCAACCTAGCCGACAGAGGGTTTGAGCCAACTCTACGCCGATCGCCTCCGTCCCAATAATTGCCCAGCGGCGGGGTACCCGCTCCCGTTTCGTTATTTGAGATAAGGTAGCGATGGTCAAATAACCGGTTTCTCTCAAACCTGGAATGTTAAAAATTTGCGGCTGACTACCCATCGCCAACAAATATTTTTTAGCGGTTAAAACCCGCCGACTTTCTTGAAAAGATAGTTGTGGCTGCCGCCTAAATTCACCATTGCCATTGATCACATCTACACCCTGCGCCGCCAAAACTACGGGCGAGACCTGCTCACCCAGCTGTCTAACAGCGGCTTGAGCGCATTTCCATGGGTCATGATCGTTTCTTTGTAGAGATAGATGCCAGCTGGCTTGATGTAAAGCATAAGGATACAGCTGCGCATAAAAACTAATTGAACTGCGTGGCCGTACCAAAGCAACCCGGGCAGATAATTTTGTGGCAGCTAAGGCTGCTATATGCGCAGCATGAGTACTACCAATGATGACCAGATCGTAATCTACAGGCAAAACTAAAAATGGGTAAGGGATTAAAATTCAGCAATTCCCAGAATCTTAACCCGAGCTAGAGATTTATGCCGCATTTTTTGGTTCTCATGCGCTAAAATTGGGTTCTAAAATTAGGGAGACAGTCAGCATTGAACATCAATAAACTCTTGAGTAGCTCTGTTCTCGGTATTGTAGCTATTTCGATCATCGCGATCGCCATCCTATCGGTGCAAAATGCCACGCTGGTATCCCTCAAGTTTTTACTCTGGCAGACAGTGCCATTGCCAGGTGGTTTGCTGCTATCGATCGCTCTCGGCAGCGGCATCCTATTGGGGGGCGCCGTGCCGGGTTGGCCGCGCCGTCGCTAACAGGAATCCTCCTGACCGGGAGGATTCTTGATTCTTTGAGCCTAAACTCTTTTCAGCCAACTAAACATGGCACGGAGGTCCTTGCCCACCACCTCGATCGGATGTTCTGATTCCTGACGACGCATCGCAGTAAAACCAGGATTGCCTGCTTGCTTTTCGAGGACGAATTCTCGAGCAAACTGACCAGACTGAATCTCCTGTAAGATTTTCTTCATCTCGGCTTTCGTCTCAGCCGTAATGATCCGTGGTCCCCGCGTGTAATCGCCATACTCTGCCGTATTCGAGATACTGTCGCGCATGGTAGATAAACCACCTTCCACGACTAAATCAACAATCAGTTTTACTTCGTGCATACACTCGAAGTAAGCGAGTTCCGGCTGATAACCAGCTTCGACCAAGGTTTCAAAACCAGCTTTAATCAGAGCGCTCAAGCCGCCACACAGCACGGCCTGTTCACCGAATAAGTCGGTCTCAGTTTCTTCCCGGAAAGTAGTCTCTAAGACTCCTGCCCGGGTACCACCGATGCCTTTGGCATAGGCCATTGCTCGATCGCGCGCCTGACCGGTAGCATTTTGATAAACGGCAATCAGAGCCGGGACACCTTGACCTTGCTGATAGGTGCGCCGCACTAAGTGTCCGGGTCCCTTCGGTGCAATCATCACCACATCTACATCTACGGGTGGGACAATTTGACCAAAGTGAATATTGAAGCCGTGGGCAAAAGCTAAGACCTTACCAGCCGTCAAATTAGGCTTAATTTCCGATTCATAGATGGCTCTTTGCACTTCATCAGGGAGTAAGACCATGATAAAGTCTGCTACTCGGGCGGCATCGGCAACACTCTTCACGCTTAAGCCTTCTGCTTCAGCTTTCACCGCCGATTTACTGCCGGGATATAACCCAATTACTACGTTCGCCCCACTATCTTTGAGGTTGAGAGCATGGGCATGACCTTGGGAACCATAGCCAATAATGGCTACAGTTTTACCTTTCAGTAAATCTAAATTAGCATCAGCATCATAGTACATCCGTGCCACAATTATTTCTCCTATAGCTTTGTCTGGGAACCAGCTGCTTATTTTAGCATTCTCCGAGATTCTCGATCGCCGTCTGGGCAATTTGGCGATTACTTTCGTACCAGTACATTTACAGCTCTAGATCGCCAGTGGTTTCACTTGATCGCTCAGAACCTAAGAATTCTTGCCGAATTTCAATCCAAGGCACTTCTTGAGAATGAATACCAGTCAATTGTCGCCGCAAGTCAATAATTTGCCAACCAAACCAACTTAGTAAAAATACACTAGCTGTTTGCCCAAGCAACAAACCACCACTCAACTGACCAGCCTCGACCCAGAGGACTAGGGCATAAAATAAGCCCAGACCACTCCCCATAAAATCATATTTGCGGTGGATTTCCGGAAACAAGAAAGCCGCAAAGTACATGCCAACACTACCTGTACCAACCAAAACGGATAGGAAATAAGCTAACATCTGCAAACTATTTAGGGTTATCTAGCTACATTAACAACAATGCCACCAAAGCGTAAACAGCCGAGTACTAGCCTGTTTACACTTTTGGTGGCAATATTATTTTCAAACCAGGCTCTTACGACTATGGTTTTTTGGTAGCATCAGGAGACTTCATCGCGTCACCCTTAGCATCAGGAGACTTCATCGCATCGCCCTTAGCATCAGGAGACTTCATCGCATCGCCCTTAGCATCAGGAGATTTCATCGCATCGCCCTTAGCGTCAGGAGACTTCATCGCGTCACCCTTAGCATCAGGAGACTTCATAGCGTCACCCTTAGCATCAGGAGCCTTGACATCAGTGGCGGGGGGGGTAGAAGCTGATTCACAAGAAACTAGACCAGCACCTAAAGATAGGCTGGCAACTACTAACAATGCTTTCCAATTCAAATTAGTCATTAATTTATCCTCACACTAAGAGTCAGCCATGATCCGGCTGTTAGAAGAATTGTAACATTGTTCAAATGACATTGTGGAGATCGGGAAATACTACCCCTTAAATTTGCCTATGCGCTTTTCACCTCTACCCCACCTAGATTTAACAGCCGATATTTTGACGATCGCGACCCAAATCGCTTGGGAAGCCACCGATCTACTACGCACTTTCTATCGCGGCACCGATCTACAGGTCATGGACAAAGCCGGAGAACCAGTTACGAATGCGGACTTAGCAGCGAATCAGCATATTACCGATCGACTGCACCAAATATTTGGGAATAGCTGTGGCTACCTGACCGAAGAAACTTACCAGCACCAGCAAGCCGCTCGCTCAGAACCTTGGGTCTGGATTATTGATCCGATCGATGGCACCAAGGAATTCATCAATAAAACTGGCGAATATGCGGTGCATATTGCGCTCACCTATCAACAGCGGCCAGTATTGGCAGTAGTCGCTTTGCCAGAAGCCGAAAAAGTTTATCAGGCCGTGCAAGGGGGTGGTACCTATGTCGTAAATCGCCAAGGCCAACGCCAAAAATTACAAGTTAATCGCCAAACGCCCATCGCAGATTTGATTGTGATCGCCAGTCGCAGTCATCGATCGACAGCCTTAGAGAAAATATTGGCTCAGTTGCCCTGTCAGCAGCAAGTCCAGATCGGCAGTGTGGGTGGCAAAATTGCCGCGATCGTCGAACAGCGCGCTGATATGTATATTTCTCAATCGGCCACCTCTGCCCCTAAAGACTGGGATTTAGCTGCCCCCGAACTGATTTTGACTGAAGCAGGTGGCCAATTTACGCACGCTCATGGTCAATCACTCCGTTATAACCAAGCAGACGTGAGTCAGTGGGGGTGCTTGGTCGCTAGTAGTGGTCAATGGCATCAACAGCTCTGTGCCTTTTGCCAAGCCGCTACTGCTGAAATATAGCTGAATCTTCTGCACATTTGCCCCCCACCCTCTGGTAGACTAATCTCGCCTTTATATAAATTGAGCAAGTATAAATAAATGGAAAATTCACTAGGTTTAGAAATTATTGAAGTTGTGGAGCAGGCGGCGATCGCTTCTGCCCGTTTAACAGGTAAGGGTGACAAGGATGAAGCCGATCGCGTAGCAGTAGAAGCCATGCGCGAACGCATGAACAAAATTCAAATGAAAGGCCGCATCGTGATTGGCGAAGGCGAGCGCGATAACGCTCCGATGCTGTACATCGGCGAAGAAGTCGGGACTGGCTATCTGCCCAACGCCAAAAATGTTGAAAATATTGTCGAAATCGACTTTGCGGTTGACCCCTGCGAAGGCACCAACCTTTGTGCTTATGGCCAACCTGGTTCGATGGCTGTTTTGGCTATTTCCGAGAAAGGTGGTTTGTTTGCCGCTCCAGATTTTTACATGAAAAAGTTAGCCGCCCCCGCAGCAGCGAAAGGCAAAGTCGATATTACTAAATCTGCTACCGAAAATCTGAAGATTCTATCGGAATGTTTAGAAATGGCGATCGATGAACTAGTAGTGGTCGTCATGAAGCGCGAACGTCACAATGACCTGATCAAAGAAATCCGCACCGCTGGTGCGCGGGTACAATTGATTAGTGATGGGGATGTCGGTGCGGCCATTAACTGTGGTTTTGCAGGAACTGGTATTCATGCCCTGATGGGAATTGGCGCCGCTCCAGAAGGGGTTATTTCTGCCGCTGCCTTACGTTGCTTGGGCGCTCACTTCCAAGGTCAACTCATTTACGACCCCGCCGTGGTTAAGACTGGTTTGATTGGCGAAAGCAAAGAAAAGAATGTAGAACGTCTACTTTCCATGAATATTACTGACCCCGATAAGATTTATACCGCCGAAGAATTGGCCTGTGGCAAGAATGTCATGTTTGCTGGTACCGGTATTACACCTGGTAACTTGATGAACGGCGTGCGTTTCTTTAAAGGTGGTGCCAGAACCGAGACTCTGATTATTTCTAACGAATC
>CAXTSZ010000047.1:7368-28157 GCA_964247125.1 uncultured bacterium
GGAGCCGTGGATGTGACGGTCATCAATCGATCGGCGAAACGGGCAGAAGATCTCCAAAAAATGTTTCCGGAGATTGAGCTGAAGCTGGAGCCACTGGCGAATATGTTGCCAGTAGTGGGCAGATCTTCACTGGTTTTCACGAGTACAGCGGCCAATGACCCATTGATCGATCGCGTCAACTTAAGCAGTGTCCTGACGGAGCGTTCTTTGATGATCTTTGACATCGCCGTGCCGCGCAACGTCCATGCCAACGTGAATGAGTTGACCAATGTCCAAGCTTTTAACGTCGATGATTTAAAAGCCGTCGTTGCTCAAAACCAAGAAAGTCGCCGTCAAATGGCCATGGAAGCAGAATTATTGCTAGATGAAGAACTAGTCAGTTTTACCAGTTGGTGGCGATCGCTAGAAACCGTCCCGACCATTAACTGTCTGCGCGATAAAATGGAAAATATTCGGGTACAAGAACTGGAAAAAGCACTGTCGCGTCTGGGTTCGGAATTTGCCGGACGGCATCAGGAAGTAATTGAAGCTTTGACGAAGGGCATTGTGAATAAAATTCTACATGACCCGATGGTACAACTGCGGGCGCAACAGGATATTGAAGCACGGCAGCAAGCGATGGCCGCGCTCCAGACCCTATTCAATCTAGAACAAATTCAGCCGCATACTCCGGGCTAAAGCGATATTTTGGCACAGTATCACGTTGTTCAGTATGGCCATCCCGAGTTACCAGACATCCTATTTCTCCACGGGTTTATGGGAAGTAGTAAAGATTTTTGGCCGCTCCTGGCGCAGTTATCCAAACATTTTCACTGTATTTGTGTAGATTTACCTGGTCATGGTCAGACAGTGGTTCGTGACTACGATATTCCAAATACAGCACACAGTTTAGTGGCATTACTAAAAAGTTTACTAGTCGATAAACCATGCGGTTTATTCGGTTACTCACTGGGTGGCAGGATTGCTCTATACTTAGCACTCCATTATCCCGATTGCTGGACAAGAGTTGTGGTGGAATCAGCTAGTGCTGGATTGGCAGACACCAAGGCGCAGCAAGCCAGACAAAAACAAGATAGAGCGATCGCGTTTAAATTACGCCAACCAGATTTAGATTTTGCTGAATTTATCCAGCATTGGTATCAGCAACCAATTTTTCAAGGTCTGACCACCCACCCTCGATTTCCAAATTTGATGACCCAGCGGCTCCAGAATGACCCGCTAGAGTTAGCCTGCTCTTTAGAATACGCGGGATTGGGTAGCCAGCCTTATTTAGGGGATTTGCTAGCCGCCAATCAATTACCACTGCTGTTGCTGGTGGGCGCGATCGATCGCAAGTTCGTAGAAATTAATCAAAAAATGGCCATTAGTTGTCCAGCTGCCGAACTATTGATTCTGCCAGACTGTAGCCACAATGTTCACTGGCAACAGTCCCAGCTCTGGAGCCAGATATTACAAAAGTGGTTTAGCTGATGTCATCACCGCGCAAGTTGGGTGGCAGCAAAACCGTCGCATTATTGGCAGCAGCAGCCTGACAGGCGTTAGCGATCCGCAGGCTATAGAGGCTAGCCGAAGGTTTAATGTAATTAGGTTGGCCGTCTAAAAAACTAGCCAGGGCATAGGTAAGATCTTGGGCAAACATCCCCCGCCGCGCACCTAGTTCGATCGACATTTTTTCGGTACCCACAATAAGAGTGCCTTGGTTGCCATCAAAAATCATGGCACCTTGGTCACCATGAACTTCAAACTTGCGCGCGGCCTCCCACAGGTTTTCGCCCTTGCCGTAGGATATTTCGGCAAATAAACCATTGGCAAAGGTCATCTGGGCGGTGCAAAGCACTGTCTTAAAATAGTCCTCTTCATCTAGACCCCAATAGTTTTCGTGACAATTCACGCGATCGACCACCCCAAATAAATCAGTAAAGCGGTGCAGCCGCGAAAGTGCGGCAACTAAAGGGAAGCCAAACTGTTGGCGGTTAAAAGACCACTTCCGGGGAGCCTCTGCTTGCGGCGTGATAGTGGCATAACGGGCATATTGGGGAGTCCCAATTTTGTCCAGCCACTCCCGCATGGTTTGATGCAAAGAACCCAACAGTTCGATGTGTTCGATATGTAAGAATAGCTGGCGATTGGCGGCCATGAAAATAATTTCTTGGGCTTCCTGTGGATCGAGAGACAGGGGATATTCCACAATGACATGACGAATGCTCTCGATCGCCGCCTTAGCAATGGAGCCGTGGTCGCTATTCGCATTACAGATCATCACCAGATCGACATCTGGCATGCTAATTAATTCTTCCCAGCTATCGGCGGCGCGGATGTTAAATTCGGTAGCAAACTCTTGAGCACGGGCTGGGCTACTACTGGATACGGCCACCAACTGGGCACGACTCTCCGCTTGCAGGGCTTGCGCTCGTGCTTTGGCGGCAAAACCAGTTCCGACGAGGCCGATGCGGACTGGTTGAGAAATTGCTCTGTAAAGACTCACGTTGGACCTGGGATGAGGTTGCTAGCAGTCTATCTTCGCAGATTTTGGGGCACTGGGTTGCCAATTATGGGATATGCTGCTAGAAACGGCGTACTACTTATACTGAACATTTGGGCAGTTTAAAAGATGAAAAAAGTACAAAAATTTTTGCACCTGCCACCCAGTGAGCGCCGTCTTTTAATTGAGACTTTTTTGATGCTTAACTCTATCCGCATCGGGTTTCTATTTCTGAAATTTCCGATGCTCCAAAAGCTTTTGGGTAAAGTTGGTCAGTCTCGCCCACGTCAACTTGTGAAACCAGCTGTATCGATCGATCGCCTGATCTGGGCCGTTGATGTTAGTACACAACTCAGCCCTGGTGGCGCCAAGTGTTTGGCCAGAGCTTTAACCGTTCAAGCACTAATGCAGCGACAAGGATATGAGCCACAGCTCCAGATTGGTGTGATTAAAAGCCCAGGGGCAGAATTTCAAGCTCATGCTTGGCTAGAATATCAAGGAAAAATTGTGATCGGGGAACTCCCAGACATGGAAAAATATAGTGAGTTGCGTCCAGTCTAGCTTCGTTAATATTTCACTCATCCCTAAAAGAGGCTCATCGATGTCTTTACCCGAATCACTAACCGCAGAATATCCTTTACTGCAAGCATCCTTTACCGCTGGCGCTGATATTTTGTTTCGCCTAGTAGAAGATGAAGCAGTTTTGCTCCATGTGCCTTCTGGTACCTACTACGGGTTAAGCACTACGGGCATTCTGCTATGGGAGGCGATCCAGAATAAGCAGCCGCTGCTATCGGTAGCAGATGAAATTTTGGCAGAGTATGAGGTGGAAAAGTCGCAAGTACTGGATGACTTGCAAGTTCTACTCCAAAACTTGCTGGATAATAAATTGGTTGTCAAAACAGATGCCTAGAAGTAAGTTCTTTTGCAGGGTAGTAAAATTTAGATGAGTGGTCTGTTAGGTATTTGGAATGGCCAGCAACCTGCGCCCTGGCCGCAGATGCTCCGCGATTTAGATGTTTTGGGCGCAGATGGGTCTGGAGATTGGCATGGGCTGAATGGTCGGCTCAGTTTAGGTCGCACACAGTTCTTTGACACCCCCGAATCTTGTGCTGAACCACCAGTGATTGAGTATCAAGGTTGTGTAATGGTCTGGGAAGGTCGCCTGGACGATCGCGATTCTCTGCTAGCTGGTCATGCTCAACCCATTACCGATGGCCACTTGCTGATTGAAAGTTATCGGCGCTGGGGCATTGATTGTATCGATCGCCTGATCGGCGAATTTGCCTTTATTTTATGGGATGCCAGCCATGATCTATTGCTGGTGGGCTGCGATCCGGTAGGAAAACATACGATCGCCTATAGTTGGGATAGCCAAACACTACTGCTATCCTCACGAGTTTTGACCCTATTACTCCATCCGCAGATTAGCCCAGAATTAGACCCTTTATATTTGGCCAGTACTCTCTTTAGTTTCTATGGTCAAGAGAAGGGCAGCACTGCATTCCAAGACATTAAACGGTTGCAGCCCGGTCATGCCCTCATCCTCCAAGCCGGTCAGTTTCAGGATAAACAAGTAGCTCAGTTAGATTTCCCCAGCAGTTACGATACATCTCGATCGCCAAATTCTTACTATGATGAATTTTGGGAGATATTGAACAAATCGGTCAAAGCTCGTCTGCGCACCATCCATCGACCCTGTACAACCCTGAGCGGCGGGCTAGACTCCACCATAGTTACAGCCTCTTTACTCCAAAATTTGCCGCAGATTGATGCTTTCTCCAATGTGACATCCATCTATCCAGAATTTGATGAGCGCGCGCCGATCAATACTTTTCTAGAAATGTACCCACAAACGCAGTGGCATGCTGTCAACGCCGATCGAGATTGGTCTTTAAGCGAACCCTGGGAAAACTTGCCGGCCACCGATGATCCACTGATCACTTGCACCTTCGCCATGAACTTGAATTTGATGAGCCAAATTCAGCAGCAAGGATTTGGACTAACTTTTGATGGGGAATGGGGAGATGCCATCTGTGCTGTTCAGTTCTCGGACTTAGTGCGGTCAAAGCGGTGGGGCAAAGCGCAGCAGTACCTACAGCAAGAAAAACGCTGGCCATCCTTTCTCTGGCACGAGTTGGTCTTACCGCGTCTTTCGCCATCCTGGCAACAACGGTGGGTTAACTGGCGGCAGCCTAATATTTTACCGCCTTGGATTAACCCAGACTACGCTCAATCCACCGCTGCCCAGTTAGCCATTCAGGAGAACTCTGCCGCCATGACTGCTGCCGGCGGATTGCAACAAACTATCTCTTGGGCAATGGCCTCTGGTTATGCCACAGCCTACAATCAAGCCTATGCCCTGATGCAATCAGCTCATGGCTTACAGACAACTTCGCCGCTCCAAGATCGACGGGTAATGCAGTTTGCGATCGATTTGCCCCCCGAGCTACAAACCGATCCCCAACATGGCAAAATCTTTTTGCGTCAAGCTAGCCACAACTACTTACCAGAAACAATTAGGTGGCGACCCAAAAACAATTATTTTGATCCGGTTAAGTATGCTGGTATTGGCCAAGGTCAGGCGGCGATAGAGCTGCTAGCAAAACTTAGACAGCTGCCCTTCCTCGCCAACATTATAGATATCCCTCGGGTTGCCGAAATGTTGGGGAGCTATCGAGATGGATACGCTCAAGATTATTGTCCTGGCCGTCCTTATCGAAACACCGATGCCAACCACCTGTATGAGTTATTTACTTTGGTCAATTGGCATGACCGCATGACAAATCGCCTTTTACCAGAACGCATTCCAGCCGAGAGGTAACATATAGAGTACTTCGGGGTACAATGGGTGCAAGCAAGTCTGTCAGCTCACTAATTAGCTGCGGCCATCTTTTACTAAAACCATTCTCTCCGATAACCAGGTATTATCCCATGCTAAAAAAATACGTCAGTCCCCAAGTTACCAAGTTAGGCTCACTTTACGCCGTCACCAATTCTACTTCTAGAGGTAGATACAACGATCAAGGCGGTATGGATCTTACTAATATGGGGCTAGGGTAGTCCATTTAACTAGTTATTTCAATAATTAAATTGACTAGAGACTCGGACTGTAGACCGAGTTTTTTGTTTTTGTATCTAATCAGAAATGAATATTTTAGACATCCTCCGCCATGAGTTGAGACAAGCTGCGCCCCTGCAAGCCTTGACGATGGAGTACGTAGCAACGCTACCCACCCCCCCAGCAGGTTCTGCTTGCTCTGATAACTCTGGCGCTCACTGGGTAGGTTGGTCGGAGCATCTGGGAGCCTGGGTAAGCGCTGGTGGTACCAATATTCGAGTCTGCCTGACCGAAGATGCCCGGAACTTAGATCCGGGCGAGTTGACCTTGGGCTTCACCAGTACCTTGACCGGAATTTGTCTTAATTTGCAGGGGCAGATTGCTATTCATGCTAATGCTGTGATGCTGGATGGCTGGGCAGTGGCTTTTATTGGCTATTCTGGTGCTGGTAAGTCTACCCTCAGTGCCTTTTGTACAAGCCGGGGGGCGGGATTTTTGACTGACGATGTTTTGGTTGTCAATAACTTGGGGTATGTACTGCCCGGTAACCCGCGCATTAAGTTATATCCAGCCACAGGAGAATCTTTGGGCTTGGATGCTTCACAGGCCACCGATTACAAAATTTTCTACCATCCAGAGACACATCTGGGCGGCACTTATCATCGCGATCCGGTGCCGTTAAGAAGCCTGTATTTGTTAACAGCGACTGATACCGACCAAATATATACAGAGCCAGTGCCAGCCGCAAAGGCAGTTTTTGAGTTACTAACTCATGGCTATGATGTTAGTTATTTTATCGATCGCCATCCTCAGCTTTTCGATGCCTATATTCAGCTCGTCAATAAATTCCCAGTCAAGCGGCTGTTCTATCCCCATGACTTTAGCCGCCTACCAGATGTGTATGATTTCTTACTAAAAGAGAGCCAGCAATAATGAGCTATGCCTTTGTCCAGGGTCAGCATTCTATGACCTTAGATGCCATCCGTAATGAGGCTTATGCCCAAGCCTTAGCCCAAATAATTACGCCCGCAAGCGTGGTGTTAGATGTGGGTGCGGGATTGGGGATTCACGGCTTATTAGCGGCCAAACTGGGAGCCAAACACGTTTATTTGGTAGAACCCGAAGATGTGATTACGGTTGCCAAAGAAATTGCCAAAAGTAATGGTTTTGCCGATCGAGTTACCTGCTTGAGAGGTACGATCGAAGAAGTTGAGTTGCCCGAACAAGTAGATATCATCACATCGGTGTTTACAGGCAACTTCTTGCTAGAGGAAGATTTGCTGCCATCGCTATTTTGGGCACGCGATTGCTATCTCAAACCGGGTGGCGTGTTATTGCCGCAAGCGGGCATTATGGAGGCTGTGCCAATCTGTGCGCCAGAGCTGTATCAAAAAGATATCGAAGTTTGGTCGCAACCACACTTGGGCATCGACCACAGCGTGGCTAGATCCTATGTTAGTCAGTCAGTATTTTACTATCGCAAAGAACTAGACAAGGCTCAATATTTGGCAGCACCGATCGAACTATTTGCTCTAGATTTTCATCAGGCCACCGATACTAACTGCCAAGTCAGCGCCAATTACACCATCACAGAGTCTGGTCTTTGCCACGGCTGGGCGGGCTGGTTCAAAATGCAGCTGGGCGATCGATGGCTATCGACCGCTCCCCATGAACCGCCCCTACACTGGGGGCAAGCCTTTCTACCCCTCGATCCGCCGCTGGCCGTAACTGCTGGTGACCAAGTGACTTTTACTCTCCATCGCCCTGCTTTTGCCGACTGGAGCTGGACAGTAGCAACAACTGAAACGAAGCAGTCGCACTCTACTTTTTTTGCGATGCCCATGACCTTAGCATCCATCAAAAAAACTTCTTTAGATTATCAGCCCCAAAAAAATATCCAGGGAGAGGCGGCTCTCTACGTGTTGTCTCATCTTAATGGACAGACCGCCGTGCAGGTCTTAAGTGATAACTTATGCCAAAAATATCCCCAACTTTTTTTGAATCCACAAAAAGCCATAAAATTTGTCCAGAGAATTGCTGACCGTTATTCGTAAGACTCGCCTAATATTTTGATGGCTTCACCACAACAGTTGATCGACAAACTTACGAAAGCCCTGCATTTGGGGCCAGCTCTACGGATGGTCTGGAGTAGCTCACCGCGCTGGACAATTGCCCGGATTGTACTGCTCATTGTGCAAGGGATATTGCCACTCTGCTCTTTGTATCTCACCAAATTAATTATTGATACCCTCACCAGCGGATTAACAACCCAGCCTAGTGCCGTGGGACAGAGACTGCTGCTATTACTGATATTGGTAGGGGGTGTGACATTAGTCTCTGACTTCTGTACATTTTTGGCAGATTTGGTAAATACCGCTCAATCCCATCGAGTGGAAAATGCCATGACCGATCTGATTCAGGCCAAATCGATCGAGATGGATTTGGGTTACTATGAAACTCCCCAACATTTAGACACCCTCAAACGGGCACAGGGAGAAGCATCCTACCGACCAAATCAAGTTCTTCAACGGCTAGTGGAGGTTGCCCAGCAAGGCATTGCACTGAGTGCGATGGTCGCACTGTTGTTATCTCTGCACTGGGGCATTGCCGGCATATTGTTAGTAGCCGCCCTGCCAGCGGTTTTGGTTAAGTTAAAGTATGCCAAGCACCTGTTTGATTGGCACCGCCAAAAAACAGCCATGGAGCGGCAAGCCGATTACCTCAATTGGATACTAACCAGTGTCTTGTTTGCCAAAGAAGTACGTTTATTTAACTTAGGTCAGCTGTTTCGGGAGCGTTTTCAGCGGTTACGCCAAGAGTTATGGCAGGGGGAAGTGTCGATCGCGACCCAGAGATCGATCGCTGGACTAGGGGCGCAGATTCTTAGTAGCGCGATGATTCTGGCCGCTTATGCTTTTATTGTGAACCAAACCTTACAAGGCGTTCTCAAAATTGGCGATCTTTTTATTTACTATCAGGCTTTTGAACGGGGTCAGTCATCTTTAAAAGGAGTATTAACCAGTCTGTCTGGCCTGTACGAAGACAATCTTTTCTTAGCCAACCTCTACGATTTTTTGCACCTGAAAGCAATGGTTGCCGAACCAGCCCAGCCCCAAACTTTGCCACGCCCGATGCAAAGTGGCATTGTATTAGATCGCGTTTGCTTTCAATATGCCAACAGTACCCGTCAGTCTTTACAGAATATTAATTTAACCATTGCACCTGGTGAGGTGATTGCCTTAGTTGGTGAAAATGGCTGTGGCAAAACAACCCTAATTAAGCTGCTGTGCCGATTGTACGATCCGACGAGTGGGACGGTGTCGATCGATGGCACCAATTTACGTGACTTTGCCACCACCGATTGGCGTAGCCAAATTAGTGTCATCTTTCAAGACTACGCGAAGTATAACTTCACCGCTCTCGAAAACATTGCCCTCGGCAATATTGATTTGCCCCAGACAATCACAGGTGTTACAGAAGCAGCCCAACGTTCCGGAGCCGATCGAGTAATTGCGAGCTTACCGCAAGGCTATGAAACTATTTTGGGTGCCTTATTTGAGGATGGCGAAGAACTTAGCATTGGTCAATGGCAAAAAATTGCGTTGGCACGGGCTTTCTTACGCAACTCCCAATTAATTGTGCTGGATGAACCGACCAGCGCCATGGATCCAAAAGCTGAATATGAGGTGTTTCAAAAATTCCGTCAGCTGATCACCAATCAAACTGCGATCTTGATTAGCCATCGTCTCTCCACCGTCAAGATGGCTGACCGAATTTATGTGATGGATAAAGGATGTATTATTGAGCAGGGTACCCATGAGGCTCTGATGGAACGGCAGGGCATGTACGCCGATCTATTTGAGATTCAAGCCGAGCCGTACCGATAGATAACGCATGACATCTGCATACTTACAATCTAGCGTGATTTTGAATAGTTCGATCGAAGAGCAGCTGTTATTGTGCTGCGCCCGCACTCAGGTTAATGACGACATTACCGCACAAATTGGATTATTAATTCAGCAAGAAATCAACTGGGAGCAGCTAATTGAATTAGCTAATTATCATCATGTCATTCCTTTACTTTGCCGTAATTTACAGCAGATCGGTGGTGACCTACTCCCGATAGACATTCGGACTGAATTACGCGAACTAAACCAGGCTAATGCAGCATTTGCCATGGCGTTAACTAGTAAAATGCTGAACTTATTAGCTGAGTTTGCCGCCGCCGATATCCCGGTAATTCCTTATAAAGGTTCTGTACTAGCAGCGGCTGTCTATGGAGATATGTGTCTTCGTCAGTTTAGCGACATAGATTTGCTAGTCGCTCCCCAAGATGTGGCTAAATCTGAATCACTACTCAATTTCCAAGGTTACCAATTAAACCAGCGATATCCATGGGAACTAACATTTATCCATTTTGATACTGGGGTAGCAATCGATTTGCATCAAGGCATGGCTCAATATTATTATCCATTTCGTCTCAACTTTAAAGATTGTATTGAGCGCTGTCAAAGCGTTGATCTATTAGGAAAGAAAGTAAAAAACTTTAGTGTCGAAGATATTTTGCTAGTGCTGTCAATACAAATTGCCAAAGATGTTTATAGCCAAACATGTGTATTAGCCAAAATCTGTGACATCGCTGAACTAGTTGATCGACATCTAGAAATAGAATGGAAACTAGCTATCGATCGATCAAAGACGATCGGCTGTCAGCGGCTGCTCTTAGTCGGTCTATTATCAGCCCATAAATTACTGGGGACAGTCTTACCAAAATCAATATGGCAACTAATTGCCGATGACTGGGTAGCACAGCAATACGGAAAACTATTGTCCAGCACGTTTTTCCATCCAGAAACTGCTGGTATTTTATTTTTTGTATTTAAAATTTTGATATTAATTGAGTATCCACTGTCAGCGCCTCACAATATCCAGCTGCTCAGAGGTGTACTAGCCTATCCATACACCAAATTGTCTGATTTGATGAGTAAGAGTAATAAATCTAACGATTCTCTGGCGGAGAATCTTTAGCCATCTCGCGCAACATCCGAGGCACCAGAATAAGGAAGTAAGTCCACCACACCACAATTAAAATACTAAGCGATATGGTTAGCCACAGGCTATGCAACACCATCCAGCTCCCTAGCACTATCAAGATGCCCGTAAGAATTATTGTCCAGGGTTGGCACCACCAGGGTTTCGATTGCCAAAGATCAACAGAAGCTATTTCGCTATTCATAATTTCCTCAAACCGAGATGGTGATCAAAGAGTTTCGACTGCGCTCAACTCTCTGCTATTTTGTTAGCTACGCCAGTGCAAGACTTGCTCTTTTACTGGATTATGAAAAGGCCGGGATTCGGCGATCGATCTCTTATATTCACCTTTAAGTTGGTAATACCACCGCGCTTGCGCGTCAGCATCTTTAATCAGCATCAACGGCGGATCGTATTTGAGACCAATCTGTTGTTTCACCACCATTTGCCGATCCTGATCTAAGAAAGTACGGACAAATGGCAAAATAACTGGCTTCAGAATTGTAGCCCAGGGCAGTGTGGTGTAGAACAGCGCTGTTACCTCCGTCTCATTATCAGTGAGGGGGGTAATTACGGTCAGCTGGCAGACCTGATGCTTGCTAGTAATCACTTGTTCAATGCGCACTCCCGGCAGCTGAAAAGAAATTTCGACATCAGGGGTGCCTCCTACCAAGTCATAGAAAAAGGTGCTGCGCTCTAGCGTATGACGGCGCATAGTGAAACCGTAAGGCGATGGATCAAAAGTTTTGATTTCGTCGGAGAGCATGCTGTTCGATCGCCACCACCAAGACCGATGGACAAAAGGGACATGTGCCGGATCCATCAAACCGACTACCGCATGATCGATATGACAGGGAAACATCAGCATCAAGCTGAGTTGGGGAGACACGTTGCCAACTCCCGGAATTTGCGGCGGTTCGGACTCTGGCTCTGCGTCCAACTGATCTAGCTCAGGCATATAGATCCAAATATTACCCTGAACATCGCGCACATGGTATTTACGAACTCCGTATCGACCCAGATCTACGCTTTGGTCGGGAGGTAATGCGGGAATAATAGTGCATTCGCCCGCCGGATTAAACCGCCAGCCATGATAGCAACATTCCACCTCTTCGCCATCAAAACGTCCACAGCTCAAAGGCACTGCCCGATGAGGGCAAATATCACGGAGGGCAAACACTGCACCGTTGTTGTTACGACCGAGGAGCACTGGCTCATTCAAAATAGTTTTAGCCAACATTTGACCAGGCTGGAGCTGCTCGCCGGGGAGGGCATAGTACCAAATGTTGCGCAAAAAAGAATCAGGGGTATTCATGACAGCCAGAAGGTTTCACCATACCAACTGTATCATTTAGCCCAGCCCTTGATTTGCGGTGATCCGCCCCAAAGCTAGGTAGCAAAAAAATCCCCTGTTAAACAAGGGATTTTTTATGAATAATTTAATCAAAACCGAGTAAGTCAAAAATCTCGCGATCTTTAAGTGGCTCAACAGACAATGGCTTCACATCGTCCAGCATTCCTTTGGCCAGCTTCAGATATTCTTGCTGTACCTCTAAAACCTCTGGATCAGGCTCCATTTCAAACACTGTACATTTTTTCAACCGACTGCGGCGAATAGCATCAACGGTACGGAAGTGTGCCAATGTTTTGAGACCAACCCGATCGTTAAATTTATCAATTTGGTCGGTACCTTCACTACGGTTGGCAATAATACCACCCAGCCGCACCCGGTAATTCTTGGCTTTGGATTGAATCGCCGCGACGATCCGATTCATGGCAAAAATAGAGTCAAAATCGTTAGCAGTAACGATTAGACAATAATGAGCATGTTGCAAAGGAGCCGCGAAGCCACCACAAACCACGTCACCCAACACATCGAAAATCACCACATCAGTATCTTCGAGTAGATGGTGTTCTTTGAGGAGTTTGACGGTTTGACCGGTAACATAGCCACCGCAACCGGTACCAGCGGGTGGACCACCCGCTTCGATGCACATCACACCGTTATAGCCTTCAAACATAAAGTCTTCGGGCTTTAGTTCTTCGGAATGGAAATCAACGGTTTCTAAGATATCGATGACCGTGGGCACCATTTTCTTAGTCAGAGTAAAGGTACTATCGTGCTTGGGGTCACAACCAATTTGCAGCACCCGCTTGCCCAAATGGGAAAAAGCTGCCGATAGATTAGAGGAAGTCGTGGATTTACCGATGCCGCCTTTACCATAGACCGCGATAACCAAAGCCCCTTCAATATTCATGCCGGGGTCTTGATGCACCTGAAGACTCCCTTCGCCGTCTTCACACTTAGTAATTGATGGGGGATGAACGCTGGAAACTACCATAATAAACTCCTATATAAAAATGAATTACTTACCGATTTGGGCTTTCGCATCGTAGAGAGTTTCGACAGTGATTGAAGTGATGCCTCGATCGATCGCAAATTTCTCAGTGTTACGCTTGATTTTACCCCGGACAAAGAAGGGAATCTTTTCCAACTCTGCTTTACCATCAGCAGTCCATGTTGTACCTAACATAGCAGCAGGATTAGCAACAGGAGTCAATACCGCTGTGGTGGCATCACCCGAGGTATTCGGCTCATTGGCTGGCAATTCACTAGCGCTCTCGCGATGAGTCGCACTATGTAAATGGCTCATATGTCCTTCCCCAAACTCAAAGTCTTCGCGGAACATGCCGATTAAATGTTCCTCTAGACCCATCATCAAGGGATGTACCCAGTCATCAAAAATTACGTTTGCTCCTTCCCAACCCATTTGGGGTGAGTACCGGGCAGGAACATCTTGAACATGAATGGGAGCCGAAATTACTGCGCAAGGAATACCCAGACGCTTAGAGATATGTCGTTCCATCTGAGTGCCCAGAACTAGTTCGGGCGCAGATTCGGCGACCTTGGCTTCCACCGCCAAATAATCATCACTAATCACGGCTTCTAGTCCATGCTGCTTGGCTACTTCCCGCACCTCTCGGGCAAATTCGCGGCTATAGGTGCCAATACCCACCAGGGTAAATCCCAATTCCTCGGTAGCAATCCGCGCGGCGGCTAGCACATGGGTCGCATCACCAAAGATGAAAACACGCTTGCCAGTGAGATAAGTGGAATCCACCGATTTGGAGTACCAAGGTAGCCGGGAAGCACTAGCTTCGGCGGCTGATGAGACCCGCGCCGCATCCCAAGCCCCGAGGGTGTCGGCTTGCGATCGAGCCAAGGCCGCACTGACATCAATATCCGCAACTTTACCAATTTCGGCAATAAAGTCCCGGGTAGCCCCCACCCCAATGGGCACAGTTTTGACAGTGGGCTGTCCAAAGCTGCGGGTCAGCCAAGTACAGGTGGTGAGAGCAATTTCAGGATAGAGGCAAATATTAAAATCGGCATCTGGAATCCGCAGCAAGTCTGCGGGCGTCGATCCCATCGGTGCAATAACGTTCACATCTACCCCGATCTCGGCCAGCAACTTGATTACTTCCCGGATGTCATCGCGACAACGAAAGCCCAAGGCCGTAGGACCAATGAGGTTCGCTTTTGGACGAACGCTAGGATCGCGGGCTGGGCGCGGTGTATTCGGAGCAGGTACCAGCGGTAATAGCAGCGTGCGGACTAAATGGTATAGCGTTTCACTAGCACCCCAATTTTCTTTTTTGGAATAGGCCGGTAAATCTAGACTCACTACCGGGATCGGCAGACCCATACTCTTGGCGAGGGAACCCGGTTGATCTTGGATTAGTTCGGCGGTGCAGCTTTCGCCAACCAGCATCACCTGTGGCTTAAACCTTTCATAGGCATCACGCACTGATGTTTTGACCATCTCAGCCGTATCACCACCCAGATCGCGAGCTTGAAAAGTGGTGTAAGTAACGGGCGGTCGTTTATCCCGCCGTTCAATCATCGTAAACAGTAGATCGGCGTAAGTATCACCTTGAGGGGCATGAAGTACATAATGTACGCCTTCCATCGCAGTCGCAATGCGCATCGCCCCCACATGCGGCGGTCCTTCATAAGTCCACAGAGTCAATTCCATAGTTTTAGTAATCGGTAAAAAGTTTAGGGCAAATTAAACTGTCAGACGTTTACGTCTTTCCAGGGGACGCGCAAACAATTCAGCTAGGTCAGCAGCTTGGTCATAACCCTGAATTGGTGAAAACACTAACTCGATCGACCATTTGGTGGCCATGCCTGCCGCTTCGAGAGGATTCGCTAGTCCCAAACCACAGACAGTGAGATCAGGGCGAGCTGCCCGACAGCGATCGAGCTGCTTTTCAACATCTTGGCCTTCCGATAGCGCTGTGCCTGCCGGTAATAGAGCAATTTCGCTATCCATTAAGAGGCGATCGATATAGGGCATACCAACTTCCACTAATTCCATGCCACATTCACGGGACAGAAACCGCGCCAACGGGATTTCTAGTTGAGAGTCCGGAAACAGGAATACCTTGCGGCCGTTCAGGAATTGACGATAACGTTCTAAGCCGATCTGTGCCCGGGCTACTACTGGGGCGATCGCTTCTTCAAAGCAAGTCTCATCAACATGCCAAGCATTAGCCGCAGCGCGTAACCAAGCCGTCGTTCCTTCGATCCCCAAAGGATAAGGCGAGGGTAAAAGGGTGCCACCGCGTTGAATGAGCGATCGAACACTTTCACTTAAAAAGGGCTGTGCTAGCAATAACTTTGTACCTTTGCCGATCGGGGGTAATTTGGCTGCCCGACGGGGCGGGAAAAAGTAAACTGGTCCAATGCCTAACTTATCAAATAGCCGTTGAAACTGGTCTTCAACGACGTCGGCTAAACTCCCGACAATCATCAGACCGGGTTCATCACTGCTGGGCAATACGGGGATCATCGCTCCTAAACAGGCATCTTCACCTTGAGTGAAAGTGGTTTCAATCCCACTGCCCGAATAATTCAAAATCCGCACTTTGGGAAAGAAGCGCTGACCCAGACGTTCAGCGGCTTTAGCCAAATCTAGTTTAATTACTTCTGAAGGACACGATCCCACCAAAAAGAGCGTGCCAATATCGGGACGACGCGCCAACAGCTGATCGACAATGCGATCAAGCTCATCATTAGCATCGGCCAGACCAGCAAGATCGCGTTCGCCCAAAATAGCCGTCCCAAATCTCGGCTCCGCAAAAATCATCACGCCAGCCGCTGACTGGATCAAATGGGCACAGGTACGAGACCCGACCACCAGAAAAAAAGCATCCTGCATTTTGCGGTGTAGCCAGACGATACCTGTCAAGCCACAAAACACCTCCCGCTGTCCCCGTTCCTTAAGTACGGGCATGTCGGTGTTAATAATTTGAGTTGGAACTTCCGTGCAAGACTCTAAAGCCATATTTTGCTCTCCTTGTTGGGCTAAAAACCCTAGTTGCTAAAAAGCAATGCCTTAATTCATTAAAGGGGACTATGCCCGGTCTCACTGTCAAAAGAGTTTGATCGCAGAGCAATCGATATAATTCCCTACTAACTATATTTATGAACGTTCAATAGACAACGCAAAAGTTGCAAAGGTTTACAGGATCTCAATCTACTGGTGGTGTTGAGTAATACTATTGAGCAGATCGAGAAGTTGCAAAAATTCATAGAACTATAACCTTCTTTACTATTTATAGGTGGCTAGTACCGATAGGGTGGCTAATAAATTCTTTGACATTGCGATCGTAATTTTCAATAATATGGCTAAAATCAAAATTATCTTTGGCATAAGTAACAATTTCTTGCCGATATGACTGATTATTTTCAATTGATTCTAAAACTGTTTCACAAACAATTTTTTGTTTTTCAGGGTTGGTATCGGTCAAGATATCATCGGGTAAAACTTTAATAAAATCTTTGAGATGTAAGTTGGCACTAGCTGATTCGGAAACAACAATACTTAAACCAGCAGCCATTGCCTCCAGCACAACCAGCGGCGCTACCTCTCCATTACTAATTAAAACCAAACAACTATATTCAGTAAGTCGCCGATAAACTTGAGACAAACTCCAGACCCCTAGATATTTAGTGGTTGTGCCCTCTCTAAAATGAGGATCATCCAAAGGTCCCACAAAATCCATAGAAACCTTGCCATCCAAAGTTTCTGCCAACAGTCGCTGCTGTTTCCGAGGCTGGATCCAGCCTAAGCAGATGGCTTTGCCATTGCCTCGCCCCTGACGATTGATTTTTTGAGTGTCAATCCCATTAGCTTGTATTGATAGATATCCAGAATAACCAGCATCTAGAAAAAGCTGTTTGGACACCGCTGAAAGAGCCAAGATACCTGGGACATTTAAGTAAGATTGAAACTCTTGCTGGAATGTATCATCCCATTGATGGGATTTCAATAAATGGCCAGCATGAGAAGTAAAACAAAATCTTTGCTGGAGTGCTTGACTAAAATCTAATACAAATCTACCATCATGCAAGTGAACAAAGTGATATTCATTACTGTTGATTTCATCTATGACCTGGTGGACATGATGATTATTAAATATATCTACTTGATGCCCATTTTTTTCGGAGTAATATTTGTATTCTTGGAGCAGAGTTAAAATAGAGTTCGACAGAGGAGGTGTCGGATTGTAGCCACTGCTGACCAATGCCATCTTCATGAAATTCAACCACTAAGGAAAATCTACTGCTGACATTTGATTAAATTGTTTCTAAGAATTCAAATAAGTAGTTTTCATTTTTTAAGTTCAGCAAACGACCATCTCCATTAAAAACTTCGGAGTAAGTCATAGCATCTAATGCTTCTTTACTTAATTCCAGGTTGTTGTCAGGTTTTCCCTTCATAACTATCCCTAAGCCATAGTCACAATCCAATACAAATACTTGTAAATCCTGACGCTGACTTCTTAAGTAGCAAATGGTTTTCCAGACATCACCACACCATTCGCCAGTCCATCCCGGTGTTTTCATTTTTTCGTCTTTCTGCATATTTTCAGCTTCTGCTAAAGACTCAGCCGGACAGGCCGCAGCTACATGGGGCGGCTTGCAATCGTGCATCACAATTACGCCATTTTCATTTAGTCTATCTAAGGAGTTGAGGACATCTTGCAAAGATTGGGCATAGGTATGCAGTCCATCAATAAAAACCACATCAAAATTTTCAGATATATCAGCCTGAGCAAAAAAGTCATCGCTGGTAGAACTGATATATTGCGCTGTTAAGTTACATGGATTCTTGACATCCCATTCCATTTTTCGTTCTGGAGAAAATGCAAAACTAGGATCGACGGCGATCTTTTGGCTTATTTCGATCGGAAAAAAGTTATCACCATTATTCACCCCTATTTCTAAGTATCTTAAGGCTTTTTTCTGGTTAATTATTTTTTGAATCACATCGGTTCTGAGCATTTCAACCTCCTGAGCATAAACAACAATCTGGGACTCAACTATTTCAGGCTGAATGAGTTCAGTATAGCAGTTTCTAGCCCTTCAGATATCTAGCGGTGCATCCGATCGATAAATCTGTAAACCGCGCTAGAATTTGAGTCATTCTCGATATTTGTTGATCCATGACTTCTTTTTGGCCACCTGTCGATGGTAGCGCCGCTGCTTTTATTGCCCCTAACGCTACGGTCATGGGTCGAGTGACTATCGGCGATCAAGCTAGTATTTGGTATGGAGCGGTGGTGCGTGGCGACATTGAAAATATTCAAATCGGGGCTTACAGCAACGTGCAAGATGGGGCAATTATCCATGGCGATCCGGGTATTGCTACGGTCATTGCCGATTATGTGACGATCGGACATCGCGCCGTGATTCATTCAGCGCATATCGAAACAGGCTGCTTAATTGGAATAGGGGCGATCATCTTAGATGGTGTGAGAATTGGGGCTGGTAGTATTATTGGGGCGGGGGCGGTGGTTACTAAGGATGTAGCCGATCGATCGATGATGGTGGGCGTGCCGGCAAAATTACTGCGCGTGGTCTCTGCGGAAGAAGCCGCTGAGTTGATCGTTCATGCTCAGAAATACGCCCAGCTCGCTTTAGTCCATGCTGGTAGAGGAAAAGATTTGGGATTCACGCTACATTGCAATCGTTAATGGCTAATTGATATTCAACGGGAGCAAATTTGGGTATGGCAGAATGCTATTCTTCAATCTCACGGATAACAAGACAGGGATTTCCTGCCGCTAGTACTCCGGCGGGGATATTTTTCGTGACGACACTTCCAGCACCGATAATTGCCAAACTCTAATGCGTGGTAAATTTGCTTTCATAGGTAGATTCTTTGGTTGCTAGAATTGGATAACCAGAAAAAAGCTGTCCAACCATTTCGGCACGAGAGGAGACTTCAAGTTTACGAAACATGCGCTTTAGAGCCTGCTTAACAGAATTCTCTGTAATCCACAACTCAATCCCAATTTCGGCATTTGTGCGCCCCAAAGCAACTAGTTCGACAATTTGCAATTCACGCGCTGTTAGTAGCCCATTTTCGAAAGATTGAGGTGACGATTTGCTGGCGGAAACACTACGAGATCGCGTTAGCGCTGCCCAGATCGATAAGTGCAAACAGATTCCACTCAAATCGGCTAGATTTTGGGTGTCGAAGGCAGGCATCGATCGATCGCGAGTACAGCCCACCGCACCTACCAGTTGACCGCGCACGACAATCGGCCCTGCCATTACATGCCAGTGGTCGGGACGAGGACAAATTAAGCTCCAAACTTTGGGCGATGTCACCAATCCTTCGTGTACGGGTGCGTGACGCTCTGTAAGATAACGGGCGACGGGATTAAGCTCGATCGACAGGGCAACTTTAATCAGCTTCCTAAGACTAGGATCTAGCTGTGATAATTGGTCAAAGAAAAAAATACCCGATCGAGTGGCTGCGAAATGCTCACCAACTTTGGGGATAACATCCGATCGCAAATCTCGTTCATCTTTTACTCGGTCGATTGATGTAAATAAAGGTTGTAATGAGCTGACCATAGTGTCAAAAAGAGTACCCGATCGAGGACTAGGCGCGATCGGTTTTCACTCTTAGTATAGACATTATCAACTTCATTGCGATCGGCACTAGGAAATAGAGTTATGACTGATTCACAACTGCACATCATTGGTTTGGTCTTTTATCCCGGCATGACATCGCTAGACATCATCGGGCCACAGCAAGTTTTTAGCGGCTTACCTGGTGTTCAGATTTATAGAATCTGGAAAACGCTCGATCCAGTTAAAACTGACGATGGGATGATGGTTTTACCCGATACTACCTTTGAAAATTGCCCGCGTTTGGATGTGATCTGTATCGGTGGCGGTATCGGACAGCCAGCAGTAGAAGACGATCCAGAGCTATTGGCATTTTTACGGAAACAAGGCAGTACTGCTAAATTCATCACTTCTGTCTGCGGCGGATCGCATTTTCTGGCAAAGGCTGGACTGCTCGAAGGCTATCGAGCAGCGACTCACTGGGCGGCACGCGCCCAACTCGCCCAATTAGGTGTTGAGGTTGGCACCGAACGTGTAGTTATTGATCGCAATCGGATCACGGGTGGTGGAGTGACGGCAGGTATTGATTTTGGTCTAACGATCGCTAGCATCCTTTGCGATGAAGAAATTGCCAAGATTACGCAGCTAATGATCGAGTACAATCCCGCTCCACCATTTGATACCGGATCGCCGGAAAAAGCAGGGGCAGAGTTAGTCGAGAAGGCCATGTCCATATTCCTTATGCAAGGTATGATGCCCGCTCCAGTCACAGCAAACTAAAAAAATACAGAAGGCTACTATGCCAATTCAATCCAGACCTGAAATAACAATTATCCAGCTAATTGCACCGTTAGTAGTGGCTCTAATTTATATGATCCTATGCTCTCTATTTAAGAAGCCAAACCGTCGCAATTTCAGTGCCCTGATGATTGCCGGAGCTGGGGCTGCATATCTCAACGGTGGCTTATGGGGCTGGGAATTTGCGTTCTGTACTGTGATGACTGGAGTTGCCTACGGGGGATTAAAGGACTACCGCTTGATTGGAATTGGCTGGCTGCTGCACACCGCCTGGGATACAGTCCACCACTTTTACGGCACACCCATCGTGCCATTCGTGCCACTGTCATCTTTTGGGTGCGCTATTTGCGACTCGGCACTGGCATTGTGGTATTTTCGAGGCGCGCCTTCCGTCTTTACCTGGTTCCCAAAATTGAAGTATTAGTGCTACTAAACGTTCTGACAGCAGTCGCAACAATGCCGATCAACAGCATGATACTATTGAT
>CAXTSZ010000048.1:0-1865 GCA_964247125.1 uncultured bacterium
TGCCAAGTATGCCGATCGACATAGTTGAGGTCTTCCTTATCTATTGAGACACTACATTGTGATGAACTTCCACCGGCTGGCGCGTTCATTGTGGGATTATTCTTCTGTACTGAGTTCGTGAAATCGCTGCACTAGTGGAATTATTCCGGGAGCAGCTGTTACCAAAAATCTATGCTGGAAAGCGAGTACCGACAGAGCTGTATATTTTTTGTTAGGACTGGAATAGCCATCGCCATTCAGTATCCACCCAAAACAACCTTGCTTGCTGCCATGATCTGACGATCAGGGAGCGAAGTTTTGACCACAGCCTATAATAATAGCCGAGAGACGCGGCCTTGTCTATAAAAAAGTTAATGTCTGTGGTTCGATCGCCATGATCGGCATTAATTTAACCCGATAACGCCCCTGGTTCCATAGGCGATCGACATTCCCCACAAATGCCGCCGGATCTCGCGCAGTTCTCCGGTCAGTGAAATCTGCCGGCCCCAACTATAGCAATCAAAACAAGCTTTCCCCCCCAGCTCTATATTGCCCAAAATCGACACCCAATGATTTGGGTAGGAAAAACAGGGTACTTTGTAGTTCAATAAACCTTGGTCAATTAAAGCTAAAGCAATACCGCCGCGCTCGATCGCTAGCTGGGCTTGCTCAAATGCCGCCAACTCCCCACCCCATGGCGTGTAGTAATGCTGCACTTGCTCATAACCCAATAAGTTTTTGATCCAATAAGTCACATCCCAAGGAGCAGTAATGCCCGCCACATCCCGCAGCAATGACGGTGCTTTGGGATGCATCGGCACCAACCAGTTAGCCTGATCCCGCAGCGTCGCCAATATCAACCAATCGACTGGAGCCATTCGGAGATCGCCATAGCTACGCCGCAGCCGAGTACTAGCCACAATGGGATGTTGCACGCCACTGAAAATACCCTCTTCAAATAGCCCACGACAGAGATTGACATAGCGGGCGGGATGCTTCCGAATCAGTTCAAACAGCACCACCGCCGGTCCACACAACGGTTGCCCGCCTTGCTTCACTTGCAGAGGATTATGCAGCCGCGCAATCATCCCGGTCAGAATTTCGGTTTTGTCTAGACAACTCCAAGCGCTGGTTTTAGTCGATTGGATAAACTGCTCGATCGCGTCACTGGTAGTTGAGTTAATCGATCGATCTAGATCCGCCATAGCTAGCTAACTCCGTAAAGTTACTTGGAATTTATCCACCAAAATATCTCGAACCTTTTGATGAGCTGGCTCGATATCTTCATCCTTGAGGGTGCGATCAAGCGCGCGGTAGACTAGGCGCATCGCCAAACTACGCTGACCAGCCGGGACATTCTGCCCCCGGTATTCATCAAACAGGCGCACGTCGGTGAGTAGTTCACCCGCCGCTTGACACATGGATTTTTGCAATTCTGCCAAAGATACTTCCAAGGGCGCAAAGAAAGCCAGATCGCGATCGGAAGCCGGATAAGTCGAGAAGTTTTGGTACACCGGCACCAACTGTTCATCTTTAGATAAATAATCCAGCATCACCTCCAAATCTAGCTGAAAAGCATAGACCGCATCGGGCAGGTCTAACTCTTGCCGTAGTTGAGGATGAAGCTGACCAAAATGTCCCAGCCGTTCCCCGTGCAGCCACAGCGAAGCCGTCCGCCCTGGATGAAATTGCGCTTTGCTCTGATCCACCTGGTATTCGACGGGCATCCCTAAGCGCTGCCAAATATTGTCTAGTAAGCCCTTCGCTTCATACCAAGTTAAATTCTGCGGTTTATCGCTGGTCGTCCAGCGTTGGGCACGGGCATCACCGCCACAAATTCCGGCTAGTACGTCAGCTTCAATCAGACCAGATTCGTCTTTGCTAAA
>CAXTSZ010000048.1:1965-19817 GCA_964247125.1 uncultured bacterium
CACAAATTCCGGCTAGTACGTCAGCTTCAATCAGACCAGATTCGTCTTTGCTAAACACCTTGCCAATCTCGAAACCCCATAACGAGCCATTACCTTGCTCCAAATTGTATTGAAAACTTTGGATCAAGTGCGCAGTTAATTCCGATCGCAAGGTGGCATACTCCGCAAACATCGGGTTAGCAATCTCTACCAATAGCCCAGGCTCAGATTTGTTCAGGGCATAGGAGTAGTGCATCAGTTCATTGAAACCCACCGCTCGGAAGCTAGAGCGAATTAGTCGCAGTAGTTCCACATCTAGTGATAAAAAGCCCGCCGCCGATTCACTGGGCAAAGTATCTTGAAATTTGTCATAACCATACAGTCGGGCGACTTCTTCAATCAGATCAATCTCCCGCTCTAGATCGCGATAGCGGTAAGTAGGCACAATCACATCCCACACATCAGTAGTAGGCGGACTGGCCGCTGCTACTGATGTCAAAACTTCGATCGGCTCCAAAGTTTCTTGTAATCTTTCAATCCGACTAGAAGCTGGCATCAGCTGACAACCTAAGGCTGTCAGAATTCTTTCGACATCAGCGGCACTCACTTCACCCACTTCTTCCTCGCCCACCGTTGGTCCTAAGATCTGATTCAACCGATCCAAACGCAGAGCGATCGTGCGGGGTTGACCAACCCAATCTGGTCGATGATCGGCCTTGGCTTCAGCAACTACCTGACCACCAGCCAGCTCTACTAGTAAATTTAAAGCCCGTTGATTGGCTAATTCTAACTCCGCCAGATTCACCCCCCGTTCGTAACGAGTGGAAGCTTCCGATCGCAAGTTTTGAGAGCGAGAAGATTTACGAATTGCCACCGAGTCAAAAATAGCCGCTTCCAGCAAAATACTAGTCGTCGTCGCACAGACTTCAGTGGCAGCGCCACCCATGACCCCAGCCAAGGCAACTGGTCGATCGCTCGCTGTCACCAATAAATTCTGAGGATGAAGCTGACGCTCTTGATCATCCAGGGTCTTTAAAACTGCGGGTGGCTCGGCCAACCGCACACCCATTTCATAATCGACACTCCCGGTGAGCGCCGTCAACTTGCTAGCATCAAAAGCATGTAAAGGCTGTCCCCATTCCAGCAAGACATAGTTGGTAATGTCTACAACGTTGTTAATCGATCGAACTCCAGCAGCTTGCAGACGGCGTTGTAACCAATCGGGCGCTGGGGCAATCTGGATATTGTCTACCACAGTAGCTATGTATACAGGGCAAACTTGCGGATTAACCCGCACTTGCAAATTTTTATTCCCGCTCACGAGAGGAATTGGCACGATTGTGGGTAAGTTAATAACAGCACCGGTTAACGCTGCGACTTCACGCGCAATGCCAACCATGCTCAGGGCATCTGCCCGGTTAGCGGTCGATGTTAAATCCAAAATCACATCATCTAAGCCTAGTAATGGCCGCACGTCGCTGCCCACCCTGGGCGCATCGACGGCACCCACTTCTGCAAAAATGTGAATGCCTGCCGACTCCTTGGCTAAACCAACTTCGGCCAAAGAACAAATCATCCCCTCCGATTTTTCGCCGCGCAGTTTTGCCGGTTTAATCTTGAGGTCGATAGTCGGTAGATAAGTACCAACTGTAGCCACTGGCACATAAATTCCAGCTCGGACATTGGCTGCCCCACAGACAATCTGGACTGGCGGATGCCCGTCGCCGATATCCACCAAACAAACACTCAGTTTGTCAGCATTAGGATGCGGTTCACGGCTAATTACTTGGCCAACAACAACCCCATCAGCCCACAGCCGACGGTCTTCGATCGACTCCACCTCAAACCCAGCCAATGTGAGAACTTCTGCCAAAGCAGACGGAGTGAGGGAAATTTCAACTAATTCGTTTAACCAGTTCAGAGAAATATGCATTTACTTTTAACAAAAAATATAACGGACAGCTGGTCTTGCCCAACGTCTTCGTATATGTGACATGGCTGCTGGTGTAATTATATCTAAAGTCACACCACCACAAGACTATCCAAAATTACTATTTGCTATTTTAGTTGTGCCAGCTAATACACAGCGCGTCATTATAGATACAGATAGTAATTGCCGTGAGATATGATGAGATAGGGCAATTATTGCCCTTCTACATACCATTGCGTCTAACTGCGACACTTCCCCATCCTGCACACTTGACCTGGTGAGGCTCAATGAGCTACTGCGTAAACCCGGATTGTACTCAACCGAAAAATCTAGCCGATGCCTTTCTCTGCCAAGCCTGCGGGGCGAGACTATTGGTGCGCAACCGCTACCGCGTGACCAAATCCCTGGGGCAGGGGGGCTTTGGTGCCACCTTTGTGGCCTTAGACATGTCCCTACCCGGTGAACCAATTTGTGTACTCAAGCAACTGCGGCCTAGCAATAGTCACGAAAAATTCCTGCGGATGGCCAGAGAGCTGTTCGAGCGGGAAGCTAGAACCCTCGGCAAAATTGGTAACCATCCACAGATTCCCCGTCTGCTCGACTATTTTGAGGATCGTCAAAGTTTCTACTTAGTGCAAGACTTTGTCAGTGGCATTACTCTCCACCAAGAAATTCGCAAGGAAGGGCTATTTAGCGAAGATAAAATCCGTAAATTCCTAGTAGAAATTTTACCGATCATTCAGTACGTTCATAGCAAAGAAATTATCCACCGCGATATCAAGCCCGCTAATATTATCCGCCGCGATCAAGATAATAAACTGGTATTAATTGACTTTGGAGCGGTTAAAAACGAGGTAAGTAAACTAGCCGATCAAGAAGAATCGGGCACTGGCAATACTGCTTTCACCCAATTTGCCGTCGGGACTTCGGGCTATGCCCCACCCGAACAACTAGTCATGAGACCAGTGTTTGCCAGCGATATCTATTCGCTAGGAATTACCTGTATCTATCTGATGACCGGGAAATCACCAAAGGATATCGAAAATCATCCTAGCACTGGTGAAATGATGTGGCAAAAGTATGTCCAAATCGGCCCGGTATTACTACCAATCATCAGCAAGATGCTGGAGTCTTCGGTCAAACACCGCTATCAGTCGGCAGAACAGGTATTGCGCGCCTTAGAACTCGCCGATCAGCCCTTTGTGAAGTCGGGGGTTCCCAATAGTGGTGGTGGTAGCAGTAATAGTGTCGATCGCTCACCACCACCACCGCCACCAGCTAAAAACCCACCCCCAGTTTCACCAGTCCAGAAGCTAGCCAAAACCATTCGGGATAATCGCGATCGGGTGGGCAACCCCAATACTTTTGACCCCACATTGGTGGATCTACCAGAAAAATCATTTGTATCTAATCGCCGGCGAGAGATCACCAAAATGGATGCGGGAGCCTTGCTCAAAGCTTATCAGCGGGGACAGCGCACCTTCAATGATTTAGACTTGAGTGGCTTGAATTTACCTAAAGCCAATTTACCAGGTATTACCGGAGAAAATACCAACTGTAGTGGGGCTAATCTTCAGAATGCCAATCTGGGTGGGGGGAAATTCATGAAGACCAACTTTACCAGAGCCTGCTTACGGGGAGTTAACTTCAGCAAAAGTCTCTTGAGCCATGCTAACTTGCAAGATGCCGATCTGCGGGGAGCAGATTTGAGTGAAGCCCAGTTGAGTAATACTAACTTGCAAGGAGCCAATTTGTGTGGTGCAAACTTGCGGGGAGTAAAGATCAGTGAGGAACAATTGGGTACCGCCAAAACCAACTTCCTGACCATCTTTCCCAATGGCAAACGGGGCGGATTTTGGTAGAAGGCTACAAATTACGAAATAAGTCTTATGATGTTTATCTTGAATGCTGGTGTAGACCAGCAACCCCATCAGTCAAGGTAATGTCCCAGCGTGAAAATATTAGTTATTGGTAGTGGTGGTAGGGAGCACGCGATCGCCTGGAAGCTGCTCGAATCCCCCCAAGTTACCCAAGTACTGTGTGTACCGGGCAATGCTGGCACGGCCAATCTGGAACGCTGCCAAAATTTATCGTTTCAGATCGACGATTTTGCCGGTATTACCCGTTTAATTGAAACGAACGGGGTCAGAATGGTGGTCGTCGGCCCAGAACTACCCTTGGCTAAAGGTATTGTCGATCACTTGCAAGACAAGCGCATTCCGGTTTTTGGTCCAACACAAGCCGGAGCGAGAATCGAATCGAGTAAGTCTTGGGCAAAAGAAATGATGCTGAAGGCCGGAGTGCCCACCGCCCAGTCTCAGACTTTTACCGACGCACTGGCAGCTAAAGAATATATTCAGGCGCAGGGAGCGCCCATCGTAGTCAAAGCTGATGGACTGGCCGGTGGCAAGGGAGTGATCGTCGCTCAAACCCTGATAGAGGCCGAGCTGGCGATCGATCAACTCTTCGGCCAAGGCTTTGATGTGGTAGTGGTAGAAGAATTCTTAACTGGTGAAGAACTCTCCGTTTTGGCCATCACCGATGGTCTCACGATTGCCCCCCTCTTACCGGCCCAAGACCATAAACGCATTGGGGATGGAGACACTGGTGCCAATACTGGCGGCATGGGAGCCTATGCCCCAGCACCGATCGGCACGCCTCAATTAATGCAGCGCATCCAGAAAGAAATATTAGAACCCATGATGCACACCTTCCGGCAAGAAGGCATTGATTATCGCGGTATTTTGTATGCCGGTTTAATGATTACGCCTACTGGTGAACCGTATGTGTTGGAGTTTAATTGTCGCTTTGGTGACCCCGAAACCCAGGCCATTTTGCCGCTCCTAGAAACTTCCCTCGTAGATTTGATGGAAAGCTGTATTGAACAACGATTAGCAGCTTTACTACCAATCACCTGGTACCCAGCAGTAGCTACTTGCGTAGTCGTCGCCGCTGGTGGTTACCCCGGCAACTACCAAAAAGGTCAACCGATTACCAGTATTGCCCCGCCAGTGAACAACTCCATTATTTTTCAGGCTGGTACCATCATGAATCAGGGGCAGTTAGTCACCAATGGCGGTAGGGTTTTGGGAGTAACCGCTTTTGGCACCGATTTCCAGCAGTCGATCGACATCGCTTACCAAGCAGTAGCTACCGTGCAATTTGAGGGTATGTACTATCGGCGAGATATTGGACAGAGGGCTTTAGCCGCTCATGATTAAGGTGCGAGTTCGAACAATTAGTCCCAACTCGATGACCGAACATCAGAGGTATACTGAGAAAAGTCTGCTACCTGTATAGAAGCGATGTTTGCTGGCCTTCAAAGATTTCGAGAAGTAATTGCTAACTGGTGGACAGAGTTCACCCTCCAAACCAAGCTGATGGCAGCAGCAACGTTGGTAGTATCCCTCATTGTCAGTGGGGTGACATTCTGGGCAGTCAATACCATTCAAGTAGATGCCAGAATGAGTGATACCCGTTTTGGGCGAGACTTGGGACTACTGTTAGCAGCTAATGTCGCCCCCCAGCTCGCCCAAAGTGACTTAACCGAGTTCGCCAGATTTTCTAACCAGTTTTATAAAACCACTTCCAGCCTGCGCTACATTCTGTATGCCGACCAGACGGGTACTATCCGCTTAGGCATTCCCTTTTCGGAGTCAGAAGTGCAAAACTCGCTGATGATTGAACGGCGGATTCAAATTCCAGAGCAGCACGAGGGGGAAGATCCCATTCTGACCAGGCAACACCGCACCCCGAATGGGGTCGTCACCGATATTTTTGTGCCCGTAGTTTTCGAGGGTAAATCACTGGGTGTATTGGCACTAGGGATCAATCCGAACCCCACCGTCGTAGCATCATCAGGTTTGACTCGGGATGTGACGATCGCCGTATTTGTTTCTATTTGGGTGATGGTAATTTTAGGAGCAGTTTTCAATGCCTTACAAATTACCCAACCCATCAAAGAACTCCTATCGGGAGTAAAAAATATTGCCGCAGGTAATTTCAAACAACGGATTGACCTACCATTGGGTGGTGAACTAGGAGAACTAATTGGTAGCTTTAACGAAATGGCCGAAAAGCTAGAGATTTATGAAGAACAAAATATTGAAGAATTAACTACCGAGAAAGCCAAGCTCGATACGTTAGTATCGACCATTGCCGATGGCGCCGTTTTAATTGATAAAGACCTGCATATTGTACTGGCCAATCTAACCGCGCGCCGCTTCTTTGGCTGGGAGTCGGAAGTAGTCGGTACCTGCATTTCCGATATTTTACCCGCCAGTGTATCGGCAGAGCTAACAGGTCCTTTACAACAAATTGTCAATGGTGAATTGGAGAGCGGCGAGTTTCGGGTATTGTCTGCCCAGCCAGTGAGCCGCAATCTGCGCATTTTACTGACCAAAGTACTCGGGCAACGGGTGGCCATGACCATCCAAGATATCACTAGAGAAGTAGAACTAAATGAAGCCAAAAGTCAGTTCATTAGCAATGTATCTCACGAACTGCGGACACCACTGTTCAACATTAAGTCTTTTATTGAAACCTTGCACGAGTATGGTGAAGATCTGAGCGAAGAAGAGCGCAAGGAATTCTTGGACACAGCCAATCGGGAAACCGACAGGTTGACCAGACTAGTCAATGATGTCTTAGATCTCTCCAAACTAGAATCTTCTAGGGTTTATAACTTTGAAGCCGTCGAAATGTTTCAGGCGATCGATCAAACTCTGCGCACGCACCGCTTAAATGCCCGCGACAAGGGCATTGAAATCATTCAAGAAATTGAACCACAGCTACCGCCGATCTTGGGCAATTACGACCTGTTACTACAGGTCTTTACCAACTTGGTGGGTAATGCGTTGAAGTTCACCCATAGCGGTGACCAAATTGCCATTCGGACTTATGTCATAGACAAAACCGCCACCCCGCCACTAGTGCGCGTAGAGATTTCCGATACGGGCATTGGCATTGCCCCCGCAGACCAAGGAGCTATTTTCGAGCGATTTTTCCGAGTGGAAAATCGGGTGCATACTTTGGAAGGCACTGGTCTGGGACTATCGATCGTCCGAAATATCATGGACAAGCATCACAGCCAGATCAATCTGATCAGCGAGGAAGGGGTGGGCACCACGTTCTGGTTCGATCTCCAGGTTTTTCAGCCCGCACTATCCTTACCCGCTAGTAATAATCCAAGCTAGCTATGGGCTGGAGCCCATTAACAGCTACCATCTTGGAGACAGGTCACCTGCCGCTGCAAACGACCTTGCAACCGAGGGTTGGACAAAACCATACTAGTAATTTCATTAAACCTTTCAATGCCCAAGCCATAACGCTGGGCAATGGCCTGGGATTGGTTGCAATAATTCACAAACACCTTCCGGGCATCGATCGGTAAACTACTCATACTCTCTGGCTGATGACACATCAAATTCGGCAAATTACCAGCCATTTTTTGACTAATTGTCTCTAAAGCGGAAATTCGTAGTGGTTCAATTTCAATGAGGGCTTTAGCATACTTTTTCAGCTCGGGGTTGCTAATACCTTCATTGACCGCCGACTGAGCCGAACGTTGTGGAACTGCTTCAGCGCGGGTGGTCAGATTCCCCACTGGCCCCACACCAACGATCATGGCCAGACAAATCAAGACAGTACGAGATCGTAATAAACAGCAGAAGGAGGTGATCATTGGGTTAATAAACAAGTTGACCGATAATTTGTTTGAAGTATTCTAGGCTAGATAAGTTCCAAAAAACTTGCAGAAAAATACAAACTTTCGCAACTGTAACAACATGAAAGAATTAGTAGTGGCTACTGGCAATCCGGGTAAGCTGGCCGAAATGCAGGCTTATTTGCTAGAAACTGGATGGCAATTAAGTCTCAAGCCAGCAGAGTTAGATATCATCGAAACTGGCAGCACTTTTCGGGAGAATGCTGGCCTAAAAGCCAGTCAGACAGCCTTGGCCACTGGCAAATGGTCGATCGCTGATGATTCCGGTCTGGCCGTCGATGCCCTGGGTGGGGCACCGGGAATTTATTCAGCCCGGTATAGCGATACGGATACAGGTCGTATTGCCAGATTATTGACAGAACTAGCCGATGAGCGTAACCGCCAAGCACAGTTTGTTTGTGCGATCGCCATTGCTCAACCAGATGGCCAGGTTGTGATCGAAAGCACTGGCATCTGTCGGGGAGAAATTTTACTAGCCCCCACTGGGGTCGGCGGGTTCGGCTACGACCCGATTTTCTATGTACCAGCCCAGGGCTGTTCTTTTGCCCAAATGTCGCCCGTACAAAAAAAACAAATCAGCCATCGCGGTCAAGCGATGGCTGAGGCCAGACAAAAGCTAGCGCGTTTAGGTTAGTCAATAACGGCCGAAGAGCGCCGTCGCCGCCGACCAGCAGCTAGCTCAGCGCCAGCATCTTCAGCAATAGAAATTTCTGCTGGTGCGACGGCTGGTAGCTCCAGCAAGCTATTGCTCACTGGCTCTTCCATCTCCGCGAAAATTACTGGCTGAGGAATTGGTTCGGCCAAACCCAGGGTTTCGATCGCATCAACAGTGGCCATCGGTATCGGAGTTGTTGCCACAAATGGCTCTAGCACAGTCCCCAGAGGCACAATCGTCACAATTGCCGTGCGCGGATTGCGCACCTCTTGTTCCAGCTTAATCAGAGGCGAAACGCCCATCCAAGCATAGGCTTCTTTTTCCAGATCAGACATGGCCACTGACAGCCGCTCCGGCGGCTCAATCGGTGCTCTGGTCGGTTTATTTTGGGGAGGCTTAGTGAGCTGTTCTTCTACGTCCACAGCGGGAGGCTGTTCGTCAGGAATCGGTGGAGGAGACGCGCTGGGAACCACACCGATCGCAATACGCGGCACCGGTCGCTCTGTTTCTTCCCGCATTGGTGCTTCGACAGTCCGCTCATTCCGCCGTCGCCGTTTTTTGTCTAGACGACTGCGTTCTTGGTAGCTAGGATGATTGACTAAATTAAAGTTTTCATCTTCTTCGCCAACCTGATCGAAAGGCTCATTTGGTTGATCCCAGCTCCGCTGCACAACAGGTAACTCTGGCAATACGATCGACCGCTCTGACCGCTCACTGCGATCGAACCGATCGGGATTGTGCAGACTCTGCGCTGGCTCACCGGGTAATTGCACCATGTGACCCAAGCCCCCACATTGGTTACAGGTCTGACCAAACAGCTCATAAAGGTTCTGACCCTGACGCTTGCGAGTCAGTTCCACCAAACCTAGCTCCGATAGCTGAGAAATTTGGGGACGTGCTTTATCGGCACGCAGTTGCCGATCAAAATGCTCTAGGACTTGCAGCTTGTCTTTACGATAGTCCATATCAATAAAGTCCACCACAATCACCCCAGCCAGATTGCGCAGGCGTAGCTGTCTGGCAATTTCGGTAGCAGCTTCGCAGTTCGTCCACAAAACAGTTTCGCGCGAGGAATTAGAGCGGGTGAAGGAACCGGAGTTCACATCAATCACCGTGAGGGCTTCGGTGGGTTCAATAATAATATAGCCACCAGAAGGTAGATCTACTCTGGGCTTCAATGCCTCTTTAATCGCCGAGTTGACCCGGAAATAATCTAGAATTGGCTGGCGTTCACGATGGTGATCGATCAGCACTCCATCTGGCACCCGACCACCACTCCAACCGACTAAATATTGCTTTACTCGCTTAATACCGTGGGGTGAATCCACGACAATGCGGTTGACATCCGAAGAATAAGTATCCCGCAACACTCTTTGAATAAAATCATCATCGCGGTAGAGCAACGCCGGAGCGCGAGTGGAAGTAGCATCCTGTTGCACAGCTTCCCACTGACGTTGGAGCTGTTCCAAATCTTCAATAATTGCTTCTTCGGCCTTACCTTCCGCCTCTGTGCGCACCAGCAAGCCCATCCCAGCAGGCTTAATCAGTACGGCTAAAGCTCGCAGGCGGTTACGTTCGGCTTCACTATTGACCCGCCGGGACAAATTCACACCTTTGCCGTAGGGCATTAGCACCACATAGCGTCCCGGCAAACTGATATTGCCGGTCAGGCGCGGGCCTTTATTACCAGTTGGCTCCTTCATAATCTGAGTCAACACCTTTTGCTGTGGTGCCAACAGATCAGTAATGGCGCCAGCACTGCGCCGCAAGCGCAAAGGTCCCAAATCGGTAACATGGATGAAACCGTTGCGGGATGGATCACCAATATTCACAAAAGCAGCATCAATGCCTTGCAAAATATTTTCGACCACCCCCAAATAGATGTCACAAACCTGATGCTGACCAGTGGAAACAATGATCTCTTGAATTTGATCTTCTGAAAATACGGCTCCAATCCGATGCTGTTCAGCGATGATTATTTGCTTTGGCATTAAGTTTCCTCAAAAATATGCAGCAAACTTGGGCATGAAGAAAACTGTGCCCGGTGCTGGATTAAATGTAAATAAATGGCGATCGACACTCGCTTCGTTCCATAACGATGGACGGGCAGTCGATAAAGGGTCTGATGAGAATATCAGTGCTATTTCCTTATGTATTTCAAGAAAATGATTGATTAAGAGGCAGTATCTATCGATTTCTACACAGCTCGTGCAATAACCAACAATCTATTTACTGGCGTAAAGCCGCCCAAAAAACTTAAGCCATTTACGCCAGAGACTGAAGAGAAATTAACAAAAGTGAAAAATTTAGCTGGGGCAGAAGCTTTACTACTGCTAGCCTTAGCTGTTGATCGATTGAATACTCACACGATCATTCATGCCGCTAGTAGATATTACTGCTCATGGCAATTATTATACCCCGAATTCTGTCGATCGCATGGTGTCCCTAACTACGCAAAATTTTGACCGCTTGTTGGACAGCAGTGGCTACCTGCTCAATCTCCTCAGGAGTCGTAGATTTCCCCAAACTAAAGCGCAAACTAGCCATAGTAGGCGACCGACCCAGCGCCCGCAAAACATGCGAAGCCCGCCCAGAGCTGCAGGCCGAACCAGCAGAAAGAGCCACGATTGGCTGCAACTCGCGCAGCAACTCATTAGTGGATACCCCGGCAAAACTAACATTCAAGTTATCGGGCAACCGTTGCACCGCATCCCCATTGAGCTGAATATCGGGGAGCTGTTGCAGTTGTTGCCATAAGTAATTTCGCAAAACCAGTAAGCGCTGCGCGGTGGCAACTTGCTCTTGCACAGCTAGTTCGATCGCTTGACCCAGTCCGACAATTTGAGCCGTGGGCAATGTCCCCGCCCGCAGACCCCGCTCTTGACCACCACCACTGCTCTGCGGCACCAGACGAACAGTAGGTCGCAGATATAGAGCCCCGATACCTTGTGGCCCATAAACTTTGTGCCCAGTAATAGACAACAAATCTACCGGGCATTTTTGCACATCGATCGGGATTTTACCTACGCCTTGTGCCGCATCGGTGTGAAAAATAATCTGGTGCTGCCGACAGATCGCCGCCAGTTGGGCGATCGGCTGCAACACGCCAATTTCATTATTAGCCACCATCACCGACACGAGAATTGTATCGGGACGAAGCGCTGCTTGCAGTTGATCGGTGGTGAGCAAGCCATCTTCATTTACCGATAAGTAGGTGACATTAAAACCTAGTTTCTCTAAATATTGGCAGGGTTCTAAGATCGAGCGATGTTCAGTTTGCACCGTAATCAGGTGCCGCCCTTTAGACAGATAAGCTTCAGCGATGCCTTTAATTGCCAAATTATTAGCTTCAGTGGCCCCGCTGGTAAAAATAATATCCGCCGGGTGGGCACCAATGGCCAGCGCGACCTGCGCCCTAGCCAATTCTACAGCTGCTGATGCTGACCAGCCGTAAAGATGATTACCACTAGCCGAATTACCAAAATGCTGTCTAAAATAGGGCAGCATTACGGCCAAGACTCTTTCGTCTACGGCAGTGGTCGATTGATTGTCTAAGTAAATAGATTTATGGTTAAATATCACCATATCCAAGCAGTCCTATAGCAGTACCAGGAATAGTTCATTGCTGATATTATCAACGATTCTCTATCGACTATGGATCGCGGTGGCTACCGTACCGAGTGGTCAAGATCTACTCATTACTTGGGCATTATTCTGTGGGTACTGCCTAGTTACCATCCCCTCTGGCTTGGTCAATACCTTTGTCAATTTTGAGCCAATCCAAGTGTGGTGGAGCTTAGAACTATATCGCTCTGGACTGAAGCTGCGCAATAATCGACAGGCCATCAAACTGATGTTGATACTGTTAGCTTGGATAATTTTGGAAGAGCTAATTTGGCGAGTTTGCTTGGTACCGCTGCGATCGGAGACAATGACCAGCCAAACCAGAGGGATTTGGATTAGTGCCGCCTGGCTAATGGCCAGCGCTCGATACATCATTGGATATCGCCGCTGGCACCCTTGGTTTAAAGAACGCCACTTTCTCGTCCTGGCCATTCTCTTAGAGCTATCCTGTATCCTAACTTACGTTTTGACAGCCTCTCTTTGGTTGACAGTTTTACTCCATTGGCTAATAGTCATTATTTGGCTACTGCCCCTGGGCGGCCAATATCAACTGCAACAATCTAAGTTTGGGGTCTTACGCCCACCCAACTACCCGCTGCCGCCGATCAAAGAATAAGCTGCTCACCACGAATAGCCAGATCCAGAAGTTCGATCGGGTGATAAACTGGCACTGTTTGGCCGGCAGCCGCCAAGTGTTTACTAATTTGGAGGCTACAACCCGGATTTGCGGAGGCAATCAGGCTGGCACCAGTGTTGAGTAAATTAGCGACCTTCTGTTGTCCCAACTCCTCTGCCACCTCCGGTTGCAGCATGTTGTAAATACCAGCACTGCCACAGCATAACCCCGCGTCCACTGGCTCTTTCAGCTGCAGCTGCGGAATCCGGCGCAAGAGTTCACGGGGCTGGGCACTAATTTTCTGGCCGTGCAGCAAATGGCAAGCATCTTGATAAACCACCGTCAGCGGCTGATCGGTAATTGCTTGCAACGGCGTTACCAATTCAATACTGGCTAAAAATTCCTGGATATCTTTAACTCGCTCGGCAAATTCTTGAGCCGGGATGGCATAGGCAGAGTCATCGGCTAGCATGTGGCCGTATTCTTTCAGGGTGTGGCCACAGCCAGCCGCATTAATAATCACGGCATCTAGCTCATAGCCCTGAAAACTATCAATCATCTGTTTGGCCATGGCCTCCGCTTGACTGGTCTGGCCTTGGTGCTGGGGCAATGCCGCGCAACAGCCCTGACTGGGCGGAATAATTACCGCGCAGCCGTTGGCCGTGAGCACCCGGATGGTGGCTTGATTAACTCGATCGAAGAACAACTTTTGAACACAGCCCAGAATCATACCCACTCGATAGCGAGTCTTGCCCTGGGCTGGAATGCTGGTTGGATAACTAGGATTTAGATCAGTAAAGTTTAAACTGGGTAAATTACCCTCCATACTCGCCAGATGGGGTGACACCTGTGGCAGCAGACCAGTTCTGCGCACCAACTGCTGGAGGCCAGATTTTTGGTAAACCACCAACGGAAATAATAAGAGGCGTAGGCGATCGGGATAAGGAAAAAGTCCAAAAATAAACTGGCGATAGAGCCGTTCTACCAAAGGACGTTGGTGACGGCGCTCAATCTGCGGTCGCATGGACTCAATCAGCTGATCGTAGCGCACCCCCGAGGGACAAGTCGTCACACAGGCCAAGCACCCCAAGCAAGTATCGAAATGAGCAGCCACGGTGGGTGAAAGGGGGATTTCACCTTTATTAACAGCATCCATCATATAGATCCGCCCACGGGGCGAATCCATTTCGGTACCAAGGACCCGATAACTAGGACAGGTAGACAAACAGAAACCACAATGCACGCAAGCATCAATGAGTTGCGGATCGGGGGGATGATGTAAGTCAAAACCAGGGCATTCAGAAATTTCGGGCATGGTACTTATTCTAAGTGAAAAACTTGCTGGGGTTGAAGAGCGATTGGGGATCAAACTGCTGGCGCAGCTGCCGCATAATCTGCACCGCTGAACCTTGATAGCCCCAAACTTCTATTTGTTGTTTAGTAGCGATAGGCGCTGTCAATACCGACAAAAAACCACCAGCTTGGACGCATTGCTGACGCAAGGGCAATAACCAAGTTGGCTCATCGCCACCAATTAAACCAAGGCCACTGCCCACATGAATCACCCCCCAGCCATTAGTCCGACTGCTGAAATTGGTTAATACTTCAACAGCGGCCGTCGCTCGCACGCCAATCTTGGCCGTAATCGGTTTTGCCATCACTAGCGATCGCACTTGTCGCCAAATTTTATCTTCTTGTTCATCCACCAACTGCTGGCTAGTTAAGCCTAAGCTCGCCGCTAGATCAGCTAATTTTTGGCTCTGGACACTGATACTCTCGGGGATAGTTTGAAACCGAGCAAGCACACCCATTTGCTCACCCAAACCCAGTTTTTGAGCCAGATTAGCACTAATTAAATCCAATGCAGTAGGCGTAAGGGTGCTAGCGCCCAATCGACCAATTAAGTCAGTCAGCGCACTGCCCGTTATCCAAACCGAACCAGCCGCGATGGGCAGTGGATAAACGCGCATGGTGACCTGTTGGAGAATTCCTAAGGTGCCATAGGAGCCAGTGAATAGTTTCATCAGGTCGTAACCCGCCACGTTTTTCACCACCCGACCACCAGCTTTAGCGATCGCCCCATCCGGGCGCACCCAACTAATACCCAACAGCAAATCTCGCACACCACCATAACGGTGCCGCCCAGAACCAGTATCAGCCGTGGCAATCAGGCCGCCAATGGTTGCGCGATCGGAAAACAGCGGATCTATTGGTAAAAATTGGCCAGCAGTAGCGAGCTGATTCTGAAGCAACTGGAAAGAAAAGCCCGCTTCCACTGTGACAGTCAGGTCACCAACAGCATGATCAATCAATCGATCGAGATTCTTGGTACCCACCAGTAAAGTTGGCTGATCGACCAGGCCACCCCAGCCCAGCTTACTACCCTGACCAGCAATCAAGATTTTTTGCTGACGGCTAGTTGCTTCTTGCACGACGGTGGCCAGTTCGTCTGCAGTGGGCAAGACTACCGCATCAATGTGGGTGGAGGGAGTGGTAGCCACCTTAATTAATTGCTGCCAATATTCTTCAGGAAAGCTGGATTCAGGCATCAGAGATACATCCGGGCTGAGGACGAATTAGTTACACTAATGAGTGGTAATTTGATGATTAATACTCATCAGCAGGACAGATCAAATTGTTCTGAGTGTAAAAACAGTGGTGTGGCTCATCATATCGCCAAATTGAGATGCCCCATCAACAATTCCCCAGAACAGCAATTTACAGTGACGGCCCATGGCGAATGAATATGGAATCAGCTGGATTCAGTCACCAATCGACAGCGAGCAGTTACTAAATCAATTGATCAGCAAGATTCGGAATGCCCAAGAATTATCAGAAATGCTCAACAGCATCGCTGCTCCTATTTGCCAATTCCTTGATGTCGATGGCGTGCATTTTCATCGGCAGGGTCAAGATGACCAACTAGAAGTTGTAGCCGAAGCCATTAAAAACCAGCGGTTGCCCGCGATGTTGGGCACTACAATAATTTCACCATACTTCTCGCCAGCCCAACACGAGCTATTAATAAGCGGCCAGCAACAGTCGATTACCGATCCAACTACGCTCCAAGCCATGGGCATGTTTACTTGCCTGTTGCTACCAATTGTTCATCAGCAGCAAATATGGGGCTTTTTGGCCTGTCAACATCGCCAAGTTAAGCGCTTTAATTCAAAACAACTACATACTCTCCACATTTTGATCGATCAGATCTCGATCGGGATTGCGCAAGCCGAACTAGTAGCTGGCGCTCAACTCCAAAACCAGCAAGAAAGCTTAATCCAGCGCATTAGTAGTCTATTTCAAGCACCAGCACCCCACTTAGCCAGCGAGCAACAAATATTAGCAGAACTAACCGAAGCCTTTCAGGCCAGTGGCGCTCGGTTGTACATTATTGCCGAACCGATTAATTCTGTTGCCCAAATCTATACCTACGGTCAGCAACCAGCAATACCGCTAGTGAACGGCGCCATCGAAAAGAATGCCTTGTGGCAAAGAGCCATCTACCACCATAGCCCAGCCCATCCCGCCCAGGTTTATGCGATCGCCGATATCTATCAGCAGTCCATTTTAGAACCGCTCTACTTTGCTCTCCAACAGACAGGCATCCAATCTTTACTAATTATGCCGCTCCGCTATAGCCAGCAATGTATTGGCTGTCTCACATTGTTTCGGTCAATCGGCAATCCGACCCAATGGACAGCAGCAGCCGTGCAGCTAGCCACAGCACTGACAGTCCATCTATATACGGGCATTATGCAGCAGCGGATCGAAAGCATGTTTCGCCAGCAGTCTTACTACGATTTGCTGACGGGGCTGCCCAATCGCTTGCTACTACAACAGCGAATCACCTTGGCCTTAGCTAAAACCCAGGAAAGAGGGGAACTATTAGCAGTGATCTTTTTAGACCTGGATCGATTTAAGAATATCAATGATATTTTGGGACATGACACGGGCGATCGCTTACTGCAAATGGTGACGGCCAGATTGCAACAGGCGATCGCTGTTTACGATGTATTAGGCCGCTGGGGTGGTGATGAATTCACTTTTTTGGTGTCATCTTTTGACGATATGGCAGAACTGCACCACATTGCTCAAACTATCCTCCAGACTCTCACCGCGCCCTTTGAATTTGAAAATGTTTTTCCATATTTAAATAGTAAAACTCTCTATGTGCGCGCCAGCATGGGTATTGCGATTGCACCCTACGATGGCAAAGATAGCGACACCTTACTCAAACATGCTCATACCGCTTTGTACCGAGCCAAGCAACAAGGTCGCAACCACTATGATGTATATAGCTCGGCACTTAGTTCGACAGTTGTCGATCGACTGCGTTTAGAAAATATTTTATATCAGGCCATTAACGATGGGGCTGCTGGCGGAGGTCGGGCCCAAGATGATACCCACCAGCCCCAACAGTTTGTGCTGCACTATCAACCCCAAATTGACATTAAGAGTCAAAGGGTGATCGGCGTCGAAGCTTTAATTCGCTGCTATGACGGCCAAGCCCAATGCATTAGTCCGGCCGAGTTTATCCCAGTGGCCGAAGAAACTGGTCTGATCAATCAGATCGGCACATGGGTATTAAATACGGCCTGCGCCCAAAATAAACTATGGCAAGAGCAAGCCGTCGGCTATTTTCCGATCGCGGTAAATCTATCCATCAAACAAATCCAGCAGCCTGATTTTGTCGAGATTGTACTCCGGGCACTAGAACGCAGCGGCTTGGCACCAGAATATTTAGAGGTCGAAATTACCGAAAGCCTCGCGATTCAAGACCTAAACTTGACGATCGAAGTACTACAAAAACTACGCGATCGGGGCATCAAGGTATCTTTAGACGATTTTGGCACTGGTCATTCTTCATTGGCCGCCCTCAAACACTTACCACTCGATCATTTAAAGGTAGACAGGTCTTTTATTAAGGATCTAACAGCAAATTCGATCGATGCCGGGATTGTCCGCACCATTATTAATCTGGGGCATGAGCTGAAGTTGCAGGTAATTGCCGAAGGAGTAGAAACAATCGAACAGTTAGATTTCTTGCGATCGGTCGGCTGTGACGGAGTGCAGGGGTTTTTCTTTAGCAAGCCATTACCAGCCGCCGATCTGGCCGTCAAGATTAGTACCATGCATAAACAACCAGCTATCTAGATAGAGATCGTCGTGGCAAATGAGCCGCAGCTTGAAACAATAGTTAAAAACCATATTGCTCAAGGAGACATAGTTTTTCGATAGGTATTTCGGGTTTAGCTAGCAGCTATTTAAAGAACGTCAAGTATTTCGATCAATTCAATGATCACATCTTTCAAGATAGTAATAG
>CAXTSZ010000048.1:19917-27351 GCA_964247125.1 uncultured bacterium
AGAACGTCAAGTATTTCGATCAATTCAATGATCACATCTTTCAAGATAGTAATAGAAAGTTTAATTACTTCATTTCATGGATTGTCAAGCATCTTGATCAATCAAGTAAAACTATTTTTTACCTTTATTATCCGCCCAAGTAAATATACGTAGACTAACAGCTGTAGTCCTTACCAGGCTGAGGATAATAGCAGTATTTTTATTTTTCACTCCGTATTTATATCTTGATTTTGTTGATAGTATCAACACTTTTTCGACATTTATACTGAACTTTAGTAAAAAGAAAAAATCATAGTAATTTTGATTGAGTTTGTGTGAATCATAAATTTGAAGCTAATCCGCACAAAGCCGATTAGTTGAGTAAACAAGTCTAAACCCTAGAATTCTTCCCCCGCAAAAGTAAACAACAATATCAATATGCTGAAATATTCTCGTCCGCTCATTGCCACTCTTTTGATGACTGGTGGTCTCTTCCAGTTAGTAGCACCAGTGTTGGCAGATGGCACCAAAGCAGGAACTTCAATTTCCAACACGGCTACTGCTAGCTACGACGATCCTAACCAACCTGGCACTCCCATCAATGCGACTTCTAACGAAGTCAAGGTAACCGTTGCCCTAATTGCCGGTATTACCGTCACCAGTGGTGGTATCACTGGCGGTGCCATTACACCTGGCAACCAACTTTACTACAACTACAACATTACCAACGTTGGTAATGATGTCACAAAGTTCCACATTCCTAGCGTTGTCACCGTCACTGGCCCTGGCACTGTCAATACTGGTTTAACCTCCAATCCCACTGGTGTAGAATACAGCACCGATGGCGGCACCACCTGGTCATCTGTGCCAACGGGCGGTTTAGACACTCCTAACAGCGTCGCTGTTGGTGGCACAGTATTGGTCAGAGTAGCAATTACTGTCAATGCTGGTGCTGGTACTTCTCTAGATGTTCGTTTAGGGAATACTCCTAGCAACCAACAAAACCAACTGCTCAATACCAGTGGTGCTTTTGACGACGTTTACACAGTCGGTGGCACTCCCGCCAACGGTCAACGCGAAGCTAGTGCAGTTGTTAAGGGAGTCGTTGGTTCCATTGCGAAGAACATTGCTTTGGCAACTGTCTTGACTACGCGCACTGGTACGAATGACAACAATACTCCAGCAATTTTGACCGATGATGTCATCAGCTACAAGTTAGATTTGAGAGTTGAAGCATCTGACGTTACTAACGAAGGAATTACGGCTTCGCCATTGGCTGGTACCGACATTAACGTGGGTGGTACTGGTACTACCGCCAAGCGTATTTTGGTTTCTAACGCAGTTCCAGCTGGTACGACCCTAGCAGCAGCTGCCATTGCCCCAGCTGGTTGGACAGCGGTATACACTACTGATTCTACCAACTCAACTAATGCTGCTTACAAAGTAGCGAACGCTGCTACCTGGTCCACGACCTTCACGGCTGCGGCCACTCGTATTGGTTTCGTGAGCGATCCAAATGCAGTAATTGCTCCCGGCGCTCTCGTTCCCAGCTTTGCGTTTTCTGTCAAAACCACTGGTGTCACTACGCCAGGAACTTATACTATTGACAGTATCGCTCAAGCTTTTGGTACCACATCTGGTGGCGATCCAGCTGTAATCGTTTATGACGAGTCTGGTGACCAAAATCCTAACAACTTCGATGCAATTGCGACAACTCCTCTGACAACCAGTACTTCCAGCTTAGCCGTAGCCGTCACGGCTGGCACTGCTAGCGGTGTAGCGGTAGCAGCGACTTATGATGTTGACACCAGAAACAACAACACTGGTTCTGGACTCGCCGGTGAAGTCAATGAATACACTTACACTTACACAGCACCAGTTCCACTATCTCTACTCAACGGTCCAGTAGGCGCTCCGCAAGCCGATGGTCCAGATGCTGGTGGTGCAATTAGCAACAACTATGACTACACCAACAAGTCATCAGCAGTACCGGCTGGCTCCAAACCCAACGATCCTGCTGGCATTGACCCTGACAAGGTAAGTTTCTCTAACACCATCAAAAACACTGGTACCACCGCTACCAATGTATCGCTGTTACCAGAGTTCTTGAGCGCCACCACTAAGTTAGCACCGGGCACTACTGTCAGAATCTACACTAGCAATGGTCAGTCTGTTACTTATGTAGTTACTGCTACTGGATTTAAGTTTGATCCAACTGCTACCAACAACAGTGGCTCCTCCAACGGTGCCCTAATCAGCGCGACCAACCCAGTTATCACCATCGACAGCGTCGCTCCAAATGCTACAGTCGATTACCAAGTTGAAGTAAATCTACCCGCTGGTACCCTCCTATCTACAGATATTGCGAAGGGCTTCCCGGTAGTAATTAATGCTTTTGTGGGTGGTACTGTTGCTGGCGTTGCTGCTGGTACTGAGCTTTCAGTTACTGGAACCACAGCTAGCAACAAAACCATCGATCGCGTTTACACAGGTTTCATTAGCCTGGTCAAAGAATCTCGGATCTTAGTAGGCACTGGCCCAGCAGTCGCACCAGGTGATGTCAACTTTAGCCAAACGTTGAAAACTCCCGCATCTGGAAATATCATTGAGTACCGCATTACTTACAAGAATATTTCGGAAGGCCAAGTTGGTAACAACAACTCCATCTTGAATGCTGCCAACTTGGTAATTACCGAGGATGGGACTACTGCTAGCAACACATGGGGACAAGACAAAGACCTGAATGGTGTCATTGATACCAGCAACGTTGTAACTTCAGCGGTTGATCCAGCCGGTGCAGTGAGCTTGTACAAGGGTATTGATGGTTTAACAACTTCAGTTGATCAGACTGGTACAACAGCGGCCACCGATGTCACTAAGTACATCGATAAAGTCACTACAGTTATTGCTCCTGGCATTAGCGGTTCGTTTAGCTTCAAACGTACAGTGAACTAGACATTTCAGAAAGCAGACGCGATCGCGTCTGCTTTCTTCTCTCTAGACCTGGCGTTTTACAGTTACGCCCAGACACTTCTGGTGGCTAGCATACCTGCTCATGAAATATCCCAAACACACTAATAGCTACATATACGGCTCGCTCCTGATGGCATTAATTAGTTGCTTCGGCAACAGTGCTGCGATCGCCAGACCGGCCACTCAAATCGACAACCAAGCAGCTGGTGAATATGTCGATCCAGTGTTCAATAACACGACGATCAATACATCTTCTAACATCGTTTCCGTAACTGTCCAAGAAGTTGCTGGCCTTACCATTACACCCAATGGCATCATTCGTGCTGATGGCGGCACAGTGAACACCGCCACCATCAACGATTTACTGTTTTACGACTTCAACATCCAAAATACTGGTAACGATACTACCAAATTCTTTGTGCCCAACCGCGCACAAGTTGGTAACCTCGGCAGCTTCCAAAAAGCCCAGTACTTCGATGGAGAATGGCAAGATATCCCAGCAACCGGCTACACGTCTACTCCGATCGCCGTCAATGGCAAATTACAGATCCGAGTAATAGTCAAAATTACTGGCGGTAACGGTGCTTTGGCAGTCACTCTCGGCAAAACAGCTAACCCCAATCAACCCCGCGTCAGCGATCCGGAGGATGTTTACACCGTTGATAACAACGATGGCGCTCCTGGTGAAATCGATGGCGCGCCAGCCAATGGTGTCCGGGAAGCTCAATCTTCCCAAGTCCTCAATATCGGCCTGGTACCAGAAGCCCTCGCCATTACCAATTTATCGATCAGTCAACCATTCAACCACATCGACAGTACCATCGGTTTTGCACTTTCTTTGAAAGTGCTGGATACAGTCCCACCGAATATCAGTAATGTTACTCCGACAGATTTGACTGGTCGTAAAATCTCGATCGATGGTCAAGAGCAAACGGGCATCTTGCTCGCTGATGCCATTCCTTTACAAACCCAATTTGTATCACTAACTGCTCCTAGCAGTGAATGGACACCGATTTATTACTACAGCAGTACGCCGCTTGGTGTTAGCGATCGAGTAGACAATATTACTTGGTCTACTAGCCCTCCAGATACAGCGACAGTGGCTAATATTAGGCGGGTCGGATTCTTTCGCCAGAATTACCGCATGCCCAGAGGTACAACCATTCAAGGCTTTGGGATCAAAGTAAAGGTCACGGATGTTGCCCAAACTCAAATCTATAATATCGCTCAAGTCTTAGGTTCTAATCCAGCCAATCCCAACGCGGTGAATGATATTACCCCCAGTTCTCGCAATATTTACGACGAATCTGGCGATAACTCGCCTAGCAACTACAACACCGATGGCACCAGAGCAATACTAGATGTCAGTCAGCAGCCGGCGATCGATCCCGGCATCATTGACCCAGCCACCCCCGACAATGATCCTCGTTCACCAATTTTTGTGGGGGAAGACAGCGGCAATAGTAGTGGTTTAGGCTTACGAGCAGGCCGCTACCTACGGGTCCCAATTATCACCACCTCTGGTATTAAAAATGGACCACAGGATCAGCCCACAGCAGTTGGCCAAACTAATGACAATGATGATTTCACCAACAAATCCACATCAGCAGCGCACCCCACTACAGCCAGCTTCATCAACACCGTAATCAACACTAGTCAGCTTCCTAAAAATATCAAAATCGTCCCGCAAGTCAATCAAATTAATGATTTACCTAATGGCGCTATGATTACGCTCCAGGATGCTAATAACAGTTCAGCAACCGCCAGCTTCACCTACCAAAATGGGGTATTTACGCCCACGACAGGTAGCCCCACGGCTCTGACCTTAAACCAGCTAGCCACTAACTCCAGTCACAATTACACGGTGACGATCGCACTACCAGCCAATTCACAGCCAGTTACAGCATTCCCAGTGCAGATGGTGGCTTTCATTGATACCAACAACAATAGCAAACCAGATAACGGTGAAGCTCAAAACATCACGATCGATCGAATCTATACCGGTGTGATGCAAGTGGTCAAGGAGTTCCGAGTCTTAGATTCTGCTGGTCAGCCCATCGGTAATGGAGCATACAACTCAGCACCGCAAAAAGTGGAAATCAACCAGCTGCTGGAATACCGGATTACCTACACCAACATCTCCATCCCCGCCCCCACCAACAGCGGTAGTCAAACCCTCAGTGCTGTTAACTTTACCGTCATTGAGGATGGTCGCACTAGTCCGAACACCTGGGCTAGTATGACCACCAATGAACCCAACTCCGCAACAGTCACTGGCCCCACCAGCACCATAGCCTATGAAACCACCACCGGAGCGGGGATAGCAACCGATCCGGCGGTGGTCAAATATACCAACAAAGTTACTAATCCGATCGAGCCTGGTGGTAGCGGTACTTTTACCTTTAGACGGCAATTTCGCTAGCCCAAGGCAAGTTTAGGATCCTCTGTGGGGATACTAAGTGCGAGGGGCTGTGCCCACAGCTCTAAATATCTATAACCAGGAACAATTCCAATCATGAAACATTTAATTTCTACAACTATCACCACCATCGCCCTGTCTAGCGCAATGCTCATCGGCGGTAATTTACCGATCATCAACCAATTCACCCCACCAGTACTTGCCCAAGAATCAGCTGTCAAGCAACCAATTCAGCTGAAGCTTTCCCAAGCCAAAAAGGTAGCCGACAAGAAAGGCTTTAAGCTGGTGCCCATCGCTAACGCCCAGCCCGGCGATATTATCGTCTACAGCATTGCTGCCCAGAACATCAGCAATAGATCCATCAATAAACTAGTCGTCAATCAGAAAATTCGTCCCGGCACCACTTACATTCTCAATTCAGCCACTGTGGTTAAAGGTACCAATCTCACTTTCAGCACGGATGGTGGCAAAAGCTACACAAATCAACCCCTGGTAAACAAAAAACCAGCTCCGGCAAGCAGTTACACCAATGTCCGCTGGTCTTTCACTGGTGCGATCGCCCCCCAGTCTCAAAGCAAGTTGAGTTACGAAGTTCAGGTTCGCTAATTACATGCAGAGATTTCGCCAGCGAAGCCTCCCATCGGTCAAATACTAAAGGAAGATGCCCGTGTTTAGATGCCAGCCCTTGCGGCCAAAATTATATTTATTAAAAAATTGCTTCGGGGGCTTGGTGATTGCTACCTTGGTTTCTGCTCCATCTGGCATAGCTCAAGCTAGCGATGTCATCAACCAAGCTCAGTACGAGTACAGCACCAATCAAGATGCCAGTCTCATCTCGGGCACAACTGAAGCTGTAACGAGCAAATCTGATGGGCTCGTCGATCCGATCGGCACCATCACAGGCTGTAAAGGCCAGAGATTAGATAGCTATGCTGGCTACAGCGTAGCTTTATACAATACATCCGATCGATTCAACCCCACTACCATCGTCCGACTTGACCAGACCGAGTTTCCAGACATTCCTAACAACAACATTCCCGCAGGCATCTCCCCTAACACCACCAATATCAACCCTTATCCGCTCGTAACTAACGGGGATGGCAAATACAACTTCTTATTCAATACTGCCCAGACCCAAGTTGGCAGCCAATACATTTTGATCGTCAAACCACCAGAAAGTTCTAACTATGGTGAACGGCGCATTTTAATCGAGGTCACTGCTCTGAGTAACAACATTTTAAGTTATCGGGCAACCTCGCTCGATGGTAAGCCACTGAGTACTACTGAAAACGCCACCAAGGAAGTATCAGTAAATATCGCTAATGCTGCCAAAGTTGGCCTGGTGGGTGTCGGAGTCTGTGAGACGCAACCTGTGGAGATCGTAAAAACTGCCGATCGGGCTACCGCCGAACCAGGGGATACAGTAGTTTATCGAATCACCCTCCGGAACAAATCTGATGCCGATATCCAAAATCCGATCGTCAGAGATACTTTACCCCTCGGCATGTTACTCCGCAGCAATTCAGTACGGGCACAACTGGGTGATCAGATAGTGTCAGTCGCAGTTAGTCAAACAGGTCATATTGCTAGTTTCCAAGTCGGTGCACCTGGATTTGTCATTCCTGCTCGGCAGGTCATAAATCTGGTCTACGCCGTTACTTTAGAAGCAGATGCTATTCGGGGCAATGGTCGCAATATTGCCACCCTGATCGGCACGCGCAGCGACAATAACCAAACAGTGACTGATGGTCCAGCTACCCATTTATTAAGCATCCGCCAGGGTCTCATCCGCGACACAGGCACTATCATCGGGCGAGTGTTTATCGATAAAAATTTCGATGGTCAACAACAGGCCAACGAACCAGGCATTCCTAATGCTGTCATCTTTATGGATGATGGCAACCGAATTACGACAGACGCCAATGGCTTATTTTCAGTGCAATCAGCAGTTGCTGGTTATCGCACTGGCACCCTCGACCTAGGGAGCTTACCAGGATATAGCCTAGCTCCTAACTTGCATTTTAGCGAAAGTAATAGTTTATCTCGATTAGTCAAATTAGCAC
>CAXTSZ010000049.1:0-27179 GCA_964247125.1 uncultured bacterium
GCGAAGCTACTCCAGTTGCTTTGATGGCTCCTTCCATCAACGGTTAATTCTTTAACCAACTTAAGATTTAAAAGCCAGCTCTCATGGAGAGCTGGCTTTTGTTTTGGGATTATTATGATAAAAACTTCAAATTTTTAGTTATGTACATAGATGTCCCTCAGACCATGATGGAGTTCTTTCAGAAAAGTGAAGGAACTTGGTTCACTCAGCGGACGGTGCATAACTTTGATGCTGTAACTCCCGATCAATCCGGGGAATCAAATATATCGATCGAAGTCCTCGCCGCCAATCATGCCCAAGTGTTAGCGGTATGTGAACAACAGGGTATTGATCCGGCTAAAGCCAGCGGCGGCGGCGGGTTTCTGTGGCAGGATAACCAAGACAAAAAGGAACAAGACCCCGATAAGGCAGCGGTGCTGGTGGATTTGCCGGATGATGCTAGTGGTCGATCGGGTAAGCTGTTACGCAATCAGGGCTATGTGGAACGGATTCCGGTGGTGAGCCGCTATTGGTTTGGCCAAGATGGGATTCTGACGATCGATACCGACTATGACAATAACCAGGGCCAAGAACGCTGTTGGTTTATTAATAATGACTTTCGGGTGCGGGTTAGTACGGTGCGATCGAACAATGGGGTTTATATCATGACTTATTGTTCGGAGCGGCGGTGTGTTAGTACTGCCGAGCTAGAAACGATGGTAGCCAACAACCGAGCTAGAAATGAATCTTAGCCATAAGAAGTAAACTATTAAAACAATTCTGTTTAAATAGTGCGATCTTATTTTTGTCCTTCTTGGCTTGTCCGTCCGCTGCATAGCATATTAAGCCTTATAGTTCTCTATTAAATTATATATATACTCTATTTACATAGTCTTTCCCTTCTACGATAAGCTGCATAGATCTTCTTGATCTCTTTGATTTTCGATTCAAAATCCGCAAAAGACTCTAAATCTGCAAAATCATCTAGATCATATTTTTGACCGAAAAATTGGGATTCAAGCCCCGTCGTTCACGACGGCTTTTTCTTTGTCTTGAGGCTTCTAATCAATTCTCTCAGTACGTCCGTCTTGGTTCTGCCTACAGCCTCGCAGTACTCCTCTAGAATCTCAAACTCGAATTCTTCAATCCTAAAATCCAGTCTTTTCTTCATGGTTCTTCGGGTTATTTGCTGTACAATAGTAACATGAAAGCAAGATATCAGTACCGATTCTATCCGACAGACCAACAGCGCCAGAGTTTAGCTCAGATGTTTGGTTGTGTTCGGGTAGTTTGGAATGATGCCTTGGCTATCTGCAAGCAGTCTGAAAAATTGCCCAGTAATAACGACTTGCAAAAGTTGGTCATCACTCAGGCAAAAAAGACGGAGGAGCGGGAATGGTTAGCGACCGTTTCTAATATTCCATTGCAACAGTCTGTTGCTGATTTGGGAGTCGCCTACAAGAACTTTTTCGCCTCGCTCAAGGGCAAGCGGAAAGGGAAAAAAGTCGGTACTCCCAGGTTCAAGAAAAAGACTGGCAGGCAATCAGCACGGTTCAGAATTGGCGGTTTTTCCATCAAGGGTGATTCGGTTTATCTCGCCAAGATTGGGGATGTATCGCCTATCTGGTCTAGAGAACTACCATCTAGTCCATCATCGGTCACGGTGATCAAGGATGCCGCTAACCGCTATTTCCTCAGTTTTGTGGTAGAGATTGAGTTTGTTCAAGTTGATGCTAAAAACCACAGCGTCGGCATTGATTTGGGTATCAAGACCTTTGCCGCCATGAGCAACGGAGAAATGGTGAAAAGTCCAGACTATTCCCATTTAGATAAACGCCTAAGACGCAAGCAAAAACAGCTTGCCCGTCAGGTGAAAGCCTCCAAGCGACAGGAAAAGACGCGGCTCCAAATCGCCAAGCTACAAAACCAAATTGCCGACACCCGCAAAGACTTTCTGCACAAGCTATCGACCCGTGTCGTTCACGAAAACCAAGTGATCACGCTGGAAGATTTAAATGTGTCAGGCATGGTCAAGAATCGCAAGCTAGCACGGGCAATCAGTATGCAGGGGTGGCGAGAATTTCGGGTGCTGTGTGAGGCAAAGTCTGAGAAGTTGGGGCGGCAATTCAACGTCATCAGCCGTTGGGAGCCGACTAGTCAAATCTGCTCAGATTGTGGCTACAAATGGGGCAAATTGGATCTGTCTATCCGTTCTGTGCTTTGCATTAATTGCGGGACAGAACACGACCGAGACGAGAATGCCGCCAAAAATATAAACAAAGTCGGGATAGGGCATTGCCACGACTCTAAACGGACACGGATCGACCGTAAGACTACTCCGGTAGCAAGTTGAAATGATGTGTCAAGAATCCCCGTGCGTTCACACCGGGGAGTATGTCAAAATTTTAGGATTGGAATCAGGTATCATTAAGTTATTGGCCTAAGAACTCGTAATTCTTGTAAGCGCTAATCAATTTGTTTAAAGACAAAAGACAAGTCATGCAGATGGGAAAAATCTGAGCGTGGCTCGTCTGATTTTAGGGTATTTTTGGCAGTTTTAAGCCGGGAACAGTTTTTTTAGGCTAAAACAGTATATACATTTTGTACTAATGAATATGTAAAGAGTAGGCTACGAATGTATTCTCAGCCAAGTCTTACTAACAATCTAGCCAATCTACATGCCCGAAAGTCACCTTCCTATCTATCGAGTAAAAGTAGTAAAAGACAACCTGTTAGATGATGCCTACCTAGAAGAAGCTAAGAAAAGTGACATCACTGAAATATCACTATTGCCAGGTTTTAAGTGCGATTGGACAAGATTATGGAATAATACGGACTTCGATTGTGAAGCACTAGTGAAACTAACTTATCAGGGCAAGATTCAAGGGATTATAAAATTTGCCTTGTATCCTTACCCTCGGCCAAGTGGAATACCTGAATTCACTGAAATTCTAAATCTCGAAACTCTCTCAAAGGACACTAGAAGCGCATCTCCAGTAGGTCTGTGGTTAATATGGTATGCAGTTAAAATGTGCTTGAAATTTGGTTGCAGCGGAGACAGTAATGGATCTGTACTGCTATTAATATCAGTAAAATCAGCGATTCCATATTACCGAGACAAGGTTAAAATGGAAGGACTTCATTGGACTACGATTAGTCCCTACGAGGAGGGTTATGCTTTCAGGTTTTCAAACGGTCAAGCCGTCGAGTTCCTCAGTGAAATCAAAAGCAGATACGGAGAAGCAATTGAACTCCCTGCATGAGGTTGCTTACACGGAATCTCCATCGGATGTTATGACAATATGCGATCGCTCTCATATGACCTATCAAGAGCGTCAAAAGTTTTGGGAAAACGCTAAATACTCCACCCATAAATCTTCTTCTAACTGACACATTTCATTTTTCATATCTAAAAGGACGACTTTGAGAAATATCCTCAAGTCGTCCTTTTATTACTATATTTCACAAGACTTGATACTATTAAAGTTTAATGGTATTAAGCTATTCGACCCGCTTATACTTGGCCACCAGCTCCAATCTGGACAAAGCACTAATCGCCGTTTCCTTCACATAAGAATCCGCCGACTCATCATTCACCACCTTATTCAGCACCTCTTCACTGCGCTCACCACCCACCGAAGCCAAAGCGTTGACGATCGATACCCCCAAGGCTGGATTGTCTGTAATGGCTAAACCCTCTGTCAAAATGTCTAAACCTTCTACGCCAATTTCACCCAGGGTCATCACCGCCGCAATATAAACCACTGGGTTGGGGTCTTGCATCGATCGCTTTAAACCCTGAAGACCCTCTGCCGGAAATGGTAACTCTGGGTAGTTGATGGCGACTTGGGTTAAAGCCTTTACGCAGCTGCCTTTGACGGTGATGTTTTCGCTGTGCAACATGCCATCTACAATGCTGGGCACAGCATCATGACCAATCACACCAAGAGCTTTGACGGCGGCCCGCCGATAGACGACATCTTCGTCATCGAGAGCGCTCATTAGTTTGGAGATGGTTTCGGTGTCGCGGGTTTCGGCGATTTCTAGCATTGCTCGATCGCGCAGATGGGGGTTAGGGTGTTTGAGTTGGGCGAATAGGTTGTCTTGAGTCATGATGTTTTAAAGATTTTTGGGGTAAGTATTTTTAAGAATTACTGATAGCTTTGGCTTTTACCAGCCAATCTGGGTCGTTGATTACTATTTGACGACTACTATTTTCGCCCAGTTTTTCTAAAGCCAGCAGCGCAGCGTATTTTAAATCCCATAGCCGTCCTTCTAAGCTCTTTTTCAGCTCCGGAATTGCGCGGGCATCACCCAGTTCACCGAGGGCGATCGCAGCGGCAGCCCGGGACTTTTGGAATTGGGGTTGGGTGTTGTACAAGGCTTCCACGATTAAATCGTAGGCCGGGGCGTGTTTCAGCCAGCCGAACAGCTTCACCACATGGAAATGAGCGCCGTAATCGTTATGGGCTTCGGCTTCGTAGGTGGCAAACAGTGCTGCTGGTGCTTCTTTGGCGTAATGCTGAAGAATTAGCTGGATAGCCAGATAACAGCGGCCAAAATCCACATCATAAAGATCGCGAATGAGGGTATCTAGGGTCGGGGTTTGGCCATAGCTATGCACCAGCTTTAGATCTTCAGGATGGTCGCGCAGCACTTTTTCTAGATGGGGCTGCACATCCTCAAAGGTAACAACCCCTTCGGCCAGGCCAGCATCCACTAACAACCTCACCCCGCGCAGCCGAAAGACGATCGATACGGGGCAGTAAGCAATATGTGGAATGGCCGCGTAATACTTGGCATCAATGAGATCTTGAATGCACAAACGCCGCGCCAAGACTTGAGGATGTTGCAAGAAGGCTAGAACTTTTTCGATCTGGCTATAGTCTTTGGCAAACCTCCCTACAGCAGCAATGGCCGCACTTGCGATCGGACCATCTTCACTATCCACGAACTTCTGAATTTCGCTCACGGCAGGGGCATAGTCGAGCCTAATCAGAGTATGAATAATCACCCGATAACTCTGTTTAGGCTTGGCCAGCAGCCGGGTGATTTCAGCTAATATGGCTGGATCGGTGGTGCCAATTTCACCGATCGACCACACGGCATTTTCCACGGTATAGCAGTCATCATCGGCCAAGCAGTCTCGGATAACTGGTAGGGCTTTTTGTGCTTGTAAGCGTCCGAGGGTTTCGATCGACTTGCGCCGCACGATCCGGTTATCTAGCTCTGGGTTGGTGTTTAAGACCGCGCGAATTAGAGCATCGATTGAATTTTCCGAAGGGTAATTAATTAAGTGTGAAGCGGCAATGTAGCGCGAGTCGTCTTCACCAATTTGATCTTGAGGAGTATCTAAGACCGTAATGGCTTGCTCCTCACTCAAATTGAACATGTTCGCAAAGCGCTTATCCATAAAATCTTTTTATAAAAAAAACAAACCTGGAGATCTTAATCATAAGATTTTCCAGGTTTATCAGCTATGGCCTTGGGTTCTAACTAACCAGTAGTCGAACTAGGACAAGGAGTTGATAGCGTAGTCAAGAAGAGCGTTGTACTCAGTCAAAGCTTGAGGAGACATATCACGAGGCGCACAACCACGGTTACGAGCAAAGCTTAAAGCTTCAACGTAAGGAGCAGTAGGTAGGCTCAAAGCGCGATAAACTTCACGTTGACCAGCAATACCCCATTCGTCTAGAGGACCAGTACCACCTACAACTAGGCAATATTGAACTAAACGTAGGTAGTGTTTGATGTCGCGGTGGCACTTTGCTTTGAAAGTGTCGTTAGAGTTAGCTTCACCAGCGTTGTTCAGGTAAGCATACTTTTTGATGCAAGCATCATAAGCTTCTTTAGCAACAGCGTCGAGGTTAGCAGCTAACTTTTCAGCAGCTTCTAAACGTGCTGCTGCACGTTGGATACTTCCTTGTACAGACTCTAAGTCAGAGCTGCTAGGAAAACGGCCAGCTGCATCAGCAGAGGCGATAACAGTAGTGAGAACTGATTTCATGCTTTTATCTCCAGATAAAATAGTGTGTGCTAAATAGTTACGGAAAAATCGTGACTTTAAAGACTAGCTCAAAGCAGAGATTACGCGATCGAAGTAGCTGGAAGCTTCTGCAACCAAGCTGGCGCAACGGTCTTCAGTTACGATCGAACCCATTTTCCGTAGTTTGGCACCAGCAAGCGCTTCACTAGGTTGATCTTTGATGTGAGCAGCTGCTTGAGCTTTCATGATTTGAACAGCACGAACAGTGGAAGTAGTAGGTACGCCCAATGCTGCGTAAGTTTCTTTCAAACCGTTTAAGCAACGATCGTCAAGAACGGAAGCGTCACCAGCCAAAAGAGCATAGGTAACATAACGAAGAACGATTTCAGCGTCGCGTAAGCAAGCAGCCATACGACGGTTAGGGTAGCAATTACCACCGGCTTGAATCAAGCCATTGTTTTCGCAAATCATACCGGCAACTGCGTCGGAAACCATGCAGCTAGCGTTACTAGCAATGGCGTTTACTGCATCCAAACGGCGGTTACCAGCAGCGATGAAGCCTTTGAGGTTAGCAATGTCGCCAGCGCTGATGCAAGAGGTGCTAGCGTCAGCCGAAACTACGGATCTAGAAAAAGCGTCAAGCATTGAGCTCTCCTTATCACTAAAAAATTACATCTCTGAGAATATGTGATGAACATGGCTGGAGTCTCGCTTATGAGAAACAAAGCAACAATCCGTAACATTGAATGCATAAGTCCCTGTCCAAAAGCTTTTTGGACAGGGACTATATTTTTGTGGTGAGAGTGAAAGCCAATGGTTCGTTAAATATTTATGCTGCCCTTCATGAGGTGTTTGATTACATTTTCTTTGATCATGAGTTGGCGCATTACTTCCAGTAAAAAATTCTGAGCTTGTTCGCTGCTCAGGTCTTTGACCTGTCCCTCGTACATCTTGAGGTTGAACTGTTGCTCCATACTGAGTTCTAGTGGGAGATTCATTGTTTCTTTTCTCCAGTGAATTCTATACCTTATGTTAACGATTGTTAAAGGGGTTTGACAAGTAGCCAATTTTACAATTTGCTAATCGATACTTTTAGCCTGATTTTAGCGCGTCGTAATATTGTTTACATACGTGTACGTGTTAAATTTAGGATATCGATCGAACAACTAAAAAACATGCATAAAAAAATGACGATCACCATTGATGAAGAGGTCTATGACGCTCTCTATCGTGTTGTTGGCAAAGGAAAAATTAGCCAGTTTTTAGAAGGTTTAGCTCGTCCGCACGTTTTGAAAGAAGATTTTGCAGCTGCTTACCAAGCCATGGCTAATGATCAGGAGCGGGAGCAAACAGCATTGGAATGGAGCAACGGATTGATTGGGAGTGTTGCAGATGCTGAGGGGTGAAGTCTGGTGGGTAGATTTTGACCCATCGGTAGGTGGGGAAATTCGTAAAACTCGACCTGCTGTGATCGTTAGTAATGATGCTGCCAATGCCTCGCTCAATCGTGTCCAAGTGATTCCTTTAACTACCAATACTGGTCGGCTCTATCCTAGCGAGGCGATCGTGATGATTGATGGTCAGGAAAGTAAAGCGATGGCTGACCAGTTAACTACAGCATCCAAGGAACGACTGACTAATCAGCTTGGGGTAATTTCACCAGGGGATGTGAAAGCGATCGAACGAGTAATCAAGATCCAGCTCGGGATACAGCTCTGAAACTGTTTAGCAATTTCCAGCATCCACAAAACAAAAATCCAGATGAAGTTCTATGCCTTAAAAAATGATGAATGGGTTACTCTCACCCAAATGCTTACGCACTCTGAGCTGATTGTGCTTTATTACATCCGTACAATCGATCCATTTGGTGAACAGTTTCAGGAGACTTCGACAAAATCAATTGCCGAGATACTTGGCATTAGCCAAAGAACCGTTCAAAGAGCAATGCTCAAACTTTCTAACCTACAGCTCATTAAAACTGAGGTTGAAGAATACAGTTTGCGAGTACGGAGTAAGAACGACAGTCTCTAGAAAATGCCAAATTTCTAAAACTAAGATAAATTGAGAATGCTCCATAATCTGAAACCTTGGCTAGCATCCAATTGAAGCTATTATTCAGAATTTAAAAAATATTTTTTTAAGCGAGATTTTTATGAATGCAATGGAATTTTTTCAGCACAGTACCGGCAAATGGCGATCGCAGCGCACCACCCACCATTTAGCCTTCAAACGCACTGAATCTGGCGAATCTGAAATCTACGTAGAAGCCTTACCCGCTGAAGATTCGAGGATTATTGAGATCTGTAATATCCACGAACAAGATCCCACAACGGCTGTGGGTGGTGCTTACGTTAGTTGGCAGGGTTCGATGGGTTGGGACAAAGCCGACGAAAACCACGAAGGTACCACCGTTTTTGCTCTGGTGCCCAGCGATGCTACTGGTCGTCAGGGTATTTTGCTGCGGGAACGGGGCTACGCTGAAATCGTGCCGGTGGCTGGTCAATACGAAATGGATGACCAAGACTGCTTAGTCCTAACCACTGACTATGACAGCATGAACGCCGTCGAAAGATTTTCTTTTCCGAGCGATGACTTGAGAATGCGGACTAGCACTGTTAAACGCTTTGGTGGCTTTAGTACTGCTACTTTTTGCACCGAGTTCCGGGTCGATGAGACCACTGATATCGCGGAAAATGCGGAGCCTCCCCAATACTTCTCAGCCTTTGGCTAAGAACTTGATTATCACTACCAGTACCGATCCTTTTACCCGTGGGCTTGATTACCTTTATGGCTTGCGGAGTTTGGCGATCGATCCCGACATGATTGATGTAATGCACGATCCAGTCCGGCGGGTGCCAGTGGCGACTTGGATTGGTGAAAATATCGATCGGATCAATACCGAGCTACAAGCTTTGGTACAAGCCTGTGATGATTGTTTTCATAAAACCAGCCGACCCCAGATTCAAATCTGGGCAGCTCCGCTAGCGCAGTCTTATAACATTTGCGGACTCTGTAACCTGCAAACCAAGCCAACTACACTGCTGGTCGATTTGGGGCGGGTGGAACCGGCGGACTGGTTGGCGCTGGTGGTGCATGAGTACGCTCACGCCCAGGCTGGTACCCCTGGACACCATCAAGATTTTGCAATTGCTCTCAGTCATTTATGTCGGGGATTATCGCTAAAGTTACCAGCGATCGAGCCCGGAAAAGAAGATGAGTTACGTCTGTATCCTTCTTGCCAAATAGTTATAGCCTCGTGGCCTTGGTGGCAAGGACAAAAATAAAAAACTCAAAATTGTTAAAAATTGATTCTTATTGAAAAAAGAATAAGTCTAAATACTTACCGGAATGTAATCTGAGTATTTATATACTTGGCAGCTTTTAATCAGCATTTTTGGCTCAGCTGAACATGCAAAAGTCTACCAAAATCATTTTTTACAGGAGGTTTTTAATGTCAATTCCTTTACTAGCCTATAAACCATCTTCCCAAAATCAGCGGGTAGCAGCCTATGAAATTCCGGGTGATGAATATTCTCGGGTACCCACCGCTGAGAATTATCTGAACAGCTACGACTCCGATGTGATCATCCATGCTGCTTACCGACAAATTTTTCACGAGCAGCAAATGCTTGCCAGCAACCGTCAGGTTTTTCTGGAATCACAGCTACGATCGGGTCAAATTACAGTGCGCGATTTTATTCGTGGCTTGCTGCTGTCTGATTCTTTCCGACGCTTGAACTTTGAATCTAATAACAATTACCGTTTTGCTGAAATCTGTATTCAGAGAGTATTAGGTCGATCGGTCTACAACGAGCGGGAAAAAATTGCTTGGTCGATCGTTCTAGCCACTAAGGGCATTCAAGGCTTTGTAGATGAGTTGCTAAATAGTGATGAATACATCAATAGCTTTGGTCATAACTTTGTCCCGACCCAACGGCGGCGCATCTTGCCGCAGCGCCAGCAAGGCGAATTACCCTTTGAGCGAATGGCTCGCTATGGCACCACCTATCGCGATCAGTTGCCACAACCATTCATGCTAGGTGGCTTTAACGGATTAGGTCAGTTTGAAAAGCTTGACTTGGCAAGTGCTATGTCCAAAGCTAACTGGGGCATCGTCTCCATGCTGGGTATCTCCGGCTCTGTAATTGTTTTGGTCTTGTTAATGCTTTCTGGCTGGGCACACTAACTTGATCGAGACTTTCATATTGAAACCCGGCGGTTCTGCCGGGTTTCTTTTTTTGCACAAAACTTGCACAAAAAATGTCTAAAACCCTTTTCCCTACAAAGTTATAGGCGATTGACCGAGGTTTAATTAAGTTATGTGTGCTTTTATTAGACTAAAGCGAATGATGGATCTCTAAACCTCTATGATTGGTGGTAAATTTGTGAAATCTAGATAGAAAAATTAAAGGAGATTTTATAGCGTGGCAATTCCTCTTTTAGCATATAAGCCCTCCTCCCAAAACCAGAGAGTCAAAGGTTTTGAAGTAGCGGGCGATGAACAATCCAGAATTTATTCCACTGAAAACATTTTGTCGGATGGCGATCTAACTAATCTGATCGAAGCAGCTTACCGTCAGTTGTTTTTCCATGCTTTTGCTGCCGATCGCGAGCCATTCCTAGAATCTCAACTGCGCAGTGGTCAAATCACTGTGCGTGACTTTGTACGGGGCTTGGTTTTGTCTGATACCTACCGCCGCAGTTTCTTTGACAAGAACAGCAACTACCGCTTTGTAGAACAAACTGTGCAGCGCGTTTTAGGTCGTGATACCTATAGCGAAGCTGAAAAAATTGCTTGGTCGATCGTAGTTGCCAACAAAGGTATTAAGGGCTTTGTGGATGAACTGCTAAATAGCACTGAGTACATGAATGCTTTTGGTTACGACATTCTTCCTTACCAACTACGCCGGGTATTGCCTGGTCGGGCGCAAGGGGAGCTACCTTTCAACATTAAGTCTCCGCGTTACGACGCTTACTACCGTCGGCAATTGGGCTTTCCCAAATCTATTTGGCAGTCTACTGTTAAGACTTACACCCCTCAAGATCAGAAGCCTAAGGCTGGTAGCCCTGCTAACTTCTTAAATATGGCGCGGAATGTAGGTGCGACTGGTAATGCTCCGCAAACTATCTCGGCTCAGAATGTGGATATTGCTCGTTCTGTTCCTTACCGGAAGCTAGATTACGCCAATATGTAATCTTTATCCGGAGTATTAAATAAAAAAGGAAGGAGGTTCGATCGAACCTCCTTCCTTTTTTAATGAGCTTTTTGCGTATTACCACTTGTCGCCATCAGCTAGCCTATTTTCTAATTGCCGCAGTGCCACCTTCGCCAGAACCCTAACAACTTCTAATTCATCATTCAGAGCTGCTTGCAGAGGTTCGAGCGAACTCTCATCACCAACTCTGCCCAAGGAGCTAACCGCCGCCCTCCTAACCTCGCCATCACTGTCTTTCGTGGCCAAAATCAAATGGGGAATGGCTGGTGGATAACTAATTTGACTCAAAGCAGCAGCAGCTTCGTTCCGAATCAAGGCCGCTGGGTCAGTTAAAGCATCGACCAAAACTTGGCAGGCTTGGGTATCACCTTTTTCTTGGGCAACATGGGCGATCGCACTCACCACCGCACAACGGACATCGATCGAATCCGATTGTAAGGCTGGATAGAGATGTTCGGCGGCTTCGTTACCAATGAAAGCCAAGGCCCAAGAAGCATGGCCTTTAGTCGTTTCGGAGCTATCTGGGTTGGCTACAATTTCTAACAAGGCGGGTACCGCGACGCTACCAATCCGGGCTAAAGCACCGACAGAAGAACCATGCACTACAGTGTCTTCATCGGTTAAAAATGCCTGGAGGAGAGCCGGCACCGAGTCGGGATCTTCGATCAAGGCCAAGGTTTTGGCAACGGCACGGCGGATGGTGACGTTGGGATTGTGGGCGAGGGCTTCTAGAAGTAGGGCGGTGGCGGGTTGACCAACTTCGCCGAGGACTTGGGCGGCGCGGAGCCGGACTACGCCTCTGGTGTCTCCTAAGCCTTCGCTGATGAGGCGTTGGATGGTGGTTTGGTCGTTATCGAAGGTATCGAAACTGATGTGATCGTTGACTGATTCCAGCAAAGCATCTGTTTCGATTTGAGCGGGGGTAAGTTGGGTTGATGGGGCGCTGTTGGTCATGGCTAATTACTGCCAACCAGAGCAGTTTGCTGATCGCGTAATTGTTGCAGGGTGTTATCGATTTGTTGGAGTTCTGGCTCCAAGTTGGCCATAACCTGAGACTTAGTGATTTTGGCGCGTTGCGCCATGGTCATGGTGTCGGCTACTAGTCTTTCTCGATATTCTTCTAAGGCCGCGATCGACTCGACTAATTCTTGTAAAGCAGCTGGCGCAGTAGGTTCTGTCATAGTTTTTTCCTAAATGAATATTAAAAATTGAAATTTTAAGGGTTTTCTGGTTCGATCGCACAGGCTAAACCCCGATATTTGCGGGGGTCGCCTTCAGCCATGGTCGATCGCTCTTCATCTTTACGAGCATAAAGATTATGCAGAATAGATTCCCAGTTGATATCAGGAGCGGGTTCCGTCTTAGACACTGGTGCTGTCATAGATGGTTGTTGGGCTTGGGTAGCGCGGGCACGGACGGCCCAACTACTATCTTCAGTAGCCAATATTTTGAATTGGGTTTGAATGCGATCGTGCCAAGCCGGATAATTAATCACCGCCGCTGCCAAGGTTTCTAGGCCAGCTACTGCGGAGTAGCGCACAATCCATTCATCATCTTCTTGAGTGACAAACAACAACGATTCCAACGCTTCTTCCTGGGCAATTTCCAAGAGATCGGCAGGAAACCAATGCCATTTCATGGTGCCTAAACCTTTGGCTGCTGCCCGTCTGACACTCAAAGCAAAATCGGCGGTGGCTGCTCCTAGCAAGGTCACTAAGCCACGCGGATCACCAATACCAGCTAAAGCTCGAATCGCCCAAGCCCGCGCTGTGTAGTTATAGCCATCCAGCTGAGTCAAAATTTGTTCGACGGCTGGTTCCCCAATCCGAATCAAGCCATCCACAGCAGCGACTGCCGCCCCCGGGTTGTTGTAGCTCAAGGCTTCAATTAGGGTCGGAATAGCGGCAACATGGTTAGCCGCCGCCAGGTTCTCCATCGCCGTCACCAATAATGTTGATGAATCGGCCTTTTCAGTGGCTTGGATGAGGCGATCAATAGCTTCATTAGAATTAGAGGTGATCGACATGGGAGCAGCGTGGTTAGGTATGTTCTATAATAATTGGTCCATTAGAGCCATTACCTCGATCGCACCTGTCGATAAGTTAGGCAATGGTTCCAGCTGAAGTTGTTTTTCTAATAAGCCTTTCAGGGAAATTAGTTTTAAGCTATTTTCAGCCAAGGTGTTGGCAATGGGCTGAGCAGCGGCCAAATAGCCGATCGCTCCCAAGTCAGCTAAAGCCGTGCGCCTCAATTGCAGTTCACTGCCAGCTAAAGCTCGAATTAGCATGTCGCCATATTGATTAGCCTCTGGTTCATCGCAAAGCTGATACATGGCGCGAGCCGCCGCATATTGAATACGCGGGATTTCATGATCCAAGAAAGGCCGCACATCCTCGACGGTCGATCGATCGCCCAGACCGCCCAAAGCTTCCAAAATGGCATCATAAGGCTGCACTAAATTAGGCGGTTCCGGTGCTGGTAGAGTGCCAGGAATTTGATCGTGCAATAATTGCAATAGAGTAGGTACGCCAGCTGTATCATCTAGATTTTCTAAGGCTTGAGCGGCAGCTTCACGCACATAAAAATCCGGACAAGCCAAGGCTGTGAGCAAAACCGGTACGGCTCTTTTGTCGCCTAGTTTACCCAAAGCCCGTGCCGCATTACGGCGTAGAGGATAGCCCCCAACTTCAGTCCGATCGTCCTCGTCATTGAGCGCTGCCATTAAGACATCGATCGCCGTCGGGTCATCCACCCGAAAGCGCCCTAGCCACCAAGCCGCATACATCCGCAGCCCCAGATCTTCACCTTGGAGATTAGCGATCGCCTGATCAACGGTCAGCAAGTTATCGTCTTGATTAACAAATTCTTCGTTCACAAAAACCTCAACACAATGCCCAGAAGAAAAAACAACGGCCAATGGCTATTGTTTTTTCCCCTGAGCACCACTATTCAGCTACTAGTTGAAACTAGCTTAAAGCGTTGATAGCGTAGTCGAGGTAAGAGTTAGCTTCTACAGCTGCATCGCCGCTCAAACCGTGGTTAGCTTTGATGTACTTCAGAGCTTCGATGTACCAGCTAGGAGACAGGTCAAAAGTCCGGTTGATTTCAGCCAAACCACCAATTAGGTAGTCATCCATAGGGCCAGTACCGCCAACTACACAGCAGTAAGTAACCATGCGCAGGTAGTAGCCAATGTCGCGAGTACACTTGTCTTTACCAGTTTGGCTGGAAGCAAAGTTGGCACCCTGCATGGACGTGGTGTATGGGAATTTTTGGTAAACTGCATTCGCAGCACCGCTAGCCAAAGAATCAGCCTTAGCAGTCAAGCCACGAGCGGCTTCCATGCTGGCAGCTGCTTGGCGGAAACGACCAAAAGCGTTTTGGATTTCAGTAGAGCTTAAAAAGCGACCTTGAGAATCAGCTGCTGCTACTGCTTCGGTTAAAGGGGTTTTCATGGTTGAATTATCTCCAATAATTTTTTGTTTATTTTGTCCAATCCACAGGCTAGGAGCTATGCCGAAGCACAACTCCCTCAAAAAGATACGTTGGAATTAACCAACAGCAGCTGCTGCTTTATCAAAGTAGCTACCAACTTCCGAAGCGATCGAAGAACAATCACCACGAGTAATGCCATTGGTATCGTTAACGATCGCCAAAGCAGCTTCTTTCATTTTTTTAACGCCGACAGCTACGGAAGTACCAGGAGTACCTAGAGCTAAGTAAGTTTCTTTCAAACCATTTAAGCAACGATCGTCTAAAACGGAAGCGTCGCCAGCGAAGGTAGCGTAAGTGATGTAACGCAAGATGATTTCCATGTCGCGCAAACATGCGGCCATCCGGCGGCTAGTGTAGGCATTGCCACCAGGGGCAATTAGCTGAGGCTGTTCGGCGAACAAAGCGCGAGCGGCATTAGCAACAATGGTGGAAGAGTTACTTGTAATACGGTTAACAGTGTCCATCCGTTTGTTACCATCAGCAACCATCGCTGCTAAGGCATCTAATTGGGTAGTGCTGAGGTACTCACCGCGAGCGTCTGCTTGTGAGACTACCTTTGCAAATGCGTCTAACATGAACTCGATCTCCTAGTTATGTTTTTAATTTCAAATATTGATCGAACTAAGTGCCGACAGACTATTAGTTATTCTAATGGTTCTGGCGCAAGCAGTTCAGGAGTTAGGAGGATTTTTTTAAGTCAGTCTTACATCCAGACTTAAAACACCGCAGCAGTTAGAATCCTAATCGCTCTCAGCGTTTTTCCACCGTTTTTTTACTATGCAATATTTATACTATGTCGTTCGATCGATATCTATTACGAATTATGAATAATTTCTTGATGGCTAAGTGACAAAACTTTGCAAAATCTCTAGAGACCGCCAGTGGATTGCTTTCTTTCCAGATCAAACAAAAAGCCGTGAATATATTCTTCCGTCCATTCCGGACCGTAGAAACGGTTGAACATCCCTCGCGCCGGGTCTTTTTCAGCGCGGTAACGCAAATAACGCAAATGGGCAGCTTCGATCGATCTCAGCTGCTCCGGATCGGTAACCGGGGTAGCTTGATCGACAAAATCCAAATAAGCTTGCAGATATTCTTTAAACGCCTCAAATACATGGGTTTCTACCACCGCGTTATCTTTGGAGCGCGTCCACAAAAAAGCCGGTGAGAAAAACTGCTGGGCTTCTTCGGGAAAGTCACCGCCCCAGGGCAGATGCTGCTGATATTTTTCAAAAATCGGCAAGATTGGTTGGGTAAATTTGGCTTGATAGCCCGTGTCATCCCGAAACAACGGCTGCATATCCAGCGCAATCAAGTGGCCACCGGGCAGGGTAACTAAATCACCGCCAAAAAAGGGCAGATCATAATTAAGATGCGGAAAAATCACGAAATTCAAGACCTGTAAAGCATCCCCGCCTTGGACATGGGCGGCGCGGATCTGGCGCAGTTTGGCAGATTGAAAAGCATGACTAGTGGTCAATACTTCTGATTGATGGGCACCTTTACCGACCACTGCATGTTTCGATTCAAAGCCCTCTGGAATTGGGTAAGGCTGAAGGTCTAGACGTTGGTGCAACAGCTCCGTGGCATAGTCTAAAAAGGGTTGATATAAGGTCATTTGTTTGCTGCTGCGGCCATTGGCACCGCATCTTCAAACAAGAATCCATACAGAAACTTCTCTGACCATTCATGGCCAAAATAGCTACTGAATAGTCCTGAAGCTGGATCGCGATCGGCACTGTACTGGTCGTAATCTTTCTGTGCCTTAATTACCGACTGGATATCGGATGGATCATCCAACAGTGTTTCCTGTTCTAGCATTTGCCAGTAGAGGTTCAAATAGTCTTTAAACGCTTCAAACACTCTGGTTTTAACCGTAGCTGGGTCTGTTTTGGCAAAGAGCAAATATTTAGAGAAGTACTGATTGGCATCGTAGAACTTCATTTCGAGATTCTGAGCCAGGTCGGGGTAGTTGTCGTGGAGTACTTTCAGGGGCTTGATGTACTTTTCCAGGTAAGCTTCATCTTGAAACAGGGGCTGGAAGTCCATCACAATCAGGTTTTTCACTTGCCCGAAAGACAGAAAATCAATACCTAGCATGGGTAGCCGGTATTTGGGGTCAGGATAAATGACGCTATTGAAAATCTGGGCGCTTTCACCTGCATCTATATATGTATATCGAATTTTCCGAAATTCAGGGCATTGATAAGACCAGCTCTGAATAGTGGCCGGACTGCGACCTCGATCGCTTACTTGTTTTTCTAAGCCTTCTGGAATGGGTCGGTTGATCAGGTCAAATCTTTGTTGTAAAGACTGTTCGAGATGTTCGAGAAATGGCTTATACATAAACAGCGCATAGAATACCTAACCTTTTGAGGATAAGAGATTTATCTATTTTCTGTCCGCGATGTGAGAAACAAAGCAACATTCCTTTACAGTCAAAATCTGCTGAAACCTAAGTATTTCGGTACTCCCTGTAAAATCTAGACAGCTGAATTTTTGGTGGGATTTATACGTTATGGATAAGGTGGAAAAAGTTATTCTTTCTAAAGAACTACGCGAGCGGTGTGACAAAATGCAAGCGATCGCCCAGGAGCGGGAAGAAGCTGCTGTTATACATTTTCCTTCGTGGCCAGAGGAGAAGCGCGGTACCCCTAATAGCTTCTTGCGATCGGCTTTATTTGCTGCTATTAAAAGTAGAGACAGAGTATATCTTAAAGAAACTGTTTTATTCAGTCAGGAGGGAATTACTGTCAAATACACTGGAGAACAGCTAAATCAAGAAGATTTAGACGTATGGGAAGCAATTTCGCATTTAGCCCGACAACACCCCCTCGGAAATGAATGTAGCTTTACGGCTTATAGCATTTTGAAAACTTTAGACCTACCCGTTGGTGGCCACCAACATGCAAGACTACATAGCGCTATTATTCGTCTCACAGCATGTGCAGTAGAGATTAGACATGAGGGCAGAGCTTATTTTGGCTCGCTGATTGAAAGTGGCGTGAAGGATGAAGTCACTAGTCATTACACAATTAGCATTAATAAAAAACTAAACCGACTGTTTGGTGATAATGGTTGGACCGCGATCGACTGGCAACAAAGATTATCTTTGCGGCGCAAACCTTTAGCCCAGGCTTTGCATTCTTACTTCAGCAGCCACGAACGACCTTATCCGGTTAATTTATCAACTCTGCAAGAGCTGACCGGAAGTCGAAATATACAAAAAGCTAGTTTCAAAAGGCAGGTAAAAGCCGCACTGGACTCAATGATAAAAATAGGCTTCTTAGAAAGCTACAACATAGAAAATGAATTAGTAACAGTTAAGCGCATACGAAAAGCACCCCGATTAAATAGTCAAATTTAACTACTATAATCCCCTATTTCGCAACGGCCTTAAGTGCACATCGATAGTACAAATAAACCTGATGATACTTGTATATTATTAGGTTTATTTATCTGTACCAAGCATATTTAGCTGTTAAATTACAATGTTTTTGATAACGGCCTTTAGTGCACATTGGTAATACAAATAAACTAATTTATGTCTTTAAATCACAATTCAAATTTTATCATAGAAAAATATTCAACTATTAAATACATATAATATTGATAACGGCCTTTAGTGCACAAAGTAACGGCCTTTAGTGCACAAGGTAACGGCCTTTAGTGCACAAAGTAACGGCCTTTAGTGCACAAGGACATAAAATGTGCACACAAACCACGGCCTTTAGTGCACACAAACCACGGCCTTTAGTGCACACAAACCACGGCCTTTAGTGCACACAAACCACGGCCTTTAGTGCACAATTATTGCGATCCCCGATCCTGAAAAACAATCGCTGAAAAGGTTTTCAGCGATTGTTAAGAATTGTTCTAATCTTCTCTCTAATCTTCTCTCTAATCTTCTTTTAATCAAATACAATATCAAGAGGCTACGCCCGGATCCAGAAGACGATCTATGATTTTTTAGATGGGTAATTGAACTAACATCTATGGAAAGGAGGCAAGGATTGTCAAGAATGCGTTTATTTTCTATTTTCCTGACTGGGGCAAGTCAAAGCATATAGAATGTCTTCATGGTCAAAATAGAGGCATTTCAGAGAAAAAAGCAGTTTTGACTGATTCCTTGGAATTTCAAGAAAAAATATAATAAATTTGAACTATATCTTGGTTTTTTGATCACGGCCTTAAAAACATAAATTTCTGATCTCAAATTCATGGATTTTCTGAAAATCTACCTTCATAATTTTGTCTCAAAAGATCATACCTTTCAATACATAAACTTATTCTGATGAATTCTCGGATTGCCAAGAAAAGAAAAATCCGAATGTTCTCTGTGTTGAAAAATAGATTCAAAAAAAATTGAAGTGACGGCCTTTAGTGCACAAATCCTGTAAAGCTTTATCTGAAAAGGATTTGAAGAAAATTTCAACCTTTTAATAGTTCATTTATATTGAAAGCCACGGCCTTAGAGGCACAAATTCAAGTCGATTACTCCCACATCAATCCTTGAGCAAAAGCTAGAAAGCGCATTCTCTGATTAAAAGACCTAAAGAATTCAACGGGAAAACACCGATTTTTGGGTAACGGCTTTAGAGGCACATTTCAATGAAAGAATTTTCTAGAGCTGGTTTCAGCTTATTGATATAGCTTTAATAACCAAAATCAATAAATTGAACATCTGTAAATCAATGTATTTGTACTATTAGTAACGGCCTTAGAGCCACAAATTAGGTCGATCGATCATTCAAAACTGAACTCAAAGCCACATTCTCTCGTTGTAAAGCCTTAAGAATTAACCTGAACACAAATAACGGCTTTAGAGGCACAATTGGCTAAAAGACTTTCTGAAAGCGGTTTCTATCAATTTAGAAATATACAAGTTGTCTGAAAAAAGGTGTTTACACTCTGAAGTAACGGCTTTCGATGCACAAATTTAAGTCGATCGCGTACACCTCAATACTTCAATAAAAAGCTGAAAAGCGCATTCTCTGGTTAAAAGGTCTAAATAATTTAACGAAAAACGCCAATTTCCAGATAACGGCCTTCAGTGCACATTTCACTGAAAAGCTTTCCTAGAAATGATTTCAATTCATTTCTATATCTTTCAAAAACAAAATTAATGGGTTTTTAATATGATTAACGGCCTTAGAGCCACAAATTAAGTCGATCGATCCCTCTATAACCAGCTGAAAGCCTATCCCTTCGTTGATAGATCATTAAAGTTTGACGAGAAAACGCCGATTTTTGGATAACGGCTTTAGAGCCACATTTTGCTAAATAGCCGATGGAGAAACAGTTTCAGTATTTACTGCTCGGATTTTGATCAATCTATCGGTTCAAATTCTGGACATTTGCCAGCTGGATCGACGATCGATCCAAACAAGCTGCTTTGAACACAATTACAAATCTCGTCTAAAAACTGACTGCAGTTCTGACAGCATTGCAAATCTGAATCGTTCAGCTGCCGCTGGCTATTTTTGTTTTTAACCGGCGTTAACATCAAGCTACCGCCTTTGAGCCATTGCACTGTCAAAACTCCGGTACTAGCAAAAAGACTGGTCTCACCAATTTCTTCTTTGGAAATAGGAATCCAGAAAGTATCCTCTGTCTCAGACAATTCCACTTCAAACACTTTGCGCTTACCAACCACAGAAGGCAACAAAGATTCCGAAGTAATATCGATCGATTCCCCCAGCTCTGGGATATGGACTTGGTAGTTGCTCTTAAAGTCGCTGGAGCTGGCCAAACCATTCAAGGCATAAGGACTACCATGAATCAGAATTAAGTGCTTGGGCTTAACCTTCTCCACCACCTGGCCGATCGCTGCTTTATCTACATGGGCACTGAGTGAAAACTTTTTGACTTGAGCCCGGACAATAATTTCCTTGCCATCAATCTCGATCGTTTCTCCAGTCTGAATGCCTTGAATATACCTACCCGGACTTTCTTCATCCACATATCCAGAAATAAAGATCGCAGCGTTCGATCGCTCCAGCAGAGTTTGAGCATAATAAACACTCGGACCACCTTTCAGCATTCCAGAAGAAGCAATGATGATCGAAGGCTTGGCCATTGCCAACGGACGCTCGCGGGGATGTTCGATCGAGATCACTGGCGGACTAGAAGTAGTGCTAAAAAAAGCTGCTTGGGTTTTAGCGTAATTTTGAACACCTTCGGGCAGAAACTCTAAATGCTCCTGAAAAGTATCTGTAACTCTCCTGACCAATCCATCCACATAGATTGGGGCTTTGCTACCTTGCATCAGAGCATGACGCTTCAGCATCAAGATAATTTCTTGAGCGCGGCCTAATGCAAAAGCCGGAATCAAAACATTTCCGCCATTCTTGATCACTTCTACTACTGATTCCACCAGCCCTCTTTCCTGCTCTTTCCTGGCCGGATGATTGATGTTTCCGTAAGTTCCTTCGGTAATCAAGATATCAGCCGTTGGTAGGTCTTCTAGCCGCAATCCCTTGGTGGTATTGCTATTAGTCAGACTGTAATCGCCGGTATAGAGCAAAGACCGATCGCCATATTGCATATGAATACACATAGCTCCAACAATATGGCCAGCTGGAATCATCTTGACGATCAATCCGGGCAATGGCTCAAATTCTTGAACTGGCGTAGTTTGGAGATTGAATAAAGACCTATCCAGTTCGTCAGCATTGAATAGTGCTTCGGTATCTTCATTTCGTTCTTGAACTTTTAGCCCGTCTTGCAGCATGATCTGAGCGATTTCATAGGTACCCGCACTACAAAACATCGGAGTGGCCGGAAACAGCCGATGAAAGACCGGTAAGCCGCCGATATGGTCTTGATGGGCATGAGTAATCAGAAGAAGATCCGGATTCTCTAAATACTCAAAGGAGGGCAATGGATCAGAGCCTTTCGGACGAGTGCCGGTATCCATAACCACTTCGTAAGGACCAATCAGAACCCGGAAACAAGAAGCCCCTATTGATCGGGCCGCTCCGAGAGGAGTAATATTTAGCCGATTTTCTTTTTCCGTAGAAAATTCTTTAGGGGCAGGAATGGCGAATTCAATAATTTCACAGCTGGGTGGATCGATCGATACCTTCAATTTCCCAACGCTGTGGCCTTCCTGACAGACTAAAAATTCCCAATAGGGATGCTGAGACTGCGATCGCCAGACGGGCTTCTGGATTTGCCAATCTTCCGGCAATCCGGATTCTTCTAAAACTGACCAAGCAGCCTGTTCATGAGCATCTTTAGCCGATCGTCTTTGGGCAGCGATCGATCGAACAATTGGAGCTTTGCTGGAATTTATTTTTTCAGGTTCATGCGTGAGGTTTTTACTGTCGGTAATAACCAAAATATTTCCTTGACGACTAGCGGTGATTTGCCAGAGTTCATTAGGGCTGAATTTTTCTATTTCATCGGTGAGAAAAGTTAAAACTGTTTTCTGAGGTTTGGGATACTGAAACTCTGTAATAAAAAACACCCGACCGTGGCGTTTGCTAATCTGCTGAATTTGCCCAGTAAAGTACCATTCTTCTGCTACTGATTCAGAATCAATTTCTTGGTATTTCCAACCTTTAAGACTAATGATTTGCCCTTGGCTATCAATCTTAGGGATTACTGACCATTGCTGATTGATTTCCATTTCCACTGGCCAGGGCGGATTAATATCTTGGCCACCAATGCTAAAAGGTAAAGCTGTACCATCATGGTCGAATATGAACTGTCGATCGTTTTCTACTGTCTCGACTCTGCCAACTACGTTGCATTTCACAGCATCAACTTGATTCATTTAATTCCAGAGCCATATACAACAGTTCTTGATCGATCCTAACTGGCAAGCAATCAAATTAATACCCTTTAGACCTTTAACCCATTAAAGTATTAAGGCATTAAAGTCTTAAAGTATTAGATGTTTAAAGAATCCCTTAACTCCGCCACATTCTTTACTTCTGTCCAATCAATTCCTTGGGATTTGAGCAAATCGATCGCGACCTGAATTAAGTGTTGAGGAAACACTCGATCGATCGCTGCCACCGCTACATCATTATTGCCGCGTACCTGTTGCGCCGTGTCCGCCAACCACTTTTGTTGGGCAATAGGTACCTTAATATTGACCGATACATATTTTTCTTTTTCGGTGGAAGCCACCTGGGCAGATGACTTTTTCACGGTTTCGATCGAGACTGGTTCTTCAACTGTAACGGCATCCTGCAAACGGCCAAAATCACTGAGTTTACTCATGCCACCCATTCTTTTTGTCGGACTCATTTATTTGATCTCCCATAGTTTCATACATTCTTTAGCCACTGATAGGTAAGCTTTACCTCCCACCGATTTCGGCGCATAGGCCAAGATTGGCTGCTGTTGAGCAATACTTTCAGCGATCTGAACATTCTCTGGAATTGTGGAATGTAGTAATCGATAGCCTAAATCTGTTGCAGCATCAATTAATAAATCATCTGATTCTCTGGTTAGCACCAATCGACTGCGATAACGGGTTCTCAAAACCTCGATCGGCATCTGTTTTTTTTCGCCTCGAATCAAAGACACCGCCTCGGACATGCCTTTGAGTGCTGCTGGTTCACAAAGAGTCGGCAGCAACACTCGATCGCTTGCCAAGATAGCCTGGACAGCTGCTACTCCTAGCCCGGGCGGACAATCCATCAAGACAATATTAAACCCTAATGGTATTAGACTATTAAGGGATGGAGTGAAAATATCTCGATCGGCTGTTAACTGAAACATTCCTAAGTCACCGGGCAGCACGAACAAATTTTTTACGACCGAGGGAATGGGTTCGATCGATTTCCCACTGTTTGTCAACCAATCTAAAGCCGATGGCTTTTTACCATCCACACCTAGTCCAAAAGACAAAGTGCGCTGACCATCCAAATCAATTAATAGAGTTTTTTGCTGCGCTTTTGCTAACGCCGCCCCTAGGTTTAAAGCGGTCGTACTTTTACCTGTTCCGCCCTTAAAGTTAAAAATTGCGATCTTCAGCAAATTCTAGAATCCTTTAATTGCTAGAGAGTATCAACATATTAGACTTTAAGAGTATCAGATTCTAATGGTATTAAAGGTTAATGGTATATGACCTTGATGATTGTCTGAATCAATTTTGTATCGTTGAGGGAGGGAGTGAGCAGAGGCTCATCCAGCCACCCGTAGGGCTTGGCCTTGTCCAACCTGCTAGGATGGTGATGCCTGAAGCGTTCTAAGGTGTTTGCATCGTCTCGGATCGATCGTTTCGCTTCGGCTCACAATCCGTTAAAGCAGGTTGAGACAAGGCTGGCGGTAACTAAGCACTGAAGACTGATTTAGCTGAAAGCTATAAGGGACAAGCTACCCACTCTACCAATCGCTGAAACGGATATAGTACACTTTTCTCTTTAATCCTTGAAAGCCTTGCTCATAAAGTCTTTCAAGGATTATTTTTTATTGCATAAAATTGAAAAAATCGCTGAAACCTATACCAGAAAACGCTTGTAGAAACGTTAATAATACACATAAAGCAATTTCTAGAACCCAGACCCAGAAAGGCTTTAACAGGGGGTACCTATATCACATGTGATATAGCGCTACATCATTGTGATATAGGTCGAACAAATGTACCTAGTACACTTTCATGCTGCATTTATTTACGAAACCTACAAAAACATCAGACAATTTTCGCGGGCAGCGAGAAATTCTTTTCGAGGCACTGAAATGCATGAAACCGTTTGCTATCAATCAATACAGGCTATAAATGGCTGTCTTCAATAATCATATATAGCAAATTCCAAATTTTGTTACCCAGTAACGCTTTCAGGTGATGCTTGATTACGTGATAACGTAATTATTATACAATTTGATGGTAAATGCCTGAAACTAGCATTTACCATCAATGAAACTTGTTGATCCCATTACTGGTCAGTCCTACACTACAATAGGGATAGCCCGTAAGAAACCTTTTCCTAAAGGAATGGAATTTAATTTTCTGTTCAATGATTTAACTCGTTACCTTATTTCCCGTGAACTTCAGTTGACAGGTGCTGATCACCGTGTGATGTTCGCGATGATGAATCACGTTGGCTGGGAGAACCGTATAGACGTATGTCTGGATACGCTGTGCGAGGAACTTGAAATGAAAAAGCCACATGTAAGTACTTCAATTAAAAAACTAGTCAGAGTTGATATAATCGAAAAGATTCCGGGTAAAACTGATCCTCGAAAATGGCATCACAGATTTAATCCATACTTTTTGTGGAAAGGTTCTGTCAAAAGCTGGGAAGAAACAATGAATGAAAAAGAAAAGGTAATAGCCATTGCTAGTAAGCGAAAAGCTAAGTTAGAACCAGTTCCTTGATCACTGCAGAAAATGATGGAGTGGCTTATCAATAACCTTTTCTCAAAGAAATGGAATTTCACTTTTTATTCAAAGATTTAACCCGCTATCTCATTTCCTGCGACCTGGAGTTGACGGGGGTAGACTATCGCGTAATGTTTGCAATGATGAACCATGCTGGTTGGGAAAACCATATCGATGTGAGCTTGGACATTCTCTGCTAAGAGCTGAAAATGAAGAAGCCGAACCTGAGTAAATCGATCAAGAAATTGGTGGGGGTCGATATCATTCAGAAAGTCCTTAGTAACTCTGATGCCCGACAGTGGCACTATCGCTTTAATCCGAATTTTATGTGGAAGGGTTCTGTAAAACGCTGGGAAGAAACGATGAATGAAAATGAAAATGTGACTGCTATTGCTAGTAAACAGAAGGTCAAGCTAGAGCCAGTTCCTTAAAGATCCAAGCTTTGGATCTCGTGAATTTTGGCTTATTTATCCAGCCGATCGATCGACTCCTCCAAAACACTCAAAGAAGAATCCAAACTCGAAAAACCGCCATACTGAAAAGGATTATCCAAATCTATAAAAGCATAGGAAACGTTGTTTGCCAGCTGATCAGCTCGCTGGAATCTATCATATTAAAGGCTAATGGTCTAATACCATAAAATATTTAACCTTTAATAGTATTAAGTGTTGTTTAAGAAGAGGCAGAAGCGGGCAGCCAGCGATACAGCGTCGGAATCGATACCCCCAAATTCTTGGCGACATCCTTCGGAGCCACGCCACTAGCTAACAACTTGCGAGCCGACTCCAGTTTACTGTCAGTCATTTTCCGTTTCCGTCCCCCCACTCGCCCCAGCTGCCGCGCCGCTTCCAAACCCGCTCGGGTTCTCTCTATGGTTAAATCCCGCTCCATTTCGGCCAGACTGGCCATCACATGAAAAAAGAAGCGACCAGAAGGGGTACTGGTATCGATCGAATCCGTCAGGCTCTTAAAGTTCACCCCCATCTCTTTCAATTCCTCTACCAAATTCACTATTTGTCGCACGCTCCGGCCTAATCGATCGAGCTTCCAAACCACCAAAGTGTCATCTTCCCGCAGCATTTCCAAAGCCTTAGCTAAACCCGGACGCTCTGACCTACTTCCACTCTGTTTGTCATCAAAGATTTTTTTGCAGCCTGCTGCCAGCAGCGCACTTGTCTGTAGCTCCAGATTTTGGTCTTTAGTAGAAACCCGCGCATAACCGATCAGCATAAATTCTCGAAACTCATTTGAAATGCTTTTGATAAGAATATCATTTCGAGAAAGGTTATTAAGAATTAATTATTACTGATTTTTGGTTTTGTTGTTTTTTACTAGCTTTATTCTCACAGACAACCGTTATCGAGAAAATGAATACCACTCAACGGGAAATGAAAAAATGCTGCAATGACTTAAATTAACCCATGCGATCGTCAATCTGACTATCAGTAATGGTAAAACCCAACTCCATCAAAGCCTTTTTCAACTTAGCCTTCGATGGCCTAGTTTGTGGAGCCGATAAGCCCATCTCCCGGGCTGTTTCAAACAATTCCCGCATCAATATGTCCAAAGAATTATCATTGGCATCTTCTGGTGATTTATCGATTCGTCCTTCATAAGCCAATGTATACAGCTCTAAATGGTGCTTACCCATGACTCGCGCCATCTTGCGCAAGGTTTCCGGAGTAGGGCAAGTGCCCTTGAAGCAAGCACCGCGCAAACGCGGCTGAGGAATACCAGACATTTCGGCCAATCGATTCATGCTGAGGCCGCTTTCTTCAATGTATTGCAAAATGAGCCGACCCAGCGGCGAGCAATCTTCAGATTTAATGAGTAACCGAGCTGGCATGGTTAGTTGCTTCCAGGAGCTTGAGATTTGATTCTAGCAGAAGGCAAGGAATTCAATCCCGTCAGAATTTGCCGCTCGGTGAGTTGTTTAGAGCAGCTGAGGATCGATCGCACAATCAACTCCAAAACCCCATCCAAAATAAATTTCAAACAAATTTAGAAAAAGTATTGACAATTACATTCACAACCTGTACATTGATACTTCTGTGCTGAAAAACACAGGCAAACAAAACGGCCTCAAAGCCGCAGCGGGAGCCAAATTTTAAGCATGGTTGAACCTAGAAAACTATATAGTCTGAAAGAATTTAAGAATAAAACC
>CAXTSZ010000050.1:0-26528 GCA_964247125.1 uncultured bacterium
CATGACTTGGTTGAAGGCTGGCAGCTGGCTACCCAAACTTAGCAGGAAAAGTCAGCTATTTTGTATATCCGGCCTTCCAGTCAATCTTGGTTAAATAAAATAGACCCATGAAAAAAAGCCCGCTACATGCGGGCTTCTTATTACTTCAGTTCAGAAGAATTAGAAATATTAGCGTTTGACTAATTTCTTAGAAAGTTTCCGCAGACGAATCGACTCCGGAGTCACTTCCACCATTTCATCAGAGCTGATGTATTCCAATGCCCGTTCTAAGTTCATATCGATCGGAGCCTGCAATTGCACTAATTCTTCCCCACCAGAAGCCCGGTGGTTAGTGAGCTGCTTACTCTTACAAATATTTAGCTCCATGTCTTGACCCCGGTTATTTTCACCGATGATCATGCCCTTATAGACCTTAGTCCCAGGCTTGATAAAGAAAGTCCCGCGATCTTCGGCACCTTGCAAAGAATAGTAAGTAGCGACACCTTCTTCAAAAGAAATTAGCACCCCATTCCGTCGGGCAACAATTTCACCACAAGTTGGCCGATATTCCAAAAAGCTGTGGTTCATAATGCCGTCGCCTCTAGTGGCGCGCATAAAGTCACCTCGGAAGCCAATCAGACCCCGAGCTGGTACCACAAACTCTAAGATCGATCGACCATTGGAAGCCATCATGTTTTGCATTTCAGCTTTGCGTTGACCAAGGCGTTCTACGCAACCACCCACCGCTTCTTCGGGCACATCCAAAGAAAGCAACTCGTAAGGCTCACACTTTTGGCCATTAATTTCCCGATAAATTACCTGTGGCTGGGATACTTGAAATTCGTATCCTTCGCGGCGCATGGTTTCAATCAAGATGCCCAAGTGCAATTCACCCCGGCCAGAAACAGCGAGCTTGTCGGGAGAATCAGTTTCTTCGACGCGCAAAGCAACGTTAGTATCTAGCTCTTTGAAGAGTCGATCGCGGACTTGGCGAGAAGTAACCAGCTTACCCTCTTGACCAGCAAACGGCGAATCGTTGACACAGAAAGTCATCTGCAAAGTGGGTTCATCCACTTTGATCATAGGCAAGGCTAATGGTTCATCGGGGCAGGCGATCGTTTCACCAATATTGGCATCAGCAAACCCTGCCACTGCGATGATGTTACCAGCACCAGCGGACTCAATATCAATCCGCTTTAAGCCCTCAAAGCCCATCAGTTTACTGATTTTGCCCTTAAGAACAGAGCCGTCTTCGCGCAGCAATGATGCTTGTTGCCCTATTTTGATGGTGCCATTATGCACTTTACCAATGATGATCCGACCTAAATAGTCGGAATAGTCAATGGTCGTGACTTGCAGTTGCAAAGGCTTTTCGGAGTCGCCCACTGGAGGTGGAACATGGCGCAAGATGGCATTGAAGAGTGGCTCCATCGTAGTGCTTTCTTCATCGAGTCTGTCTTTGGCAAAGCCAGAAATACCGGAAGCAAACAGGTGAGGAAAGTCGCACTGGTCATCATCAGCGCCGAGTTCTACGAATAGGTCGAATACTTTATCTACAGCGGCATCAGGCTCAGCGGAAGGCCGATCGATCTTGTTCACAACGACGATCGGACGTAATCCCTTGGCCAGTGCTTTAGTCAATACAAAGCGGGTCTGGGGCATTGGACCTTCGTTGGCATCAACGATCAAAATACAGCCATCTACCATCCCTAATACCCGTTCCACTTCGCCACCAAAATCGGCGTGTCCAGGGGTATCAATGATATTAATCAGAGTATCCTTGTATCTAACAGCGGTATTCTTGGAAAGGATGGTAATACCGCGTTCACGTTCGATGTCGTTGGAATCCATCACGCAGGTAGGCACTTCTTCGCCCTCGCGGAAAATTCCAGACTGTTTGAGCAATGCATCAACGAGGGTTGTTTTACCGTGGTCTACGTGGGCGATAATCGCAACGTTACGAATGGGAATCGTCATAAGTTAGAGAGAAGTAACTCGCAATATAAATTTTCGTGCTATCGATCGAAGGATTGTGAACAATCATTTACAATTCTACCTTATGACTTTGGCTTAGAGATTAGCTTTTGACCAGAGTAAAAAAATAATGCCCGTAGTCGCGCTAGTATTGCCCGCAATTTGCTCGTCATCCGTACAAATTAAAATATCCACCAAAACTATGAATGTTAGCCAAGCTGTCCAAAAACTCTACGATACTTATCCTTTTCCACCAGATCCGCTGCTGGATGAAGTACCACCGGGCTATAACTGGCGCTGGCAATGGCAAGCTTCTCACAGTTTTTGTTTAGGGCAAATGGCCACCAGGTCGGATGTGCGGATTTTGGATGCGGGCTGTGGGACGGGTGTAAGTACGGAATATTTGGTGCATCTCAACCCCCAGGCTAACGTGGTGGCGATCGATATCAGTGCTGGTACCTTGGCGGTGGCCAAGGAGCGCTGTCGCCGGTCCGGAGCCGAGCGAGTAGAATTTCACCAGATCAGCTTGTTCGATGTCGATCAGCTCCCTGGTGAGTTCGATCTAATTAATTCGGTGGGTGTGCTGCACCATACCGCTGACCCCCAAGGCGGCATTCAAGCTTTGGCGAAGAAATTGGCTCCCGGTGGTTTGATGCATATTTTCGTCTATGGCGAGGTCGGGCGGTGGGAAATCAGCTTAATGCAAAAGGCGATCGCGCTGCTGCAAGGCGACCAAAAAGGTAACTACACTGACGGAGTCAAAGTGGGTCGCGAAATTTTTGCTAATTTACCCGAAACCAACCGACTATTAAAACGCGAACAATCCCGCTGGGCATTAGAGAATCATCGGGATGAATGCTTTGCAGATATGTACGTACATCCCCAGGAAATTGACTACAATGCTGAAACTATTTTTGAATTAATAGATGCGGCGGGTTTGGAGTTCATGGGTTTCTCGAATCCGCAGTTTTGGCAGCTAGAAAGGTTGCTGGGCAGAGCACCGGACTTGATGGAACGGGCGGCGGGATTAAGTGACAGACAACGCTATCGGTTAATTGAATTGCTGGATCCAGAGGTTACTCACTATGAATTTTTCTTGGGTAAACCACCGCTGACGAAAGCGGATTGGTCACAGGATCAAGTATTGTTATCGGCGATACCAGAGCGGCATCCTTGTATGGAGGGTTGGCCAAGTCGGAGTTTCTTTAACTTCGATTATCAAATTGTTAATATTGATGATGCGGAGTTTGCTTTTCTTTCGGCTTGCGATGGTGTGCGATCGGTGCAGGATTTGTTAGCGGAGACGGGGATTGAGTTTGGGGGAGTTCGATCGCTTCAACAAAAGCAGTTGATCATGCTGAAAGCATCATAATCTTTTAGTGGGCATTGCCAACCCTACATACCTCAGAGATGTAACTCAGTTGCAAAAAATTCAAGTTTTATCATATTGACTATGAATTTAAAGGTGTCTTGAAGTCTTAATGAGCTTATGAAAATTAAAGTTAAAAATCTAGGTATTCTCAAGCAAGCCGAATTCACATTGGGCGATCTGACTATTATTTGTGGTAATAATAATAGCGGTAAAACTTATGCTACCTACGCTTTATTCGGTTTTTTAGATACTTGGAAAGAGCATGTTTCGATCAAGATTCCTTCTGAAGCGATCGAGCAATTATTATCTAAAGGTGTTATTAAAATCGATCTCCAACAATACATTGATAATATTGACACAATTATTGCCGATGCTTGTACTAGTTACACTAAAAGCTTATCTAAAGTATTTGCCTCACCTGAAAATTATTTCAATACAACATATTTTCAAGTCTTTCTTGAAAAATCGAATTTAAAATTAATAGATAGTATTAAAGGGGAAATTAATGCTCCTGATGGTAATACCGTAATTATTTCTATGATCAAGTCTCAAGACAGTACAGAATTTGTTGTCACTTCAGTCTCACCTCAAATAGCCAATGAAATTCCAGCTTCTTTTATGCAAGATTATATTGAAACAATTATTACAAATTCAATTTTGATGCTGATACTTCCACGTCCTTTTATAGCTAGTGTAGAAAGAACTGGAGCAGCAATTTTTTATAAAGAATTGAATTTCTCACGCAATCTACTTCTTGAAAAGTTGCTCGAAGCTGGTAGAGAGAAAGCTGGAGACAGAGACCTAAGGGAAATTTTTCGTTCGCCATATCAAGAGTATGCTCTTCCAGTAAAAAAGAATGTTAATTTTGTAAGAGATTTAGGCAATATATTCAAGAAAAGTAGCTTTATTTCTGAAGAGTATCCAGATATTCTTACTAGTTTCGCAGACATCATTGGTGGTGAGTATACCGTTACTCGGGAAGATGAACTTTACTATATTCCTAAACAGGGAAAACGTATAAAGATATCTATGGATGGTAGTTCTAGTGCTGTCCGCTCATTATTAGATATTGGCTTTTATTTAAGACATGAGGCTCGAAGAGGCGATCTACTCATGGTAGATGAACCAGAATTAAACTTGCATCCCGAAAATCAGCGACGGGTAGCTCGATTATTTGCCAGGCTAATTAAAGTTGGTATTAAAATATTCATTACAACCCATAGTGACTATATCATCAAAGAGTTGAATACCCTGATTATGTTAAGCCAGGATCGATCTCATCTCAAACAAATTGCCAAAGATGAAGGGTATTTAGAAGAAGAACTATTGTCAGCTGATCAAGTTAAAGTTTATATTGCTGAAGAAGCATTAATCAAACTAGATGATAAAATTAGAAAGGTAAAGTGTCCGACATTGACTGCCGCTAAAATCAATAGTGAGATGGGAATTGAAGCCCGAAGTTTTGATAGTACTATTGATGACATGAACCGAATTCAGGATGCGATCTTTTGGGGTAGAGAGTAAATGTCAGATATTGATATTCTCAAGGAGATGATTAAAAATATAGCAACAGTATCGTTAGTAGACCATCACAACAAAAAGAAGGTAATTCTAGAAGAAAAGGATGACAAAATACCAAATGACAAAAAAGCTAACTATTTTGTAGAAATTCTGGGATTACCTGATGATAGTAATACAATTGTTATCAAGGTAGATACATTTAAATCACCAGATAGTATTTTCAATGATACAAAAGGTATATGTAAGCGTTCAGATTTTGTCATCATTGCTAATACTGGAACTGAAAAAGTCATCGTTTTTATTGAAATGAAAGCTGGAAAAGCAAACGCACAAGAAATAATCAAACAATTTAAAGGCGCACAGTGTTTTATTCGATACTGTCAGGAAATTGGGAAATCTTTCTGGGTTGACGATAATTTTCTTGAAAAATATGAGTATCGATTTGTGGCCATCTTAGAAATTTGTAGTATCCGAAAAAGATCTACAGCCTATAAAAAATATGAAATTCTTAACGACAATCTAAATAATATGCGAAAGATTTCCAACTGTACAAATATTCAATTTAAGCAATTAATTGAATAAGCAAAAGCCGAGTAAGATGGGCACTGCCGAGAGACAGCAAAAGATTCATGCATTTTTGAGGAAAAGTTGAATGCTTGTGCGATCTATCCCTGAACCAAAGCGATCGATCGTTCAGAGGAAGAGTGCGATCAGTGTCGATCGAACCAAAAGCCGATCAATTTATGAAAACCAAAGCTTACAACACCAGGATGTCCATCAGCTAACAGTTTTCAACCAAGTAGCACTCGTAAGATTAGCATCGACCGTGGCTAATGGGAGTTGATAGTAAACTGCGGTAGCAACAATAAATCGATCGGCAGGATCTTGATGTGGCAGATCAATTTGACGGCTTAAAACTGCAATCTGATGATTTAAAGAAGCTTCACGAATCAACAATAATTCCAATGACTGGTTAATCCAATCTGGGGGAGAAGGTTGCAAAGAAATTCGCCCCTTTTCAGCCAAAAGCATTACTTCCCATGCACTAATAGGACTCAACCATAGCTCAGTAGCATCGGGTGCGTGTCACTTTCTATAGAGAAAAAAGATTATTCCTGTTCTCCTGTTGCCATCACTAGCCTTGACAGGTTCGTGTGATTTTCCTTTTTAGAAAGTGACACGCACCCAGTAGCATCCGATGCGATGATCGATCGAAGATTATCGGAGAGCTGCGAATTTCCCAGGGCATACCAAAGCCAAATATGAGTATCAAGTAAGAGTTTCACTGCAAAACTTCCCACATATTCTCAGGAAGAACAGGCTTTACCACATCTCCAATAATTTCTCCGGTGCCTTTCATGCAGCCAAAAGCTGGGCGTTGTGTTCTAGATACAGAAACCGTCTTGGGAGAAATATCATTTTTCAAAGTTCCCAACAGCATCTCGATAATGGTGATGCGTTCTTCAATGGAAATATTTTGGAGCTTTTCAAGAGTTGCTAAGTCAATCATATTTTTGATCATAAAGCTGAAAAGTTATACCCATTATACAATAGGCCGTAATTTCAATTATCGATTCCTGAATCCAGAGCTGTTTCATTCTACTGAATATCCTGCTGCGAAAGGGATTCAGCTATTCTAGTCGAGCACAAAGCTGGGGAGAAAAGCTCTATTTTGTGTACGATTTACTGATCTAGTGATGAATCCAAGAAATCGCCAAACTCTACCACCCCAAACATATCTAAATCATCTAGATTACTAACGCTCCCATTCAAAGGTGCCCTCAGCCCAGACAACGAAAACCTAGCCACAGGGATTTCTAGCGGCGATCGATCGATTTACTGAGAGTTAGACTCAAACAATTCTCCTGGCAGAGAGGCTACGCCAACGACTAAAATTAGAGATAAATAGCGAAGTAAGTCATCATGTCGATCGCGCTCAAACCAGAACAACAGCAGTTTATCCAACAACAGATCGCCCTGGGGCGGTTTGGATCTGAAGAAGAAGTCTTAGAAAAAGCATTGCAACTGCTATCATCCCAGTACCAAGAATATGACAACTGGGTAGAAGACACCAGAGCCAAAATAGATGAAGCTCAAGCAGAGATCGATCGAGGCGAGGGCATTCCACTCGATGTGGCAATATCTCAAATCCGCGCCCAACTTCATCGCGACAGAACAGATTGAAGATGAGTCAGTGCATCCTATCACCAAAGGCACTTCTGGATCTTAACGACATCTCCAGCTATTTTGCCCAACAGAATATCGAAGCTGGAGAAAAAGTATTGGCATTATTCACCGAAAAATGTACCAGACTAATCGGCTTTCCCAAGATGGGTAAAAGCTACGAATTTTTGCGATCGGGCATACGTGGAATTCCCCTCGAAGGCTACATTATTTTCTATCGAATTATAGAGACAGACATTATCATCTTGCGAGTAGTCAGCGGTCGGCAAAATTTAGCTAATTTGTTCGTTGATGGCGATGAAGAAAATTAATAACATCACTCGATCGTCGATCCTCATGATGAGAGGCTAACGCCAACGATTTATTGAGGCTTAGAGTTGATCGCAATTACTCCACCAACCAATCAAATAAGTCACCAACTCTTAGCTGCAACCCTTCAGCAAACCCAGGCATCAGCAACTGCTGATTCGCCTCATCGAAAATTTCGATCTCTTTTCCAGGCTGATATACAAACACCGTTTGCTCATCTGGATCAATTAACCAACCCATTTGCGCCCCAAACTTCAGACAGTGCATAATATTTTTCACCACCTTAGTTTGACCTTGATCTGGAGACAGGATTTCAATCGTCCAATCAGGGGCAATTGCAAATATATTAGCAACACTACCATCGGGATTGCGCGGAATACGATTCCAATTAAACACTGATATATCGGGCACCGTGGATCGATCGCCAAACGTACAACGTAATTCGGGAAAAGCTCTAGCTATTTTTTGATCGCGCAACGGTCTATCAACTGCAAATGTTAGTTCCCTTTGGATAATGCTGTGCTTTCCTTGCGGCATGGGCTTTGGGTAAATTGCTCCATCGATAAACTCGTTAACAGGCTTGGTTTCTGGTATTAACAAAAATTCCGCTAGAGTCGTCCGGTGGATAATAGTGGGAACCATAATATCACTCAGCCATAGTGTAAATCGCCTACTCCTACTTTATACTCCAAAACTTCCTAATAGATATTGCAGTTTTATCCCGAAGCGGAATTTGCCCTCTGGATAGCCAGCGCTGGTGTATTAAGTTAACAATTCAAAAAGGTGTGAGCACCTGAAAATGCACCTGAGCTAAAGAATGCGGATGAATGAAAGAAATTTCCCGGGCATGTAAACATAACCTTTCGCCATTATCCCGGCCATACAACCTGTCACCGACAATCAAACACCCCAAACCCTGCGCTGCATGTACCCGCAATTGATGAGTGCGACCAGTCAGCGGTCGGAATTCTACGCGCGTCTGGTGGCCGCAGATTTCCAGCACTTGGTAGTGAGTAACACTCGGCTTCCCCCGCAACCGATCGACTTTTTGCTTTGGTCGATCGCTAAAATCTGCTGCTAAGGGTAGATCGATCGTACCTGCCGATCCCGAAACTACGCCCGCAACTAACGCCTCATAGACCTTGTGCAATGAGTTATCACCATCAGCAAACTGCTTACCGATCGATCGATAACTAGCTAAATCCTTGGCCAGCAATAAAATCCCCGAAGTGTCTTGATCTAGGCGATGCACTGCCCATAATGGCATAGACAACTCACTCTTTAAAATGTCCAGCACATTTTCTTGGCCATAGCGTCCCGGCACCGACAACAAACCACAGGGCTTATTCACAACTAGTAAATAATCATCACTATAAATAATTTCTGGCAATGGCCGCGCCGATTTTGCCCTGACCTGTGCCGATAACCCCGATAGCATAAAACCCATGAGTGGCTGACAGCGATCGAGACAAGCCCCATAAAATTCTCCTGGCTGCTTATCGCCCAGGGCTGATCCCCACCAAAACTCCGCCAGGGCGATCGGCTGTAAATGGTGAGTGGCCGCATAGTGCAACAGCTTAGGAGCGCAGCAGTCACCACTACCAGTCGGCAAACCTGTTGGTCGCAATTGTGCTAACGATATCGATTCCCCGGCAAAGTTAGTCAGCGCAGCAGCCTGATGCATGTGAGCTTGCAATTGTTGAGATAAAGCCTTGCGTTGGCTCTTGAGATCTTGAATCTGCCGATCGGCCTGTTCAATGAGTATTTGCAGCGGTTGCAATACCACAGCCCAATGTTGTTTGAAACGACGCTGCCGCAAACCAGCTTGTTGGCTAGCATTGTCTAATTTGGCTAAAGCCAGCTCTAAGTCGGCACCACTCCAATGGGCTGCTAACTCTTGGCGATACCGCTGTCGATCGCGCTGCTGTGATTTTAATTCAGTCTGAAGTTCTTGTTTTAATTCAGTATATTCGGCCAGCAGAGTAGCGTATTGCGATCGCACGGGCAATTGCTGCCACCGCCCAATATCTTGTTTAATGACCGTCAGTTGCTCCAGGGTTAGCACCTCGGCCACCGCGACTTGCTGTCGCCCCGGAATCGGTGGCACCCAGCCGCTCACCTCGGCTTGACCATCTAACAGCCCCGAAAAAGCCTTCAACACCTGGAGTTGACCATCCCGCGTATGCACCAACAACACCCCATACATCTTGCTTTCAGACTGAGGCTGTCGGGATAGCTCCCGCATCAATTCCCGCGCCCGACTTTCGCTGGCGATCGATCGCGGCAAGCGCAACCATTCACCACTGCGGGGGCAACGTCCCTCATAGTAGTAGACCATGAGCCAATCACAATATTCCTATTCTTCAATCTTAGCTTGACGGCTTTCCAACCAAATCGGTACCACCGTTACCGTAACTACAATCAGTAAGGCCAAAACCGCAAACTGACTGACCCAAGCAATCAACTGCTCCAAGGACACAAACTTACCCAGAACGAAGGTCAAACCAGTCATAATGGTTGCCCAAGTGCAAGCACTAGCAAAATTCACAGCCAAAAATTTACCAAAAGGCATTTCGACAACACCAGCCATCGGACTGACAAAAATTCGGAACAAAGCCAGAAAGCGTCCGACAAAGATCGCTTTGACAGCATTTTCACTAAATTTGTTTTTAATCTCCACCAGCTTGGCTTCTGACACCCGAAAAAATCCACCTAATTTCAGCAGCAGAGGCCAGCCGCCAGACTTACCAATAAAGTAGCCACAAATCCCCCCAATAAAAGCACCGGAAGCAGCGCTAGCCAACACCAGCCAATAATTTAATTCACCACTACCTGCCAAAAAACCACCAACGATGGTGATTGTTTCACCTGGCAGGGGAATTCCCAGATTTTCGAGCAATATGCCAAGGAAAACAGCTATGTAGCCATATTTTTCGGCGATTTCCTTGATAAACTCAACTGATAGGAACTCCATTAGTTAGTTTCATATAACTTTACAATCACCATTTTAGTGTTTCTGAGTGAAAGTGCAACGGTAAAAACAACATTAGGAGGTAGCACACTATCTTTAATGTGTAGATTCCATACACTATTTCACCCATAGTTGAAAAGGGGGTAATATAAAGAAAATGTTAAATTTTCAAGTGAGAGATTTGATTCAGAATATCATCATCGATCCATCTGTACTGCGTCTCCTCTGGAAAGTAGTCTCAGAAGTCAACTACCAAGAACTGCTATCCCTGCCCGATCGAGAGTTATCAGAGGTTCTCATCCAAAAGGTCAGCAACCAAGTAGTACTAGATCCAGAAGAAACCCAAAAACTTGATCAATACGTCAGTTCTAAGCTGTTGCTGATCAGAGATATTGCCGATGCGGCATAATGCCAGAAATGGGCATCAGCCTTAACTATGGCTCTTAAATTTCTTACTGCAACACCGCGCCAGCCGCACTTGCCGTTACTGATTTATTTTCCGGGCATGGATGGCACTGGCCAACTATTTGGCAGACAGCGGCAGCAACTAGCACACCGTTTTGACATTTGCTGTTTAGCAATTCCGGGCAATGATTTATCGGAATGGGGTGAATTAGTCGATCGCACGCTACATCTAATTCAGGCAGAATCAAGAGAAAATGACCAAGAAGTTTATCTTTGTGGAGAATCATTTGGAGCCTGTTTAGCGATGTTGGTGGCCGCCCGTTTACCAGATTGCCGTCATCTCACCCTCATTAATCCGGCTTCTTCTTTCGCCCGGTTGCCGTGGCTGACGGCGGGCAGCTTAGTCGCCGATATTTTACCAGAGCAACTATATCAAGTATCAGCGCGACTGTTAGCTAATTTGTTGATTGAAGTAGACCTTGTTGCCGAAATCGATCAACAGCTGTTAATGCAGGCCATGTTATCGATTGCTGCTCCAACAGCAGCTTGGCGATTGGGTTTACTGCGCAGGTTTCAAGTTCAGGCAGTAGTGCCATGCCTAGTAAGGATGCCGATACTGCTCATTGCCGGAGAGCGCGATCGATTGCTCCCCTCCAAATTCGAAGTTCAGATTCTCCAGCGCCAACTGCCCCAATCCCAGACAATTTTCTTACCCTACAGTGGTCATGCTTGCTTGATAGAAGAAAAAACTAACTTGGCACAGCTGATTTAGTGCCAATTTTTGGTAATTGTGGGGATCGATACAGGTCAAATGGCACTTGTAAGCTATGATGGTAGGGACGTAAAAATTATTTTCGGCTGTGAAATTCAAGTTGTTAATCGACAAATGTTTCTCCGGATCTAAGCTACTCTTTTACACTGTTTGATTTTGGAGGAAACCCATGTCGATATATGTTGGAAATTTGTCCTACGATGTTACCCAGGACGATCTGAAGCAAACCTTTGCTGAATATGGTACTGTGAGCCGCGTACAGCTCCCTACTGACCGGGAAACTGGTCGGATGCGGGGCTTTGCTTTTGTGGAAATGTCTACAGAAGCTGAAGAATCAGCTGCGATAGAAGCGCTGGATGGCGCAGAGTGGATGGGCCGTGACTTAAAGGTCAACAAGGCCAGACCGCGTGAAGAAAGAGGCGGCAGTGGTGGTGGCGGCGGTGGTTGGGGCGGCGGCGGCGGTGGTGGAAACCGTCGTGGCGGCGGCGATCGCTATTAATCCAATCCTTTAGTTGGTGGGGGCAGAGTGAACAGTTCACTCTGTCTTTTTTGGGGCTATCTGTCACCAATCGCCTTGAAATCTAGCGCCCCCAACACGGCTGCCGGGTCAACATAATACTTAAACTCCCACAGGTTGTAGAAAGGATCTTCTAAAAAGAAAGTGTAATGCTCAGTAATTTCACCCTCAAAGCGCTGCTGGGAATGCTGATACCTGGTTAATTGCTGCGCCGTTGCCCGCTGTTCTAGCTCTTGCCACATTTCCAGATGTGGGAAAACTATGCCAGAATGTCTAGGATAAATTCCGCGTTGGGCGGTCAGCGGCAAATCGGTCACATGTCCGACAAGTTGATGGCTGTACAAACCAAAAATAATAGAATTATTAGTTTCTCTACCCAAAGTACAGCCTAAACCCCGCACGTAGAAATCCTGAGCCTGTGGAATATTCGCAATGGGGAAAGCTAAATGAAATATTGGTCGGTCGAACATATTACAGCAGCCATGACTATCAATAATTTAGTAAATCTAGCACAACCTTGGTTGATGGCGATCGGCATCAATGCCTTCCTCTTGGGTGGGGCTTGGTTTTTACCAAAGAAATTGTTAACCCCGGCGGGTTTTTGGAATGCTGGACTGCTGGGAGTAATTATCTGGGCGGGCTTGGGCTGGCGAGCCTACGTTGTAATGGTGGCTTATTTTATAGTGGGTTCCGGGGTGACCCAAATTGGTATGGCGGAAAAAGAAGCAGCTGGTATTGCTGAAAAACGTGCTGGTGCGCGGGGACCAGAAAATGTTTGGGGTTCAGCCTTGGTGGCGGCAGTTTGTGCGATCGCCGCCTATGGGGCGGCCATGACAGAATTACCGCACCGTTGGGTAGATTTATTCACCTTGGCTTATGTGGCTAGTATGGCCACTAAGTTATCGGATACTAGTGCCAGTGAAGTTGGTAAAGCCTATGGCCAAACTACTTACCTAATTACGACCCTACAACCCGTGGCGAAAGGCACCGAAGGTGCTGTCAGTTTGGAAGGAACGATCGCGGGCATAGTTGGCAGTTTGCTGTTGGGGTCGATCGCTTTTGGGTTGGGATTAATCAACATTAGCGGTCTGATTATTTGTCTGATTGCTGCTTTCATAGCTACTAATATTGAGAGCTTGATCGGAGCGACTATTCAAGAAAAATTTGATTGGCTGACGAATGAGTTAGTAAATGTCATCAATACCCTAATTGGAGCAATCTTGTCTTTCAGCCTAGGTTGGTTGATAACTCAAACCTAGATACGGGCAAAGTTAGCCGGGTCTTGATCGCGCCGCTGGTTAGTGGGGAGCGGGGGACTTGGTCGATCGCCCACCAACGCCGCTGTTTCTTCTAATGCTGTCCGCAACCGCTTGGCGGCATAAATAGACATATCCCGTGGCACATTAATGCGATCGCGCAAATAGCGCAGCGCCAAATCCGAGCCGGGTGGTGGCAGACATATTTCAGCGGTCATCATGTGCGTAAGAGCACAACGCAGCGCCTCATCAAATAATTGGTTGTCAGCCGGATTAACCTTAATAATATTGGCACGGTGCTTAATCGTCCGCTGGAGAGCCTCTTGCTTCGAGTTCTCCGGTTCCGGATACGTCACATCGGGCAGCCCAGCCCAAGGTCCAGTATCCACCCGCGCTTTATTGATTTGCATCTGGGGTTCCCCATTTTCCCAACAACCACCCATCTGCGGGGGCAGATCATGGACATGGGTATGAAAATCGCTTTGAGTGCCGCGATAGGTCGATCGGCTTTCCATGGCCATGAACCAGTCCGCCAAACGCGGGTTCTCGCGCAAAGCATAACCTTTGTAGTAGTAGAGACTGGCATTCATCCGCTCCAAATAGGGCGTAAAAATCACGTCAGCAGTACTGAACCCATCCAAAAAATAGGGACTAGGAGTATTACCTAAAGCTTCTTCGACCAGCGCGACTACGTCCGTAAATTGGACACGATTACGCTGCTCTGCCTGCACCGAACCCGCTGGACGACACAGCCAATTGCACCAAGCCCGAAAAAGCAGTCTTTCCAACTGCCGCATGGTTAACACCGTCGGCTCCGACATCCCTAGTCGCAATACCCCAAAGACGCGTTCCAAAGCAATTAAAATATCATCACTTTCAGTAATGATCCGACCATCCAGCTCCACCGCCGGTAGCATCCCCGATGGGACTTTCCGCTTATACCAGCTTTCCTTTTCCCCGTAGCAAAACATCGTTACCTTTTCGATGCGGTAAGGAATCTGTTTTTCCTCTAGCCACAGCCAGATTTTCTGACAGTAAGGACACCAAGCATGGTTGTCCCGATACAGCGTCACGCGCACATCGGCCTCGGTCTGCCCAAATAAGCGCAGCCGCGCTTGGGAATTAGTATCTCCATTGATCGGATCTACTGAAAAATCGGTGAGAGCGGCTAGCTCAGACCAGCGATAGGGAGCGATCGACATATCAAGAACAGAGCTTAGAACTCTGTCAGTGTAACAAATATCGCCACAGGCTAGGGAATAGCCACCTCGTGTAATAGCCGATCGACAATCTGACTACTGCGCTTACTGCCACTGGTCACGATCCGATGCGTCAGGACGTAGGGAGCCAAGAATTTCACATCATCAGGAGTAGTATAGTCTCGACCTTTAATAAAAGCTCGCGCTTGCGCTGCTTGATAGAGCGCGATCGTGCCGCGCGGACTAACTCCCAAGGAAACATCACTATGCTGACGCGTGGCTTGCACCAAATTCACTATATATTGCTGCACCGAAGACTCTACATATACCGCCCGACATTGCTGGGTTAGTGCGGCCAACTGCGCCAGCGTCAAACAAGCAGCTGTTTGACTACCAGCTTCCCGCGCGGCAATGCCTTGCAACATGCGCAGCTCCTCATCTACCGTCGGATAGCCCAAGCTTAAGCACACCATAAACCGATCCATCTGCGCCTCTGGTAATGGGAAGGTGCCCTGATACTCTACGGGGTTCTGGGTGGCGATGACAAAGAATGGTCGATCGATTGGTCTGGTGTGACCATCGATCGTTACTTGTTGTTCGGCCATGACTTCTAACAAAGCAGATTGGGTGCGCGGCGTGGCGCGATTAATTTCATCAGCCAGTAAAATATTGGTGAAAATTGGCCCCGCCAAAAATTCAAACTCGCGGGTGCTGGGATTCCAGATATTCGTGCCGGTCACATCGGTGGGCAACAAATCGGGCGTACATTGAATGCGGTGATACTGACCAGCAATCGCCCGGGCTAAAGATTTCGCTAACACGGTTTTGCCGACTCCTGGCACGTCTTCTAGTAACACATGACCGCCCGCTAAAAAAGCCGTCAGCAATAGCTCGATCGGCTTTTCTTTGCCCACAATAGTTTGGCCAAGATGTGATTGTAACTGTTGAATAGCGGGAACTGTCTGCGGAGCAGCGGTGGGGGCAATAGACTGAGTAGGCATAACCAGCGGGGGAGAGCAATATCTTTAAGTCTTCCCCATTTCTTGGTAAAAACTATGCGCGGCCTCACAATCAGCCCGAATTTGGGCGGTGAGTTCATTTAACCCCGCAAATTTTTGCTCCGATCGCAAAAAACGATCGAAATAGATAGTGATTTGTTGGCCATAAATATCCCCAGACCAGTTGAGCAGATGCACTTCAACAGTAATTTTTTGACCATTGACGGTGGGACGCTGCCCGATATTTATCACCGCTGGGAGTTGCTGCTGCTGCTCGGTATTCACGCGCACACAATAAACTCCTAAGTGCGGCAAAAACTTTTCGGGTGGGTAGTCAATGTTGGCCGTGGGAAATCCCAAGGTGCGACCCAGTTGCTGACCGGGTACCACCCGGCCAGACAAGCTGTAATCGCGGCCCAACAGTCGACTAGCTTCTTTTAGATCACTATTGAGTAAGGCTGACCGAATACGCGAGCTACCAATCCGGGAGTCTTGATCGATCGCCAGTTCCACAATATTTGTTTCAATACCGTAATCCGCCGCGAGACTTTTTAAGATCGGCGCATCCCCTTGCCGCTGATAGCCAAAATGGAAGTCAGCTCCGATCGTAATGTGGCGAGCAGCCAGCTGCTGGTGCAGAATGTTCTCGACAAATTCAGCCGGATTCAGGTTAGCTAATTCTTGATTAAAGTTCAACAATACTAGTTGTTCGATCCCTAGTTCTGACAAAAAATGCGCTTTTTCAGGCACAGTGGTCAGAAATTGGCGCGGTTGACCGGAGAAAAATTCTTGGGGGTGAGGATGAAAGCTGACAATAGTGGGAACAAGTCCCGTAGATGTTTCCAAGACTTGTTGAATAACCTGTTGATGACCGCCATGCACCCCATCAAAATTACCTAAAGCGATCGCGGTGGGTTTTGCAACTGTTGCCAACGTTGAATGAATCTGCACGCTGGTATTTTCCTATGTATAAGCCCATTTGGTGAGATTTAGTATGATAACGGAATTGATAATTTGAGACAAGTTGTCAAAAATTCAGAGCAGCCCCCATTCTTGAGTTAGAACTGCCTCAGATCTAGATGGTGGGCAGTGCCCACCCAACCAATAGCTGTCTACCTATCTAAACTTGTGCCTGATACTTCAGCAAGATGCCCCGCTGGCCAATGATAAAACCTTGATCTGGAGAAAAGAATAGAATCCGATACAGATTCGAGGGCACGCTTTGAATTGCATAATCTTTTTCCCAAGTTTTACCACCATCCAAGCTACGCATTAAATCACTACTACCACCCGACACCCAGATTTCTTGGGGACTGCGGTAGGCCAAATCCAACAAGCCAATATTGTCTTTCTTGCCAGGAAATTCGGCTTCTTGCCACTTATCAGCATTGACATCAGTACTAAATTGCAACTGACCACCCCGCGCTAACATCCACAGACCGCCATCTTGGGTAAAGCCCATGTTTGACACCCGCCGGGAGCTATTCCGATTGTGGGGAGACCAGGCTTCTTCACCGGGTCGCCAGACTGAATAGAAATTGCCCTTAGCCGAGACTGCTACATATTTACCATCATCCGATCGATTGATCGTTCTAAAAATCCCCACCGCATCGTTCACCAAAGATTTCCAATTTTTACCGCCATCTTCAGTTTTATAGATAGCCCCTACATTGGTGGTCATCTCCGCCACATTTTTGTTCAGCGCGACGATCGTGCTGGGTGCCCCTGGCAACTTGGCGCTCAGGGGCAGATTTGACCACGATTTCCCAGCATCATTAGTGTGCAATAGCAAGGCTGGCTCACCCACAATCCAACCTTCATCGCCCTTAAAGCTAATAGAGTTAAAACGATATTTTTGATCACCTAGCTCTAACTTACGATTTTCCCAGGTATTCCCACCATCAATTGTTTCTAACAGCGTGGCATCACTGCCAACCACCCAACCATGCTTCAGGTCGCCAGCAAAGGCTAAATCTTGCAGATTAGAGGTGGTGGGTAATTGTTGCGCTTGCCACGGACTGTTGGTCATCGCTGGTGTCTTCACACAGGAAGCACAGAGCAAAGATACTACTAGCAGCAAAACTATTTGTTTTAAATACTGTTTAATCGAATTCATTATTTTATTAATTTAATGTATATAAACTGAGGAAAAATACCACGCCTAGGGCCAGTGCCGTGAATATCAACACATTTTTCTGGCTGGGGGTCAGGGTATTTACCCCAAAACCATAACCCAGGTTTTCTTCAAAACCAGAAGCCTTGGACTTAGCACCTACATTATTAAAGGCCGATTTCTTAGAACCACAAACCGGGCAGCGCCAGACAATACTGATGCTATCAAAAGCCGTGTTAGCCGCAATCCCGTTCTTTGGATCTCCCCGCGCTGGTTCGTAGGTGTAGCCACAAGAGCGACATTCAAAGCAGTCGATTAACGATGTATCGATGCGCACCGCTGGTTCGATTGGTTTGCTCGGCTCGATATTTTCGATATTGTCGGTTTCTGGCTCGCTCATTTAAAAAATGGGGTGGAATTTTCGTGCTGTTCCAAATTATGCCACGGAAATATTAAGTTATGTAAGGAAAATATGAATTAGAGAGTTACTACGCCACGATCGATCACCTGACCACGCAGATCGATCCCGGTAATAATCAATCGATCGGGATGTACATCAACAGTGGCGCAACTGTGCGTACTTTGAGCAGCGGCTGACCAAGGTTGCTGGGAGACGATCGGGTAGAGTCCAGCGCCACCACCGCCAGCGACTAGGTAAGTGACACCTTTAATCGGATTCGTACGCTGATAATTATGATCATGGCCATCGATCCACAATGATACTTTATGCTTGACTAGTAATGGCTCTACGTCTTGAATGAGCGTAGCATTGTTGCCATAACGGCCTACGGAATAAAGCGGATGGTGACCAAAAACAATTTTGACTTTCGCGGTGCTTTTACCTAGCTCGCGATCGAGCCATTGCAGCTGTGTATCACGGGTGGGGCTATGCGGATTACTCAGCGAGTTAGTCTCGGTGGCAAAAAACTGCACATCGCCCTTCTGGAAAGTGTAGTAGCGCTGGCCACCCATATTGAACGATGGATAGTTGACTTGTTCATTCTGAATTGGCTGCGTGGAAGTGGCCGCACAGTGTTCACCTCGATCGTTGCCGCAGACATCGGCGCGGGCATCATGGTTGCCCAAGGTGGCATAAAATTTCACGCCGCCTTGCAGCAAGTCTTGGTAGGGAATCGCAAAGTTATTTTTAATTTTCTTAAATTCGCCGTTGGTATAAATATTGTCGCCAGCGAGCAGCACCATATTCAAGGTACTGATTTGATGCTGTTGCAGTAATGCTCGACCGACGGCGTATTGTTGCATACTGCCGGTACCCGTATCGGCCAGTACCCCAAAGCGTAGCAGTGGTTTCTCTTTGGGTAGGGCTATTAGTTGCCGGGAATTAGCTTGCTGTCCGGCCAAAAAATTGGTAGCGGCGATCGCACCGCACCCCGCCAAACCCGACAGCAGGATAAATTGACGACGATTAACACTCATGAAAATTTCTCGGGTGATGTAAAGGTTTGGCTCAGAAAATCTTTAGTCCAGATCATAACTTAACGGCATTACCTGTTCCCTGAAACATGACATAGGAAAGGAAAAAATTAGAGATAAAGATGGCTAGCAAAGAGGTTACAACAGCGGCTGTCGTTGATTCGCCCACTCCTTTAGCACCGCCGGTGGTAGTGAGGCCCCAATTACAGCCAATAATGGCAATCATGGCGCCAAAGCACAAGCCTTTGATCGGGGCACTGGCAATATCCCAAGGATCGAGAAAAGTTTGACAAGACTCAATAAAAACTTTTGATGGCAAGCTAAAAACATTAGTAGCAATTAGCCAGCCGCCCAGCAAACCGCTGCCAATTGACATGAGGCTCAAAATCGGCACCATTACACAACAGGCAATCAGACGAGGAATGACCAAATAGTCGATCGGATCGGTGCGCAGAACATAAAGAGCATCAATTTGCTCGCTCACTTTCATGGTGCCAATCTCAGCGGCAAAGGCTGATCCCACTCGCCCAGCTACGACCACAGCTGTTAAAACTGGTGCTAGTTCACGCGCGAGAGTCAGGGCTAAAACACCACCCACCGCCTGTCCAGCACCAATACTAATAAATTCTCTAGCTACTTGGATAGTGAATACCATACCCACAGTGGTAGAAATTAGCAGCGCAATGAGGATGGATGCCGGACCAACAAAATTCATTTGTTCGACAATATTGCTGTAATGAAATTTTCCTTTCAAAACATGAATTAGTGTCTGTCCGCCCAGTAAAATTGCGGCGGATAGACGCTTGAGCCATCTCTGCATAGGTTTTTCGCTCTGGAGACTGGAATATTATTTTAACATTAGGGGACTGCGAACTCTCCTCAATTCCTCTTAGAGGATTTTGCGACCAGTAAGGATTTCGCGGACTTCAAGCATCGCTGAGTAAGTCGGAACAATGTGCAGGGTTTGATCGGCAGGAGTAAGCTCTAAGGCTTTTTTGACCGCCTCGGCAGTGTCTGGTTCAATTACTAGCCGACAGCCACTGTTGAGCTGCTCTTTGCTGTACTCCAAGCGCAGTGCCATATCAAATACCCGATCGCCACTCACCACAATAGTGCCACCAGCATTCACAAATTTTTCGGTATCTACATCCCAAATCCAGGAAACATCAGTACCATCGGGAGTGCGATCGTTGAGAATCATCAAAGTTACAGAGCTGTTTCCAGCTTTTTTGACTTGCTCGATCGCCCGAATCGTTTCATTCATGCCCACCGGATTCTTGGTGAGTAAAATCCGCACCTTCTTACCCTGATAGGTGAGTTCTTCGGCACGGCCAAAAGCGGCTTGGAAGCTGCCGATCGCCTCTAAAATTTTGGGGGTACTAATCCCGATCGACTGCGCGGTGGTAATGGCGGCCAGGGTATTGTATTTGTTATACACTCCAATTAACACCTGCGGCCATTTGTTACTATCGATCGCCAACTCATCTTTGCGGAAGCCACATTTGGGGCAGGCATAATCACCCTGATGCGAAAGATATACACCCCGGTAATCCAGGGCATGTCCACAACTGGGGCAGTAGATCGAGTCTACAGCGTGAGGGATTTCGTCCAAGTATAGTTCTGGCTCGCTGAGGCCAAAGTATTTAACTTGTTTAGGAATAGCCGCAGCCGCCATTTGGTGGCCGAGATAAGTCAGCGCCGGATCGTCGCCATTAATGATCAGCGTAGTGGTAGAGGGCAATCCGGCAATAATTTTGCCCCACTTATAGGTAATAGTATCGACCTCTCCGTAGCGATCGAGCTGGTCGCGGAAAAGATTAAGAGCCATGATGTACTTGGGTTGCAGCTGCGGCAACACCAAAGGAATCACATTTTCGTCTATTTCTAAGATGCCAAAGTCAGCTTTCAATTGACCAGTTAAACTAGTGCGATCGAGCAAAGTAGTAATCAAACCATTAACCAGATTGGCGCCAGCTTCATTGTGAACCACCGACCAACCATCTTTTTCCAGCATAGCGCGCAGGAGTAGAGATGTCGTAGTTTTGCCATTGGTGCCAGCGACTACAATTACGCCGTGGGTGATCTGCTGCGAGAGCAAAGACAAAATGCCGGGATGAAGATTTTTGGCGATCGTACCGGGCAAGACACTAGCAGCCCCCAGCTTCAGGGTGCGAATGGCCGTCGTAATGGCTTTAGCGGCAAATACAGCGGTGCCTAGTCGTACTCGATCGATGAAACTAATTTTGCCCATGCACCCTCACTTAGATATAGTCCGGCTCTGGGTCAAATATTATAGACTACGAAGGCTGCTCTACTTTGGGAAACATTGATCCGGCTGGCAGCAGATCACAGATTTTGTTGCGGAAATAGCCATTTCATCTGGGAGAAAAATATATATTGCTGGTAATTAACAGTATAATCGGCAGGCGTGGTTGCTTCATTTTTCTAAGTCATTGAGCTTTGGCATTTATACTTTTCAACTCTCCCCATGAAAGATAACCTTCTTAACTTCGCTGAACCTGTTTCCGCACAATTTACTGGACTGCAAGAACCGCGACCAAAAGAAGAATCAAATTTAGGCTTAGTAACTGATTCCCTGCGAAAATACTGGTACGTCAGTGTTTTACTTAGTTCCCTCATGATGGCTGGCATTGCTTACAAAACATGGAAGCAGCCCCGTATTTATCAATCTAGCATTCAGATCTCGATCGAACTAGATAAAAGTTCCTCTGGGGTAGATAAAATCGCGGCCTTAGCTGGCGGCGGCGGTCTCAGCGGGGGTGATAATTCCTCCAGTTCAACACGAACCACAACCATAGAAACTACTATTCAGCTATTAAAAAGTAAACAACTAATTAAAAAAGCGGTGGATCGCATTGCCGATCCGCAGGTTCGCCCAACAACTGATGGGGTGCTAGGAGCAGTCACCATTGCCTCCAAGCCCGACATCGATATTCTCAATATCTCCTATTCCGACCCTTCGCCACAGCGAGTAGTAGCTGTATTGAAGTCTTTGGGTGAAGCATACATTGACTACAGTGTCCAACAAAAAAAGGCCAAGACTAATAGCTCAATCGCTTTCATTGAGGCGCAGTTGCCGGAAGCTCGAAAAAAGTTAGATCTATCTTCGCAACGAATTGAGCAGTTTCGGCGGCAGTACCAGTTTGCCGACCCAGAAACTGCGGCCAAAGGGTTAGCTGAGTATCGCCAACAGATTATCGCCAAGCTGAATGAGTCACAAATTGCCAATTTCCAGGCGCAACAAACCCAAAAGCAGCTGAGTAAACAGCTTGGCCAGGTGGGACTACAATCAGAAAGTTCTTTAGCCACAACAGTATTAACCCAAGACAAGGCTTATCAAAAGCTATCAGAAGAGATTAGCGTATTAGATATTAAGTACAACCAAGAGCGCGTCCGGTTTAGTGATGAAAACCCCACCATTGCGGATCTGAAAAAGAAACGCGAGAAGTTGAATCAGTTACTCAAAGAAAGAGCACAACAGGTACTAAAACGACCCGTATCAGAGGCCGAGCTAGCGACGGGAGCAATATCAAATTTGGGCGGTAGTGCGAGCGGCGGTGCGTCTTTGTCAGGGAGTTTTGCCGGCAAGCAAGCGGAGTTAGAAACAACAATGGCGGCGCAAGCCGCACAAGCCGCTGGCTTAAAAAGGGTCTACGAGCAGGTGGAATTGCAGATTGCCCAGCTCCCAGCCCTGCAAAAGCAGTATACAGAACTAGAGCGAGAGTACAAGCTCCAAACTCAAGAATTGACTGCTTTCTTGCAGAAGTTACAAGAATTAAAGATTGTCAATGCCGAGAAGATTGTGCCCTGGACTTTACTCGACCCCCCAGAGTTACCACGTTTCCCAATTTCTCCCGATGTACCGCGTCAGATGGGTCTAGGAGTAGTGGCTAGTCTATTGGCTGGGGTATTAGCAGCAGTGGGCTTGAATAAGCTAGATAATCGCATTAGCGATCCAGATGCGGTAAAGGACTTAACAGGTTTACCGATCTTGGCGCTTATTCCGAAAGTTGGCTCTCTACAACCAAAAGCGGTGCAGTCCAATGACACGGCTCTGCAACTCAGCAAGAACAAAAATCAGGATAATGCTTACTGGAGTTTTGTGGAAGCAATTCGATCGCTAGCTTTGGGCATTGGCTTTACGACGGATCAGGGTGAAGGTCCATCGGGTAAAGTGGTGGCTTTCACTTCTGGTTTACCTAAGGAAGGTAAGTCTACTATTTCTTTCAACACAGCAGCAACTCTAGCAGAATTGGGATATAAAGTGCTGTTAGTGGATGGGGATTTGTATAAGTCGAGTGTGCGGAACTTTTGTACGACCTCGCCGATTTTCCAAGGGGTAGATTGTTTTAGTAAAGAGGGCTTAACAGATGCAATTACAGGTACCCACCGCTGGCAAGATTTGGTCAAAAAGGCACCGGGTATTAAATTAGATGCACTATTTTCTGGTCCACGCTTGGTGAATTCGATCGCGTTGCTGAATTCGCCTCGGTTGTTGCGGTTGATGACGGAATGGCGAAATGAGTATGACTATGTGGTGTTAGATGTACCACCCATTTTGGGCGTTAGTGATACCAGACTACTGACAACGATGGTGGATGGTTTAGTCTTTGTAGTTGGTTTAGATGTTGCCCAGCGACAATCAGTAAGTCGAGCCATCGACCTCATATCTTCGCTGAAGACCACGGTGTTAGGAGTAGCTGTCAATCAGGTGGAAGCTCGTTATACCGGATATCGTAGTTATTATGATGATTATTATAGCCAGCCGGCTTTATCACCAGAGAAGGTAGTTGATGTCCGGGTGATTGATTAATGCCAGTGAAAAGTAGAGTGAACAGTGCCCACTCTACTTTTCGAGAGCAGGGATAGAACGGAAAAGTTTTAAATAGTCTTGAGCGATTTTTTCTTTGGAGTAGTTATTCACGCAATACTCTCGTCCAGATCGACCTAGTTCTTGAACTAGTGCTGGATTGTTACTAAGTTTTTCGAGGTAGGCCGCTAGCCCGGTACCGTCTCCATTGCGGAAGGTAGCTCCACAACTTGCTTGGTCAACAACATCGTTCAAATAGGAGTGAGCGGGACAAATAGCGGCGATTGGGGCACCGGAGGCGAGAGCGGAGTAGAGCTTGCTAGGGGCAATTAGCCCTTCCATTTGTGCCGCGATACTAACAATCGAAATATCACAAGCGGTGAGAGAAAACGGTAAATCCTCACGGGCTTGATAGGGTAAAAATAGACAGTTATTAGCACCCAACCGTTGGACTTCGCTTTGGATATGGTCGCGCTTGTCGCCACTACCGATAAAGACAAATTTCATCGGTTTATCTTGAAGCAAGACGATCGCCTCCAACAGGGTTTCCATATCATGGCAGCGACCCATATTGCCAGAATATAAAACGGTAAATGGCTCTACCAGTCCATGCTCTTTAGCAAACCAGTTCTGGCTTTTGGCCAATGGTTTAATGATTTGCGGCTCTGTCCAATTGGGGATGACAAAAATTTTGTGAGCGACTGCTGGTTCTTTTGCTATAATCCGGTCTTTCATCGTTTCGCTGAGGACAATAATGGCACGAGAGTGTTGCCAAGCCAGGGCATTGCAGCGATCCCAAAATTTAGCAATCCAGTGCTGATCTGGAATTATGCCTAGCTCGATCGCAATATCGGGATACAAATCGTAGAGCAGACAGACATAGGAAATTTTGCAAAAGCGGCTAACGACGTAGCCTAAAAATGGCAGGAAGGGCGGCGCGGTGGTCAAGAGGACTAGTTCGCGACGATGGCTATAGCGTAGAAGATGCAGGGCCGCACGCAGGAAGAACAGGACTCCAGCCAGAGTTTTGCCCCGGATTCGATTTTGCCACAGTTGAGCAGAGTGCGATCGATGGATACTTAAAAATTCGTGTTTTTCGCGGCGGGGAGCCTGGGGTGGATTGCTAATATCAAAGGCGTAACCGGGTTGGCTGGTAAAGACCTCGACTGCTCCCACGCCAGTTTGTAGTTGATGTGCTAGTTCCTCAATTAATTGTCCGGTGGCAGCGTAGTCTGGGGGAAAGAATTGGTTAATAATCTTAAGCCGCGCTGAATCAGCTTTCGATCGATCTACTGGTAGATCTACCATTAAGACATCACTGACTTTCCGCTGAGATTGATTAGAAGTTAGAGACATTTACTTATATGTTAAGTTGTAGTAATCACAGATGCTACTCGCTGATATAGCCACCTTATAAATGCAATTATTGAGATGATTGCCGCCGAAATTAGTTATGAGGTGAATCATACTATTTTGTAATACAGATGATATCTTAAAACTTACTCACCAATACATAATACACATATTCAAAGTAGCCAAACAAATGCAACTTTATGACGACATTGTAACATCATACCCGTTAGGGACAGCCCAGAGAGGTTGAACTGATATATTTGATGATGATGCCCGATCGATTACTAGAGTTATATTAAGAACATGATCTACTAGTATTTCTTGAAAAGATTAACTTGCCTTTGACGGCAAATGATATTTTTGATTGGCTGAAACTGGACTAAAGCTGGTTGACGGAGAAATCTTTTTACTTACTAACCTTGAAATCTTTATTCAATAGGCATTTGAACAATAAGTTGTCTAGGAAAATTTATTGATGCAAGGTCACATGGTTAATTTATTTGGTTGTCGAGCCAGTTTTCCAGATCAGCGATCGCATTAAAATCAAATAGGGCTTCACCGAGAGATTCTAATTGTTCGATCGAAAGGCTATTAATTCGGGCTGGTAATTCAGTGGGGATGTTTCCTAGCTTGCGGGTTAATTGTCTAAGGATTAGGGCTTGTTCTTGTTGTAGCCCTCGTTCTAAACCTCTAGCTTCACCTTTGGCTTCGCCTCTAGCTTCACCTTTGGCTTCACCTTCCCGCAAAATTTCTTGGTAAATTACAGATTCTTGCATAATGTCGCTCTTTATTAATTTTCTAATTACTTCTTGACTCAATTCTAACCCAGCCAAAATACTGGTGGCTGCTACTAAATTACTTTTTTGGCGGTGGTCTGCGATGTCTTCGATGCGTTCTACTACTTGCTGTAGTGTTACTTCTTTATTGCTGGAATTAGCTAAGATGGCGTAGGGTAGTAGTCCGGGGGTGGTCAAAAAGTCACTGACTTTTTCTTCCCAGAGTCTAATTACTCGGAACTGGTGCCTCATTTCATTAGTGACGTACTCGTTTTGTAGTACTAATTTTGAACTGGTTTTGCGTAAGTATATGACTACTTGTTTGATATCTTGTTGAGGGAATTTACGCTTTAACCGCATGTAGTAGTCGGCCATGCGCAGGGGCATGTTTGCATCGGGGGCGGTTTGAAATTCTAGATGCAGGATTAGTTCTGGGGCGGATAGGAATACTACGGCATCGGCTCTAATTGGTTCGAGGTTTAGTTCTGTCGGGTTGAGGGTGGTGAGGGAGATTTGTTGGTTGAGTAGCCAGTTGGCGAAGTCGGCGGGGTATTCGGTGACGAG
>CAXTSZ010000051.1:0-26102 GCA_964247125.1 uncultured bacterium
GGGAGGTGAAGAGTGTGACTCAGTGGTTAGAGGTGCAGTCGAAGTTAAAGAAAATTTGGGGCTACGCAGACTTTCGATCGCCCCAAGGCGAAATTGTCCAATCCTTGCTCGCCCAACAAGATACCCTCATTGTGTTGCCGACCGGAGCTGGGAAGTCGATCTGTTTCCAGCTACCAGCCTTGTTTCAGCAGGGTTTAACCTTGGTGGTTTCGCCCTTAGTGGCCTTGATGGAAAATCAGGTGCAGGAGTTACTCGCTAAAGGTTTGCCCGCCGCTGCGCTGCATAGTGAATTGCCCCCAGCTCGGCAACGGCAAGTGCTTCAAGCGGTGAGCAATCAACAGCTGCGGTTGCTGTATCTGTCGCCCGAGACTTTGTTGAGCGATCGACTGTGGTCGCTCATCAGTCGCCCCCAGATTCACATCAATGGCCTGATTTTAGATGAAGCCCATTGTCTGGTGCAGTGGGGCGAGACTTTTCGGCCAGCTTACCGCCGCTTGGGCGCGGTGCGACCAGCTTTGCTTGCTCAGAAACCAGCGGGTACCAAGATACCGATCGCCGCCTTTACGGCCACTGCTGATCCAGCAGCCCAGGCTACCATCACTCAAGTTTTGCAACTCCAGCAACCCATCCAGTTTCTAATTAACCCCCATCGGCCCAATCTCCACCTCGTCGTCAAAACAGTGTGGACTCCCCGGGGTCGCCGCCAGCAGTTACGGCAATTTATCGATCGACATGCCCATCAAGTGGGTCTAGTCTACGTACGGACGCGGCATGATGCCGAAGAACTAGCCACTGAGCTGAATCTGTCTGGGATGCAGACGATGGCCTACCATGCGGGCTTAAGTCCGCAGCAGCGCCGCTCGATCGAGCAGCAATGGCTGAGTGGCGCATTGAATTTTGTGATTTGTACCTGTGCCTTTGGGATGGGCATTAACAAACCCGATGTGCGCTGGATTGCCCATTTTCAAAGCCCTCTGTTGTTGAGTGAGTATGTGCAAGAAATTGGACGAGCAGGGCGGGATGGTTTGCCGGCTACTGCTTTGATGCTAGTTTGTGAGCCGACGGGCTGGCTGTACCCAGATGACCGGCAGCGCCAGCAATTTTTTGTGACTCAGTTCCGGCAGTTAGAGTTGCAAGCCCAGCAACTGGCTGCTAAGGTCCCGATCGAAGGTGAGATTGCGGCACTGAGTCGGCAGTTTCCAAAATCAGAAATTTCCCTGGCGCTATGGCATCGTCAAGGTTTGTTGGAATGGACAAGTCCGTTTCATTATCGGCGGCTGGTGGGCAAAGCCACGTCGCCAGCACTCGGTGCCGATCGGCAAATGCTGGAGTATGCTAATACTAGAAATTGTCGCTGGCAATATCTACTCACTGCTTTTGGCTTTACCGATCAGGGCGTGGCTTGGCGTTGTGGCCATTGCGATAGTCCTGGGTGTAAGTGATTTTTGGCCACTATGACTATCTATTTTTATAAAGCTGATCAGCCCTATGGCTGTTTCTCAAATTTTTCATTGCACCCGATCAATGTGGCGGCGACTTTTTGGCCGACGGTGGAGCATTATTATCAGTCGCGCAAGTTTGTCGGTACGGAATTTGAATATTTGATTCCTAAAATTCAAGCTGCCGCTACGCCAGAGGAGGCCGCTGCCATCGGTCGTCATTCTCAGCATTTTCCTCATTTTCAGTGGTGCGACCACCGGTATGAAGTTATGTATGGGGCAGTGCGGCAAAAGTTTTTAGCTTATGCCGATTTGCAGTTGGTTTTGCTGGACACTGGCGATCGAGCAATTGTGGAGGATTCTCCGGTAGATTATTTTTGGGGATGTGGGGCAGATCGATCGGGTGCTAACCACCTGGGGCAAATTTTGATGCGTATTCGGGCTGAACTCCACTCTATTCTCTGTAACTAAGTTCGATTAAGGAAATGAACTTAGCAGAGAATTGTTGAATTTCGCTGCACGCCATGTCAAAGCTGTCTATGGAATTGACATGGCACTATCAAATACGTCACCTCGCTTTAATCGCGTAAGCAGAAGCCAACTGCAATGGAGTTAGAAAATCCAATAAACCCGCTGTTAACAATAGTGCGATCGCTGGCCGTCAGCTGAACGATAAATCCACAGCGAGTCAGCCCAGTTGTATTCAAGCTCCAAGTCCCCGACTCCCCAGTCGAAGTTGAAACAGTCGGAACTTTGGTAAAGGCTCCACCCAGAGATGGTAAGAGGCTTAGTCCCACACTACCAAAGTGTTCATCAGTCACGGCATAACTACCCTCAATTACTTGTCCGATCGAAAAATCACCACAGTTTCCACCAGGAGATGTAATGACGAAGCCATTGGGGGGGAATTGGGGTAATAAATTATCTAAGCGTATAGAGATAATTTCAGTACCAGCATAAATAACATTGGTGATAGGGTCCTTAGCCTCGATCTTAATCTTCCACAATCCAGTTGAGCCGCCTGTATTCCATCTTGCCAACAAATTACCGTCTACAAAAACCTGGGCATTACCAGGAGCCGCAATCCGGTCTTCTTGGTAGGTATAGTAGCTATCGGCATCCACTGATTGATCAATAGTCGGCAGATTAGTAATCCCACTATCCGAGAATTGGATACGATTAATGGGGAACTTGTTATTCAATGGTTGCCAGTTAAGGCCATCGTCACTAACTGAAACTTTATACTTTAATGCTGTGACACCGCTGCTGATGTCCTTGGCGGGCAGAATAAAGCCAGTGATCACAACTTCACCGCCGAAGGGACTGTTGGTGGCTGTGAACCCAGCGAGTGTAGCGGCACCATTGGCTAGCCCAGTAACAGAATCAATGTTAGTTACTGACATACTGCCAACTGTGCGAATTGTAGGAGTTTGAGTTCCTACTATCGGACCTGGCTCAATTAAGATCACCGTCTCATCCCGATTACCCCAGACTGGAACGTAGTCAGGATTATCGCAAGGTGGTGCTACCTGCCAGGATAGCGTTGCCCGAATAGGAACGACTTTAGTCCCCAATTGACAGGGTTGACGATACTGGCTCAAATTGATGGGCAAAAATACTGAATAGCAAACCCCTGTTTCAGGGATTGTATCAAGGTCATACACCGTTACTGAGGTGGTGCCCAAACAGGTTTCAAAGGTGCCGTTATTATCAAAATCGCCCCAAAAAGTGACATATTCTCTGCTGCCAGCGGTACAGAGTCCGCCGGAATAGCCGGACGAACGCTTTATCCGAATAATGCCGACTAGAGTATCGAGATTAGTATTTAGCCCTACACAGGAAAGTTCTTCATAGGTAGTATTGCCATCTTGAGGGAATAACAAGTCCCCAATTTGACTGAGGTCGATTTCAACTCCTTGGAGCATACCGGAAAGGTTGGCCGAAGCGAGAGAACTGGTTAAGGCTGGATGCTTAATGACTTGCTGGATTTCATTGAATGCAAACCGATGAGGTTCAACATTGGCGTTCTTTGTCTTGTAAATTGCTTGTAGTTCTAGAGCACTCAGAACTCTAGGGGTGGGAGTGGCCATCGTCTGTTCTAAGTTAACAACCGACAGTAGTTCTGGAGTCTTTTCAACCTTGGCCAAGTCGAAAATATCTTTGATTAGCACTTGCTTGAGTGGATCAACTTGAATATGACATTCACTGACGTTGCCCCAGACAGGTAAAAAATTTGGCATGTCGGCAGGAGGCAGCGAATTCCAGGATAGGATTGCCCGCGTTAGAACCAAGTTACTTTCAAAACAGAGCTTTTTCTGTGGATCAATCGTCAACGTCACCGCATATTCCAGACGTTTCACCTGTTCTGTTACCGCAACATCAAAAGCTTTGAAACTGGTCAATCCTTGATCTTCCCAAGATGCTCCGTTATCAAATGATAGGTAAAAGCGCACATATTCAAAAGAGCCATCAGAGCAGGGATCACCGCCATACCCTAATGATTTATTAATGAATACCACGGCTTCTAGTCGATTGAACTGAGGTTGGAAGCCCACGCAGCCAATTTCTTCAAAAGTGATGTTAGATTGAATATCGAGAACGGCCTTGAACTGACTTCCCTTTAAATTGCCGAAGTAGTTGGGGTTGCCTAAAACAAGTGATCTAAACTGTTTTCTTTCTAGTTGAAACTGTACTTCAGAACTAATATTTCCAGTAGACATAAAAACTTCTCCTGATTATGAATATATTTAGTTATCGCTTCACGAGAAGCTGCCAGATGATCCAAAGAGATCGAATAAAAGCTGCTCAAATACTGAAATTGTTAAACTGATTCTAGAAATCGATCTTGTTCGCAACCCCAGAAAGAGAAACAGTCATGTACGACTGCGATTGACCAGCAACTCTTGCCTGTGGTGAGCGGCGGCTGAAAATCGCGATCGTCTGCATTGGAGCTGTTAAAGTCGTGACCGGGACGCTTATTGTGGGAACAAGTAAAGTCAGAGTTTCAAAAGTATCAGCCGCGACCAAGCTCTCCTGCACAAAGCTCTGATTAGCACTCAGGTTGACCGTTACCATTTTGCCAAGTTGAGTAATCTCCACTTGAATCTCTTCACCACTAAAATCTAAATTTTGACCATGGCGAACAATTGAAAATCTTGGGGTACCGACAAAGCTAGTCGTTTCGTAAGTGATCTCGATATCGTAGCCTGCGAGAATAAATTGAGTCGGTTCAGCTAATGCGGGTTGTGCTGGTGCCATTGTTTTATACCTTTTGTTTATATCGATCGCCTGAACGGTTTTTTTGACAATTTATTGATTAAGCGTTGCTTCGATCGACTTCACCGATCGAGCGATCGCCGTATCAATAACCTCGATCATTGGTATATCAGCTTGTGCTGCTGAAATTGCGGCTAATCTTGCCGCAAAACCCACCTGAAAATCTACAGACCATTCGGGATGAGGTTCCGGTTCAGGAATTGGCGGCCACCAAACAGGCCATTTTGGTAATTTTGGATAGGTTGGACACCAATCTTCCAGATCGTCCAGCGCTAGAGTTGGATCTTGAGCAAAACGCATTGCCATCCAAGCACTGCTCACAAATTCTGAGGCCATTGCCGCTCCCAATTCTTCCGGTGGCAGCGGCTGGGGGTTCAGCGCCACCGCTGCTAAACTTCTGAGCGGACCACGCGGAATAACATCAAAAATGGCAGGTCGGCGCTGCCCAATAATAGCTAGTAGTCGGCGATCGATGGCCATAATGTATTGCTCTATGTGAAATATGCTACGAAGATACAACACGATCGCCTAATGAATCAATTCGTCATTTGACCCCCTCAATCATGAAGTTTTTGTAACATTTACCAGCAGATCAGAGAAAGTCTGAGTTAATACAGGAAACTAATCATTGCAGTATTGCTATCTAGGCTTATGGAAACCTTAGCGATCGATGACATCCAAAAACTCCATCAAGGCATTCAGCAACTTTATACTCTCCACGATCTCGATACCTTTGGCCTAGATGCGCTCTCGATCATGCATCAGCTCATTCCCAGCGACCGCCCCCTATTCCATTTGACCAGCGATCAAACATGCCAACTACAACTGATCTTTCTCCCCAACTGTTCTAGTTTTACTAAACGCGATTGCACAATCCTTAATCTTTTGCGCCCTCACTTGTTTCAGGCATACGCCAATGCTCAAAGCTATCAGCAATTACAACAAAATTTCAGCCAACTTCAGCAATCTCTCCATCATCTGGGCTTAGTGATTTTAGATACTGAGGGGCAGGTGCAATCGATCGCTGCTCCAGCCCACACCTGGCTAGAAACCTATTTTTCTAGACCGGCTGGCTCCCGGCACTTGCCTGACCATTTGTGGTCGTGGGTCAAGCATCAAATCACAGGTTTTACTAAAAACTCCAACCAACCCCCAGCCTGTTTGCCCTTAAGAATTCAACAGGCTGGCCGAGAATTAACGATCCGGTTGGTCGTCGAACAACTGGGGACAAGATACTTACTCTTGTTTGAAGAACAGACCCTATCTTCTTGGCAGTCCTTAGCACTATTGGGATTGAGTCAGCGTGAAACCGAGGTTTTATCTTGGGTGATCCAGGGCAAAGATAACAAAGCGATCGCTACCCAGCTGAGTGTTCACATCAGTACCGTCCGCAAACACCTCGAAAACATTTATCGTAAATTAGAAGTCCAAAGTCGGACAGCAGCGATCGCGAGATCATTAGAAAAGCTAGGGGTCTTAAACGTCACTTAAGTTTATTGATTTTGAGATTTTTGAATTGTCGCATTGTAGTAATGGATAAATAGTAGTCTTTGAAATCTGTCGCAGTTGCCATCACCGACCTTTTAAACATGAATTGTAGTGTTACGAGCCGCTATAAATTTTCATAATTGAATCGAGCAGTTTTAGAGCATCTGGTTTACTGCGTTGAAAGGAATTACGACCAATAATTGAGCCGAATCCACCACCGCCGTAAATAGCCCGTACTTCTTGCAGCAGAACCTCATCTGAATGGGTAGCTCCACCAGAGAAAATCACGATTCTGCGACCATTGAAGGCACATTGGACGACATGACGGACCCGTTCTGTGGGGGTCGCGATCGGAATCTGCATTTTTTGGTAAACTTCCTTGGCAGCCTGCTGTTCGATGTGGTCGGTTGGAAGTTTGACCTTGATAATATGTGCTCCTAACTGGGCAGCAATTTGGGCGGCATAAGTGATGACATCGATCGAGGTTTCCCCTGCAGTACTCACTCCCGAACCACGGGCATAAGACCAAATTACAACAACCAACCCGCACCGCTTGGCTTCGGCAGCATAGGCGCGGATTTGCTCGTACATCTCGAAGCGTTTGGCAGAACCAGGATAAATGGTGAAGCCAATCCCGACGCAGCCTAACCGCAGGGCATCTTCTACGCTACTAGTTAATGCCTGAGTAGGATCGGCTTCATCGAGCAAGGCATCATGGTCATTTACTTTGAGAATTAAGGGGATTTCCCCTGCAAATTCTCGTGCCCCAGCTTCGAGGAAACCCAAAGGGGCAGCATAGGCATTACAGCCAGCTTCGTTGTAAGAATTTCTCACCACTCAGCCAGGAATTCCAGTCATTTCCATACCTGCCGTTGTTGGTTCGTCACGATGTTTTTCGGCATCCTGACTAAAGAATCTGGCAGTCCTATTTCTTAAAGGATTGAGAATAATCACTAGCTTTGAACATCAGGCTGGGATTGAACTCCAGGAATCAACTTTTTCCGCTATCCTTTAGTAAAATGCACTACCAGAAATCAAACTGGTCACTATAAACCATCCAAAATCCGCTGAATGCCGTGATAGACGATCGCCATCTCCTCATCAGTAATGCAGTAGGGCGGCATCAGATACAGCACATTCCCCAAAGGTCGCAATAATAAACCCTGTTCGACTCCCAGCTGCCGAATCTTCATCCCCACTTCATGCAAATATCCCTGGCCTTGATCTTCCCCAATATTCATCGCCATAATTGTCCCCTGCACCCGCACCTTACTCACCAGGGGATGTTGACGTAACTTCGCTAAATGAGACCAATGCCGCGCCGCCATTCCTGCAAAAACTGGCTGAAACTCCTGCAACAATTCCAACCCGGCCAAAGCTGCTGCACAACCCAAAGGATTCGCTGTATAACTATGACCGTGATACAGAGTATGCAGCGGATTATCACTATAAAAACCCTGGTAAATGGCCTCCGTACAGATTGTCACAGCAAACGGTAAAAAGCCCCCAGTAATTCCCTTCGATAAACAAATCAAATCCGGCGATACGCCAGCACCCTGACAGGCAAAGTTGGCTCCAGTGCGGCCAAAGCCGGTCATCACCTCATCAAAAATTAGCAAAGTATCATGCTTGGTCGCCAACTGCCGGAGCTGCTGCAAAAACTCAGGGCGACACATTCGCATCCCCCCGGCACCCTGCACCAGCGGCTCGATCGCAATCCCGGCATAAGGCTGTGATTGCAGCTTTTGCTCAATGTCTTGCAGAATCTCGGCTTCGCGCTGCGCGATCGACTCATCCCCATCGTAGGTAGCCGGATATTCTACCGTCTCTACCGTAAACAGCAACTCTTGAAACACCGCCGAGAAGATCGATCGACTGCCGATCGACATGGCTCCAAAGGTATCGCCATGATAGGCACCGGTAAAAGAAAGAAAAGTCGATCGGGTTTCGCCCTGATTGACCCAATACTGATAGGCCATTTTCAGAGCTATTTCTACCGCATTGGAGCCATTATCACTATAAAAAACTCGCTGTAATTTATTATTTAATCTTGCAACTAGTTGAGTCGCCAACTGCTCCGCTGGTTCATGACTAAACCCCGAAAAAATCACATGCTCTAAGGTTTGAGCTTGTTCGTAAATCGCCTGGGCAATGCGCGGATGACCATGACCATAAAGATTCACCCACCAACTGGAAATACAATCAATCAACCGCCGCCCATCAGACAGCTCTATCCACACACCCTTTGCTGATTTAACCACCAACGGTGCCGGTGCCGTTTTGGCAGAGAAGTAAGGATACCAGAGATGAGGATGCATTATTTATGGCCGGAAGGGAATCAGCGATTTCTTAGTTTCAGTCGGCGGCGCACTGTTATTAATATTAGATTTCGCCACAGGCTGTTGACCCACTGCCCGGTTGAGATGAGACAAAAAGAACTGCACACCCAAAGAAGGTTGCTCGGCCAGCATGATAGCTCTTACCACCGCCACCGCATGACCACCACTCCTGATCACATCGACAATATTGTTCTGATCGATGCCCCCGATCGCAAACCAAGGCACCGTGGCATGTTGAGCCGCATAACGCACATATTCCAAACCAGCAGCAGCTTTACCTGCCTTGGTCGGCGTTTCATAAACTGGCCCGACCCCAATATAATCGGCACCCTCAGCTAGGGCTTGCTCCATCTCGGTGGGATTGGTGGTCGATCTGCCTACAATCTTCTGAGGCCCTAAGACCTGTCTGGCCAGGGCGATCGAGATATCATTCTGACCCAAATGGACACCATCAGCATCTACAGCCACAGCTAAGTCCACGCGATCGTTCATTATAAACAGCGCACCGTAGTTATGACAGAGCTGACAGAGCTGTCGAGCTTGCTCTAACTTAACCGCATCATCACTGGTTTTATCGCGATATTGCACCAGGGTCAAACCACCTTGCAACGCTTTTTCTACTGTACCGAGCAAATCGGGTACAGGCATCGTGACCAAGTACAGCCGCGCCGCTGTCAAAATTTGCCGACTGCGATAAGAAACTAACTGCGACTCTAAGGCGTAGACTCGATAGCGCAACTGCTTGCAAACGCTACTCATCTCTCCAGTAGCCAGTTTGCTATATTCTTCCAACACCCGTAGGGCTTCTTGTACCCGACTAAAATTGGCGATCAGCAACTGCTCAATACTCTGACGCTGTTCTTCACCAACATGAGTTAATTGAGTGCCCACATCTCCGGGCGTATTCCGAGCGGCTCGGAGTTCTGGGGTGTGCCAGACCGCTAGTTCTTGGCGCAGATTCTTGCATTCCTGAGCCATGCCGCTGTCATCCAAACCAAAGCGACACCATTCTTCAATGATCCGCAAGCCTTCGCGCGATCGATCGAGATTGGCATCCAAAATTCGTTGGACAGTCGGTGGTAAAAGTTTGAAATCAGTCATTATTAAAAACGGATAAGGGCGAGCAACTTTCGCTAATCTTTAAGATTAACCCTTATGTAGGGGAGTTTGAGGGGACGGAGATGCCTCCCCTCAATGGGGGGGGCTGGGGGTCAGAACCCCCAGATCCAGGTTTTCCCAAACGATAAGGGGAAAATAAAAGTTACCTAACACCAATCAATTCCACATCAAACAGCAACACCGCATTAGGCGGAATCACTCCACCAGCACCACGCGCACCATATCCCAACTCGGGCGGAATCGTTAACAGCCGACGACCACCAACTTTCATGGTGCTTAATCCTTCATCCCAGCCTTTAATTACTTGACCAGTACCAATTTGGAACTTAAAAGTAGCGTTCCGATCCCGGGAGCTGTCAAACTTTTTGCCATTTTCAAGGGTGCCAGTGTAATGAACTTCTACCGTTTGGCCAGTTGTTGGGACAGCACCAGTGCCGACGGTAGTTTCCACGTATTTCAGGCCGGAGGGAGTTGTAATGGTTTCAGACATGGTTTTCTTTGCTGGAGTTTTGGGTTGAGGAGCTTTAGCCAGATTGCCTTCAGTCATCGCGACGATCGGCTGAATATCGGCATTGGCGGTTGGTGGAGTCGGAGTAGTAAACTGGGCAAATAAGATCAAGGCTGTGCAAACAGTCATCACACCCAAGCTAATTAAAATTTCACGCATACAGGTCTCTTAGTTTTATGTGCGATTAAGTTGAATTTTATCATTCATTACATCGTCAAGCTGCTAGCATTAGTCTCTAGCAATTTAGCTAAATCCTGTAAGAATGATGCCGCATCAGCACCGTAGATAATGCGGTGATCGGCCGTCATATTCACCTGCATTTGCTGACGAACGGCAATTGCGCCATCCGCTGTCGCTACCACTGTTGACCGGGCAGCACCGATCGCTAAGATCGCGCCAGTACCCGGTGGCAGAATGGCATCAAATTTATCCACCCCGAACATCCCCAAATTAGAAATCGTGAAGGTGCCGCTGCTGTATTCATCGGGTTTGAGCTGCTTGGTACGCGCGCGATCGACTAAATCTTTCCAAGCCCGAGATAATGAATAAATATCCATTTGGTCGGCGTTGGCCAAAACAGGCGTAATTAAGCCACCATCTGGCATCGCCACGGCCACGGCAATATTAATCGCGCCGTGCTGTTGCAGACCAGCATCGGTATAACTGGAGTTCACCACCGGATACTTCGCCAAGGTCATTGCTGTAGCCTTAGCCAAGAGTGCAGACATGGTCACGCCTTTAGGCTTGAGTTGCTTATAGAGCTTGTCCAAACCATCGGTTGTGATGGTATAGCCTGTCCGGAAGGTGGGGACAGCCAAGCTAGCCACCATATTGCGGTTCACGGCTTGTTGCAAGGTATTGAAAGGTGTCAGTTTAGCAATGGGCACCCCGGCTGGTGGTGCTGCCGTGGGTACTACGACTGCTATGCCGGTCGTCACCGCTGCCAGCGGAGCCGCCGAAGGACTAACCATATTAGCGGGCAATGGTTTACCAGCAGCTTTGGCCACATCCGCCGCCACGATCCGGCCATGCGGACCAGTACCTTGGAGCTGCTCAATATTTACGCCCATGTCCTTCGCTAATTTCTTGGCGCGGGGTGAAGCTACTAGTCGATCGCTTTTTTGGGGAGCAGTACTAACCACAGGAGCCGCAGTTGTAACAGCGGCAATAGCCACGGGGGTCGCTGTTGGAGCGGTAGTAGCTGCTGGACTTGTTTTTCCTTGGCCGCGTTGCTTGGCCTCGGCCATTTCTTCCATGGTTTCAGCGATGAGGGCGATCGTCTGACCCACTGGTACCGATTCACCTGCTGCCGACATAATTATGGCGACATAGCCTTCCGCAAAAGATTCGACATCCATATCCGCTTTGTCGGACTCTACCACTAGGACAGTTTCGCCCTTTTCTACTCTGTCGCCTGCGGCTTTTGCCCAGGATACGATCTTGCCCTCGGTCATGGTAGAACTCAAGGCGGGCATGAACACTTCACGAATTGCCATAGGGAATTTTTAAACTAAAAGTATTTATATTGAAAACAGCTGAGTCCGTTGGACATCTTAACATTTTTAGCAGAAACGACAGCAGGAATCTCTTGGATCCCACTGTCGCTAAGATATTTGTGGCTGTGAGCGATCGGCTACACGCTCCCTCGCATTTCCATCACAATGCCATCTCGCAATAGCACTTCTAAGTTCATTTTTTCGATCAGGTTATCGCCCACCTGTACCGAAAAAATACTTTCGACTTGTCCTTGGACTACTTCTTGGTTCAGTTCCAAGAACTGCACCTGTTGCAACTGTTGAAGCACACCATTTTTCTGCTCCAGGAACTGGCTTTTTTGCTGATTGACTTGCGTTTGAATGCCTTCAATCTGCTGCATGACCTGCGGACCCGGGGGTTGCAAGCTCTGCTGTTTGATTTCGGCAATGGCTCGTTGTCCCTGCATTTCTAGCTGCTGGAGTTGGCTGTCAACTTCATTGATCTGCCCTTGCAGCGCTTGCTGAGTTTCGTCTTTCCAACGCTGCGTAACCACAGCTCTGATGTTGATGACACGCTTGAGTAATAGAGGTGATGGATCCATAAGAATTTTCCCAAGAATAATGGCAACGCTGCTCTGGCAACTTGCCTAGTTAGCAAACATCTCATTAATGGTATCGCGATAGCGTTCCATGACCACGTGTCTCTTTAGAGATAGCTTCTGGGTAAGCAGACCATTTTCGACTGAGAATGGCTCAGACAAAAGCCGGAAGGTCACAATCCGATCGTCCGATCGATAGCCTGGTCGATCTTTTACCAGCCGCGTTAGTTCATTTCTAAATAGCTCAGTAAGCCGAGAGTCCGCTAAATCTCCTTCAATCCATGGCTGCGATTGGGTTTTCCCCCAATTCATTAAGGCTTCTTGGTTGGGGACAATCAAGGCTCCTAAATACTTGGCATCTTGACCAACCAACACAATTTGGTCGATGTAATTGCTAAACAGGCAAGCATCTTCGATCGACTGCGGTTCGATGTTTTCACCGCTACTAAGCACGATCGTATCTTTCGCCCGCCCCGTGATGGTCAGATCGCCTTGAGGAGTTAGCCAGCCCAGATCACCACTGTCAAACCAGCCATCGGGATCGATCGCCTTGGCGGTAGCTTCCGGGTTGCGATAATAGCCCTGCATGATCTGCGGACCCCGTATCAAAATTAAGCCCCGTTCGCCCGTGGGTAGAGTTTGCCGGGTGTCTAAATCAACAATCCGAATCTCGGTCGCGGGCATCGGTTGCCCAGAAGTAGGGCGCAGATTGCGCCAGGGACGACGAACATTGGTAATGGGGGCGGTCTCGGTCAGGCCATAGCCGACCAAGATGCTGACTCCCACAATATCGAAAAAGTTATCGATATGCAGCGGTAATGCTCCACCCCCGTTGATGATGTGTTTAATTTGGCCACCAGTTGCCGATCGCACTTTTGCATAAACCAATTTGTCTCCCAGCTGGTGCAGAGGTTTCAGGCACAGACTTTTTAGCTGGGCACCCAGCTTATTGCCCGGTTTAAACTGTCGATTAATATCCAAACCCTCCACAATCCGCTGGGCTTGCAGATAATCTTGGCTAATTTTAAAGAAAAAGTTGACTAATTTCTGCTTATTTGGCGATTGCTCGCGGAACTGCTTTTGAGCACCTTCATAAATGGATTCCCACAGACGCGGTACGGCTACCATATACTGCGGCTGGTGTGCGCGCAGATCCTGCTTGAGATAACGAATATTGGTATAGGTTTGCGTACAACCTTGCGACAGCAGGAAGTATTCACAGGTACGCTCGTAGCTGTGCCAAGATGGCAAAATACTCAACACCCGATCGCCGGGTCGGGGCTGGAGCACAGTACCAGCAGTATTGATCTGATGCAGCAAGTTAGCATGGGTCAGCATGACCCCTTTGGGATTGCCAGAAGTGCCGGAGGTATAGATCAGAGTCGCCAGATCGGTTGGCTGTAAGTTGGGGGGCTGCAGCTGTCCGGTGCGGCCGATCGCCAGTAATTGCGTAAAATTCAACACCTTGATCGGCACGGAAATATCGGGATCTTCGTCGGAGAGTAGAATGATGAGCTCGATCGGCTGATCATAGAGCTGAGGGCCCAGTTTCTGTAAAGTCTTAATATCTTCGACGATCAGCGTCTGGCTCTCGCTGTTATTTAAAATTGAAAATAATTCTTGGGTGTCGGCCTGAGAACTACGCACCGCATTAAAAGCCCCGGCCATGATGGTGCCTTGGTCAGCCATAAACCAACGGGGGCTGTTATCGGCAAACATCGCCACTGCTGTCCGAGGCCGCACCCCCGAGAGTTGCAGACCAACCGCAAACTCCAGTATCTGTTGATACATTTCCTGATAAGTTATGGACACGGCGGGTTTCAGGTGGGGAGCATGGAGTGCCACCACCTGACCAAACCGAGCCGCCGCCAAAGGCCATATTTCGGCCAGCGACTTGATTTCCAGGTAGCTAGCCGTCTGCGCGAAGTTCTGACTTTCTATCGGAGTCAGTGGATAGGGATAGTTGGGGGCAGCCATAATCACGTTGCATTCGACACTTTTGGAATACCTCTAGAGTAACCCGTTAGATTTCATTCGATCGAATGAGATGTGCCAGAAGAGTAATTGACCGAAACGACAGAGCTACGGTCTAGACCAGTCTGAAGATAAAAGGATAACGATAAGGCTCATTGGGGTTGGTGATAGTATGCAGAATCGCCATTACTGACCAGCCAAAATGCCAGAGGAAGCCAAAGCCCACAATTGGCCACAGGATTAAACCTAGCAGTCCAAAGGTGATGAAAGATAAAAAGCCGTAGATACCACCAATTACTGCTGCCCAGAACCAGATATTGAGGTGAAAGTTAATTGATTCTTTGGCATTTTGCCGAACGACTTGGTCGTCAGAAACAAACAAAACTGCGATGGGAGCAGCGATCGACAGTAGCGAGATCCCAATCAGCGTGAAGCCATGACAGATTAAAGACAGCAAAAAACGTTTAGATTTATCGGTACTAATATCAGACATTTAGATTCAGCCTCGTATTGATTTAATGGTTTGTGATCCATACTGAGCACATGTTGACTTTAACATGAGAGACTCCTGGCCGAAATAGTAATACCGATCGGATGTTACCAATATTTATAGACGGTTTTGCCCATATCCCCCCATAGCATGGCTACCAAATATTGACTAAAGCTTAAGATTCTGCTGAATTTTCTCCGATCGAGCAATTTTCTCACCTACCATGATCTGTGCAAAGATAAGAAAGCGCATTGATGGCTGAAAACTTTGACTAGTATTGATTTAAAGTGATCATTAACGATTTGACCACTAAAGATGCGGCAGTCAGCATGGGGATCAGCTAGGGTAAAGAAAATTTAGACCGTCTGTAAACAAGTTTTTCATTAGATTCAGGAGTTTTTACGATGGCTACCAACCGCATATTAGAGATCGAACAACAGTTTGGGCAGAGTATTTGGATGGACAACCTCAGTCGTGATCTACTCACTTCTGGTGAGTTAGCTACCATGGTCGAGTCGCAAGGGGTATTGGGGATCACTTCTAACCCGGCAATTTTTGAAAAGGCCATTGTCGGCAATGCTGTCTACGACCAGGATATTGAAACTGGTATGCGGGCGGGCAAATCTCTAGATGACATCTATGAATCATTGGTATTCACTGATATTCAGTTGGCCGCCGATATTCTGCAACCAGTCTACGCCCAGTCAAAAGGTGTCGATGGTTACGTGAGCATTGAAGTGCCACCCACCATTTCGGCAGATACCGCCAAGACTATTAGCGAAGCCTTTCGTTACTACAAAGCGATCGATCGCGCCAATGTCATGATCAAGATCCCCGGTACCCCCGCTGGTCTCCCCGCCGTTGAAAAGGTTATTGCCGAGGGCATTAATGTCAACGTCACTCTATTGTTTTCGGTAGAAAGCTATAAAGAAACAGCCTGGGCTTATATCCGGGGTCTAGAAGCCAGAATGGCACAGGGTCTAGCCGTTAATAATATCTCCTCGGTGGCCAGCTTCTTCTTGAGCCGCATTGACAGCAATATCGACAAGCGCTTAGATACCCTCATTGCTGCTACTACCGATGAGGCGTTAATTACCAAATTGCGGGGTATTAAGGGCAAAATTGCGATCGCCAACGCCAAAGTTGCCTACCAAGAATACAAAAAAATTATTGCTAGCGATCGCTGGCAAAAACTAGCGGCTCAGGGGGCTAGAGTGCAACGGCTGCTCTGGGCTAGTACTGGCACCAAAGACCCCAGCTACAGCGATGTCATGTATGTGGATGGCCTCATTGGTGATGATACTGTCAATACCCTGCCACCGCAGACGATCGCCGCCTGTGCTGACCACTGCGATCCGGCTAGTCGGATTGAAGCTGGTCTGGATGAAGCCCATCAACTCATTGCTAGTTTGGCTGATGCCGATGTGGGGATCGATTTAGATACCGTCATGGATGAGTTACTGGTGGATGGAATCGACAAATTCGTGCAGCCTTTTGGCACCCTGATGGCCAGCTTACGCGCCAAGATGGATGTGCTGGCTGTCGCTAAATAACTAGAGATTTTCTATGACATCATTACTGACAAACCCTTTGCGGGTCGGTCTGCGCCAAGAAAAATTGCCCGAGCCGCAGATTATCGTAATCTTTGGGGCTTCGGGCGATTTGACTCAACGCAAGCTGGTACCCGCTATCTACCAGATGAAGCTCGATCGGCGGATGCCCCCCGAAATTACTATTGTAGGCGTTGCCCGCCGAGACTGGAGCCATGAATATTTCCGGGAACACCTGAAGAAAGGGGTGGAAGATTTTGGCGATGGGATCAACAACGAAGCTGCTTGGGAAGACTTTGCCCAAGGGCTTTACTACTGTCCCGGCGATATCGATAAACCCGAAAGTTATCAACGGCTGAAAGCCTTTTTGGGCGAACTGGATGAAAAACGCCAGACCAAGGGCAATCGCGTATTTTACCTATCGGTATCACCCAGCTTCTTCCCCGAGGCGATCGAACAACTGGGTGCAGCCGGGATGCTCAGTGATCCCGAGAAGCAGCGGCTTGTCATTGAAAAACCCTTTGGTCGAGACTTGAACTCGGCGCAAAACTTAAACCAGGTGGTGCAAAAAGTTTGCCAAGAGAAGCAGGTCTATCGCATTGACCACTATCTAGGGAAAGAAACTGTTCAGAACCTGTTAGTGTTCCGGTTTGCCAATGCCATTTTTGAGCCGCTCTGGAATCGTCACTACATCGACCATGTCCAGATTACGGTAGCTGAAACAGTCGGGGTCGAAGACCGGGCGGGCTATTATGAATCGGCTGGAGCTTTGCGGGACATGCTCCAAAATCACTTGATGCAGACCTTCTGTCTAACCGCAATGGAGCCACCTAACTCGCTCGATGCCGACAGCATCCGTACCGAGAAGCTCAAAGTGCTGCAAGCGACCCATTTGGCTGATCTGCAAAATTTGGAACGCTGCGCAGTGCGCGGCCAGTATACAGCTGGCTCAATGAAAGGCAAAGAAGTGCCGGGGTATCGGGAAGAAACTGGCGTGGCCGCAGACTCTACCACCCCGACTTATGTGTCGATGAAATTCTCGATCGATAACTGGCGCTGGCAAGGAGTACCTTTCTATCTGCGGACGGGTAAGCGGATGCCCAAGAAGGTCTCGGAAATTGCCATTCAATTTAAGCAGGTCCCCTGGCTCATCTTTCAGTCAGCAGCCAAACAAGCCAACCCTAATGTGCTGGTGCTGCAAATTTATCCTGACGAAGGCATCTCGATGCGGTTTGAAGCCAAGATGCCTGGACCAGATCTGCGGACGCGCACGGTAGATATGGACTTTGGCTATGGTTCTAGCTTTGGGGTGAAAAGCTCCGATGCTTACGATCGACTGTTGTTGGACTGTATGCTCGGGGATCAAACCCTGTTTACGCGCGCCGATGAAGTCGAAGAAGCTTGGCGCATTGTGACGCCGGCTCTATCGGCCTGGGAATCCGATCGCAATCCCAATAATATGCCGACCTATCCCGCTGGCACTTGGGAGCCGATCGAAGCTGAGCTGCTACTAAATCAAGATGGCCGTCGCTGGCGACGAATCTAGCACACCTACCATAAAATCATGACTACAACAATCCAAGCATTACCGGTGGTGCAGTTGCTATCTCCGAAAGAGATTGCCGTAGATGAAATTACCACCGAGTTAAATAATATTTGGCAGAATTCTGCGGATACCGCAGTCCGAGCCACGACTTTTACCTTAGTTGTTTACGAACCAGAGCCGATTCAGCATCTTCTGACAGTCATTGGTTTTTATGACGGGCCAATTGATGGGATTATGGGGCCGCTGACCAAAGAGGCGCTGTTAAATGCTCAAAAAGCGTATGACTTGCCAAAAACTGGTCGCGCTGATGAGGTCACTTTTACCAAGCTCAAAGAAGTCTATTTGGCGGCTAGTAAGCAGGGCATTACCCCTACCCATGCCGAACAGAACTATCGAGCAGCAGATGCGATCGCCCAAGCTAATCCCTGTCGCATTATCGCCCTCTGTGAGACAGTCGAAGCCGATCATATCTTGCAAGCTCAAGTGGCTGCTTACTGCCCCATCAAAAAACAGCATCAAAGCCGCATGGTTTGCTGTGAATATATTACGCTGGCTGGTTCTTCAGCGGCATTAGAAAAACATAGCAATGCCATCAAAGATCTATTAATTCCCGAACTACCCCAATTTTTGTGGTGGAAAGGTACGCCTGGTCACGATCGCGAGTTATTTTTAAGTCTGGCTAATAATGTCACTAGTGTGATCTTAGATTCTGCAACCTTTGTTAATTCTGCCGCCGATTTGCAGCAGGTACCAGGGCTGTTGGCCAAGAATTTGCCACTGCTGGATATCAACTGGCAACGGATTGCCCCCTGGCAGGAGCTAACCGCTGCGACTTTTGATCCGCCGGAGCGTCGTCGATCGATCATGGAAATTGATGAGGTCGAAGTGAATTTTGAGCGTGGCAGCTCGGCGCAAGCTTGGTTATATTTAGCTTGGTTAGCGGGGCGCTTGGGTTGGACTCCCACTGGTTATAGTCACGAAGGTGGTGATTATCATCTGCGTAAAATTAGTTTTCAGTCTAGCAATGGTCGGGCAGTAAAAGCAGAGCTAGCCAGTATGCCCTTGGCCGCCGTCGGTGAAGTGGTGGGCGATCTGATGGGTATTAAGCTGTCTTCCACTAATCCCGATGCCAACTGCTCGACGATTCTGTGTTCCGAAACAGCCGGGTGTATGCAGATGGAGCTGAAGGGGGGAGCGCAGGCTTGCCAAGTAGAAGAGGTGAATTCTTTGTCTGATCAAAATGCTGAACAGCTAGTCAGCGCTTGTTTTAGTCGATCGGGTCATGATTGGCTATATGAAGAAACAATGAATATGCTGGGGCAAATCTTGGCTCTGGTAGTGAAGTAAGACCGGAGGAGATCGATCGAGATTGATGTGGTTTTTGGTGGTGTGCTCTGCCCAGGTTTTCGCTGACTGCCACCAAAGACTATCGATGCCTGAATTTGTTTACCTGACTAGTTTATGGGCAAGGTTCGATCGACAATGCTGTGGCTTCGGTGTGAAGGGATTACCGCATCTATCCCTCTTTAACAGGCCAGTGCCGTCAATCCAATCCTCACATGACTATCTCGATCAAATATCAATCAGTGTTACTTGCGGCACAATCTCACTTATTTCCATTGGTGCTCGATTTTCCGGCCAGAGTAATTGACCGCCATCATCTCGGATAAAGTAGCCAAGAAGCTGGCCAATAAGTCTGGCGGCAAGTTGGATTGATTGCCATGAATCCACACCATGCTGATCTACGAGATCGTACATCCCATACATCCACACGGGGCACGCCCAGTCACCAGCAGCTATTTCATAGGGCTGACCGATGCCAATAGTCAGTGTAAATTCTTGGCCATCTCGATCGATCGCTAGGATATTCCGCTGGGCAATTGGTGTTTTGATAGACATGACTCAAATTAAAACATGACTTTAGATAAGTTTGTGGTGGGATAGTCCGGCGGAAACAAGATCCCCAAGTTTTCACAGATCTTTCTCAATTCGACCAGGGCAATATCGACACCCTGCGAGTATATTTTAATTGTAAATATCGATTAGAATGCAGATGCCATCCTCATCCCACCCCTAATTTCATGGCTCGGAAACCCTCTGCTTCCAACCGAAAACCTAAATCCGTTCCAGCTCATGCCCCGGCTGGATTAGCTCTTTCTGACCTGCGGATTAGACTGGAATTTCTGGAGCGAGATAATGAAAAAATACTCAAGCAAATTAATAAAAAACGGACAGAGCTAGATAATTTGATTGCTCATGTTCAAGAAGTTGCGCGGGAAATGGATCAGCGCAGCGCCCCGATCTTGCAAAAGATGCAAATGCTTGATCAGCAAGTTCATGACATATTTGCCGAAATCCTCAACGGCCGGAAATTGGGAAAGCAGACCCGCAAAGACATTGAACAGATATATCGGAATATGCAAATGGCTGGTCTGATTAGCCCGCAGCCCGATCGCGATGGTCAGCCCCCCAAAAAGGGATTTCCGGACATGGATGATTTCCCGGATTTCGATATGCCAGAAGATGCGGATTGGTACAATGAGCGATCGTTCTCGGGATTTGGGGAGTCTGCGCCTAAACCCGATCGCGATGAGCTAAAGAAAATTCGGCAGCTGTTTCTGCGGTTAGCGGATGTATTCCATCCCGATAAAGTTGGTCCTGATGCCGACCAGGAGTACCATGCGGAGGTGATGAAAGAGCTGAACCAAGCCTATCAAAATGGGGATTTGGCTAAATTATTAGCGATCGAGAAACAGCATCAGATGGGAGAAATGATCGATCGGGATAATGCCGATGAACTGACGCGGCGCTGTGCTCGCATCGAGCAAGAAAACGATTTTCTCAAAAGCCAACATGATAGCCTTAAACAAGAGCTCAGACTGGCCAAGAATTCCCAAGAAGGCGTGATGGCGATCGAGCATCGTAAGTTCACTAAAGCTGGTTTCGATCCGATCAGTGAGGTGCTGGTGGAAGCAGAGGAGCAATGCCAACTAATGCAAGATCTTCACGATTTTGTAGTTAAATTTCGCGATCGACGCATCACTATTAAAGAGTTTTTGCAAGGACCACCAGCGATGCAGCAACCAGAAGAAATTGATATGGATGAATTATTGATGGAGTTTTTAGAGAGTCAGCAGCGTTCTCGGACGCGCCGAGCCTATTAACTAGAAGCACTGGTGTAAAAGCGTAGCGCAAATCGCCAAAAGCGATTAGCCACAAACATCAAGACGATCGCTAAACCAATTGCACCGACCAAGCTCGTCATATTGAATTGTCCTAACAAAGTCTCCGCTGGGACAGTGGTGATAAAAGTTACGGGTACTACAAACGTAAAAAAGAAACGATAACCTACTGGATAAGCGACTACCGGATAACGGCCAGCTTCCAATAGTCCCCGTAGTACTTCGGTAACGTTGTAGATTTTAACAAACCAAATACTAGTAGCACCGAGCATGAACCACAGGCTATAGAGAATCAAAAAAGCCGCAGTGAGGGGAATCAGGCTCAAAAAGTAATTAGCTAATGGGATGTGTAGCTGTCTACCAGCGTAAATCACCAAGGCCAATCCTAAAAAAATATCGGGTAATCCCCAGGGTGAGATCGATCGCGTAGAAAGCCAAAACTGACTACTAACTGGTTTGAGCAGCACAAAATCTAGAGTGCCTTTTTGGATTTGTTCGATAATTTTGCTCAGGTTGGGGCTGAGAAAAGCCGCTGAAATGCCCTGGAAAAAGGTGAAAACTCCCACGACAATTAAGGCGGCCGCCCAAGACCAGCCCGGAAATTGGTAGCCTCGTTGGTAGAACAAGTACAGCCCAAATAGGCTACCAGCAAAGTTACCAACACTAGTGAAGGTTTCGATCCAGAAGTTGAGGCGATATTCCATTTCAGCCGCGATCGCTGCCGTCCAAAACCGCTGGAGAATTGAGAAGTATTTGGGAAGCATGGTAATTAATGGGCAATTTCAGACAGTTTCTATTGTGCCGGATTACCGCGCGATCGCCATCAAAAGGAATTAGGCATTTGCAATCTTATTGACAGTATTTGTCATAAAGGTTAGGATGATGCAGCGTCGATAACTTTTTATTTAAGGATTACCACCAGGAAAGTTGAATGTCTTTGACTGAACTTAGTATTTTGCCATTAGGAACAACGGCTCTGATTCTGGGGCTGCAAGCCGAAGCAGGTTTGGAACAGCGTTTACAAGCATTGGGCTTCCGCGCCGGTAAACAAATATCGATTATTCGCAAAGCTTGGTTGGGTGGTCCGCTGCATGTGCGGATTGGAACTACGGAAGTAATTATGCGCCGGCGCGATGCTCAAGCAATTCAAGTTCAGCCCGAGTTCATTGGGTAATAGTAAATGACCAATTCTAGTAGCTGTAGCAAGTGCAATCCCGATGGTAGCCCGTTGCTTGATGTGTTTATCACCACCGATCTAAAGCAAATTGCGGTGTTGGGGATGCCCAATACCGGTAAATCTACATTTTTCAATAGGTTTACTGGATCTAATGCTAGTACTGGTAACTGGCCAGGGATTACGGTTGATTTGATGGCTGCCCACATCAAATTAGGTCAACAGGCAACGCAGGTGATTGATTTGCCTGGTATTTACGACCTGCGGGGCTTTTCCGAAGACGAGGAAGTTGTGCGCCGTTTTCTGGAGAATAATCCAGTTCACTTAATAGTTATTATTCTCAATTCAGTGCAACTCGATCGACAAATTAGTTTGGCTCTGCAAGTAAAACATTTGGGCTTACCAGCTTTGTTGCTGCTCAATATGGCTGATGAAGCCCCCAAGTTTGGGGTACATGTGGAACCCGATCAAATTTCGCAGCATTTGCAAATGCCCGTAGTCCAGATCAGTGCCAAGTATGGGCAGGGTTATGGGCAGGCGCGGGCTCTCATCGCCCAACAATTGAGCCTGCAAACGGAGCCAGTCCTCGCTGGTAAAATCAGTAAAAATGTAGTGGCTGATCAGCAGTTCGCCGCCGAAATGGGCTCCTTGCTCCAAGCTGGATTTTGGGTAGATCCGGACTTTAAAGATACTTTCACGACCAAGCTCGATCGCATATTGCTCCATCCAGTTTTCGGGCTACCAATTTTCTTTGGCTTGATGTACCTGATGTTTCAGGTAGTTTACACCCTGGGCAAGCCCCTCCAAGATGGCTTGAATCAAGGTGTGGAATGGTTTAAAACAGCCGCTCTAGAGCCAGCCCTGAGCTGGTTACCAAAATTTCCTCACGATTTGCTCATCGATGGACTATATCAAGGCGTTGGTACAGTTGCTGCCTTCATTCCAGTTATTTGGTTGTTTTTTATCTGCATGTCGATCGTCGAGGATAGTGGTTACTTATCCCGATCGGCCTATCTGATGGATGCTTTCATGGAGCGCTTGGGTCTGGATGGTCGCTCTTTTGTGATGTCTTTGATGGGCTTTGGTTGTAACGTGCCAGCAATTATGGGGTTGCGAGTCATGCGATCGCCAGCTCTGCGGCTGCTATCCATGTTAGTGATTCCGTTCTCGCTCTGTTCGGCGCGCTTGAATGTTTTTATTTTTATGACGACAGCCTTGTTTGATGCCAGGGTGGCACCACTAGTGCTATTTAGCCTCTATCTGTTTAGCTTTGCTGCTGCCATTCTGACTGCCTTTATTTTCAAAGGAAGATATCCTAATCAAGAGCCATTAGTTTTAGAATTACCACCCTATCGTTTTCCTACCGTCCGCCAAATGTTCATGCGGGCCTGGCTGGAGACTAAGCATTTCTTGCGGTTTGCCTGGAAATTTATTATTTTCGGGGTGGTCATGATTTGGCTGTGCAATAACTTACCTCAAAGTGCGGCGCCGGCGAGTGCTCAGACTATTTCCGGCATGATTGGTCAAGCCCTCCAGCCCCTCTTGGGTCCGATCGGGATTAACCCCAAGCTATCGGTAGCTCTAATTTTTGGCTTTATTGCTAAGGAAATTGTGCTGGGGGGACTCGCGGTGATTTATGCGACCAAAGAAGAGGCGGGACTCGCCGGTGTAATTGCCAAAGAAATTGATTGGGTGCAAGCGTACAGCTTTATGCTGTTTACTTTGCTTTATGTTCCCTGTCTCTCGACAGTAGCTGTGATTAAAACGGAGTCTAAAAGTCTGAAGTTTGCCCTTCTTTCGGTAGCCTGGTCGGTCGGTTTAGCCTGGGTGGTGAGTTTACTGTTCTATCAAGGGGCACGTGCTCTAGGTCTTTAAGGATGGCTACGATTGGCCAACAGGGCGAAGAATTAGTTGGCGCTTGGCTGCATACTAAAAATGCCCAGGTTTTACACTATCGTTGGCGCAGTCAGCGGGCGGAGATTGATCTGATTGCCCAAAAACAGGATGGTACCGTGCTGTTTATTGAAGTCAAAACTCGCAGTCGCCGGAACTGGGATGCTGATGGATTACTGGCGATCGATCACCAAAAGCAGTCCAAAATTATTCATGGTGCGCGCATGTTTTTGGGTCTGAATTCGGACTTAGCCGAGCAGCCCTGTCGCTTTGATGTCGCTCTTGTCCAGCGGAGTGCTGTTTTATTACCTGCTCTGCATGCTATCCAGTTAGAGAGCGGTGGTTACTTATATCTACAAAAATATTTGGCGAGTGCTTTTGACTGGGACGGCTAACTAGCTAGCGGTGATTCCTTCATCTAGCTCGCGAAAAGCTGGACAAACTCCGGTTGGCGTAACTTTAAACCCATACAAAACCGAATCTTCACTGCCACAGCGATTCCCCCGTTGATAACGACAGTTTGCACAACAAGCGATGGCGCTATTCACCTTATTAATCTGGGCTTCATTTAAGAGTTGTTTTGCCGTTATCCCCCGCAGCACTAGCTCTTCTCCTTGCCACCGCGCCTCAATTAAGCCGGTGTCAGCGAGGTGGTGCCAGCGCGCATCGGTAGTGACACTATGGGGTAAAGAGATATTTATGAGGTCTTGATCGGCAGTAAGTTCCCCCTGATAACCTACTTCGAGTGGGATGTTGGATTGCATGAAACTATCCCCGATCGGGAGTTCCACTAACGTCCCCGTTGCTGGGGAATGAAGTTGGTAGCGACTATTTAGCTCATCTAAACCCGTCAAATCTCCTAAGTAAGTCGGTAAGCCATGGACAAAAATTACATGCTGAGGACGCAGATTATGAATAAGTTGCGTTGTCCCCGCTCCGTCTGAGTGATCGGCCAAGAGATAAGTATGTTGATCTACTTCAGCACCCCAGCGCTGGGGAACCAATCTGATCGCCGGATTAATAGGGAGCTGGCTACTGTCACTTACCAGCAATACTTCGCTGCCAGTCGCTGCTCCGGCTGGTCGGGTACTCAACCGCCGCACTCGGGGTTTCACTTTTTCATCCCAAAACAAAGACTGATTGCGGGCAAAGTTTTGGACAGTGGTGGGTAGGTGGGGTAGACAATGCAAATAGCGATCGCAGATAGCCGCGATCGATTCATCCACCCACAGATCGACATCTCTACCCGTGAACAGATGATGGCTCCGCAGCAGCAACAGAATTTCCTGCGCTTGTCCGAGTTGGGGGGCCAGTAGTGCGATCGAGCGTTGTTGCTGAAGTGCTTGGCTGATTTGCTCGACTAAAGTATTTTCTTGCTGGCGACGGTGCGGCTGCCGGATCGTACCGTAGCTGCCTTCAATAATTAAAACATCTGGTCGATGGGCACGAACTGCTGTCAAAGACAGACCTTCGGCGAACCGGGAATTAGATAGAAAAAAGTCGCCAGTATAGAGCAGGCTGTAGCGGCGCTCGGTTCCTTGGTAAGTAAATAGAATGGCAGCAGCCCCGGGCAAATGGCCCGCTGGCATGATCTCGGCAGTTAATCCTTCCTGGAGTTCGATCGGACAGTACCAGGGTAGAGCCTGACAGCAGTCAGTGGGTAATAGCTCTGCTGTTACTTCACTGGCATAAATGGGAGTTTGGGGCAATGCCTGATGTAGGGCGGGCAAGCCTTGAGCGTGATCGGCATGGGCGTGGCTGCACCAGACCAGTGATAAATCTACATTTACCAACTCCGCCACATTGGTGAGACCGCAGTCTAGCAAAATCTGGTATGGTCCAATTTTGACCAACAAACACACCCCTTCTTCGCCATGACCTGCTGCCAGGGCGAAACAAGATAAATCTTCGTGACTAACGGGCGGTGAATTTCTCAATCAACAAGAAACAGTTGTTTAATGGGCGGAACCATTACCATGATAATTGTCTGAATTATAAAAGCCATTGCGGGTGCCGAAGAAGAGGCAACAGAGGCCAAAGGCGATCGATA
>CAXTSZ010000052.1:0-25675 GCA_964247125.1 uncultured bacterium
ATCAAGTTCAAGGAAAGCTCAGAGAAGCTTTCGCTCTCTGTGAGCAATCGATCGAGATAAAAAGAGAAATTGGCGATCGGCAAGGGGAAGCGGCTTCTTTGCATATGATGTCGATTATTTACAAAAACTTAGGAGAATTACCCCAAGCTCTGGCTCTGAGTGAGCAATCGATCGAGATTCTAAGAGAAATCGGCGATCGGCAAGGGGAAGCGGCTTCTTTGCATATGATGTCGATTATTTACCAAACCTTAGGCGATTTACCCCAAGCTCTCGCTCTCTGTGAGCAATCGATCGAGATAGAAAGAGAAATTGGCAATCGGCAAGGGGAAGCGGCTTCTTTGCATATGATGTCGATTATTTACCAAAACTTAGGAGAATTACCCCAAGCTCTGGCTCTGAGTGAGCAATCGATCGAGATAGAAAGAGAAATCGGCGATCGGCAAGGGGAAGCTGGTTCTTTGCATATGATGTCGATTATTTACCAAAACTTAGGAGAATTACCCCAGGCTCTGGCTCTGAGTGAGCAATCGATCGAGATTCTAAGAGAAATCGGCGATCGGCAAGGGGAAGCTGGTTCTTTGCATCAGATGGCTGCGATTGCCTATCAACAAGGTGATGAGGCGCTAGAGAAAGAACTCTATTTACAATCAGCAGCCATCAGGGGATTGATCGGTGACTATGGGGGCTTAATTATCACCCTGAGTAACTTAGGCACTAACGACGAACCCGATGCGATCGGCTACCTCGCCCAATCCCTCTGGCTTACCCTCCAGCTAGTGCCCAACCTCAAAAGTGCTATTAACCTCATCGCATCTATCTATCAAAAAGTCCCCACAGGTGATCCGCTGGAAGCGTTGCTTGGTGCCGCTGCCATTCATCTTTGTCACCACTACAAACACCCCGAACTCGATCAACTCATCGAACTCAGCGGTGGAATTATTCGTCATGCCGCCGAGCAACAAGACATCACCCCGGCAGATTTCGACCACTGGAGCACCCAAAATCGTCTCAATGATCCAGACTACTTTTTACCGCTGCTGATTAACAGACTGGAATCGATCGTGGGAGATGATCATTGGTTGTTCGATCGTCAAGCGTTTCTGAAGGGAAATTAAATCACCATCTACCATAGATCAAACAACACCTGATTTTATTGTGATTTAAAGAGGAAGAATGGCAACACTAACTTTGAGCAACGAACAAGTAGTCGAACTAGTCAAACAATTGTCAGCTGAACAAAAGTTAGAAGTATTCCGGTTCTTGCTTCTTCAGCAGTGGAGCCAATGGGAATCATTGTCGCGTTATGGCACGGATAAAGCCAGACTTATGGCTCAAGAGCGCGGTTGCAACTGGGATGCCATGTCCGAAGAAGAACGTGAATTTTTTGTCAATGAGCTAGTGAATAAAGATTGATTTTGCTGCCAGCAACCCAACGAATTATCAGCTGCTAAAACGCCACATTGTAACGTAATAATTTTTCTGACTAATTTTTTATTCCAGCTCCAGTAATGTTCGATACAATATCAGGTGGTCCACCCGAGCCGATATTTTATGAATCAGAGTCAGCGCAGGAGTATGTCATAACCATGGGAAAACCAACCGGCTTTATCGAATATCAGCGGGAAGTGTCCTCCGAGCTATCACCGATCGATCGCATTCACAACTGGGACGAATTCCATCTAGCCCTGCCTGATCACAATCTGCGCGACCAAGGCGCACGCTGCATGGATTGCGGCACCCCCTTTTGTCATACTGGCAACTTAATCGGTGGTATGGCCAGCGGCTGCCCCATTAATAATCTAATTCCCGAATGGAACGATTTGGTGTACCGAGGATTGTGGCGCGAGGCGCTCGACAGGTTGCACAAAACTAATAATTTCCCCGAGTTCACTGGCCGAGTCTGTCCAGCTCCCTGTGAAGGCTCCTGCGTCTTAAGTATTCATAATCCCGCCGTCACGATCAAGAATATTGAACATGCGATCGTCGATAAAGGCTGGGCAGAAGGCTGGATCGTCCCCGAACCGCCCTCTAAGCGCACGGGCAAGCAAGTCGCCGTGGTGGGTTCTGGTCCCGCCGGACTCTGCGTCGCCGCGCAGCTGAATAAAGCTGGTCACTGGGTGACTGTTTTGGAAAGAGCCGATCGGCCCGGTGGTTTGCTGATGTATGGCATTCCCAACATGAAATTAGAAAAAGAACAGGTGGTCTTGCGCCGTCTGAAACTATTGGAAGCCGAAGGCGTGAAGTTCCAGTGCAACGTGGAAGTGGGTAAAGACCTTTCTACCGCTGATTTACGGAAGGACTTTGATGCGGTAGTAATTTGCACCGGAGCCACGAAACCCCGTGATCTACCGATCGAAGGTCGGCAATTGCAAGGTATTCACTTTGCCATGGATTTTCTGACAGCTAATACCCAAGCGGTGTTGGATAACAGTCCCAACAGCAAATATATTTCGGCAGCTGGCCAAGATGTGGTTATTATTGGTGGCGGTGATACTGGTACCGACTGCGTAGGTACTTCCATCCGGCATGGTTGCAAGAGTGTGACCCAGTTAGAAATTATGCCCAGTCCACCTCTGACCCGCGCCGCTGACAATCCCTGGCCAGAATGGCCGAAGGTCTACAAAATGGACTATGGCCAAGAGGAAGCCGCCGCTAAGTTTGGTAGCGACCCCCGCGCTTATCTCACGACCGCTACCAAATTTGAGAGTGATGACCAGGGTTATGTTACTGGTATCCATATTGTGCAAGTACAGTGGGAGAAAAATGAGCAAGGTCAATTTGTTCTAAAACACATTGCTGGCACCGAACGCGTCTTACCAGCCCAATTGGTGTTGTTGGCGATGGGTTTTCTGGGGCCAGAGCAGCCGCTGCTCGATGACTTGGGCGTAGAGAGCGATGCCCGCAGCAATGTGAAAGCAGACTACGATAAATACACCACTAATATTCCGGGAGTATTTGCAGCGGGCGACTGTCGTCGGGGTCAGAGCCTGGTGGTTTGGGCTTTCAATGAAGGACGGGGTGCTGCTCGGGAGTGTGATTTATACCTTATGGGCAGTACTGATTTACCTTAAGCTAACATGGTATTTGGTGACTGTGCAGAAATTTACAGGAGAATTAACTACGATGGATACTTCACCTCAAGCTGCTTACGAAAATCTTCAACTTTTAGAGCGCGTAAACCCTGAAAAAAGCGCTGTCTACCGTCAGCTAGCACAAGAAGTGTTAGCCAACCCAGAAGTCAGTCTGACTCTGCGCCAAGCGATCGCCGATCAGCTCAGTGAAGCTAACCATTTGCTGGCTACTAAGTCAGCTAATGACGACGGCAGCTACTAGTTTGCTGCCCAAATTTTAGACAGAAATCCTACTCAAGTTCGGGAAACCGCACCAAATATGCTTAAAATCCCTTTAGCACTCTAGCCCAGAGAGTGCTAAATTTTTTATGGAATGTCTAAGCTAAATTAAATAAATTCATTATGTCGAAAATAGTAGTATTTGATGAAGAAGCACGTCGTTCGCTAGAGCGAGGCGTAAATGCCTTAGCTGACGCTGTCAAAATCACCTTGGGGCCTAAGGGCAGAAACGTACTATTAGAAAAGAAATTTGGCGCACCCCAGATCGTCAATGACGGTAACACCGTTGCCAAAGAGATTGAACTCAGTGACCCTCTCGAAAACACTGGCGCACGGCTGATTCAAGAAGTAGCCTCCAAAACCAAAGACTTGGCTGGTGATGGCACGACTACCGCTACGGTTCTTGCCCAAGAAATGATTCGTGAAGGTCTAAAGAACGTGGCGGCGGGGACTAACCCGATCGGCATCAAGCGCGGCATGGACAAAATTGTGGTCAAGCTGGTGGCTGAAATTGCTCGTGTGGCCAAGCCGGTCGAAGGTCAGGGCATTGCTCAGGTTGCTACTGTTTCGGCAGGTAATGACTCCGAAGTTGGCGATATGATCGCAGAAGCGATGGCTAAGGTCACTAAAGATGGCGTAATTACCGTCGAAGAATCCAAGTCGCTTTCTACCGAAATGGAAGTAGTAGAGGGGATGCAGATCGATCGCGGTTATCTATCGCCTTACTTCATCACCGACAATGAACGGATGACGATCGAGTACGAAAATTGCTTGATTTTGATTGTTGATAAGAAAATCAATTCGATTCAAGAACTAGTTGGTGTGCTTGAAAAAGTTGCCCGCGCTGGCAAGCCCCTCTTAATCATTGCCGAAGATGTCGAAGGCGAAGCCTTGGCAACCTTGGTGGTAAACAAAGCGCGGGGCGTATTGAGCGTTGCGGCGATTAAGTCTCCTGGCTTCGGTGAGCGCCGGAAAGCCATGCTGCAAGATATTGCCATCTTGACTGGTGGCCAGGTTATCTCCGAAGACATCGGTTTGAGCTTGGATACCATCGAAATCGAAATGCTTGGTCAGGCGGCTAAGATCTCGATCGACAAAGAAAGTACCACCATCGTTGCTGACGGCAATCACAAAGACGATGTGCAAAAGCGCATTGTCCAACTGCGTCAACAGCTGGCTGATACTGATTCCGACTATGACAAAGAAAAAATCCAAGAGCGAATTGCTAAATTGGCCGGTGGCGTAGCCGTAATTAAAGTCGGTGCTGCTACGGAAACCGAACTCAAAGATCGCAAACTGCGTTTAGAAGATGCTTTGAATGCAACTAAAGCCGCGATCGAAGAAGGCATCGTTCCTGGTGGTGGGACGGCTTTGATTCATCTGTCTAAGCAGATCGAAAGCTTCAAAGTCGGCATGGATGCTGAAGAAATGATCGGTGCTGACATTATTGCTCGTTCGCTGTCGGCTCCACTGCGTCAGATTGCTGACAATGCTGGTGCGGAAGGTGCGATCGTAGTTGAAAAAGTTCGTGAAACCGAATTTAATGTTGGCTACAACGCTGCTACCGACAAGTACGAAGACCTAATTGCTGCTGGGATTATTGACCCTGCTAAAGTTGTGCGTTCTTCCTTGCAAAACGCGGTCTCGATCGCCGGCCTCGTTCTGACAACTGAAGCCTTGGTGGTGGAAAGACCTGAACCTAAGTCCGCTGCGCCTGACATGGGAGGCATGGGTGGCATGGGCGGTATGGGTGGTATGGGCGGCATGATGTAAGATTGCCCCTTATTTAAGATTTAGCAGGTGAAGTCTTCACCTGCTTTTTTGTGTCAAAAATTCCTGGCGCGGTATCGCCACTGATGTATAACAGAAAAGGTTGAACATCTAACAGTAAAAATCTTAGTAAGCGGTAATCAGGATGTTACGAAAAATTGGTGGCAGTGGTGTGATTTTTAGTTTATTGGCTCTCACAGCCTGCAATCCAACTCCACCAACAAATAATGTGGCCGCCAGTCCTGTCGTGAGTAGCACCCCGGTAGCGATCGCCACGCCCCCAGTACAACCTAGTATGATGGCAGCCACTGCTGTTGATACCTATCCAGAAGCGCTCAATGCGGCAGCGGCTGCTCAATCAGTGAGCGGTTCAGCGATTACCAGAGAAGACTGGTCTTTAGTCGCCAGTCAATGGCAAAGCTCTGTCAAGTTACTGCAACTGGTTCCAAAAAACAGCGCTAATTATCCACTAGCGCTGAAGATGCTGCCGCAGTATCAGAAAAACTGGAGCCAAGCTCGCCAGAAATCAGCAACTTTTAAAGAACCCGTTCAGAAAATCGATAAATCTCTAACTCCAGTCGAAAATTCTCGTTCTTTTTCTATTCCGATCGTGAAAAAATTAGACGGAATCCCGGTGATTGAAGTAACTTTTAATGGTCAACAAAAATTCCAGATGTTGCTTGATACTGGGGCTAGTCGCACTTTGCTGACGCGATCGATGGCCACTCAGCTCCGATTGCAATCATCTGGCAAAACCCAAGCCAAGACTGCCAATGGTATTAGTGAATTTGATATTGTCCAGCTCCAATCTGTCCAATTTGGCCAGGGCTTGACCAATAACATCTCGGTATCAGTTGGCAAAGACGAGCTGAACTATGGCCTGTTGGGTCATGATGTTTATAAAGGCTATGACATTACGCTCAAAGAAGATGTAATTCTCTTTAATAAACGCTAAACTCTCTAAAACGTAAATTGGGAAGTGCGATCGTTGTAGGCGATTTCTTCTAGGACAAAGTCTAGATTGGCGTGGGGATTGGGAATAACGTGGTAGCTATATAGTAGATCTTCGTCAATTCCCTGATTCACATTGCGAATAGCTTCTACGCCAGCGGCTACTGCCACCTGCACTTCCGAAACCGATCCCCGGACAATCGGGGTATAGCGCATACTACTAACTTTTTCGTAGCCGACGAGGGTAACTCGCGCCGCCTTAACCATCGCATCAGCAGCGGCCAGTGCCGGTGGCAGACCTTTGACTTCAATCATCCCAAGTGCTGCTGGCATTATCTATTGTCCGTCCCAAAAATTTTGTTTAGTAATTCGACTGGTCTCGACCTTAGCATACCGAATTTAGGTAGCACAAGACGCAAAATCACGTATTTCGTCTGCTTATGGCCGTGATAAATTTTGGGTGTTGTCATTCCGGTAAAATTTCCGTAACTTAAAGGAATCAACATCTTTCACTTCAGCTATGCTTACTGACCCCTTAATCGCCGGTGGCGCTAGCGCAGCGATCACAAATAAAACTTGGCAGTGGCGTGGTCACTCTATTAATTATCAGCAGCAGGGTGAGAAAGGTCTGGCTGTTTTGCTGGTGCATGGTTTTGGCGCTTCGGTAGGGCATTGGCGCAAAAATATCCCGGTACTGGCTGAACATTGCCGTTGTTTTGCGATCGATCTCATTGGCTTTGGGGCTTCATCTAAACCGATTCCTGGCCAAGAAATAGATTATACCTTTGAGACTTGGAGTGCCCTGATTAGAGACTTTGGTCGCGCGGTCATTGGTGAGCCAATGCTGTTGATTGCCAACTCGATCGGTTGTGTGGCAATTATGCAGGCGGCGGTGGATGAGCCTGCCTTGGTGCAAGGGGTGGCGTTATTGAATTGCTCTTTACGGTTGCTGCACGATCGCAAGCAAGCGACTCAGCCTTGGTTTAAGCGGATTGGTACGCCCATCTTGCAGCAGGTTTTGCAGAATAAAGCGATCGGTAATTTTTTCTTTAGTCAGTTAGCGCAGCCCCGCACGGTTAAAAATATTCTGCGGCAGGCTTATGGACGGGTCGAGTCGGTAACTGATGAGCTAGTAGATATTTTGATGAAACCAGCGACCGATCCGGGGGCGGCAGATGTGTTTTTGGCGTTTACGGCCTATTCCCAAGGACCATTGCCGGAGGATTTATTGCCATTGCTGTCTTGTCCAGCGCTGATTATTTGGGGGGAGGTCGATCCGTGGGAACCAATTGCGTTGGGTCGAGAATTTGCTAATTATCCAGCAGTGCAGGAGTTTATTGCTTTGCCAGGGGTAGGTCATTGTCCGCAGGATGATGCGCCGGAGTTAGTGAATCCGATTTTAGTTAAATGGATCGAGAGTTTCACGGTTACTGATTGATCTTGTTATTCTTTGGGCTGCGCTGGATAATTGTAGACAACCATTGTGAATCCACCATCATTATTAAATATAGTGGCTCGATCGAGACTAATGCGATAACGATCGAGAGTTATCTCTAAATTTTCTGGACTATTCATTCAATCGGGGTCGATCCCTAATTCTCGCAATTTATCAGCTAATCGAGCTGCTTTTTCACGTTCGCGATCGGCACGGAGGTTAGCTTCTTGGGCACGGAGATTAGCTTCCTCGGCACGGAAATTAGCTTCTTGGGCTACTTGCTTTGCTTGCAAGGTATCTTCTCGATCGGTTGCCAACCAATCGCCATTTTGATCGTACCAACGCAACCATTGACCCTGCATCCCTTGATAAAAACCCGTCCAAATACCTAAACCCAATTCGATCTCTGGGAACCAAAATCCTTGTCCGCTAATTGTTTGTTCCACATACCGAGTAGCTTGCAAACAAAATATCCGAAACTGGTTGGAATAGCGATCATAGATGACGTAGTAAGGCACCCGCAAAATTTGTTCGTAAACTTGCCATTTAGTTGGTGGCTTACCAACAACTCGTAATGTTTGCCCCAAATCTTCGGCTTCTGTACCGGGCGATAATAACTCCACCATCAAAAATGGTGCCGCGCCTTCTTGCCACATCACATAGCTCAATCTTGACTCGGCGATTCTCCGAGGGAGAGGCTCCGCCAACGACTCGCTTGCAGGTACATCTAATACTAAAAACCAGTCCGGTCTTTTATACCAGCCTGTATGTTTGACATCATAATAAAGGTTGATGTCTGCCCCGATAAAGAAATCATCGACAGCAGGTTGACAGGTTTCTCTGAGCAAATCTGGTTGGAAATCATGAAACTCATCAGGCAAACCCATTTCCTCCGGGTCTTCACTTGGCAAGTCATACATTGTTGGTAATGTATTGACAGGTGCCGTAGGGTGATTTTGGTACATGATTTAATACCGATACTTCTTGTATTTTACCAGATTCTCTAGTTTTCAAGTAGCAAAAATGACTGAAAAGTACACCCCAGGATATACCCAAACCGCTAGCAACTTTATGGCTCAACGATCGGCCGTGAGTCATGCCAAGTTCTTGTTGCCTCATCTTGACGCTGCCTCGCGACTGCTCGATTGTGGTTGTGGACCAGGTTCGATTAGCTGCGATTTCGCAAAGATAGTTAGTTCCGGCAATGTTGAGGGGATTGACCAAGAAAAATCCCAGGTCGATCTTGCCCGCGCCCGCGCATCAGAACAGGGGCTTACCAATGCGACATTTTCGATCGGCTCAATCTACGATCTGCCTTTCCCTGACTCGTCATTCAATGTCGTTTTTGCCCACGCAATTTTTGAACATATCTCTGACCCTGAAAAAGCCTTAGCCGAGATGTTGCGGGTGCTTGAACCAGGCGGCTTGGTGGCAATCCGCAGCCCAGACTGGGGCGGTTTTATCGTTGGGCCAGACATACCTGGTCTTCAGGCGGCGATCGATAGCTATGCCAATCTTCAAACCGCCAACGGGGGAGATATCCACGTCGGTCGCAAACTGCCGCATCTGTTACGAGCCTCTGGTTTTGACACGATCCAATTTTCGGCTACCTATGATTGCTCTCAATCTCCATCGCTAATTGCCAATGTTCTTGCCTTAAAACTAGGTGAGGCAGCTGCAACTGCGGTGCGATCGTGGAGTATCGATCCTGATGCCTTCTTCGCTCAGGCATGGTGTGAAGCGATCGGCACAAAACGCGGATAACAATCCGTACTGATCATCTGTTCATCGATCGCTGGCACTTCTTTGTCGGTAACAACTTGCAATGGTCAACACACTCGATCGAATATTGATGTAACAGATCGATCTTTTTTGCCACTAATTAATCTAAATTCCGTTAGAATACCAATCCGACCTCAAATCTGTAGTGCGCTAAAAATCTGAATTATCCGATCGCGCCGTTTCTCGATCCGTCTATCCTCACCAGGCTGTCAGCCAGAGACAGACTCTTCCTCCTCTCAGGTCAACGTTCATGCACAGTCCCAATTTACAGCTACAATTCCGCTCTCGCGCTGCAAGTATCGCTCTTGGCAAAGAACTACGCACTAAAGTATCTCGATCGAGCCATGAGGAGTGGAAACCAGCTCCAAACAGACCAGATCCAATTGGACTACTAGAAGCATCAAACCAGGGCAGATTGCCAGAACTAGTACCCATTCGCTACGGACGAATGCTGGCATCGCCTTTTGCCTTTCTGCGGGGGGCTGCTGGGATTATGGCATTCGATCTGAGTAAAACTCCTCAGACTGGCATCAAGGTTCAGGCTGGTGGCGATTGTCATTTGTCCAATTTCGGTGGCTACGGCACTTCAGAACGAAATCTGGTCTTTGATGTCAATGACTTTGACGAAACGCTCCCAGCTCCGTGGGAATGGGATGTGAAGCGATTAGCCGCGAGTATTGTCGTTGCCGGTAGATCTCTCAAATTCTCCGATAAAGCCAGTCGAATTGCGGTTCTAGCAGCAGTGCAATCCTATCGTGAACATCTGAATGAATATGCCCAAATGACCGCCCTGGATGTCTGGTATGCCCACATTGGCGTTGAATCGCTACTGACCTTTACCACTCATGCCAAAGAGCTGAAGAAACTGAAAGTAGAAGTGTCAAAAGCACGGGCGTCGACACCTGTATTAGAACTACACAAGTTAACTGAAATAACGAACGGACAACTCCGATTGATTGACAATCCGCCGTTGGTGTTCCATCCAGCAGCTGAAGATCCATTGGCAGCAGAAATGCTATCGGTTTTTCATAAATATCGACATACCCTGCGAGATGATTCGCTCGCTTTACTCGATCACTATCGTGTTGTTGATGTAGCGATGAAGGTCGTGGGAGTTGGCAGTCTTGGTACGCGCTGTGGTGTTGCTCTGTTGGTGGCAGAAGATAACGATGCATTATTCCTGCAAATCAAAGAAGCTCGGGCCTCAGTGCTAGAGCCTTATGCCGGTAAAAGTACTTACGAAAATCACGCCCAACGGGTGGTAGCCGGACAACACCTTGTCCAAGCCTCAACTGATATTTTTCTTGGCTGGACAAAAGGCGATAGTGGACATGACTTCTATCTGCGACAGCTGCGAGACATGAAAACTGCTGTGGAGATTGAAGGGATGTCCGCAATGGATCTCCAAGGCTATGCTCACCTGTGTGGTTGGGCACTGGCCCGAAGCCATGCTCGCTCGGGTAATCGATTTGCAATTGCTGGTTATCTCGGTCAAAATGATACATTCGATCGGGCGATCGCTAGTTTTGCCGTTGCATATGCCGACCAAAACGATCGAGATTACCAACAGCTAGTTGAGGCCGTCGCGGCAGGAAAGATCAAGACGGCTTAGAGATCAGTTGGACAGAGGATATTGACAGGAAACACATGAAAAAATTGATGGTAACTACAAAACATCGCTCTCGCCTGTTCCAGGGGATTTTACCACTAAATAAAGGATCGATCGGTAACGATATTATGGGGGGCATTGTACTAGCAGCAATCGGCATCCCAGAAGTAATGGGCTATACCAAGATTTCTGGCACACCGATCGCCACCGGTCTATATACACTACTGCTGCCAGCCATCATCTTTGCCATACTCGGCTCATCTCGTCATCTCGTCGTCGCAGCGGACTCCGCAACGGCGGCGATTCTGGCGGCTGGTCTGTTGGGTTTGGCTCCCCTGGGTAGTCCGCACTATTTAGCCTTAGCTGGACTAGTTGCCATCTTGGTAGCCGGGTTGTTGCTGATCGCCCGCCTGTTCCGGCTCGGTTTTCTAGCAGACTTTTTATCACGGACGGTATTAATTGGCTTTCTGACTGGGGTGGGTATTCAAGTTGCGATCGGACAATTAAGTGGTTTACTCGATCTCAAAGGTGTTGGACATCAACCCGTACAACAAATCCTCACCGCGATCACTGGTCTATCCCATGCGTCTCCCCTGGCGATCGGGATTTCCAGCGCTGTTCTAGTTACGATTCAACTATTTGATCGCTTCTTCCCAAAATTCCCTGGCGCTTTGCTGGCAGTAGTTGGGGCTATTTTTGCCAGTTGGTTATTCAACTTTGCTAGTCATGGTATCACCGTCGTGGGGACTGTGCCTAGTGGTTTGCCTTCTTTTGGTTTACCAGTAGTTACTTTGAATGAAATCCCCCAAGTCCTGGGCATTGCGCTATCGTGCTGTATCGTAATTGTTGCTCAAAGTGCTGCGACTTCAAGAGCTTATGCCTTTCGCTACAGTGAGAGCTTTAACGAAAATATCGATCTAGAAGGTTTGGCGATGGCTAACCTCGCAGCAGGATTAACTGGCACCTTTGTGGTCAATGGTAGCCCCACTAAAACTGAAATTGTGGATACGGCTGGTGGCCGCAGCCAAATTGCGCAACTCTCTACTGTCGCTGTCGTTATCATCGTTATTCTTTTTCTGACTCAGCCGATCAGCTATTTGCCCAATCCAGTGCTAGCGGCTATTGTATTTTCGATTGGGTTGCGGTTAATTGATATTAAAGGGATGCGATCGATCTTTAAAACCCATCGCGAGGAATTTTATCTGGCAGTTATCACTGCTGCTGCCGTCGTTTTTGTCGGCGTTAAAGAAGGGATTGTCTTAGCAACTATGTTGTCACTAATCTTGCATGTACACCATAGTTATCGCCCCCATTCTGCTATTATTATTCCTGGCGAACATAAATTTTGGCAGCCGATTCCTGTCCAGATGGGTCGCACATCAGCACCCCATCTGATTATTTATCGCTTCAGTCGAGATTTATTTTATGCTAATACTACCTTCTTCGCGGAGGAGGTGCAAAGCCTGGTAAAAAGTGCTGAACCGTCAATAAATTGGTTCATCTTAGAAGCCAGAGCGATTACTGGCATCGACTATTCCGCATGCCAAGCGCTGCGAGATGTAGTTAAGGAATTATCGATGCAGAATGTGGTTTTTGTCGTATCTGGTCTGCCGCCAGAGGTGAAATTACAATTCGATCGAGATAGACTGACAGATTTAATCGGTGCCGATCGATTTTTCAACCATTTAGAAGAAGCATTGGCAGCTTTTCAGGCAGAGGTAGTCTGAAAATTTTTGGCAGCATCTTTGCATCGAGACCCACGCCTAAAAAGGCCAGACTAAATAATTCAGTCTGACCTTCTTGATTTCTTTTGGCAGGAACTAGCCCCCAGCAACTGCTGGCACAATGCTAACCTTATCGCCATCAGTCAACTCAGTTGCAGTCCCTTCCAAAAACCGAATGTCTTCATCATTCACATAGAAGTTCAAAAAACGGCGCGGCTTACCACTTTCATCACAAAGCCGTGCTTTAATGCCGGGACAACTAGCTTCTAGTTGGTCGATCAACTCGGAAACATTGCTACCACCGCACTCGATCGTGGGTTGATCGTTGGTGAACTTTTGGAGAGTGGTTGGAACGAGAACTTTAACAGCCATGTTATCTTTTAAGTGGTGACTTGAACGAGTGAGATAAAACTAGGATTTAGACAGAAGCTGTTTGCCAGTCTAAGCGATCGAGAGTTTGCGACCGTTCCCAAGCTCTTTCAAAGCTTTCGAGATTAGCTTCAATCTTCAGCGGCTCGCCGACATAACCTTGAATGGCTTCTTGTGTTTTCAGACCATTGCCAGTGATATACAGCACGGTAGTTTCTTCGGGGTCAATCTTGCCCTGCTCGACTAACTTCTTCAGAACCGCAACGGTGGTACCACCAGCTGTCTCGGTAAAGATGCCTTCCGTTTCGGCGAGTAGCTTCATGCCTTCAATGATTTCAGCGTCATTGACCATGGCAATGTTGCCATTAGTTTTTCTGGCAATTTCTAAAGCATAGATGCCATCAGCAGGGTTGCCAATCGCGATCGATTTGGCAATGGTGTTGGGCTTCTCGGGTACGACAAAATCACGACCTTCGGCAAAAGCCTTAGCGATTGGGGAGCAACCTTCGGCTTGGGCACCACTAAAGCGCACGGCTTTCTCATCGACCAAGCCCAGCTTGATAAATTCTTGGAAACCCTTATGAATCTTGGTAAACAGCGAACCAGAAGCCAACGGAGCCACGATGTGGTCTGGTAATTTCCAGCCTAGCTGTTCGGCTACTTCATAACCCAAAGTCTTGGAACCTTCAGAGTAGTAAGGACGCAGGTTGATGTTGACGAAGCCCCAACCATGGGTGTTCGCAACTTCGCAACAAAGGCGGTTTACTTGGTCGTAGTTGCCTTCCACCGACATGACTTTGGGTCCGTAGATAACAGTACCTAAAACCTTACCCGCTTCCAAGTCAGAAGGAATGAATACACAGCAGTCTAAACCAGCGTAGGCAGCGATCGCGGCAGTAGAGTTAGCTAAGTTGCCAGTGCTGGCACAAGATACCGTCGAAAAACCAAATTCGCGGGCTTTGGAAAGGGCGATCGATACCACTCTGTCCTTAAAGCTCAATGTCGGCATGTTCACCGCATCGTTCTTGATGTAAAGATTTTTGAGACCGAGGCGGCGGGCTAACCGATTTGACTTTAATAGTGGAGTCATCCCGGTGCCAACATCGATCGGATTGTCGCCCCCTGGCAGCAGGTCATGATAGCGCCAAATCGAGTTGGGTCCAGCTTCAATTCTTTCGCGGGTAACAATTTTGCTCAAGTACTCATAGTCGTACTGCACTTCCAGTGGCCCAAAACACAATTCACAGATATGAGTAGGCGTTAGCTCATACGCTGTGCCACATTCTTTACAGGCTAGTCCTTTGATGGCAGTAGTAGGGATGGTTGCTTGGGTCATGGCTGGCCTTCTGGTTTAAGCATTTTTTAATCGTTAAACACATAGTAATAGTCTATTTTCGGAGTGTCAACTAATCCCGACTATTTTAGTCGGGATTAGTTGAATAAGCATTTCTGTAACCAGCGTAAATTGTCGAGGTGGTCATGATAGCCTAGAGGCCATTACTAACTCCGGCCAACTGTATCCAGAAACCACCCCATGACTATCATCTTCTGTAGCAAAAGCCATGAGAATCCAGGTACCAACATTTTTTGTCAGGTCTGTGGTGAACGGCTATCGTCACCAGCCGCAAATTTCTTGGTATCAGGCACAGTTCTAGAGGGTCGATATCGAATAGTACAGCAAATTGGTCAAGGTGGTTTTGGCCGTACTTATCTGTGTGAAGATCTAAATCGTTTCAATGAGCCATGCGTTTTAAAAGAATTTGCGCCCCAGATGCATGGGACTAGTGCTCTAGACAAAGCGAAGAAGTTGTTTGAACGCGAAGCTAGCGTTCTTTATCAACTTCAGCATTCCCAAATTCCTAAATTTCGAGAACTGTTTCAGCTGACCACCGGGGGTGGGGGTTTGTTCTTGGTGCAGGACTATGTTGCTGGCCATACCTATCGCTATGCGCTCCATGCTCGTCTTCAACAAAATCAGACTTTTCGGGAAGATGAAGTGCGTCAATTGCTGGTTAGTTTATTGCCCGTACTGGAATATACACACTCGTTGGGGGTCATCCATCGTGATATTGCCCCCGATAATTTAATCATTCGATCGAGCGATGGGATGCCAGTCTTAATTGATTTTGGCGGAGTGAAACAAATCGCGGTAAATGCCGAGATCCAGGTGGGAGGCAATACGGAGGTGCTAACGTGCCTAGGAAAAGTGGGTTATGCACCCCCTGAACAGATGCAACGCGGTACTGTTTTTCCCCACAGCGACTTATATGCTTTGGCGGCTACGTCTTTGGTGTTACTAACGGGGGAAGAACCCACCACCCTGATCGATCCCCAAACCATGAATTGGAATTGGCGTAAATTTATTGAGCTGCCACCCGATTTAGGAGCGGTGTTCGATCGCATGTTGCATTCTAAACCTAGCGATCGCTTTCAGTCTGCTACCGAAGTTTTACGAGTTCTTCAGCATCAGCCAGTAGCGTTGCCGATCGCCCATCCCACTACTGTCGGCACTGTCGTGGTATCGCCACCGCAGCAAAATACCCCAATCTTCAGCTCGCAGATCACAACAGTTGGCGGGCAGGGTTTCTGGCAAATTCTGCGCCGCACTTGGATTGGGCTACTTGGCATTGGAGCCGCGATCGGACTCGGTTGGGGTGCCACCAGTGTTCTGAAGCAGCCGCAGCCCAGCCCCACAATTAGCAATGCTCCATTGATGCCCACCGATAGCCCTAGTCCTACCACTACTACCAGCCCAGAACCGACTAGTAGTCGCGCAGATCCCAAACCAATAGTGGAACGCAGTGCCAGTCCGAATGTGGAAAATACTCCCCGCGCGCGCAGATCGCGACGGAAAAGATCTAGCAGTGAATCACCTAGTTCACCGAAACCGCAGTCACCTAAACCGGATGCCAGTAAAACGCCAGTGGTGCCTGAGCAATCATCACCCAGTAGCGGATCAATTAATCCCAATCTAGACGGGGGGGATTTGTTTGAAGGCTCTAGCCAGAAGCCTTCAGCTCCACCAAGTAGACCTGAGTCACCAGTGTCCCCAGAACCACAGCCAAGTTCTACAGACTTAAATGGCAATGGTGAGGCACCACCTCAAACAACTCAACCCTAGTCAACCGTTGTCTTGATCTATTCTATTTATAATAAGGAGATTAAGTTGCAAACTAATTTGCGTTTAAAGAGGAGAACCACTAAATGGTAGTTGCTGCACCAGAATTAAAATCTGACTTACAACCGATAGGGGAGCAGCGTGTTGTTCTGTATGGGTTGTCTTGGGAGGCATATCTCCAAATTCTCGATGCCCTACCCCAAGCTCGTGGATCCAGATTAACTTACGATGATGGAGTATTAGAAATTACGGTGCCGTTAGAATTACATGAATTTTCGGGTCGTTTAATCGAACGGTTCATTGTGACATTGATTGAATTGATGGGATTGAAAATCAAAACAATGGGTTCGACAACGATGAACTACCCAAATCTCAAAAAAGGTGCAGAACCCGACAATGCTTATTACCTTCAAAATCAGCCCCTAGTCAAAGGACGCAAGGTAGATTTCAGTCAAGATCCGCCACCAGACTTAGTTGTCGAAGTGGATATCACCCATTCGGATATCGCCAAAAATCAGTTTTATGCTAGCTTAGGCGTACCCGAATTTTGGAGATTCAATGGCAAAGTCTGGCGAATTTATCAGCTTCAGGAACAAGTATATGTAGAAGTTGAGATTAGTCCTACGTTTCCGCAAGTTCCCAAAGAACGCTTATATATGTTCTTAGAACAAGCCAAAGAGGATGAAATTGATGCAGTTCGAGATCTCCGATCTTGGTGGCAAGAAATCTAAAGTCTTTCAATTATTCATGCCGCCTATTTCACTCCCTGCTAAGATCGCCTAACCATTGGCAAAGAGCTAAACCCATCCCTTGAAACTATTCTAAACCGATTAAACCGAGCGTTAGAAGACTTGAAAGTAGTTGCAGAATACTTGGAATAAAACAGCTCAAAAAGTATTTCACTTGATACGTTTGCCCTGCCTAAATACTAGATAGTAGGAAGTGCCACCATACTTGATACTCAATACCCACCGCCATTAGAGTTAAGTATCTGTCCTGTTATCCATTTAGCATCATCTGTCGCCAACCAACCAATTAACCGCGCCGCATCTTCCGGTTCGCCCCATCGCCCTTGGGGATTGGCAGCGCGAATGAATTCATATAGTTCAGCATCTGCATAACCTGTATCTGTAGCACCAGGATTGACAGTATTTACAGTGATTCCGCGTGGAACCAGATGGGCAGACAAACTCATTGTTAGTTGATGTAATGCGCCTTTGGAGACAACATAAGCAAGCTCTTTTGGCATTGGGCCAAGGTGTTGTCCCGAAGTTAGTAATACAACACGACCACCAGCACTTTTGTGATGTTGCTGAGCGAAGGCTTGCGTGAGGAGTAATGTCCCACGCACATTGACTTGAAAATGGGTGTCAATATCGACGGCGGTTAGTTCTTCCAAATTCCCTAATGTACTGTAAGTATGGTTAGCGACCAAAATATCGATGTGCCCAAAGGTTTGTACCGCCGCAGCCATGATTTGGTGTGGCACCGCTGGATCAAGAAAGTTGCCTTCAGCGTGGGCAATCCGCATACCATGTGTCTGAAGTTCAGCGATCAACGCAGGAATACCATCAGGATCGGCTCCCCAATCCTGTTCGGCATCGTAGGGCGAAAAAGAATGAATAAATACATCTGCACCAAGAGATGCAAGTTTGGTGGCGATCGCAAATCCAATGCCTTTCCGCCGACTCACACCTGTAACGAGAGCAACGCGACCTGTTAAAACTGGTTCAGGCATAATTATTTCTGTGCAATTGCGTATACAACATCAAAATCAAGGAATTGAGTATGTTTTAGGAAATTAATTTTTACAACCTGGAAACTGCTGGGCAATCCTTTAAATACCAGCGCCAAGGTAACTCTATCCCTTGGGTCAATCCGATGCGGGTAGTTTGGACAAGTTTAATCCGATCGATCTCCAACATGGTTTGCAAATCTACTGAGCGGTGCTCGATCCACAACGCCTGATTTTTTTCTAGCTTTGTACCATAAAGATTTAGATCGATTTGCATCGCTCGACATAGCTTTCCTGGTCCGGCGGCGACTCGTTCTGATTTCTCTTTTGGCCTAAGTGACATAGTATTCAAGGTCTCGATGTCTAGCGCCAATGCCCGAATCAGTACAGCGCTGGCCGTACCATCTCGATCGGTAACTACATTTACACAGTGATATATGCCGTAAATCAAATACACATAAACATATCCTGGGGCAGCAAACATAATCCGATTGCGCGTTGTCTGTTTGCGATAGGCATGACAAGCTGGATCTCCGGCTTGATAAGCCTCCGTCTCCACAATGAGGCCGCGCAACTGCTGGCCGTCGGGAAGTTGTCGTACTAACGTACAACCGATTAACTCGGGGGCAACAGTGATCGCCGATCGATCGAACCACTCACTAGTAATAACTGGTGCCATTTAAATTTCGATCGGATCGAACTGAATTTTTTGGTACTCTTCCTCGGAAATCAAATTGGCAGGATCGGCGATTCGATCGATAAACAAGATGCCCTCCAGGTGATCGTACTCATGCTGAAAAATGCGTGCCACAAAATCGGTGAGGCGTTCTTGGTGGAGCTGACCATTGCGATCGACATACAGCACATCTACCCACCGCGATCGAGCTACCATCCCGCGCTGACCCGCTACGCTCAAACAGCCTTCCCAACCCATCACTTCTTCGGGACTGCGATCGATAATCTGAGGATTAATCATCGCTGTCGGCTCCATGGTTGGCGCTTGGGGATAGCGCGGACTGGGACGCGAAGCTACAATTATCAAGCAACAGCTATGCGCCACCTGCGGCGCAGCAATGCCGACTCCATTCGCGGCATCAGCAGTTTGGAGCAAGCCATCAATCAATGTCTGGATATCTGGAGTTAGAGGTAGATCGATCGGTTGAGCCTGTTGTCGGAGCACCGCCGCCCCAATTTGAGAAATAGGTAAAAGATTAGTCATAAAAAAGCAGCTGATCACGCCAGCCGCATTTCCAAATAAATTGAATAATTGCTAGAGCAGATATAACAAAATAAATAGCACAATCCACACCACATCGACAAAGTGCCAATAGAGTTCGGCAGCTTCTACGCCAAAGTGGTGGGCACTACTATAATGCGTGGGATTTTTGATCGATCGCCACAGCACGGCCAAAATCAGTAAAACACCAACAGTGACGTGCAAACCGTGGAAACCAGTAAGCACATAGAAAGTACTAGCAAACAAGTTAGTTCGCAAGCCAAATTCCAAGTGCATATATTCATAGACCTGACCGCAAAGAAACAGGATGCCCATGGCTGCTGTTATGGCAAACCAGCGACGTAAACCAGCCACATCGTTCTTTTTGATGGCCGCATCAGCCTGATGAATAACAAAGCTACTAGAGATCAGTACTACTGAGTTGGCCATCGGCAAAGCTAGTTCTAGCTCCGGCGTTCCCGCTGGTGGCCACACTGGTGATACTGCCCGAAAAGTCAGGTAGGCGACAAACAGACCCAGAAAGAGCATACTTTCCGAAATCAAGAACATGGCCAGGCCAAATATCCGCAAATCTGGATGTTCTTCGTGGCTGGACTGCACCTCGGCAGTGCTAGTTACTTGGATAGATTGAGTATCGATCGAACCCTGCATAGTACTTATAGTTGGTAAGGTTAATTTATCTCTGGGTTAAATACTAGTAAGCATTTCTTCTTCAATCACCCCATAGTCGTATGGACCAGTGGTTAAAACTGGCAACACCTCAAAGTTCTCAATCTCTGGGGGCGAACTAGTCTGCCATTCCAAGGTTAAAGCATTCCAAGGATTGCGCTCGGCTTTTTCACCATAGAACCAGCACCACAGAACGTTCACCAAGAAGGGGATAGTAGAAACCGCTAATAGATAGCTGCCCCAAGTAATGATCTGGTTCAGACCTTGAAACTCAGGAGCATACATGGCAATCCGGCGCGGCATTCCTTGCAATCCTAAGATATGCATGGGCAGGAAAGTGATGTTAAAACCCACAAAAGTCATGACAAAATGTACCTTACCCCAGAACTCGTTGTAATTGCGTCCGATCGCCTTGGGATACCAGTGATAGATCCCAGTAAATATCCCAAACACCGAGCCACCAAACAATACATAATGCAAATGTGCCACTACGAAATAGGTGTCATGCACATGGATATCGAAAGGCACCGCCGCCAACATAACTCCACTCAAGCCACCCACTACGAAGGTGGATAAAAAGCCCATCGCAAATAGCATCGGGCTATTCAGGGCAATTTTACCGCCCCACATGGTAGCCAGCCATCCAAAGACTTTAATCCCGGTCGGAACAGCAATAATCATGGTGGTAATCATGAAGAACATCCGCAGCCAAGCGGGGGTGCCACTGGTAAACATGTGGTGTGCCCAGACAATCAGACCCAAAAAGCTGATGGCCATGCTGGAGTAAGCGATCGCCCCATAACCAAAAATCGGCTTACGGGAGTGGATCGGAATCACCTCGGAAATCACCCCAAAGAACGGCAGTACCATGATGTACACCGCTGGGTGGGAGTAGAACCAAAACATGTGTTGATAAACGACCGGCTGACCACCACCGGTCGGGTTAAAGAACGCTGTGCCAGCGATCAGGTCAAAGGAGAGCAAAATCAAAGCGCCGGCCAAAATGGGAGTGGCAATGATCATCAAAGCTGACGTAGAGAGCATTGCCCAGCAAAATAGGGGCATCTGCATCATCTTCATGCTGGGCACCCGCATATTGAGGATGGTAGTGATGAAGTTGATCCCGCCCAAAATGGAAGAAGTGCCGGCGAGCAATAAGCTCATGATCCAGATCCCTTCGCCAATTTTGCCGTTCATTAAGCTCAGAGGTGGATAAGATGTCCAACCGGCTTGGGCGGTACCAAAGAAAAAGCTGGACATCAACATGATCCCAGCCGGTGGCAACATCCAAAAAGCCACTGCATTCAAACGCGGAAAGGCCATATCCCGCGCGCCAATCATCAACGGGATCAGATAGTTGGCAAAAGCTCCCGTGCCGGCGGGCACGATCCACAAAAAGATCATGATCGTGGCGTGCATGGTAAACATGCTGTTGTAAAAAGCTGGATCAACCAAATCTGGGTCAGGCGTGGCTAATTCCGTCCGAATCCCTTCGGCGAGCAGACCACCAATCAGGTAAAAGAAAAAACCCATCACCATATACTGGATGCCAATGACCTTATGGTCAGTGCAAAAAGTGAAATAGTCTTGCCAGCGGCGTTCACCGTGGCTGTGGGAGTCAGTCTTCACTGCCTCCGGCATCGAAATATTTGCAGTCATAGTAATTTTGGCAAGGGTGCTGGAGATGCTTTAGCTGTGAGCAGGAGCAAGAGAATGAATCATGGCGGGCTGAACACCCATTTCTTGGGCGTAGGGCTGAAGATATTCGGCACTAGTCATGGTGGCTGGATTCATCGCAATGATTTTATCCATTCCGGCATTGGCCGTTTGCTCGGGCTGAATCTGACTAGCCACCCAAGTTTTATAGTCTTCGGGGGTATGGACAACCATATTAGTCACCATCGAACCATGATAACCACCGCAGAGTTCGGCACAACGCACCGGGTAGGTACCAACGCGATTGGTCGTAAACCGCAGTTGAGTGGTAGTACCAGGAATAATGTCTTGCTTCAAGCGCAGCTGGGGAATCCAAACGGCATGAATCACATCTTGCGCCGTCATACTCAGCTGGACTTCTTGGCCGACTGGCACATGTAGCTCACCAGAAGTGATGCTGGTATCTGGGTAAGTGAAGATCCAGGCGTATTGCAGACCCAAAACATTGACATTCACGGCAGCGCGAGTTCCTTCATTGGCTGGAGAAGCCCCGATCCCCAAGGCGATTTGGGGCGCAGATTTCATGTCGCCCATCTCAGCGGCGATCGCCGAGTTCCCACCATGCATGTGCATCCCGTGCATATCGTTAGCTGCTTGGGGATCAAAACCACCCATTTCGCCATAAATTTCAAAGCTATAAAAGGAGATCCACAACACGATCACGGCGGGGATCGATGTCCAGAGGATTTCGAGGGGAACATTACCTTCGATCGCCGGTCCATCAGTAGTATCGCCTTTTTGTCGCCGAAATTTAATCGCTGCAAAGATGATGACACCCTGAACAATAATGAATAAGCCAGTAGCGACGGTCATCATGGCATTGAATAGACCATCCACATGGGTGGCTTCTTCGGAAGCAGCGATGGGCATTAAGCCGTTGTTGTAGCCATACCAAATGCTGACTAGGGTGAGAGCGACCCCGCCAATCAAAGTCCAAATAGAATTTGGGATTTTCATAGAATAATTGCTGGGGTTACTAGATATGTGAGGCTAAATATGAAGGAAAATAATAGCTGAGATACCTAAATGGTAATCTACTTGATTTTAATTATCTCTACAGAGTTGATGAAGAATATCGAATAACACTTCACCAAAATCTATTTTGTTACGTTATGTGAAGCAAAGATGAGAGCGTCTCTCATGTTGCTAATCTACCGCAGCCCACTAATGATGAACGGCGGTTTTAGATAATCTTTAGATTTTCTTCATTATTGTAGATGTTGACAGCCGCTTGCTGTATATGTGGGTTTGACAGTATCTATCGAATAGTTCTGTGGAGAGACTTAGCTGCATCGTTCCCTGTATTAAGGATACAATTTGCATAACCATTGCGAATTGTTAAGGGTTAATTCATCCTTTAGGGTGATCATTATGGAAGTTAGTGCTAGCTTAAGCAATAAGCTTTGTCCAAAGAAAAACTATTAGCGGTGCCATAAATTAATGATCCTTCGATCGATTACTGTACAGGATACGTAAGTTATGTCCGACTCGACCTTTAGTGGCTGGCGCAGTATTACCAGCAAAACCTCGACCAATCGCCAGCAGCCAGCGGCTGGGATTTTGCGCTTGATCTGGAAAATTATCCTGGCCACTTGGCTGCTGATGGCTGTCGGCAGTGCCACAAGGGTCATGAATGCTGGACTGGCCTGTCCAGACTGGCCACTTTGCTATGGTCAAGCCATTCCTCTCCAGCAAATGAACCTTCAAGTATTTTTAGAATGGTTTCATCGACTGGATGCGGGTTTAATTGCGGGTAGTACTCTGTGGTTATGCCTCAGATCGTGGCAGTGGCGCAGATCTCTGCCCCAGTGGTTACCGATCGCCTCTACTATTTCGCTGCTATTGATTTTCACTCAAGCTCTGCTGGGTGGCTTCACTGTTACGGAACTACTCCGCTTTGATATTGTCACGGCTCATCTTGGCACGGCACTATTATTTTTCTCTAGTCTGTTAATGATTTGGGTGGGAATGTGGCCAGTTGCTATTGCACCTGTCCGTAATGCTCTCCCGGTCACAAGTTTAGTGGCGGCAATCGCTATTTATGGCCAAAGTCTATTAGGAGCAGTCGTTGGCTCGCGCTGGGCGCTACACCAGTGTTTCGACAACAGCCAGCTGTGCGCAGTAATGAATAGCCACTTACTTGGGGTAATTCCTGCCACTGTCAGTATTTTGCTTTTCTTGTTTTTACTGTGGCGCAGTCCAGCGATCAATCCGCTGCTCCACTGGCTGGGTTGGGCAGTGGGTGGCTTGCTGATACTTCAGATAGGATTGGGTTTATCAACTTTCTACTTACACCTCCAGGTTGCGCCTTTGACGGTTAGTCACCAGGCGATCGGCTCATTGCTGCTCGGCACCTTAGTGGTATTCACGGGGTTAGCGGCCAAATCCAATCTAGTCAAATTCTCCAGATCCTAAAATATTTCAGTGGCACCAGACCCAAATATCATGCAAGAAACACTCCCCCATTCTCAAACCTGGCCAGAAGTTATTCGCAGTTACTATCAATTGACCAAACCGCGTATTATTCCGCTTTTACTGATCACTACTTCGGCTTCAATGTGGCTAGCCTCCGATGGCCGCATTGATCCATTTTTGCTATTAGTGACTAACTTGGGTGGAACACTAGCTGCGGCTGCGGCTCAGACATTGAACTGTGTTTACGATGGGGACATTGACTATGCGATGGAACGGACTCGCCACCGCCCGATTCCCTCTGAGCGCGTGCAGCCTAGTCATGCCCTGATCTTTGCGTTCATCTTGGCAGCGATGTCTTTCTTGCTGCTTGTTACCTATGCTACTTTGGCCGCCGCACTGTGGACAATGGCTGGGATCGGTTTCTATGTGGTGATTTATACGCATTTCCTCAAACGTCATACCAGCCAGAATATTGTGATTGGTGGTGCTGCTGGGGCGATCCCGGCTTTAGTGGGGTGGGCGGCTGTGACTGGTGAAGTGAGCCTGACGGCTTGGTTGATATTTGCGATCGTCTTTATTTGGACCCCGCCCCATTTTTGGTCTTTGGCGCTGATGCTGAAAGATGACTATGCCAAAGTGGGGGTACCGATGCTGCCCGTAATTGTGGGCGAAGCCAAAACTGCTGAACAAATTTGGTGGTATACGCTTGTGCTATTGCCGACCACTGGTTTATTGGTCTATCCTCTGGGAGCTTCGGGGGCAATTTATGGTGTCACGGCGCTGGGTTTGGGGATCATGTTGATGCAAAAAGTGCGTGATCTACGAGCCAATCCCATCGATAAAGGCGTAGCCAAGTCTTTGTTTAAGTTCTCAATTCTTTATATGATGCTGCTGTGCAGTGCGATCGTTATTGATAGTCTACCCGCTGTGCATCAGTTAGATACCCGGATTGCAACCCAGCTATTGACCGAGACGCAGTCGTTGCTTGGCTTCCTGCCATAGAATTTCTAGTTCGGCCAGGGAATATTCTGATAATGGTCGGCTAGTCACAGCTTCCATTTGTTGTAATCTTTGGCTAAATCTGTTGATCGTGCCGTGCAGTCCGCGATCGGGGTCTAGTTTGTACCAAAGAGCCAGATTAACTACAGTGAACAGTAAATCTCCTAACTCCGATTCTTGATGTTCTCGATCATCGGTATCGATCGCTGCCCGCAGTTCTCCCAATTCTTCTTCAAATTTTGCCCAGACATCATCAACATTTTCCCATTCAAACCCAAACTTGGTAGCTGCTTCTGATACTTTCATGGCGGCTAGCAGTGGCGGCAAGGTTTCAGCGTATTTCCGAATCTTGAAGCTCGGTAAGTCTCGATTAGCTGGTTTCTCGGCGGCTTTGATTTCTTCCCAATTACTTTTCACTTCTTCGATACTAGTAGCTGTCACATCGCCAAAAACATGGGGATGACGACGCACTAGTTTTTGGCTGATCCCAGCGGCGACTTCGGCCAAACTAAAGTGACCAGCTTCACTGGCGATCTGCGCTTGCAACACTACTTGCAGTAATAAGTCGCCCAGTTCTTCGACAATTAATTCCGGTTGGCCAGTCCGAATAGCGTGGACTGTTTCGTAGGCTTCTTCGACAATATAAGGAGTCAAGCTGGTCGGCGTTTGCGCTAAATCCCAGGGACAACCGCCGTCGGGCGATCGCAATTTAGCAACGATATTGACTAATTCTTGAATGGCCACTGTGGTTTGGTCGGGTGCAGTCATGATTCAGCCTTCACTATTTTCAGCAACT
>CAXTSZ010000053.1:0-25508 GCA_964247125.1 uncultured bacterium
AGTCCATTCAATGCTGCCTTAATTTGCAGCACATCCATACAAGTTTCAATCAAAAATAGATCCACACCGCCGTCATACAGGCCCGTAGCCTGTTCGGCGTATGCTTGCTCTAGTTCATCATAATTGATATGTCCGATCGAGGGTAATTTAGTACCAGGACCGATCGATCCTGCCACAAATCTAGGTTTCTCTGGTGTCGAGAATTCTGCTGTACATTTTTTGGCCAGTTCAGCAGCGGTCTTATTGAGATAATAGACCTGATCTTCTAACCCATATTCCGCCAAGGTTTGATAGGTACCACCAAAGGTATCCGTCTCAATTACATCCGCACCCGCTGCCAAGAAATCCCGATGTACGATGGCTACTGCTTCAGGCTTAGTATGGACGAGATATTCATTACAGCCCTCGTACTCAGCACCACCAAAGTCTTCAGCGGTGAGGTTTTGAACTTGGAGATTGGTACCCATTGCGCCATCAAAGACGATGACAGGTCGATCGGGATGATAAAGCCGCTCGTGAAATAGACTTTTCGCAGAGGTTGTCATATGTTATGTTCGGTTGTTTTTAATTTTCCCGGTTAGTCTATTTTGACACTCCATCTGGTTAAAAGCACGAAAATACCATCCGCAAGCATTGCTCGCTATCACTGTCCACGTTGCACCCATGGCCGTAGCTTTAGACCAAAATTATGATAAACATCGACAGTTACAATATAAAACCGCCAATTGTGGGGCGATTAATTCCCTGCTTAACAGCCACTGGTGCGGTGCAGATGAAGATCGATCGGTGGTTACTGCAAGAGTATATAGCTGGTCGAATACCGCCGACACTACGGTTCTATCAGTGGTCTCCGATCGCTATTTCTCTCGGTTATCATCAACGCCGTCACCCCACAGCTTGGGAAGACTTAACCTGGCAAGGACAGGCGATCGATCTAGTCCGACGACCAACAGGTGGACGGGCAGTCCTGCACCAAGGCGATCTAACTTACAGCATTATTGCTAGCGCTCACGGGCAAAGACTGGCGACCTACCAAAAGCTCTGTGAGTTCTTAATTGAAGGCTGGCAGCGACTGGGATTAGATTTGCATTATGGTGGCCAAGGACGAGAATATCGGGATCAGCCAGATTGTTTTGCAACTTCTACTGGGGCGGATTTAGTTTTAGACGATGGCTATAAGCTGATTGGTAGCGCTCAATTGATTAGGGATGGTGCTGTTTTGCAGCATGGCTCCATGCGCTTACAGCCAAATGCTGAGTTATTTGAGATGGTTTTTGGGACAACTGCGCCCCCAGTCCCACAGCAGGTGGGAATATATGAGGTGGACGCGATCGAAAGCACTTTGGTACAGGCTGCTAATGATTGTTGGAGTATTCGTTGGCAAACAGAACCATTGACTCCAGCGGAAATGACTATGATTTTAAGCTGATGACTGGTGACGTTTTGGTAGTATCGAGCATGATTTAACTACCAAATTTATGGAGAATTTTATTATTGCGAAACTGGCGACCGATCGCCGGTTCTGTTCTTTGGTAAAGTCTTTCCCTGGACGAATTGCGCAGATGGAGCACGAATTCACATAGCTCTTTCATCACCTTTACCACTTGATCTCGATCGGCAAAATCTTTCATCGTTCCATTTTCATGAAACTCCTGCGACACATTAGCTACGGCAGATTGATGAGGAATTGGCAGCATGCGCATCCAGCAGCCTAACAGCCGCAATGTGTTGACGACATCCAATGACTGGGAATCCTTGCTCACCTGCATCACAGCTAGCGCTTTCCCCTGGGTGGAGCGTACTGCGCTCACACTTAAAGGAATCCACTCTACCTGATTCTTCATCACACCGGTCATGTTAATGGGATTACACGACCGAGAATATCCGCTAACCTGTTGTAAAGCTAGTTGATGTTGTCGAGTTCCTTCCCTTATCCCTAACCGCAGCGGTATCCAATTAAGTTGGTTTTTCATGACACCGGAAATATGGCCATGGAGTTCCGGACTTGACCAAACCTGTGCTTCTGACCATTGACTAAGATTCCGCAGCTCCTGGACTTTAGGATGGGTTTCAGCGACAGAGCCGTACATGGGCAATTCACTCGGATCAAAAAAAATTACTTCAGCTCCAAATTCTGTCGCAATGCGCGCAGCTTCTTCTGCCAACAAGCGGCTATAGGAACGCTCCCGCAGGGAGCCATAGAGAAATAGAATTCTGGGCGGATGATTAGCTTTATTCATTTCGATTTGATGCGCTAAATACTTACCCAATTTCAGGCCAGGAAAGTTGAGGTATAACTACTTGACTACCACAACACAGGACAATGAGTCGGCTCCCAAAATTGGCAACAGAAAATGTTGATATCAAATTATCTCAATTGCACGTTAAGACCAGTGTATAGTTTCGCTCAGTAAATATAGGCATGAAAATGCTGAATGCTAGTCATATTTAGTATTTAAGCAGCGATCTATCTTAGTCCATGTGTCATTTTATACAAAAGTAAATGCCCATCTTGAAATCTGTATCACCAGAAAGTTCCGATGATACAGTATTTGAAGTATCTAGTTAGTCCAAGAACATTTCTTAGAAATCATCTTTATTTGTCACTTCTTTTTCCATTATGTCAGTACTGACGGCTACAAATTGAATTACTTTGACAAGACTTTCCGCATCCGCATCAGCAGGAATTTTGGCATCGAATGCAGCTACGATCGTAGCACCGTTATTAACACTGACTAATTCCCATGCTCCAATTTTCTTAGTACGAGAATCTTTCATCATTTTATTAGCTATATCTACTGGTAAAGTACCAGAGCCTTTATAAGCAAATGAGAAAATTTCCCGAATCTCCATGCGTGTACCATTGATTTTCTCTGTATTAGAAAGAACTACTACTTGCTGGGTTCTTTTGCCATCGATATTGATCAGCACTTTAAAATCACCGTCAGCAGTAACTTGATATTGTAAGCCAGCCTTATCTAGAGCCGCCTTGACTTTAGCATCCGCTGTTCCCGCATTAGCCGGATAAGTGGAGCTAAAAAGAACAGATAATATGGAAAATATGACTAAAGAAGTACTTTTTAGATGAAATAAGCGGTTCATTTTTTAACCTTTGATGAAGTGAAGTCAGTATCAAGACGGATTGCGATAGCGCTGTCATTGATTTTAAATCATACCTGAGTAGTCGCAGCGGCTAGACTCTGTTACAAAAAAGGTAGCAATTTACTATCAATAGAGCAAGCGAGTCTGTTGCTTGCTCTATTGCCATCGTACTCACTTCCCCAAGTTAAATCACACCGCCAAAAGTCTCTAAAAAACTCAGCTAATTTTCACGTAAAACATATCCTGTCCCACGCACTGTCAAAATTAGACGCTTTTCGCTATCGGCGTGGAGTTTAAGACGCAGATAACGAATATAGACTTCAATGACATTAGACGAACCCAAGAAATCGTATCCCCAGACGTTTTCCAAGATCTGTTCTCGGGTTAAAACATCACCAGCATGACTCATGAAGTAGCGCAATAGCTCAAATTCTTTGCTGGTGAGACTGATTGCTCGGCTGCCCCGGAAAGCTTGCCGCGTATCTAGATCTAAAACTAGGTCGCTAAACTGAAGTTTTTGGTGCGAAAGGGGCGGCACCTGTAAATAAAAACGCAACAGCTGGAGAAATCCATGAGTATGGTAAGGCTTTACTAAATAATCATCGGCACCCGATTCCAGGCAGGCCACTCGATCGGCAATGCCGTCTTGAGCCATGAGTAGCAGGATGGGCATGACGTAATTCTGTTCGCGCAGCTGCTTGACAAAATCAAGAGCAGTATCTTTTGGTAACTCGCGATCGACAACAACGAGCTGGGGTGGTTGTTGTCTAATTTGTGGCCAACTGTTCTGGATATTTTGACTGCTAAAAACCTGATAACCAGCCTTGAACAGATCTACATAAATCTTTTCGGCCAGAGTAGTATCATTCTCAATCAGTAAAATATAGGAGGGAGTGGTAGATGAAGACATGCTCAACTCAGACAACTTATGCTGTCATTCTAGCTGGTGTTGCACTTCATGCTTGAATCGGCGTATCCTAGCCTTCGCTTTCAGCATTAGTTGAATTGATGACTGCTGGTGCTAGATATGCCACTAAAACTCCAATTATAAAACCAGCACAATTGCGAAATAATGGCACCCAGTCGTCAGTACGAGTGATCACTGGCGCCACCCCAAAGGCAATAAACAAAATCCCCCACAGGGGCGAAAATATTAAGGCCCATTGCCAAGCAAAGACTTGACCAGGTTTACGGGGGGAGCCGGCAAAACCACAGATGATGCCGCCCAGGATCGAAGCACTGAGTGTCAGTAGCCACTGCTCTTGGGGTAATCCTGGTACGACCGTGCAACCGCCTCTAGCCAAGCAGCCTTTCAGGGAATTGAGGGAGTCCAAAATAGCACCATCTTCGCCGTGATCCCGCACGTAATACATGTTGCCAAAGCGGGTTTGCAGCTCGATCCAGAAAGTGCGGGGCATTAACTTGTAGGCCGCATCACCAACATTAAAGTTCAAGATATTACCGCCGCGCGAATCAGCTACTAGCAGCACACTCTTGTCATCCAAGCCCCAATACTTTTTGACTGCTCGCCCTGGTGTGCGATCGAACTGTGTTAAGACCCTCAGCTTCCAACCTGTTTCGGCTTCAAACTGGCCAATATCGGTGGCTAACTGCTCTTCTTGAAACGGGGTCAAAGCCTTGGCTAGATCGATAATTGGGGTTTGTTCTTTGGGGAGCAGGTCAGGATTATCGTAAGCAAAAGCCGCTGGAGTATTAAAAAAGAGACAGAAACTAAAAAAAACGGTGAGCAGCGGCAGAAAAAAGCGAGTCATAAGGGGTAATAAAAAATGAATAAAGCGCAGGATACGAATATATGAATATTAATATTTCTTTAAATGTAACAAAAAATAACCCCTGGTGATCCCCAGAGGTTATTGCTGATAAATGTTAGGTGAAATTACTGGCCAGTGGCACCATGTACCCACTCTGTATGGAATATGCCCGGTTTATCGGTGCGTTCGTATGTGTGTGCCCCGAAGTAGTCTCGCTGTGCTTGAGTCAGGTTTTGGGGTAAGTTAGCCCGCCGATAACTGTCGAAATAATCGAGGGAAGCGCTAAAGGCTGGTACGGCGATCCCAAGTAATGCGGCTTGGCTGAGGACTTCTCGCCAAGCCGACTGTCGATCGAGAATAGTTTGCTTAAACTCTTTCGCTAAGAGCAAATTAGGTAGATCTGGTTGCTCATTGAAAGCTTTTTGGATACTCCCCAAGAAACCAGCTTGAATAATACAACCACCCTTCCAGATCTGGGAGATCTTACTGAGATTGAGGTCATATTTATATTCTTTGGAAGCTGATTGGAGTAAAGCCATGCCCTGGGCGTAGGAACAGATCTTCGAGCAATACAAAGCATCACGGATTTGGTTGATAAACGTCGCTTTGTCGCCAGTAAACTGAGCGGTGGGACCAGTCAGCAGCTCAGCGGCGGCGACTCGCTCAGTCTTGAGACTAGACATAATCCGAGCATTGACGGCCGCGATAATGGTGGGGATCGGAACGCCTAGTTCGAGGGCACTCTGGACTGTCCAACGGCCAGTTCCCTTCTGACCCGCCGCATCCTTAACCACCTCCACCAGGGCTTGATTAGTCTCGGGATCCATTACCTTAAAGATATCGGCGGTGATTCTGATTAAGAAAGATTCCAGTTCAGCGGTTTGGTTCCAGTCGGTAAAGACCTGATTTATTTCTTGGTGGTCTAGACCCAGCACATTTTTAAGTAAGTCGTAGGCTTCGGCAATCAGCTGCATGTCGCCGTACTCGATGCCGTTGTGTACCATTTTTACGTAATGACCAGCACCACCGGGGCCAATGTAGGTAACGCAGGGTCCATCATCTACCTGAGCGGCAATTTTCACCAAGATTGGTTCGAGGTTGTCGTAGGCAGTCTTGGTACCACCGGGCATCAAACTGGGACCATTTAAAGCTCCTTCTTCACCACCACTAACGCCCATACCAATAAAAGTCAGACCAGTGCCTTCCAATTCGGTGGTGCGGCGAGCTGTGTCGTCAAAGAGGGAGTTGCCACCATCAATAATGGTATCACCAGGAGCTAGCAAGGGTTTGAGCTGTTGAATTACGGCATCTACCGGAGCGCCAGCTTTCACCATTACCAAAATGCGGCGGGGCTGCTCTAAGCTAGCCACAAATTCTTCGAGGGTAAATGCAGCTTTGACATTTTTCCCTTGGGCGCGAGTGGCCATGAAGGCATCGGTCTTTTCGCGCGATCGATTGAAAACAGAAATCGGAAAACCATTCCGTTCGACATTGAGGGCTAGATTCTCACCCATTACGGCTAGGCCAATTACACCAAAGCTTTGTAGAGTCATAAGTACTGAAGATTATGGAGTTTTGCCCGTTTTTTTCAGGGTAACTTGATCCCCGCACAAGCGGTCTAAATATGCAGGAAACTTAAGATTTCATTAACAAAAAAATGGTTTTCACAAAAAAAGCGGCTCTAAAGCCGCTTTTTAGATTGCTAAAATACTTTATTTAGAATGTGAAAGTAGTTCTAATTGTCCCAATGAGGGCACCATCGCCACCGGCTTGGTTTGGGTTGGTCAAGTAGATTAAGCCAGGAGTGATTGACAGACCATCGTTGAGCTTGTACTTGTAGAAGCTTTCCAGTTGGTAGGAGTTGCTAAGGCCAATATTGGTGACACTAGGAACCTGACCGACAAAGAAACCTAATAAGTTACCGGGTTGACCAACATTCGGTAAAGCCGCTCCGACACCATAGGTCAAAATGTTCGCACTGCCACCACCAGTGACATCGGCACTAGTAGAAGTTAAAAAACCACTGAAGGATAGCTTGTCGCTAGCTTGATAGGCTGCGGACAAGCCAATTGAGTTGCTAGTAGAATAGCCACCACTAGTCGCAAATGTACCAACAACCGGAGACCCACTACCAAAATCATAAATGGCTCCACCATTGTGGAATGCTCTGACATAGGTCAAGCCAAAGTTGAATTTCTCGCTGGGCTTAAAGTTGACCTGAGCCAAGAGCGAATTTCTACCACCAAATAATCCGCTACCAGAGGCGGGACTATTGGCAGTGGTGCCTGCAAAGTAGCTCAGGTTAACGGAATCCAAAAAACTACTAGAGCCATTACTCAGCGGAATCGTTACACCGATGCCAGTACCGCCACCAATTTTGTAGATGGGATTTTCTTCGGCGAAAGAAGAAATTGCGCCGTTAGCACCCGTGAAATCTTCAAAGTAAGGGTTGTGAGTATCTACGTAGTCACTGTGAATACCGTTGTAGGCTGCGGCGTAAATGGAGGTGTTACCCAAAGGGAATTGGTAAGCTAACCAGTCAATCCCGATCACATTACCACTGTTACCAGCATAAGTGGGAGCACCTTCCACGAATGCTGGTATTCCACCTTTAAAATTGCCATAACCAGCGACGTTACCAGTTGCCAAACGAGTAAAGAGTTTATCTTTACCAGTAAAAGTGGTTTCTAGTAACAGACGAACCCGGTTGCCGACAGTCGCATTACTACCCGATCCGCCGCCGCTGATCACACCATTGAGTCCAACAACTACCTCACCCTTGAGCTTAGTCGTGGTCGAGAATTGACTACCTTGCGATTGAGCTAATGCTGTGCGTTGTTGTACTTTCTCAACCCGGATTTCCAGATTGCTGAGTTCTGCCCGGAATTCTTGGGTTAAGCGTTGTAGTACCTCAAGATCCTGAGCCGATACACTACTGGGATTTTTTGCCACAACTGGCTCGGCTTTCAGCAGACAGGTATTGAGACCCGCTGCAAAATCTTCGCGAGATACCGCTACTCCGGTCAAACCAGTACTACAGCCGTATTTGCTGCCCATGCTTTGCAGCGCAGTGTATTCTGAAGATGTGGGCTGGACTAAAGTGTCTGATTCAGGGATGTTGGCGCTTTTGGCAATTACGGCATCAGGGGTAGCGTTGGTGACGACTTCACTTACTTCATCCAAGCTGGTGATGGCTGCCGGAACTGCTAATGATTCTGGCTGAATGCTGGATGTAGCAAGGGCACTACTAGATGTTAAAAAACTGATAGCATATGCTGCGGGTACTGCAAACAGTAGCTTTTGTAAAAAATTAGACATAACTTTGATTTTTCTCCTCAGGCACTATTGGTTTGGGATTTCGCTCACCACTGAGCGACGGTAGATTAGTAACAACGATTATTGTGCTACTTACTGATTACGTGGACGACAACTTCACTTCCGGACAAATCTGGAAACCCAGAGATCATACTATGATCTTCAATTGGGAATATTTAGTGTGGCCTGATACAACTTAGATCTTTGCCATCGCTTTGCTTCTCTATAAGAGTCGCACTGCACACTTTTGTATAGGAAGATACTTTAAGCAATTATACCCAGGTTGTACCTATAAATCTACAATCCCAAAACTATCCGCCCCCGTAGTCATTTGGTGAACACCAAAATAACTACGGGGGCGGTCTAGCGGGTTTCCATCGCTGGAACCTGACTGCCAGGAGAACTTCAAGCATTGTAAAGGCTCAAACTATCTCGCGATCGGCAAAGCTAACATCTGTTTAGAGAACAGTCCCGGCACACAGCCGGCTAACTCCAGTCTGAAAACCCATTAATTTACTACTATCTGGCATGGGCACCACCTCCTGTTTACTGAAAGGACATTGAGGTTGAGCGACCATTCGTTCTAACCTATTACTTATTATAGCCTTGGAAATGTGGCAGTTGTGACATATATTTCAGCCTTAGCTTTGGATGTGGGTACTAAACGGATTGGAGTGGCGGGCTGTGATGGCACTGGTCTGATTGCGACGGGGATTATGACGATCGATCGCACTTCCTTCTTGCAAGATGTCGAGATTATTCGTCAACTGATAGCCGATCGATCGGTTTCCATTCTGGTGATTGGTTTACCTTATACCCTGGCGGGTGAACTGGGCGCTCAGGCGCGGCAGGTGCAAAAATTTGCGCGGCGGGTAGCCAAAGCTGTCGAGCTACCGGTGGAATATGTGGATGAAAGATTAACGTCGGTGACGGCGGAGCAACTAATGATTGCCGCTGGTCAGTCACCCAGACATGACAAAGGGATGATCGATCGGAAGGCTGCTGCTTTGATCTTGCAAGATTGGCTGAATCAGCGCCGTGTTCATCAACACTCTCCTGGTTCACTTACTGCGCAGGAGACTAAAAACATCATCAACAGTGATGATTAAATCCAGCTCTGATAAAACTGGTAAGCGATCGGCACCCGATAGCTCTACCGGACTTTGATGATTAGGGAAAGCTAAAATAGCTCGTTCTGCTGGATAAACCAACCAGCCCAAACTGGTACCGTATTTAAGACAGTGCAAGATATTCCGAATCACCTTGGAATCCCTTTGGTCGGGGGACAGAATTTCAATAGTCCAGTCCGGACTTAACTGAAAAGAATTACTAATATCACCAGCCGGCTCAAAAGGAATGCGTCCCCAACGAAATATGGCAATGTCCGGGACGATTGATCGATCGCCAAAAGTACAGCGCAACTCGGGTAGTGCCATCGCAATTTTGGGAGTTTCAGCAACATCATTAACCAAATTGCAGAGCTGGAGCTGAAGACGAGAATGTTGTCCTTGCGGCATCGGCTTTTGTTCAATCGATCCAGCAATGAATTCGCTGGCTGGCTTAGTTTCTGGTAATACCAAAAACTCGTCAAGGGTCAATATTTTAGGTTGGAAAGTAGTTGTCATAACCGAACCAGAAATTAGGACGGGTGAGAAATCTGCACAGGATCCGGTGTCAATCCTCTGTATTTTAGTCGATCGAGAGCAAATCTTAAGTGAGCATTGTGCTACCCAGTAATCGCTGATATCTATCGTCTAATTCCGATCGCAACAACGGAAATTGGGTAAGTCCACCATCTATTTTCATCACCTGATCAGCCGCCTCCCGCGCCAGACACAACACATCACCATCAGCTACCAAGCTGGCCAGGGCAAAATCGGCTAGCCCCGATTGCCGACTGCCGAGGACTTCCCCCGGCCCCCGCAACCTCAGATCCATCTCAGCAATCCAGAAGCCATCTTGTGATTTTTCCAAAACTTGCAGCCGTTGCTTGGCATCTGCTGAGTTACTGCCACTCATCAACAAACAATAGGACTGATAACTGCCCCGCCCCACCCGACCCCGCAGTTGGTGTAATTGGGAGAGGCCAAAGCGTTCGGCGTTTTCGATCAGCATGACCGTGGCATTGGGTACATCCACACCCACTTCAATCACTGTCGTCGCCACCAAAATCTGGGTCTCATTATTCCGAAAGGCCGTAATCGCCGCGTCTTTGTCAGCCGAGGTCATTCGACCATGTAGCAATCCGACCTGAAACTCTGGAAACACTCCCGTCGCTAGCCGCTCGTGTTCGGCCATGGCCGATCGCAAATCCAATTTTTCAGAATCCTCAATTAGGGGCAGTACGATGTAGACCTGTTGCCCCTTAGCAATTTCCCGCTTCATCAGATCGTAAGCACTGCGCCGCTCCCGACCATTGATCATCGTAGTTTGAATGGGTTGCCGACCAGCAGGCATTTCATCGATTTGACTCACATCTAAGTCGCCATGTAAAGTGAGCGCCAACGTGCGCGGAATGGGGGTCGCGGTCATCGTTAGGACATGTGGTTCTTGGCCTTTTTGTTGCAGCGAGGCGCGCTGTTGCACCCCAAAGCGGTGCTGTTCGTCAATAACCACGAGTCCCAGTTGACTAAAATTCACTTTGTCTTGAATCAAGGCATGGGTGCCCACAATAATAGACAGCTCGCCAGTCTCTAACTCGCGATAGATTTGCTTGCGTTTTGCTGCTTTGGTAGAGCCAGTCAATAGTTCTACTGGCAAATGTAAGAGATTGAACCACGACACAAACTTACGATAGTGTTGCTCGGCCAAGACTTCCGTGGGAGCCATCAGCGCTGTCTGATAGCCAGACTGAATCGCGGCTAAAATTGCCATCACCGCTACCACTGTCTTCCCCGAGCCAACATCGCCCTGTACCATCCGGTTCATTGGATTGGTCTTTTGCAAATCTTGCAATATTTCACTAACCACCCGCTCTTGGGCATTAGTAAGGCTAAACGGTAAAATTTGCCGCAGCTGGTCTAGTAAGGAATTTTCGGGGAGCCTTACTGTGACAGTGGTTTGCTGGCGCTGCTGCTGCCGTCGATCTAAAAAGCCCAGCTGGAGATAAAAGAACTCATCAAATACCAAGCGTCGGCGGGCACGATTTTTGGCCTCGGGGTTATCGGGGAAATGGATACTGGCGATCGCTTGTGGTAACTCTAGTAAATCATATTGAGCAAGGATGCTAGCTGGCAAAGGATCGACCATCAAAGCCGCACTGGGTAAAGCCGACACCATCGACCTCCGGACTAAATCAGCACTAATCCCTTCGGTGAGGGGATACACTGGCAAGATTCGACCGACCCGCATGGAAGAAATTGTTTCTTCCCCGGCACCCAACACTTCCATTTCGGGGTTATCGAGGGTCAGGCCATACTTGCCTTGACTTTTGACTAAACCAGAAGCAGCGACTAAAACTCCAGGTGCAAAGCGTTTTTTGATCATCTCTTGCCAGCCCCGACTGCTATAACGACTACCGGCATAGAAGCGACCCAGCTTAATCTGACCAGTGGGATCGCCCAGTACCATTTCCAAAATAGTTAGTTTTGTGTTTTTGGCACTGGTAAAGCAGCTACAGCGTTTGACCTGGCCAACTAGGGTCACTGTTTCGCCGATGGCCAAAGATCGAATATCTACTTGGCGGGCGTAGTCAATATAGTCACGCGGGTAATAGAGTAGTAGATCTTTGACATAGTACAAACCCAATCGAGCGAGGCTTTCTGCGGCCTTGGCACTAATTTTGGGCAGTTCCTTCAACGGCTGATCGAGCGCTACTACAACCGCAACGGTCTGATTTGTCACCTCGTTGATATGATGAGCCGCCTCAAAAGGAGTAGGCTGCTGCTTGACTGTTGGCATGGGAGCCATGCGCGGCACTGGTACTTGGTCGTTCAAGTCAACTAGCTGAGCTTGGGCATCTGTTAAGAGTCGATCGGTAATGGTTAGTAAGCGCTTGCGATCGCTCACCGTCAATTCTGGATAGTGAGAAAATTCCCGCGCCAGGTCTCGCCATTGTTCCTGGTCAGGACGAAGTAACTGGGCGGGGGGCTTGCCTAGAGTAATACATAGAAACTCACTAAACTGATATTGCTGACCAACTAAGTCGATGAATCCATGTTGGGCTTCGACTGCGAGGGCTTTGTGTAGTCTTGACCAGTTGATCGATTCAGACATAAATAAAAAAGTAGAAGCTAATCGGTCGGTGCTATTCGTGAATTAGTTTCGGCATGGCCAAACCAGCTATGGTGCCAAGCCGCTTCGGCCGCTCCGACTTGCAGTTTTTGTAACTGACGCTGATAGCTATGGTGCAGGCTGGCTAACTGGAATTCTAGTGTGTGGATTTGTTTGCGCAGATGTAGCACCTGCCGATCGGCAAATTCCATATCACTGAACTGCAAAAAGATCACATGGACTGGCACTACCATCGTAGTATCCAAAGCATCGGGGGAGTTTTGTTCGACTAGTACCGTTAAAATGTGGGGATGAATAGTACTACTTTCCCCAGTGTTTTCGACCTTGGCCGCTGCTTCCAAGACTTGCTGCGGAACTTGCTGGGGAATGACTCGGGCCTGTTGCAACAAATAATTCAATTTTTTGGACAGACTCGGCAGCGTATGGCTCATTGCTTCTTCGATGGTTTCTTGCCACACCAGTAACTGATTGGGATTATATAAATCATCAGTCGGCTGTAACTGGCTTAGTAAGTCGATTACCGAGTTCGTGATTGCCCGTCGAAGGGAGCGCTGCAACTTTTGCTGATGACTAGGCGCTAGCGACATGAACTCTGGCGGGTAGCAGTTGGTGCAAATATGGTAACAGGCATTGATGCTTTGGTGGCGAAGAGCCTGAGCCAAACTGGTGATGTAGTTACTATAAAGCTGATAAAGCTTGATCCCCAGCTGCTGGCTGCGACTACTAAATACAGCCATTTCCTGATCTATTTGAGCGGTGCGTGATTCACCCATCTTTACGGTTGATATCCCTGGGACTGTGGACTAATGGTCTTGCCGTCGCTCTGTGGTTTGGCCAGCGCCAAGTTTTGGAAGGAGTTGATGGCCGCTTGGTAAGATACATCTTGACCGCTGGCCACTAAGTCTGGGGTATCGGTGATATTTTGCTGTTCGCTAGCATTTAGGTCGACTTTGAGGTTGGGAGTGACCCCCTTGTGACCAATATCAGTGCCATTGGGGGTGTAGTAATGAGCCACCGTCACCGCTAGACCGGAGCCATCTTGCAGACCATGCACTGACTGGACTAGTGCTTTACCAAAGGTAGACGAGCCCACGATCGTGGCGCGCGCATTGTCCTTGAGGGCGCCAGCAAAAATTTCGCTGGCACTGGCCGAGTTGCCATCGACTAAGACGGCAACTGGCAGTGTGGTGAGAGCGGTTTGATTGGCTCGGAATTGCTCGTTGAGACCCTTGCGATCGATCGTTTTGACAATCACACCACTGTTCAAGAAGATCCGCACGATCTCGATACTGTTTTGCAATAATCCCCCGGGATTACCGCGCATGTCTACCACAAAAGCATTGACCTGTTCTCGATTCAAGGCTTTGACGGCACCTTCCATTTGTTTGGTGGAGTTGGCGCTGAATTCCGTCAACCGAATGTAGCCAACCTTGACTTTATTTTCTTGCTTGGCATGATAAGAAACTGAGGATACTTCGATCGGAGCCAGTGCCAAAGAAACCTCAAATGTCCCCTTGCCACTGCGTGATAACTTCAGCTTCACCGATTTGCCAACTTCACCCCGGATCAGCTTCACAGCCTCGATGGCCGAGATCATGGCGGTAGAATTACCATTGATCGACAATAACTTATCACCAGCCTTAATACCGGCCTGGGCCGCAGGGGAGTTCTCAGCGGTATCGGCTACTACCAATTGCTTGACAGTACTAGCTTGACCACCAGTTTCTTCTAGTCGTAAACCAATTCCGACCATTTCCCCATTGGTTTGGCTAGTCAGTGCTTGATATTGGGCGGGACTCATGAAGCGAGTGTAAGGATCGTTTAACTGGCGCAGGGCGATCCGAATGGCATTGTATGCTTCCAAGCGATTGGTATAGGTGCGACTGAGTAAATCTTTGCGAACCTGGAGCCAGTTCGTTTTGTTAAAAGTGCCGTCGACATATTCCCGATTAACTACTTGCCAAGCTTCATCTACTACTGCTTTGGGGTTGTCATCCAACTTGGCAGTCGAAATAGCTTTGAGCTTTAGTGGTACAGCCGTAGCTGTCAGCGGAAAAACACTGGTACAGGCTACGATGCCGCCAAGCAAGATGGACGAAAGCTGAGTTAGTTTCTTGGAAGATAACTGCATATGCTAAGAATATCCTGCGCTAGATCGATACATGTATCTATATTAGCTTCCCCTGATTGAATTTCAAGAGCGATCGCCGCAAGTTTATACAGCAATTTCACTGATTTCTGCCATATTCAGTTGAGCTAGTGCCAGGGCGGGCGAGATAGAGGAGAGTGCCTGCTCCGGCGGAGTCTCCCGCTGGCAGCGGCTGGCAAAGTGACAAGTGTCACACAGTGGGCTGTCTAGGGGGATTTGGGGAAAATGCTGTTGTGGATAGTCTTGTAACCAGCGATCGAGCTGGTGCAGAATTTGGGTTAGTTCTTCGTGAGTTTGCTGGTGGAGAGCCGCACTGTAGAAAAACTCGGCTGATTGGGGTTGGGGTTCATGGAGTACAAACCAGTAAGTAAATGAAATATCTGCCACTGGATAATTGCTGGTAGCAGCCATGATGTAAAGGTATAGTCGGGTTTGCCAATCCTGCGCCAATTCTTCTAAGTTACGGGGCTTGTGGTAAGTTTTCCAATCAATGATCTGAGCGGTTGGTCCCAGTAGCACTAAGTCATAAATAGCGGTAAAAAGATAGTCTTTAATGAGGAGCGTGCGCACATGTTCGCTATCTCTAGTTACTTGCGGATCGAGGGTGAAAAGCTCGGGCGCAGTGGCAATCAGGTTATGGACGGCCTGAGCCAGGGGTGGATCGGCAGCTAAAAATGGTTCTATGGGTAATCCTAGTTCTCGCTGTTGCATCAAACGATGAAAATCACTACCCCACTGCATTTTAGTGTGTTGCTCTGGGGCGAGGGGGGCGGCGAGTAAATCGAGATAGGTATGCTCAAATTTGCGGGGACATTCGGTCAAAACTTTGAGATGACCTTGCGAAAGACGTTGAATTTTCATGGGCTGTAAGGGAATGAGTCGATCGGCCAGCTGTGGCTCGATCCTGGCCAGCGGACTAAAGCTTAATTACTAATACTGACAAATCCAGCTTTGGTAAGCAATGCCTGTCCTTGCTTGGTTTGCAATAAATTGGCATAAGCCTCGCCCGCCCTTTGGCGATCGGTACCATCTGCTTGAATAACGACATAAATTTTGCGGGTGAGCGGATATTCTTGATTACTAACGACCACCGGATTTATTTCATTGCGTTTTCCTTGGCTACAAGCCGCTGCCGACTGTAATGGCTCTAGATAGGGCTTCACTAAATTATTCTCGGTTTTACCAATGGCTAGAGGCAAGACTCCACAAAAATCGGTCATTACTTCTTTCGCTGCACCGTAGTAAATCCCCCCCCGATTTTTGATGACTTGCTGTAAGCCCGCTGTGGTATTGTTCACCAGCTGAAATTTCCACTCATCGCCTTTTTGTAAAACTAAATCTCGAAAGGAAGAAACTGAACCGCCCGCATTTTCCGCTCTCGAAAAAGCTACGATCGGTAAATTGGGACCCCCAACTTGCTGCCAATTAGTTAATCGACCCATGTATATATCTCGTAACTGTTCTATCGTTAAACCAGAAATTTTTAGTTGAGGATTAACGACGACAACCAGCGCATCGTAGGCAACTGGTTTCTCAATCAGCTGATACTGGGCGACGCGATCGGCATATTTGGATTTGTCTAAAGCCACTGAAGACTGCGCAAAATCTAAATCTCCGGCGATTAGCCAACAGATGCCGGCATTGGAACCAGGGTTTTTGTCACAGCTGCCATTCTTGGCCGATTTAATGTCAGCGGAATTGGCATCGGTATACACAATGTCATATTTAGGGAAAACGCCCTTGATGGCTGCATCGATCGAAGACTGTTGCTGCCTGGTAGTTGCCCAAGTAGTACTACCCCCAAATTTAAATACCCCCGGCGGCACGTTTTTGATTTCAGTGAAAGATTCTCCAGTGTTGCTGTTGGCGATACTGAAGTTTGGTCGTTTAGTCCAGAGCAATCCCGCCGCCAAGGCCGCTAATCCGATCAAAGCGGGAATCCAAATTTTAGAAAAGTTGATAGGACTAGAGTTTTGCTGAATAGGTGTTGGTGATTTTCTTTTTGGGGTGAAAACTGGTGGAGTATTGGGAATATTTGGGGCTGTTTGATGCTGTCCAGATTTTTGGTTACCGGCGGATGTGGCACCTTTACCCTGACGGGTGATGACTGGCTGGAGAGCGGCAATTTCTGTAAAAATAGCGGTGGCACTGCTGGGGCGCTGCTGAAAATTTTCGTGCATTAAGCGATCGATTAAATCCAAAAAATTAGTAGAAACATTTGTGGTTTGCCCCCGCCACACTAATAAGTTCTGAAAAGAATCATAGAGATCGGGTGGATTCTTGGTGGTTAATAAGTAGACAAAAGTCCGTCCTAATGAGAAAAAATCGGACTGAGCGGAGCCGCCACCCATTTGCTGTTGTTCAGGAGCGGCATAACCAGGTGTGTATATTTGCGTGCCTTGTCCCGGAGTACTTAGGGCAGCTCCTTTCGCTTCTTTAACGGCACCGAAGTCGATTAAAACTAACTGGCCATCCGGCTGAAGAATAATATTTGATGGTTTGATATCGCGGTGGAAAATTCCCCGATTGTGGATTTCTTGGAGGATCTGAGTCAACTGCGCTAGCCAACCAATAGCTACTTTTTCATCGATTGGTCGCTGCATTGCTGAGATATACTCTTCTAAGTCCATGCCATTAATTCGTTCCATTACTAGACAATGGAGAGCTGGCTGGGATTTCGGTGAATACAAAAAGAAATCATCAACACGCGGAATACCAGCAACCGCGTCGCCGGTGAAGCTGTTCAAAACTCTAAATTCTCGCTCGAATAGTTCGATCGCCTTCGCATTACTACTTTTAAGAACTTTTAAAACTTTGGGCTCACCCCGTTCAGAGACTTCGTAGGTATCTCCAAACCCCCCTTTGTCACTCATCAATTTAGTCGCTTGATATTTACCAGCGAGCAGTAGCTCCGATCCGCAACTTTGACAAAAAAGCATCTGGTCGGAGTTTTGTGTTTGAGGACACTTTGGATTGATACAGAGACTCATACAACTTCGATGGTTTAGGGAAGTACTGACGATGCTCTAATTGTATCGGTTTAACATCCCCATGCTGTCTAATATAGAACTGCGGTATCGATCTTTCTGCTTTAGGCGATGGACTCTGACACCTTCAAGTCACGATTTTACCTGTCGATCGACAGTATTTACATGAAATACCAATAATTTATTTTAGCTGCGGCTCCACTACTACCGGGAAATTGTCGAAATTACGGCGCACCCAGTCCATCCCTATTTCATTATTTAATTTAATTTTTTGAGGAGTATCTGGATATATTTTGGCCAGAATATCCGCATCTTGCTGAATAACAGTATCGACTAACTTGAGAATACTCGATCGCAACAGTCGGGCGGCAATTCCCCCAATATAACTACTAGCTTTGCCGAAAACCAATACATAAGTGCGGGTGCGAGTCGCTGACTCTGGTACGAATATATGACATTGCTTGATGTGGCCAAAAAAAGTCTTGCCATGAAACAATACAATGGTCGGAAAGAAATTTTCCAGGTGTGCTTCGATTGTCTGGGGCATAGCTAGCAGTGCTGGATTTCTTAAAATATCTTCCAGACTGGGATGCGCTCTAGGCATTCGGTAGTAAGCGTGAGAATGATGACCTTCATCAACAAATCGATCGAACAATACTTCTGTAATTTCAAACAGCGGACGATGGGTGCCATTCTGATGATTGTAGTCATGCATATTTAACAACATTGGCAATAGCTCAGTCTCAACGCTATATTCACCAGCCACCCCCAAGAATTCATGGTTAATAGCAATTTCATCTAAAATCGTTGGGATGGGCATGGCGGGCAACTGTTCACCGTAAGACCAAATAAAATCGCCCCGCATGATGAGTGATAAAGGCTGAAGCAAAGGCAGCGTATTTTTGCCAGTGCCCGGTAAAATTGTGCAGCCTGCGCCATCAAACTGAAGAGCATGAAAAGGACAAACTATTTTCCCTTGGTTGCACCAGCCCGCCGATAGCATTGCGCCCATATGCGGACAGGCGTTAGGCAAAGCTTGAATCTCACCAGCGGCATCGATCCACAGCACGTAATCATTACCTTGTAAGGAAATCTTGCGCGGTTGATTTACTTTTAGCATAGATCTATGAGCCAGCAACCAAGGGGCACCGGGTAGCATTGACGACATGACATTCTTCATCAGCGGTAAAATTGTGACAAGGTGTTCGCATCTTTCAATATATGAAAGAGGTCTCGTGTTTGTCAAGTAAAATGCGTCGTCAGCCCCAGCAGCAACGGGGTAAAGAACGGGTTGAGAAAATCCTGGCCGCTGCCGCTGTGGTCTTTTCTGAAGTAGGCTATACTGCCGCCACCACGCATTTAATTGCCGCTCAAGCGGGCACGGCGATCGGATCGCTATATCAGTTTTTTCCAGACAAAGCTGCTATTTTTCAAGCGATGGAGCTGTACCATGTCGATCGTGTTAAAAAGATGTGGACGGTAGCTGGGAACCGTAATCTATCAGAACAATCTTTACGAATCACTATTCATCAGCTGATCCAGTTGGTGGTTGAAGTTTTTACCGATCCAGTATCCCGAGTGGTTTTTATTCAATTCTTTGAGTCCCGCGAAATCTTTCAATCGATCGATGACAGTTTTACCCAAGAAGCGATCGAGTTTCTGGCCAAAATTCTTCAGCAGCGCAACGCCCAACTATCCAATTCCCAATTATTGGCCGAAGTTTGTGTTCACAGCAGCAATGCTTTGATTTTGCTCATGCTGCGGAGTAATGATCAGGTGCGTGTGGAGCAGCTCACCCAGCAAATCGAGGATTTGATTGTGTTGTATTTAGAACCCCATTTTGGAGAAACACCAGCACCATATGTAATGAAATTAATGAAATGCCCCCATTGTCAATCGATCAATCTTTCTAAGAACGGCTATCGGCGAGGAAAACAGTGTTATCTTTGCAAGCAATGCATCAAGCAGTTTGTTTGATGCATTGCTTGCTTTTCTACTGGCACCCGTCATTCAGCTTGGCTGCAAATACTTTTAATCCTTCAGGGCGATAATTTATCGAACACCAGCGACTTTTAGTGCTTTCATGTAAATCATCAAAAGTGGCATACACATATTCCACTTGCTCTGGAGCTACATTGGTAGCAGGGGTATTGTATATGGAGTTATCACTAAGTTTACGTATTCTTACTCCCAATCCGGCAAATAAGCCGGTGGGAGAATTTTCAAAGGGAATTGTGGAGTCGATCACAATGCCATCCTCAATCACATCAAGTTGGAAGCTTAATCCTTTCTGTCCAGCTTGTTCCATCATCCATTGCAAAGCCGCGTCGGAGAGTTGGCGATGCTTTTCGGTACCGCCCCCGACACAACCATGTTCACCTGGAAACCAAACTTGTTTAAGATCTTGCGTATCGGCATTGCTGCTCTTGTGCATGGGTGTGACAAAAAACACTTTGCGTTGCTCATCGATAGCTACGGCATGTCGAGCGCATTGGATCCGCCGATTAATTTGCGTATCATGAAATTCATATTTCCGATTAATAATATTGTCGAGGGGGAAAAAGGGGATTTGATCAGGGACTCCCAATGAGCCGACGGTGTCCCAACAACCCAAGAAGTCAATATCAATTTCTTGACTGTACTTAGCCCGAAACTCTTGAGCTGATGGACTATTCGGTTTGGTATCTGGAGATCGATCGCGATACAGGGCATAAGCACCCGGTGTATTCCGAATGTGCGGACGGTTAAGCAGTCCAACATTATAAATCAACCCGGCTAGGCTGCGCACAGTGTAAGATCCACGACTAAAGCCAAACAAGTAAATTTGATCACCAGCATCGTAATTCAAACATAGAAAGCGATAAGCATTTTGGATCACATTATCTAGACCCCAACCAAAGGCTCCGCCACCAAGTTTGTCGATCAGGTCACCAGTCCCCACTCCTTCACTATAATAGACAAGTTGTGGCACTCCATCGTTACCGACTGATCTGATTGCTTGGGTGATTTTGACAACATTTGTCGGATATTCGCTAGTTAATTTTTGCCAAGTTCCATCACAACATACGATTAGGCGCTTCATATTATAACCTCTGTAGTAATTTTTAAAAACTGATATCTAGGCTAACTCTACTTCGTAAATCTATATTGGTGTATTCAGAATATACATAGTCGATAGCTTTGTCAGTAAGAAAAAGTAAGTTGTATTGGTCTGACGGTGACTATCGGCGTTTAGAGTAACGACTTAAATTGTGCTTGGCGATATTCTCGGTTTAACTGCCCGATCGTATTCAAAGAAATTTCCTTCGGACAAATCGCCGCACAAGTCCCCGTATTTGTACAAGAACCAAACCCTTCTTTGTCCATTTGCGCCACCATATTCACCACCCGCCGCTGCCGCTCCGGCTGACCTTGGGGCAAGCTAGCCAAATGTGATACCTTCGCCGCCACAAACAACATCGCCGAACTATTTTTGCAAGCCGCCACACAAGCCCCACAGCCAATACACATGGCATCCGCAAAAGCCGCATCGGCCTGCTCCTTGCCAATCAGTGTCGTATTAGCATCCACCGCATTGCCAGTATTGACTGAAATATAGCCTCCGGCTTGAATGATGCGATCGAACGCCGACCGATCCACCATCAGATCTTTAATCACCGGAAAAGCATTCGATCGCCAGGGTTCGATCGTGATGGTATCGCCATCTTGGTACGATCGCATGTATAGCTGACAAGTCGTACTACCGTGGTCGGCACCGTGGGGGCGACCATTGATATACATCGCACAGGAACCACAAATCCCCTCCCGACAATCGTGGTCGAAGGCGATCGGTTCATCACCTGCCAGAATTAAATTTTGATTAAGTTGATCGATCGTCTCTAAAAAAGACATGTCCGGGGAAACGGCAGTGAGTTGATAGGTTACGAACTTGCCGGGAGACTGAGCAGCAGACTGTCGCCAAATTTTGAGGTTTAGTTTCATTTGTAAGACCGCTGACTAAACTGCGCCAGCTCGAATGTTAACGCTTCTGGATGGAACTGCCATTGATGATCTTGCTGATATTCCCAGGCGGCGACGTGAGCATACTCTTCATCGCGGCGCTGGGCTTCCCCCAAATCGGTTTGAGATTCTGTCCGAAAATGACAGCCACAGCTCTCTTGGCGATGCAAGGCATCCACACACATCAACTCTCCTAGCTCCAAGAAATCAGCAACCCGTTGGGCTTGATCTAGTTCGGAATTGAGAGAATTAACGGTGCCCGGAATTTTCACGTCCTGCCAGAACTCTGCTTGTAAAGCTTGGAGTTCCTCAATCGCCGATTTTAATCCAGTCGCCGTGCGGACAATTCCACAATGTGCCCACATGATTTTTCCTAAGCGCTGATGAAAACTAGTGACAGTTTGACTACCCTGAATCTGGATGAGGCGATCGAGCTTTTCTTTCACCGCTGCTTCCGCCTGGACAAAGGCAGGATGATTCTCCGGGGGAGAGGCGGTGCCAACGATGGCCACTGGCGTAGTACCAATATCATTAGCTAAATAGTTACTAATAGTTGCTGGAATCACAAAATAGCCATCAGCTAAACCCTGCATCAAGGCTGAAGCACCCAGTCGGTTAGCACCATGCTCACTAAAGTTAGCTTCGCCCAAGCAATATAGGCCAGGTATCGTGGTCATTAATTCATAGTCTACCCACAGACCACCCATTGTGTAATGCACTGCCGGATAAATCCGCATGGGCACAGTATAAGGATCTTCACCAGTAATTTGGGTGTACATAGCAAACAAGTTACCGTATTTGTTTTGCAACACCGCGCGACCATCGCGCTGGAGGGCATCAGCATAATCTAAATACACTGCCCGCCGGGAACTACCCACGCCATAGCCGGCATCACAGACTTCCTTGACCGCCCGCGAGGCAATATCGCGGGGAACGAGGTTGCCATAAGCCGGATAGCGCCGCTCTAAAAAGTAGTCCCGCTCTTGTTCTGGGATATCAACAGCAGGTCGGCGATCGCCGCAGATTTTAGGCACCCAAATCCGGCCATCATTCCGCAAACTTTCCGACATCAAAGTAAGTTTAGACTGATACTCACCAGCTACCGGAATACAGGTGGGATGAATTTGGGTGAAACAAGGATTAGCAAACAAGGCTCCTTGCTTGTGGGCTTTCCAGGTGGCGCTAACATTACTGCCCATTGCATTGGTAGAGAGATAGAAGACGTTGCTATAACCACCCGAGCAGAGCAAAACGGCGTGGCCAAAATGTCGTTCTAACTCACCTGTCACTAAGTTACGGGCAATGATCCCCCTCGCTTTGCCTGCAATCTGGACGATTTCTAGCATTTCATGGCGAGTATACATAGTGACATTGCCCAGAGCAATCTGTCTTTCTAAGGCTTGATAAGCACCCAACAATAGTTGTTGACCAGTTTGGCCAGCAGCATAAAAAGTGCGCTGCACCTGAGTGCCGCCAAAGGAGCGATTACTAAGCAGTCCGCCGTACTCGCGGGCAAAAGGTACGCCTTGCGCCACGCAGTGATCGATGATTTTGGTGCTAATGGTGGCTAGCCGATAGACATTGGCTTCTCTCGATCGATAGTCCCCGCCTTTAATCGTGTCGTAAAAGAGGCGTTGCACCGAATCTCCATCATTTTGATAGTTCTTGGCAGCGTTGATGCCCCCTTGGGCGGCAATACTGTGGGCACGCCGGGGCGAGTCTTGAAAACAAAATGCCTTAACTCGGTAGCCCTGTTCGGCTAAAGTAGCAGCTGCTGATGCGCCAGCGAGTCCAGTGCCAACCACAATAATTTCTAGCTGGCGTTTGTTACTAGGGCTAATCAGACGGGCTGTTTCTTGGTAAGTCTGCCATTGTTGGGCGAGGGGGACGGCGGGAATTTTAGAATTAAACATGGGTGCGGAGGAAGAGGGCGATCGGGATGGTCGCCAAACCTAATGGTACTGCGAGGGCAAAACTAATGCCAACGGTAGAGAGGAGTTGAAGATAACTGTCAGGTAGACCAAAGGTAATGGCGGCACTGCGCCAGCCATGCCATAAATGGGCGGAGACGGCGAGGCAACCGAGGATATAAATAGCTACGACCCACCACTGGCTCATGGTTGATTGCATTAGTCGATATAAATTGTCAGATTGGGTGGTAGTACCGATCGCATGGGGTAGCCAAAATTGGTAGAGATGCAGCAATAAGAAGGCGAAGATAATGGCACCAAGGATACCCATCGATCGAGCGGGATCGATCGATGGGTTGGGATTGACAGCATAGGGAATACGGCGTTTTGAGCGGTTTTGCAGGGTTACAGATACTCCTTGCCAGATATGCAGGATGAAACCGCTAAATACCAATATTTCGAGGAAATGCAGTCCCCAATTATGACGGAGGAGTTGAGCGGTGCGATCGAATAATGCACCATCATCATCAGCGAAAACGGTGACATTGAGACCAAGATGGACGAGCAAAAAGGCCATCAAAAATAAGCCAGTGCTGGCTATGACGAATTTACGGCCAATAGAGGAGGTGTAAAAGTTGAACCATTGCATATCGATCATTAATTTACTAATTAAGATTTATCAGAATTTTATAATTTTTAGAGAAGAAAAATATACCATAAATATATAGATGGTGGTCAGTGAAATCGCACTTTCAATGTATTGTGTTGAGACCCTTGCGCTGGCTCCGTTGGACGGAACAAATCTGTTGAGCCTATTTAAATCATCTGAATATCTGTAATGATATATCAGGAAGAGAGGTAGTTTTATGACTACGAAAAGTGTCATTGATTTTTTTGCGGTAGCTAAAGAGGACAAATTCTTGCAGCATAGGACTCAACTAGCTGCTGATATTGATACTATTATCAATATTGCGAAAGAATATAGTTATGAATTTACTGGCACAGAGTTGCAGGCTTTTCTAGGGAGAATGCCTAAAAAAGATCTGGCATCGGCAGTTAATCCTGGGATTGGGAATCGATTACACATGAACCCTAAGTGATGCTCTATGGAAATTAGTATTGTTATGAATGAGTGATCAAATCCCTTCACAAAGTTTCTGGGGTAATTGCTGGATAACTCGCTGAAACAGTGAAAAATCTTTCAACCCATGGCACACAATTAATGCACCCTGAATCGCGATTATCGCATCTTCGCCACGTTGCCTTGCCAAAATTTCATCCAATCCCGCTGCAATTAGAACATGGGCGATCGACTCAATCCACCGAGAAAAAGCCCAACTAATTTGAGCGTGAAACAGATCATTACTAGATTGCTGCAATATTAAGCCTGCCCACAGGCAAGAATTTTGCCCCTCATTAAAAAAACGATTCGTTTCTGTACACATCGCCTGAAACTTATCCAGCGGCGGCTCCTCGCTGCTAAGAATTTCCAAAATATTCGTTTCTAGCCACTGATTTACATCAGTAAGCGCAGATTCAGCCATCGCTGCTTTGCCACCAGGAAAGTGATGATAGATGCTGGCTTTCCCCAATCCGGTCACCTGAGAAATTTTTGAGATAGTTACGCCCTCATAGCCAAACTGCCGAAACAGTTTGAGCAAGGTTGGCACATAGGTTTGTTTGGACATGAACGAGAAAATTTATTTATTGACATTGTACCGAACGAACGTTACAGTTTAGCATATTGAACGCTCGGTACAATAAAATATGGAAACCAAACCACCCCTCCCTCCATTTACTCTCGAAACAGCTACAGCCAAAGTCCAGGCGGCTGAAGATGCTTGGAATACTCGCGATCCAGAACGGGTGACATTAGCATACACCGAAGATTCTGAGTGGCGAAATCGGATCGAATTTATTACTGGACGAGCCGCCATCAAAGATTTACTCACCCGCAAGTGGGCAAAGGAATTGGACTACCGCTTAAAGAAAGAACTGTGGTGCTTTATGGACAATAAAATTGCCGTGCGATTTGAATATG
>CAXTSZ010000054.1:0-24837 GCA_964247125.1 uncultured bacterium
GCATCGAGTTGAGTTTCCATCCCAGCAGTGAATTCCGATTGAATCAACTCTGGTAAAGCTTGCATCAGAAAATCATCCACTTGCAGTCCCACAGTCGTCGGCTGCACCTTGCTCTTAACCAGCTCGACATAATTACGTTGCTTGAGCGTCGCAATAGTCGGCGCATAAGTCGAGGGACGACCGATGCCGCGCCGTTCCATCAGTTGGACGAGTTTTGGCTCAGAGTATCGTGGTGGTGGTTGGGTTTGTTTCTGCTCGTGACTGACATTAGTGGCGGTGAGTGGTTGCTGGGGTTGCAAACTAGGAAGTGCAGCATCACCGCTAATATCCTTCCAATATTTGGCATAGCCAGCGAATTCGAGCATTTGTCCTCTGGCTTGCCACTGGATCTCGGCAGATTGAGTAACGATCGTGGTTTTGCGAATCTGAGCGGGCTTGCACTGGGAGGCGATCGATCGCATCCAAATCATCACGTACAGCGAAAATTCATCCTCTGAGATCTGCTGTTTGAGTTCGCTTGATGCTCTGGTGATATCTGTCGGTCTGACCGCTTCATGAGCTTCCTGAGCGTCTTTAGAACTCCGCTGTTTGGCGACTTTATTCGGCACATTATTTTTATCATGGGACAGTAACCATTCCCGTGCTGCTTTACAAAAATCTTGACTGAGTTCGACTGAATCAGTCCGCATGTAAGTAATTAGCCCAGCCTCATAGAGCTTCTGAGCGACTGACATCGTATGTTCGGGAGAGAACTTCAACCGCGATCCAGCCGCTTGTTGGAGCGATGAGGTGATAAATGGGGCGGGTGGTTTTTTGGGTGCGAGTTTACCCTCGATCGTCCTAACTTGATGGGGATTAGCTTTCCCGATCTCCACTAACCTTTCAGCTTCAACTTGACTCAATACGCGCGTCGATTCGGCGACTTTTTCTGTTGCTCCAGCATCATCGCTAGTTTCTTCGTCTACTTGTGTCGAAACAGCCTGAGCAGTGCCGTTGTAGAAGGCGCGGAAACCTGCGGCATAGTCTACAAATACCGACCAATAATCTTGCGGTTTGAAGGCTTGAATTTCCCGCTCTCGCTGACAGACTAGATGCAGGGTGGCGGACTGTACCCGCCCGACGCTTTTCGCTCCATTGTTGAGTCGCCAGATTAAGGGCGATCCTTTGTAACCGACTAATTTATCCAAACAATCACGACACCTGCCTGCTTCGACTAGAGCCATATCTAGAGAGCGAGGACTAGCAATCGCTTTCCTAACTGCTGACTCGGTAATTTCTTGATAGACAACCCGCTGGGGCTGTTTGAGCTTCAATACTTGGGCGATGTGCCAGCCAATGACTTCACCCTCCCGATCTGGATCTGAGGCGATAAATACTCGATCTGCTTGTTTAGCTGCGGCGATTAATCCGGCGATCGTTTGTTTAGCTCTGTCGTCACGGGGAATGTAGCGACAATCGATCGTCTCTGCACCCAAGTCGAACCCCAACGCACCGTCCCCATCGTTAGCGAGTTGGCGAATATGCCCAATTGAAGCCTTCACATCCCAGTCCGATCCGAGGATGCTTTTGAGTTTTTTAATTTTGCCAGCAGATTCAACAATCAGCAGATTTCGCATAAATTCGGTGAGCAATCGATCGTCGCACTTTAAGCTCGTTCTGCTAAAAATACAGAACTATCCCCGTGGTGGATTTTAATCTTCCCTTCTAACGTATCATCATCTTTCAATCTCATCCAACCACTACCACTAGCTTCATCATTCTCATCGCCACCTTCCCAAGTAAATTCCAGCTTCTCGCCTAACTTGTCTGTTGTAATTTCACCATCAATTGCCCCAGTGACCAACCCAAATTGAAAATCACCAGATCCTCGATCATCAATTTCAATATAAGCCTGCACTTCCATATTGAAATAATCTTCATCCCAATTTTCCATTTCCGTAATATGCCAAATCCCCTCAAACTTCATCCTCTCTTTCTCCTGTTACAAACTCCACGATCCAAATTCCTGCTCGATCGCATCAAAAAATCGAGCCTAGATCGATCGTAAACCCAAGTAGCACATCTTCCCCACCCAGAAGGGTGGGAGATTGCAACACTTCTACATCCCTTCCAGGTCGATAGATCTCAACCTGCTGCTTGAGAGGATCGATCAACCAGCCCAGACGCACCCCCGCTGCTCGATACTCCTCCATTTTCTCTCTCAGTTTTGGCATTCTATCTGTATCAGACCGTAGCTCAATCACAAAATCAGGGATTACTTGCGGAAACTTAACACCAGCGGGGACATCGATCAGCTTAGATTTTTCAATCCAGGTGACATCAGGCGAGCGAACGGCTCCATTGGGAAGGGTGAACCCACCAGATGAATCAAAAGCTCGACCAAGCTTGGTTTGACGATTCCAGATTTCTACATCAGTTCCTAAGCTTAAATTTCGCTCCGCACTTTCCCAACCAGCTGGTGCCATCACAATTAGTTCTCCAGTAGCTGTCAATTCAAACGATCGATCTGGATTATCTTGGCATAGTTTCTCGAACTCTTCATGATTAACACGCAGAGTAATGCTACGAACATCTAATAACAACGGCTTGGTTTCTAAAGATTGCATGTGGTATAAATCCCCCTGGGTACCAGGATATTTTCTTACTTGCAACAAGTTTTTGTCGGTTTCATTCGTCCGAGCCTACATATAATCATAATGCCCTGTTGATATCAATCACCTTTGCTAAAAGCGAAATTATCAAAATGCTCAGAATTATCACAGACTTCGATGGACCTATCATGGATGTTTCGGATCGCTATTATCAGGTTTATTTGCTGTGTCTCCAGCAAACCCAATCACCAGGGCAAAAAGTTACCGTCCTCACTAAAGAAGATTTTTGGGCGCTCAAAAGAGCACAAGTCCCCGAAATTGAAGTTGGGGTCATCTCGGGACTCGCTCCCGAACAGGCCATTGCTTTCAGCCAGCGCCGCAAACAGCAAGTGCATCAGCTGGAATATATGAAGTTCGATCGACTGATTCCCACTGCCACCGCTGCTCTCACCAAAATCCAAGCCGCCCACATTGACTTAGTGGTCATGACCATGCGCCGCGTCCAAGAACTAGACTACGCCCTAGACCGGGCTAATCTTCATCAATTCTTCCCCCCCGACCACCGCTATTGTCTTAGTAATAACTACATTAAGACCCAAGATGTCGCTGATAAGCCGCTTTTGATGGCTAGAGCTATGGCTGAATTACCACCTGCTAGTCAGACTTGGATGATTGGCGACACAGAGGCCGATATCGCCGCTGCCCACAGCCAAAACATTCCCTTTATCGGTGTTCTTTCGGGTATTCGCGATCGAGCCACTCTCCACCAATATCAGCCCGATATAATCGTTCCCGACTTAGCCACTGCCGTGGACCACATCTTGGCGACTATTTCATAAAACTGCTAATTACCCATAAAACAACCAGGGTCAAAAGCGTCGCAATCTTATCACCGCTAATTGGTAGTCCGCTGATCGGCAAATGCACGACATTAACCGCTAGCATGAACAGCACAATGCTCCCCACTACTCCCAAGCTAGTAATTAGAAAAGCGCGACCCAGGCGACTGATCTTGGAATTCAAAAAGAATAATGTAAAACCAGCGGCCACGGCTAACACCGTTGGTAGTGAGGCTTCTGCCGTACCGGGCAACGCGACGATCGTCGCTAAAGAAGCAATGACCCCCGAAGAGATGGCCAAATCTTTGCCAGCGGGTTTTTCCACTAGATCACCGAGCCAGCTCGTGGCCATTTTGATCTGGGGGGGAGTCAGCTTGGGCAAAGACAAGGTTTGCACAGATTTTTCGGGGAACCGAATACCTTCAGGCACACTAATCTTTCCCTCTTGGCGCATTTTGAGCCGATCCATCAGGATCGAATCGTAGGCCGCCTCAATACTGTCGATCGATTGCTGATCGCTGTGTTGCTCCTGCTGGAGACGTTGCTTGGCTGCTTGAATTTCCTCAAAAGAGGCATCAATATCGATGCCGAGCCGCTCATAAGGGGTTTGTTGACTCATGTTTTTTTGCAAATTACAGTCCATCGCCCTTACCACTTTAAAATGCTTCGCTGAAATTGGCCAACTATTTGGGTATAGACTTTACCAAATTTAACGGGTATCCGCCCTAGCTATCCCCAACAAATGGCTAGGATTAACGGTTTACCATCTTTTGCACACCGGGCACATCCAGTAGATAGCTTTGTACCACCTCTAGGGCATAACGATCGGGTAAAACCTGTTGAAATTTACTAAACCGATAACCGGGCATGTTGTTCAGCAAATAACTAATAGTTTCTGGTTCCTGCCAAAACTTAGGAGTTAAAACTTTTCGCATGGTTTTGCCTAGGGTGCCCACGCCGAGGCTATCGCCCTCGATCCGCAGCTTAAAGTTATCGACCTTTACTGTCCAATCATGGGATCTTTGGATGCCATATTTCAGGGTGTGGTTAATTTGGCCACCACCAAAAGTCCACCAGGTAGCCTGGTCACCGTTCCATTCAATACATTGTTTTTTAGTCAAGAGCTGCTGCCCCAGATCGGCGCGATAGTTATCGATCGCTGCTTGTGCCAGTCGGTCAATATAAGGATACTTCTCATCCGACTTTAGTACGCCAGCAATGGCTTGACACAGTTCAAAACTCAACAATTGCGGGGTAAATCCGCCCCAGCTCGGTTTTTTACCCACCGGGTGGCCACTCACCACCACCGTTCGATCGTCATGGTTAACCATACTAACGACCCACGGCCGACCGCCTAGCAAAAAAGAGCTGATCTCGGGCACCAGCTTATCCACAAACGTCTGTTCCAAGGAACCGATCGTATAGCCTGCGGCTGTCTCGACGCGGTAGAGTTGGGGGCTACTGAATACCGCATAAAGTTCCATAAAATTGCGGCGACCAAAGATTTTTTCGGCCTTGCTCCCCAGTGATAATTGATGATTGGCGATGAACAAAAAATCTTCTTTGATCATGTGCTGAATCAAAACATCAAATTCAGATTTACTAATGCCCCCAAAATCAGGGACGATCGAGAGCTGATCCCAGCAATCGGCGCTGCTAATGCCGCCAAATTGCAGAGTCAAAGCAAAAAGCTGATGTACCAAGACTGTCCAAGTCCGGCTAGAGACCGGCACCGACTCCACCCAGCCCTGCCGCGCTAGCTCAATAATGGCGATCGCTTGTAGCAGTGTCTCGGTGTTTTCGGTAAAGAAGGTGGTGTTGGCCAGCGCCCCCGATCGCCGACCAGTACGTCCCAGCCGCTGTAAAAAGGAAGAAACCGTACTGGGAGCATTGGCTTGTAAGACCGCATCCAGATCGCCTACATCAATCCCTAGCTCCAGGGTAGAAGTACAAACAATGCAGGTATCTCGTCCCTGCTGAAAGCGCTCTTCGGCCATCGTGCGCTCCTCTAGCGACACGGAGCTATGGTGGACAAATACATCGGTGCCACACTGGCGCATCCGCTCGGCAATATCTTCGGAGAGGGCGCGACTTTGACAAAAAAACAGACTTTTTTTACCCTGCGCTAGCTCACTGGCAGCGCTAGCAATATCCCCCAAATTTTCCCGCAAATATACCCGGATATCGCGTTTAGTTGCTACTTTGGGCGGATCAATTACCTGCTTAGTCCGCTGCGAACTACCCTGGAGCCAAGTCAAAAGATCGATCGGGTTGCCGACAGTGGCACTCAGTCCCACCCGCTGAATGTCATGCCGGGTAAACTTAGTGAGCCGTTCGATCACCGATAACAAATGGGCACCGCGATCGGTACCAGCAATGGCATGAATTTCGTCAATGACGATCGCCCGTAGATCTTTAAATAACTCGGCCTGGGGTACTTTAGGAGAAAGTAACATCACCTCTAAAGATTCCGGCGTGGTCATCAGCACCGCACTGGGATTGGCCAGAAAAGCTTTCTTGCGGCTGCCGGCAATGTCACCGTGCCACAGAAACCTCTCCAAGCCGACCATTTCAGTATATAACCCCAAACGATCGGACTGATTGTTGAGCAAAGCCTTGATCGGGGCAATATAGATCACCCCCACCCCCATCGGTTCTTGGGTAACCAACTGCGCCAACAGCGGAAACATCGCCGCTTCGGTTTTGCCACCAGCGGTGGGTGCCAGAATGATGGCATTATCACCATCCAACAAAGCCTGACTGGCTAGCTCCTGGACAGGGCGCAGTGTAGACCAACCCACTTGGGAGACGATCGCCTCTTGGAGCCGCAAGGGAAAGCGCTGAAAAGCTGAATTCATAGTTATTGCAATCCGGGGCGATAAATAACATTCTCCCGCCCATAGGTCTCAGTCATGCGCAGTAATTGTTGTTCAATCTCGGGAGTGATCTGACTGCTTTGGTAACGCCACTGCCAGTTCCCCTGAATCGTCCCCGGTAAGTTCATCCGCGCCACGTTACCCAACCCCAGCACATCCTGCATCGGTAAAATCACTTGATTAGCCACCGAACTGTAAGCAATCCGAATTAAATCCCAGTTGATTCCCATACTGGAAATCCCGCCTAGATAGCGCAGCACCCGATCGCGTTCATAGCTCTCGGTGCTATTGAACCAACCGATCGTCGTATCGTTATCGTGGGTGCCAGTATAGACTACAAAATTACAACTATGATTGAATGGCAAAAAACCATTGGCATTATCGGAACCAAAGGCAAATTGCAACACCTTCATACCCGGAAAGCTAAACCGATCGCGTAGTGCTTCTACCTCTGGTGTAATTACCCCCAAATCTTCGGCCAGGATCGGTAAATGCCCCAATTGTTGCTCTAGCTCCTGAAAAAACTGCATCCCGGGTGCTACCACCCACTCGCCTTTCTCCGCCGTCTTTTCGCCCTGGGGCACTGCCCAGTAAGCTTCAAATCCCCGGAAATGATCAATGCGAATGATATCTACTAGTTGGAGTAAGGCTTGAAAGCGACTAATCCACCAGGCAAACTTAGTTTTTTGCAGATGCTCCCAGTCGTACACCGGATTCCCCCACAGCTGACCAGTCTCACTGAAATAGTCGGGTGGGACGCCAGCCATCATAGCCGCAGCACCAGTTTCGGGGTCCAGTTGAAAGTTGGCTTGATTGACCCAGACATCGGCACTATCGTGCGCCACATAGATTGGGATATCCCCAATAATTTGAATCCCTCGGTCGCGGGCGTAGGCTTTGAGCATCAACCACTGCCGATGGAAGACAAACTGAGCAAATTGATAGTAGAAAATGCGATCGGGTAGTAATTGTTCATGCTCCGTAATAGCCACTGGCTTGCGCGCAGCGATCGATTGCGGCCATTCGTACCAAGGAGCATCTTGATAGTGTTCATGTACGGCCATAAACAGGGCATAGTCTGGCAACCAATGCTGCTGTTGCTGAACAAACTGCTGAAAATTTTGGTGGTCTTCGGTGGTGCCGTGATAGCGAAAATTGTGGCAGGCCAAGTCTAACAACTCGATCTTGGCGGCAATTACCCGATCGAAATCAACTGTCAATGCCGGAAAATCAGCTATTTTCTGGAGATCTTCATTCTTCAGCCAGCCATCCGCCACCAGTCGCTCAGGACTGATCAATAGCGGATTACCAGCGATGGCCGAATAACAGAGATAGGGCGAGTTACCATAGCCTGTCGGACCCAGCGGTAAGATCTGCCAGTATGTTTGCTTGGTACGTTGCAAAAAATCGATGAATTCATAGGCGCTGTCTCCCAAATCCCCAATACCATATGGACTAGGTAGCGAGGTGGGGTGAAGTAAGATGCCGCTGGAGCGAGGAAAGGTCATAACAGGTGAAGAGATGCGATACCCCATAATATATGAGAAGATTGGAACACAATCGCAACAATATTTACTGTGGCTTACCGCAACCCGATCCCAACCGTCGATATTATCATTGAGTTAATCGATCGACCCGATCGCCCAATTGTCCTAATTGAAAGATGCAATGAACCATTCGGCTGGGCTTTACCCGGTGGGTTTGTCGATTATGGTGAGTCTTTAGAAACAGCAGCCAGCCGCGAAGCGCTCGAAGAAACTAATCTAACAGTGCAGTTAATCGAGCAATTTTGCGCCTACTCCGATCCCCAGCGCGATCCACGTCAGCACACCCTGAGCCAAGTTTTTATTGCTACAGCCACTGGTGAACCCCAAGCACAAGATGATGCCAAAAGCGTGCAGGTTTTTAGTCTGGCACACATCCCCACTGCCTTGTGCTTCGATCATGATCAAATTTTGGCCGACTACCGTCGCTATCGACTAGCGGGATTACGACCCAGATTGACTTCTATTCCACGGTCGCTGTGACTGGCTCAGTGCTCTTCAACTGCCAAAGCTGCGTCTGATAGCACAGGTGCTGATCAAAAATTTCATTAGAAGTCAGTCCTTCTTCGATCACTTTACTAAAAATAGGGCTAAGAATCCACTTAAGCAAGGTATAGATCGGGGGCACCGCAATCAGTACCAAATCGCTCAGGTACTTGATGGTCGTGAGGCCAAAGCTCTTAAACATAAAGACATACAGGTCGAGGCTGGGCCGAACTCTAGCCGAAATATCTTCTTCTTTGACTAACTGAAAACCAGCCTTAGTCATCGCGGCCTTTAGTTTGGGTAATAAATGACAATTAGAGTAAATCCCGGTAGTGTAGTTAGCATCTAAGAGCATCATGTCGCACATTAACACATAGCCATTGGGGGCTAATAGTTTAGCCGCGCCCTCGGCAATATCTTGAGCGGCAATGTATTGAGTACTCTCACTGAACAGTAGCAGGTCGTATTTTGATGAAGACTGGAAATCTTCAAACCGACTGAGGTGGAAAGTGGATGAGCTCTTAGTGTTATAAAGGTATTTTTCCTGCTGTAACTGGTCGGGAGCCAGACCTTCTACCGTAAAACCAGCAGCGGCTAGGTAGACGGAATTACCACCAATCCCGCAACCCACATCCAAGATGTGGTGAACTGCGGTAGGAATAAAAGCAGCCAAGTGTTTGATGTAAGCAGCCTGGGCAATGCGCATATTAGCGGCTGTCAAATCATCGTTAGAAGTAGGAGCCTGCTCCCAGTAGCCATAGTGGAGGTAAATAGAATCAGTTAGCCCCAGATAATATTCTAGGGCAGCATTTTGATAACGGGTGGGCTTGGGAATTTTAGACAATGGCATAGTTCACTTTAAATAGTAGTTATGGGTAGTTCGATACTGGGAATGCGGCCAATCAAGCCCTTCTTCAGCTGTTCAGGACGCTCTGACCAAGCCATGATGCCATCGGGTTTGTGGTGATAGAGGCTGGCACACACCAAAATTGCTTGGGCTATTTCCGCTGACGATGTACTGCGATTCAGATCGCCAAAAAGATAGGTGGGTTTGCCCATGGCCGCCAGCGCAATTGCACAAGGCCGATCGCAAGCTCCCAAGCACTTAACTCCCTGAATCGCAACCTGATGGGTTAGTGGCCAATCTTGGGCTTGGGTGATCAACTCTTGCTGGAGTAAATAGCCACCGCTGCTGCCTACTTGTCGGCCATCTTGCCAAGTACCGGCACAAGATTGGCAGACAAAAATTGTATGTTTGCTTTGCATTAATTTTAGGTAGTTTCCTTCTGTACCGCGCAGAATTATAGTTGGAAATAAATGATCGGCGGGTGTTCTGACTACAGAGATCGACAATCTCTTCACAGTTGCGGGACAGCGTTGGATTTCCACCAATCTTTCCCCGTTACCTCTAGCGATTAAACTAGAACCGAATCCATAACTTATCATGTTTTGGGCAGGGTTGTGGGAAGTTGAGTGGCACGGCTATCACTAAAGGCCGCGCAGCCAAGATATGTAGCCAATTTCAAGAATAGGACAGTATTGTTTTATGCAGTTGCTCGACCTGCGCCGGTATTTTGGAAAAGTTGCTGTCTAGTTATTTAGTTGCAAATCACTGGGGGCGCACTCACCGGGGCGGTATTCATGGCTTTGCTGCCATTGGCGGTGATCGAGAGGATGTGCTGTAGCCGCTGACGTTCTAGTAAATGTAGAATCCGCAAAATAATCTCTGGTTCCACCACTGGCTTGGTCACAAAATCATCCACTCCGATCGCAAATACTTCCTGAATTAAACTCAGTTCATAATGAGCCGTCAGAAAAATAATGGGAAGTTGCGACCAATTCTGATTATTACGGACCCTGCGACATAGCTCTAATCCATGGATGCCAGACATTTCCACATCCAAAATCACCAGATCGGGTGGAGCCGCATGCAAAACCTCCCAAAATTGTTGAGGATCAGACATTGAGGTCGCCGTTTGCATCTGCCAGCTTCGCTCTAGGGCAATGGATTGCATTGCCTGATTAAAAGTAAGATCGGCTGACACCAACAACAGCATCAGGGGATGAGCGATGTCCAGGCTGTGGATATCTGTTGCTTGCGGGTCATGGGGCGCAGTGACCAAAGGTTTCAGTCGGTAACCAATGCCATAGACTGTTTCCAGACAGTCCACAGTGGCTCCCACTCGTCTCAGCTTTTGTCTAATTCCTTTAATATGGGTACGGATCGCTTCTTCACTAGGTGCCTCATCACAAGACCACAGATGTTCGAGAATGGCATTGCAGCTAAAAACCCGCTTACTGTTGCGCAGAAACAACTCCAACATCGCGTATTCTTTGGGGGTCACAGCTACTGTTCGATCAGCATAGGTCACCGTCGCACTCAGCGGATCGAGTCGTAATTCGCCCCATACCAACACCGGTGTGGAGGCATTGCTACCGCGCCGCAGTAAAGCGCGCACCCGCGCTAGTAGTTCGTTAGGGTCAAAGGGTTTACCTAAATAATCATCAGCGCCAGCATTCAGTCCCCGCACCCGATCAGCAGGAGAATCTAGGGCGGTCAGGAGTAAAATGGGCACTTGGTTACCGTGCGATCGTACATCTTGACAAATATTGATGCCATCGCGGGTTGGTAAGCTAACGTCTAGCAGTATCACATCGTACTCATAAGATTGACTCAAATCTAAGCCCAGCTGACCATCGCAAGCTATATCTACGGCATAGCTCTCCTGCTGAAGAATAGTTTCGATTAGTTGGGCAATGTGCGGATCATCTTCCACCACGAGAACTCGCATGAGCTGATGCCTGGGAGACTACTCATTGATCATTGCATAATAGATACACGGCAAATCTAAAACTATCCCGCCGATCCATGAGTAGCAATACCCTCCTAAATCAGCCCGAAAAACTAGCAGCTAGACTGCGGGAAATCCCGCCCGATCCTGGTGTGTACTTCATGCGGGACGATCGCGACCACATTTTGTATATTGGCAAATCCAAAAAACTGCGATCGAGAGTACGCTCCTACTTTCGGGACTCCCCCGATCTCTCGCCGCGCATTGCCCTCATGGTGCGCCAGGTCGTCGAGATTGAGTTCATTGTCACCGACACCGAAGCGGAAGCTCTAGCCTTAGAAGCCAACTTAATTAAGCTAAATCAGCCGCACTTCAACGTCTTACTCAAAGATGATAAAAAATATCCCTACGTTTTAGTCACCTGGTCCCAAGACTACCCGCGCATTTTCATCACCCGCAACCGCCGCTTGGGTAAAGGGCGCGACAAATACTATGGGCCCTACACCGACTCCCGTTTACTCCGGGAGACCCTTCACTTGGTACGGCGCATTTTTCCAATGCGGCAGCGCCCCCAACCCCTGTTCAAAGACCGCACTTGCCTAAATTACGATATTGGCCGCTGTCCCGGTGTTTGCCAGCAACTAGTAACCCCCGCTGACTATCGCCTGACGATCGAGAAAATTACGATGGTGTTTCAGGGACGAAGCGGCGAACTAATTGAGACTTTAACGCAGCAAATGCACCAGGCGGCTGAAGATTTAAACTTTGAAACAGCAGCGGCACTGCGCGATCGCATTCAAGGCTTACATTCGCTCACCGCTGGCCAAAAAGTTTCGCTGCCCGATGACACGGTTAGCCGCGATGCGGTCGCTTTAGCCGCCAACGATCAAACCGCTAGCGTCCAGCTTTTTCAAATTCGCGCGGGTAAATTGGTGGGGCGCTTGGGCTTTATTGCCAATATGCCAGTCGGCTCATCGCCAGCTGAGCTAGGCGCAATCCTACAGCGCGTGCTAGAAGAACACTATCAACAAGCCGATCCGTTAGAAATTCCGCTGGAGATTTTGGTGCAACACGAACTACCCGAAGTCGAAATATTGGCCAGTTATCTCAGCGAAAAAAAAGGCCGGAAAGTATCAATCATTGCCCCGCAGCGCCAAGGCAAAGCCGAATTAATTGAAATGGTCGAACGCAATGCCACCCTAGAACTGGCTAGACTAGCCCAGCACAGCGCCCGCGAAGCAGCCAGTATGCAAGATTTAGCAAATATCCTTGGCCTCCCGGAGCTGCCCCACCGGATTGAAGGCTACGACATTTCGCACGTCCAGGGTTCGGATGCGGTTGGTTCGCAAGTGGTATTTATCGAAGGTTTGCCCGCCAAGCAGTACTATCGTCACTACAAAATCAAAAATCCCGACGTGCATATTGGCCGGTCTGATGACTATGCCAGCCATGCCGAGGTGATTGGTCGCCGTTTCCGTAAATATCAAGGGGGCGTAGACTTAGATAATCCTGATTTTCCGGCGGTGGTGATGATTGATGGCGGCAAAGGCCAGCTCTCTACCATTGTGAAGGTACTGACCGAGATGGGGCTAATCGAGCATGTGTGTTTGATTAGTTTGGCCAAGCAGCAGGAAGAAATTTTTGTGCCGGGAGCTAGTCAAGCGCTGCCCACGGAGCCAGAACAGCCCGGAGTGCAACTGCTACGCCGCCTGCGCGATGAAGCCCACCGCTTTGCGGTCAGTTTTCACCGTCAACAGCGCAGTAAGCGCATGACCCATTCATATCTAGACGATATTCCCGGATTGGGGGCACAAAAACAGAAGCAGCTATTGGCACATTTTCATTCGATCGACTACATCCGCGCCGCCGATCCCCAAGCACTGCAAAAAGTTCCGGGCGTGGGCGAAAATCTAGCCAACGCAATTTACAGCTATTTTCACTAGATTTAACTAAATCATTACTGCCCAGGACAGCAAATATCCGTTAAATTAAAGAGAACGCACGCACTTTTCCCTCCATCAGATTGCGAATTATGGCCACCTCTTCGATCGCTGTCCGCGAACTTCCCTTGTTTCCCTTACCAGAAGTAGTGCTGTTTCCAGGACGGCCTTTGCCGCTGCACATCTTTGAATTTCGCTATCGGATTATGATGCACACCATCATGGAAGCCGACCAACGGTTTGGGGTGTTAATGTGGGACCCCGTCCGCGCCGAACCAGCAGTGGTCGGTTGCTGCGCCGAAATAATTCACTTCCAACGACTCCCTGATGATCGGATCAAAGTATTAACCCTTGGTCAGCAGCGTTTTCGGGTGTTAGACTACGTCCGCGAAAAGCCCTATCGCGTCGGCTTAGTAGAATGGATTGAAGATGCCCCGACGGCGCAAGACTTAACCAGTCTGACTAGCAACGTGGGCGAATTATTGCAAGATGTGGTGAATTTGTCGGCCAAACTCACCGACCAAATGATCGAATTACCCGAAAACTTGCCCAGTTCTCCGATCGAACTATCTTATTGGGTAGCCAGCAATCTCTATGGGGTCGCCGCCGAGCAACAAGCCCTACTGGAAATGCAACATACTGGCGATCGCCTCGAACGAGAAGCCGAGATTTTGCTTTCCACCCGCAATCATCTGGCGGCTCGCACCGCCCTCAAAGATGTATTGAGTTAGCGATCGTCAATGCGGTTTTCGATCGCCTCTTGCACATCGGCGGGTAAATTACTAAAGAAGTTATAGCCAGTCATATTTTCGACTTCCCGCACGGTTTTTCGGTAAGCGCGCCAGGGATTGCCTTTAATACCTTGCACATTCGGCACGACCACCGCGATCGCGCGGGTGTTTTTGTTCACGCTGGCCAGACCAGCACCAGGATGATCTAAGACCAGTACCACCTTCCAGGTATTAGCTGGGACTGGTTGACCACCAGATAGCTCCCGCCGCGCACCGCGATCGCCCACACCACCTTGGCCATTTGGTCCCGCAATAATGTATAGCTCTTGGCCAGATCTAACCAACTGGCGGCAGTAGTTCTCTAGCTCCACCCACACGCCTCGGTTATTGTCAGGAGCCTGGGGCACCATATTGGTCATTAAAAAAGTAGCCGAATTATCAGCGGAGTTACTACTGCGGTCTTCAGAATTAGCCAAATGTCCGCGATCGAAGCCACTCCCGCTGTAGTCGCGGGTCTGCGTGGCTGGCCAGTCTCCGGGTAAGTCTGGATCGGCGCGAAAATCATTTTGACGATGACTCGTCCCCGGCGCGGCCAAGTTGCTGGCCTGTAATTGCCAAGACACCCAATTGGGCAGTTTTTTGCTCCGGGAGTAAGAGAGCGCATACTGCGGTTTGAGCATCAGATAATTATCAGCGTTGCTCACGGCGGTAGTGGCGTTACTGGGATTGCCTAGTAATAAATTAGGATTGCGGCTGGGGGGCGGCAGTAACTCCTGCCGCAAACAGCTGGTGAGGCCACAGAGCCACAGCAGAGTGAGGCTATAACCGGTATACCGCATCCCCAGAAGAAAAATTTTACGCAAAATACGCACTACTCTGAATCACTGCTAGACTAATCAGCAAATTAGCATAAACTAGCCATCAAGTCGTTAACCGACTTTCACCAATCAACTGCAAGGGATCAAAATCAGATGGCCGCACGACTGTGGAAATATATCACCTCCGGCATTCCCGACGACCTGTTTGAGCAACTGCCCGGTATTCCCATGACCCAACGAGAGGTCAGATTGCTCATGATTGCGGCACTCAAGTTAGAGATCGATTCGATCGTCTGGGATATTGGCGCCGGGACTGGCACGATTCCGGTGGAGACGGGTTTGCTCTGTACGCAAGGCCAGATTATTGCGATCGAACGGGATGAAGAAGTGGCCAGTCTCATTCGCCATAATTGCGATTTGTTTGGCGTAGATAATGTCAAAATTATCGAGGGCAGTGCGCCAGAATGTTTGGCCGACATTGCCGAAAAACCTCACCGCGTTTGTATCGAAGGTGGTCGATCGATCGCCGCCATTTTAGAGGCCGTGTGGCCGCTGCTAAATTCCCAAGGCCGAGTAGTTGTCACCGCCAGTAATTTAGAAAACCTCTATGCTGTTTTAGATAGTTTTGCCAAGCTGCATGGCCGCCAGGTGGAAGTCGTACAAGCGGCTATTAATCGGTTAGAAACCAGAGGGATGAATCGGAGCTTAGTGGCCGTTGATCCAATTTTCATTTTGAGTGCCCAAAAGTTAGATTCTTGACCAGTAAAATAATTATACTTAGATATAATATTTAATACAGTTCTCCCAACAGCAAGCTAGAATTGGACTTATTACATAACCAGTGTTCATCGATGAATATGCCACGTCGTTCTTTTTTGACCTACTTGGGAGTGGGCTGGGCAGCCAGTTGCTTTCCCCTCGTGCTATCAGCTTGTGCCGCCAGTAAAACAGCAGGGGTCGATCCGGCAGAGTCGGCGGCTACTAACGGGGTAGCGATCGCAGCCTCCGCCACTGGTGGCTTTAAAGCTGTCGGTACTGTTGCGCAACTAGATAAGGCAGGCAGCATTGGGATCGATCAAGTCTTGGTCATTCGCGATCCAGCCACTAAAACCAAGCTGATTGCGGTCAACCCCACTTGTACCCACAAAGGTTGCACGGTGAAATGGTCAGCGCCTAGCAAAAACTTTGAATGTCCTTGTCATAATGCTCACTTTACCGCTGACGGCAAAGTCAAGAGTGGCCCAGCGCCTCGACCGCTCGCCACTTATAGCGCCAAAATTGTCGGCGATCAGGTGTTAGTAAAAATCGCCTAGTACATCTTCGATCATCTGTCGGAAAATTTATCAATATCACTACCATTTAGCTGGTAGCCTTTACCATAAACCGTATAAATTAGTTCTGGCTGGCCGGGGATGGCTATCTTTCGTCGGAGCAATCGCATCAAAGCCGCTAACACATTACTATTTGGAGTATTTAGACTATGCCCCCACAAATGTTCATGAATTTGCTGATGAGTGACTAGCTGACCAGCATTTTGCATGAGGTAGGCTAGCAAATAGGTTTCCTTTTCCGAAAGCTCGATCGTCTGATTGGCTAAGTAAGCTAATTGGCTAGTAGTATCCAGAGTTAATTGACCCACTTGCAATAGCGGTTTTCCATGATTGCGCGTCGCCCACACTTCATTGTCGGGTCCAACCCCTTGGTCAAACTCACTAGATTGACCGCGCCGCAGCAAAGCACGCACTCTAGCGAGGAGTTCGCGCAACTCAAAGGGCTTCACCAAATAATCATCAGCCCCCGCATCTAAGCCCCGCACGCGATCATCTAGAGTATCTTGAGCCGTCAAAAACAGTACAGGTTTGGTTTTCCCAGCTTGCCGCAGCTCTTGACAAATTTCGATACCAGTTACTACAGGTAAAACCCAATCGAGAATGTAGAGGTCGTATTGTTGCTGTGTAGCCAGTCGTCTTCCAGTCAGACCATCAGTGGCGACATCAACGTCATACCCCTCTTGTCGGAGTACTCGACTTAATGGATTGGTCAGTTCTATTTCGTCATCCACCAATAAAATGTTCATGTCTAGTAGTCAATTTGGAAATTATTCATAGTAATTCAATGATTAAGTCAGTCTCCCTGGGTATTATACTAATGACTATCCTCCAAATGTAGTAGTCAAATATTTGCAAAAGAGATCCACACTATTGAGCTAGAAACAATATTCGGTCTGAAATTTTACTGATTGAGTTGAAATTGGATTGAATTAAGTATTAGCTCGTATTTTCCTTCGTTGAGGGCAATCCACCCATCATGCAACCAGCAATTCCATTAGGAACACTGCTCCAAAAACGTTACCGTGTGACCAAAGTTCTGGGACAAGGAGGGTTCGGTCGTACCTATTTGGCGCAAGATACAGCTTGTTTCGATGAGCCTTGTGTCCTCAAGGAATTCACACCCAACGAACGAGGCCGTGACTCTCTCAAAAAAGCGCGCGAGCTGTTTGGGCGAGAAGCTAAGACACTACATCGCATTAGCCATCCCCAAATTCCCAGTTTTCGTGCCAACTTTGAGGAGGCGAAACGGCTATTTCTGGTACAAGAGTACGCCGAGGGCAAAACCTATGCCAAGATTTTAGGGGAAAGAATTAGGGAGTCTAAGACATTTACGGAAGAAGAAGCGATTACATTTCTTCATCAGATGTTACCGATTCTCACTAATATTCACAATCAAGGCATCATCCATCGCGATATTTCGCCAGATAATATTATTTTACGGGATGTAGATCAACTACCTGTCTTAATTGATTTTGGGGTAGTTAAAGCCGGAGTCCAAAATCTGGAATCAGCCGAGGCGGGGATTGGTGAGCAGGGCACCACGGTGGGCAAAGCGGGCTACGCTCCCAATGAGCAGCTCCAAACTGGTGAAGCTTATGCCAACAGCGATCTCTATGCCTTAGCGGTCACGGTAGTAGTATTGATGACTGGTCGGAAACCCGAGAGCTTGATCGATAAATCTACCATGACCTGGAAGTGGCAACAATTACTGCCGACCATCAGTCCTTGGTTTGCCAAGGTACTAATGCGGATGATGAGCTATCGTCCCAACAATCGCTATCAATCAGCCAAAGAAGTTAGTCAAGCTTTGCGAGCGGTAGAAGATATCGTGGCTAATTCCTCTGGTTTTGCCACAGGTAACAGTGCATTGCCATCCACTGGCGGTCGCGCCGTTAGCCAGCCGGCTGCGCCAACTGGGAATAAATACATTACCTATACCCCCAAATATCAACAACGAAGCCAGTTATGGACTAATCCCTGGGCACTATTGACAGGTGGTAGCCTGATAGTTTTAATTCCTTTTATGCTGTTCAATCAGTTTTTCGGTAAAACTCCGCCACCGAAACCAACCGCCACTGTGCTCACTAATCCACGGCCAGCTAGTCCTAATGTAGCGCCATCTCCTGTAGTTTCAACACCGCCAACAGCGGTGGTTTCACCCACATCTTCCCCTGTTATTTCGACCGAGATAATTTCGCTGCTCCCTTGGCAACCTTTCTTAAGCAAAGAAAGTGCCATCAAAGAGAATCAAACTATTCTTTACCAAATCAACTTTCAAAAAGGTCAACGGCTAGCGGTGAGCTTAGAAGGAACCGCTCAGATGAGTATCCTCGCTCCCAATAAAGAACCAATTGATTTTCGATCGCGGAAGATTAATCAGTGGCAAGGGGATATTCCCGACAATGGTGATTACTATATCGAAATATCTCTGCCCACCGGAGCAACCAGCACCAATTACAAGCTGACATTGAGCAATAATACGCCATCGCCAACCCCGGTAACTTCTACGGGTCTACCACCATTGACTTCACCGTTGGGATTACCGGAGAGTGCCGTGGCACCAAGCAAAACTCCATTAGTTCGTCCGTGAAGGAACGGATGATAGCGGTGAGTTTGGCGATCGCCTGTTTACTAGTGACAATCGCTGGGGCTTACTATCTAGGCGGTGTCGATCCCCAAATTTGGCAGAAATGGTTGACTAATACGGGAATTTGGGCACCGTTAATCTATATATTGATTTATACGATCGGCACCCTAATACTACTCCCTTCCACTCCTTTGAATTTGTCCGGGGGTGCGGTTTTTGGCCTGGTCTGGGGCACGGTCTGGACAACGGTGGGTGCAATTGTAGCCGCAGTGGTCGCTTTTTGGTTTAGCCGGACTATCGGTCGCGATTATATCCAGCGCCGCTTTGCCCAGCGGTGGGCGCCGATCGATCGAGAAATTGGTGCCGGTGGAATTTACTATATGACTGCTGTCCGCTTGCTACCTTTATTGCCTTATGGTTTGGTAAATTTTGGCGCGGGACTAACTTCCATCCGTTTTCGAGATTATCTCCTGGGTACGGTCATTGGCACAACACCAGGATTAATGCCATTTGTAATGATGGGTGCTGGTTTGACGGCGCTGCGTCGGGGCGATTTGTGGCCATTAGCAGTTTCCTCAAGCTTAATTGGACTAGGGGTGGGCATGGCCACTTGGTATCGACGGCGGCAAAAATAGGAGAGCTGGCAATGAGATCAAGCAGAACTGTTACTCTAGAGTGTGGTCAGTAGCAAAATAGTCTGAACACTGCGATATGCAAGAGCCGAATTCTTCTCCAGTAGTAGTCCGCCCGCCCCGATCTCCGCAAAAACGCATCGGGAGGCTGGCTGGCATCATCGCCTTAGTGGCAACGGCTGGGGGGATCTATTTGGCGCTGGCCAATAGACCGAATACGGCCAAACTAGTTACGCCCGCTGGCTCTAATTACTTGCCAGAAAATACCTTGACGGTGGTAAACCTATCGACTGATCCTCAACGGTGGCAGCCCCTGGGCCAGTTGGGGACACCCTCAAGTCGGGCAGCCGCTACCCAAGAATTCACCAAATGGCAGCAAACATTTTTTACCGATCAGGGCTTGAACTTCGATCGAGATATTCAGCCTTGGATTGCCCCAGAATTATCGGTAGCTTATCTTGCGGATCGTCAGGTGCCATCGGCTAACCGCCCCATCACCAATCTGCCGATTGTCATACTGCCGATTAAGCAAAATTACAATGCCGATCGTTTATTAAACAAAATCGCAGCCAGTACTAGTATGATACCCCGAGTATTAGAGCGGCAGTATCAAGGCATTGCCCTTCAGGAAATTACTCGCCCCCAGCAAAAAAGGCTGGCTATTGCCATCATCGAGAGATTTGTGTTGATTAGCCCTAGTGTCCAAGCCATCGAACAGTCGATCGATGCTTTTCGATCTGGTAAAACTTTGGCTAAATCTCCGGGCTATCCGCAGGCTTGGAATGCGATCGCGATGCCCCATCCCCTTGCTCAAGTCTATGTAAATATGCCCTTAGCGATGGCGGAGAATACTCCGGCCTTAACCCCCGACAAGTTGGTACAAATCCAGCAACAGCAGGGTTTAGCCGTCAATATTAATCTCGATGGCCAACTCATCTTCGGCAAAGGCATTACCTGGTGGCAACCCCATAGCAAAACGGGTTTAATTCCGAGTAAAAATAGTCCGGATTTTAGCCAGCGTCTGCCCGACAACACTTTAATGATGGTTTCTGGCAATGATTTAGCACAGTTGTGGGCAGATTATCTGCCCCTGGCCAGCAATAATCCGGCGGCACCTGTGTCACCAATGGCCTTAACTAATGGCCTGAAGTCCACCACCGGGCTAGACTTAAACACTGATATTTTGGCTTGGAGTAAAAATGAATTCTCGTTAGCTTTGTTGCCAGAGTCTCAGCCTAGCTCAAATTCTCTTGGCGGCTCATTGTTATTAATGCTCAAGCCGACCGATCGTCCTGCCGCCACAGCGACCTTGAGTAAGTTAGATCAAGTGATGGCTAGTCGTTATCAATACCAAGTGGCTAAGGCCAACACCAAAAATACGGATGTGGTGAATTGGTCGTCGCCGCTCGGGGGGGTCGGGGCCACCCACGGCTGGCTCGCCGATAACATGGCATTTCTGGCACTAGGCACGCCTGTCACCGATCAATTTTTGCCGCAGCCAGCGGCGGTTTTAGCGAACAACCGCCAGTTTCAGCAGGTGATGAAATCAGAAATCTCCCCCTACAGCGGTCAATTTTTTATTGATTTAAATAAGCTCCAGCAGTCGCACAGTGCAATGCTACCCACCTTTACGCCCACCGCTCAAGCAATTTTAGGTGGGGTAAGTGCGATCGGCCTTACCAGCAATGCCACTAGTGAGGTGACTAGTCGTTTTGACCTAGCAGTATTACTACAGCAGGTGGTCGGCGAAGTGCCCTAAGCATAAATACTCAGCAATTTGCAAATTGGCGGTATCCTAAGACCCCTTTATGGTTAAATTATGTGTGGCTGAGAATTCGACACAAAACTAAATATTTTTATTAATAAAGGAGATTATTTATATGACTAAAAAATCTGTAGGTAGCCTATCAGCAGCAGACTTAAGTGGGAAGCGCGTCTTGGTACGCGCTGATTTTAATGTGCCAGTTGATGACAACGGCAAAATCACCGACGACACTCGTATTCGGGCAGCATTACCCACCATCAAAGACCTCACGGGCAAAGGGGCGATCGTGATTTTGTGTAGTCACTTTGGTCGGCCAAAAGGCGTGGACGAAAAACTGCGGCTCACCCCCGTGGCGGTGCGTTTGGCCGAACTGCTGGGTCAGGATGTAATGAAATGCAATGACTGTATTGGCGCAGAAGTAGCAGCGCAAGTGGGGGCGATGACCAATGGTCAAGTGGCACTCTTGGAAAATGTTCGTTTTTACTCGGAAGAAGAAAAGAACGATCCAGAATTCGCTAAAAAACTAGCTTCGATCGCCGATATCTATGTGAATGATGCTTTTGGTACCGCCCATCGCGCTCATGCTTCGACCGAAGGGGTAACGAAGTATTTGAAGCCCTCTGTAGCTGGTTATTTAATTGAAAGTGAGCTGAAGTATTTGCAAACTGCGATCGAATCTCCCCAACGGCCTTTAGCGGCGATCGTCGGTGGCTCAAAAGTTTCCAGCAAGATTGGGGTGATTGAAACCTTGCTTGATAAATGCGACAAGCTATTCTTGGGCGGTGGCATGATCTTTACTTTCTACAAAGCCCGGGGCTTGAACGTCGGGAAGTCTTTGGTGGAAGAAGACAAGCTAGAATTAGCTCGGTCACTAGAAGCTAAAGCTAAAGAAAAGGGTGTACAGCTAATCTTACCCACCGATGTAGTGGTTGCGGATAACTTTTCCCCGGATGCTAATGCTCAAATTGTGGACATCAATAATATTCCCGACGGTTGGATGGGGTTAGATATTGGTCCGGACTCGATCAAAGCTTTCCAAGCCGCCCTGGCAGACTGTAAGTCGGTGATTTGGAATGGTCCCATGGGAGTATTTGAATTTGATAAGTTTGCGGCGGGCACCGAGGCGGTGGCGCACACCCTCGCTGAAATTTCGGCCAAGGGCGCGATCACGATTATTGGTGGTGGTGACTCCGTAGCCGCCGTAGAAAAGGTCGGCTTGGCTGATAAAATGAGCCACATTTCGACTGGTGGCGGTGCTTCCTTGGAACTCTTAGAAGGCAAGGTCTTACCAGGTATCGCGGCTCTGGATGAAGCCTAAAGGTCATTAACGACAACACGGACTGTTCCGAAACAGTCCGTGTTGTCGCATATAAAATAATCATCAAGTAAAATAATTTCTGCCCCACTATGACTACGCGCCGCCAATTCATTACTTATTCTGGCTTCAGCCTGCTGGCTGGACTGATCGCTAGTTGTGTAGGCGGTCAAAAAACTGGCGGCAGCGGTGAAATTGAATTTTGGACAATGCAGTTGCAGCCTAAGTTCACGGGCTATTTTCAGGACGTAATTGCAAGGTTTGAGCAGGCCAATCCCGGCACGAAGGTCAAGTGGGTGGATGTGCCTTGGTCAGGGATGGAGAGCAAAATATTGGCGGCTATGCAAGCCAAAACGGCCCCGGATGTAGTGAATCTCAACCCCGATTTTGCTGCCCAGCTAGCGGCTAAAAATGCCTGGCTGGAGCTAGATAGCAAATTAGTAAATGGTGAGAGTAAGCAGTATCTACCAGGAATGTGGCAAGCCAATAGTTTGGGTAATAAAAGTTTTGGTTTGCCCTGGTATTTGACCACCAATATTACTATTTATAATCAAGAATTATTTAAAAAAGCGGGGATTGCCCAGCCGCCCAAGACCTATCAAGAATTGGCTCAAGTAGCCAAGCAGATTAAAGAAAGAACCGGGAAGTATGCCTTTTTTGCAACTTTTGTACCGGAAGATGCCAATGATGTATTGGAGTCTTTGGTGCAGATGGGAGTAGAGTTAGTTAATGCCTCTGGTCAAGCGGCTTTTAATACGGCTGCGGGCAAAGCTGCTTTTCAATATTGGGTGGATTTGTACAAGCAAGGCTTGTTGCCCAAAGAAGTGCTGACTCAAGGGCATCAGCAGGGGATGCAGCTTTATCAATCGGGAGAAATAGCTCTGCTCTCGGCTGGTGCGCCAGCGGTGAATGATATTGCCAAAAACGCACCACAGATTGCCAAAGTATCAGCGATCGCCCCCCAAATTTCTGGTCAGACGGGTAAAATCAGTGTAGCGGTGATGAATATGGTGGTACCCCGTACTACGAAGCAGCCCGATGCGGCGGTGAAATTTGCACTGTTTGTCACTAATGCTAGCAATCAGTTGGCTTTTGCCAATAGCTCGGATACTTTGCCTTCACAGGTGCAAGCGATCGCTGATTATCAGGCTAAAATAAGCAGCGGTGAGCAGTCGGCACTGGCACAGGGCAAAGCAATTAGCGCTGGCCAACTGAGTAAAGCAGAGGTATTAATTCCACCGATGAAAGATGTAGGCATCTTAAAAAAAGCCATCTATGAGAATCTGCAAGCCGCAATGTTAGGCGAGAAAACAGTAGATCAGGCGATCGAATTAGCCACGCAGTCTTGGGATAATAGGGCCAAATAGCGGAACTTCATTTTTCTCATCTAGATGTACAATAGCTCAAGCTCTAAAAAGATAATTGGTACTCAAAAAGTACCATAAAGTGCAACGGATATTCATCAATGTGCAATGTATCTACTCGATAAATTTGCAATGTGTCCTATCTTTAAATTTATAAAAAGCAATATCTAATACAAAAATTACAATACTTTTGTTACAATGACCCGAGAGCCGAATTGTGACTCATTAAGGCTTGAAAAAAGGGTACATTTTCCTCGCACGGTATGTTCCTTGAACAGTCATCTAACTAACAGTGTTGGTCAAATGATTGCTTTCTAGGATCTATCTCATGTCTACGTAAATCTGGCAAATGTGCCGAAACAATACCAAGGAGATCCTTATATGACTACATTCTACGTTGATGCAAATGCTGCAAACGATAATGGTTTAGGAACTAGTGAAGCTACGGCTTTCAAAACGATCAATAATGCCAGCGGTAAAGCTCAGGCTGGTGACACGATCCTCATCAAGGCTGGTACTTACAGAGAAGATATTAATGTTTCTAACTCCGGTAGCGCTGGTAACTTCATTACCTTTAGGCCTTTCGGTAACGACAAACCTGCTATTATTGGTGGTAATTACGCTTTCCGGATCACTGGTGACTATATCAGAGTGCAGGGTCTGGATATTACTGCCACTGGCACTGAAGCCGACGGCATAATTATCGGAGACTTTTCCAAAAGGACAGCAGCAGATAATAACACTGACCATATTGAAATCCTAAACAACTTAGTACATGATGTCGGTGGTAATGGGATTAGTGCTGTTCGCTCAGATTACGTAGATATTGAAAATAACACTGTCTATAGAAATGGCTTTACCGCTGCTAAACAGGGTAGTGGTATTAGTCTTTATGAAGCTGTTGCTTCTGATAACGCTGCTGGCTTTCATAACGTTATCAAGAACAACGTTGCCTACGATAATGAGAACAAGAGGGGTAACAGCGGTGGACAGATAACCGATGGAAATGGTATTATTATTGATGATTTTCGGGGACAGCAGAATGGCATTTCTCCATACACTGCTCAGTCTTTAATTGACGGCAACTTCGTTTACAATAACGGCGGTCGCGGTATTAATGTTTTCTTAAGTGACAACGTCGTAGTTAGCAATAATACTTCCGTTAACAATCTAAAAACTGCTAGTCTACAAGGAACTGAAAATGGAGAAATTCAAACGTTTTTCTC
>CAXTSZ010000055.1:0-24592 GCA_964247125.1 uncultured bacterium
CAAGTTAGTTGACATTTAACAATCAAGAGCATAGGATCTGTCGATGCACTGCGGGCGGAAAAATCTCGGTATTTGCCGACCGTTCTTACCAAACTCGAAGTTCAAACCATCATTAATCAAATGTCTGGAGATTAGCCCAACTGCTCTATGGTACAGGGCTACGCTTGTCCGAAGCATTGTGCCTGCGCATAAAAGACTTAGCTCGACTTTATCCATTTTGAATCCGGGGGCATCGTCAGTGTTGGCTGGATTGTAGACATACTCTCAAACTTTTCAGATATCTATCGTTGACACTGATATCAAGAAAAGTCTTGAGAAAATCTGATAGCCCATAACTTTTACCCATTAGGGGTTTCGGAAAATGGATAAAGTCGAGCTAAGTCTACCTTCCACTTTTTTAGGGTAAGGTCAAATCATTATTCAGCGTCCCAAGAGACATCAGGGCAAACGCATCAAAATTATATACTTCAATTATACTTGATTAGTTTATGTTATCCAGAAAGGATTACAGCAACTGGATAATAAATCAGTTGAATTGTATTCTGTAAATACTGTCTTAATCTCGCAAGTTAATGAATTAGCATAAAAACTTACTGAGTATAGGCTCTAGTCAATACTGTTAAAAAGGTATTTTACTTGATACGTTTGCCCTGCAAGAGACATCGATCGGTGAAATAATGTCATTCTCAAATACAATGCTGCCCTTCAGCGGATTGATCTCGTTTTCTGGAGTCTCCGTCACAGCAAGATTTGGATTCTTGAGCGCCAGGATAATGCGGTGCAGTACATCTATATGAGTATCATCCACCGAGTCTATTTCCAGCTTCAGTTGTTCACGGCTAATCATCGGCTTCCCCGCAGCCAAGTATCAGAAGCAATTATACCATTTTCAAATAGACGAAGGCTGTGGCTGAAAGGCAGTGAATTGATGAGAAACATCAATCGCTATATCCAATCTACGCCGCAGCCACAATTTCAACACGAACCTTCATCCCAGCATGAGACAACATCGTAATCAACAGCTCCACCTGAAATCGTTGGCGTAGCCTACCGGAGGTAATCGATATCCCCAGCTATCAATCTGAGTGTAAATCAACAGACTAAGTAATGAAGAGCCATATTTAGTAGTGATACGCTGGGTCAGACACAACATTGATTCTGCAATCAACGTAACGCAACAATAAGCAAAGCCCCGAATGACGCTCGATCGATCGATAATGAGAGGCTGAGAAAATGAGAGCAAAGTTATGGGCAAAGTTTATATTGTTGGTGCCGGACCTGGTGACATATCTTATCTAACCCGCCGCGCCCAACACCTGCTAACCACAGCAGACGTGGTCATTTATGATGCCTTAGTCGATGAAACCTTACTGGAATTTCTTCCCCACCACTGTCAGCAAATCTATGTTGGCAAACGGGGGGGGCAGCCCAGCATGACCCAGACCGAAATCAACCAAATTTTAGTCGCGCATGGGCAGTGCGATCGGCAAACCGTTCGCCTCAAAAGCGGTGACCCTTTTATTTTTGGTCGGACAATGAGCGAGATTGATGCTCTGAGCGCCGCTGGCTGTGCATACGAAATAGTACCGGGTCTTTCTGCTGCTCTATCGGCACCACTGCTGGCCGGTATTCCTCTCACCGACCCAGTTTTGAGTTGTGGCTTTGCGGTGGTGAGTGCCCACGCTCCGGAAGATTTAAACTGGGATGCTTTGGTGCAATTACCAACGTTGGTAATTTTAATGGGTGCCAGCACCCTGGCCACTACTGTCCGGGGATTGTTGCAACATGGCCGCACTCCCCATACTCCGATCGCCATTATTAAATGGGCCAGTCTGCCGCAGCAGGAAGTACTAGTTAGTGATTTAGGCCAGGTGGTAGCGGCGGTGGGCGACAGATCGTTCTCGCCCGCCGTAATTGTGATTGGAGAAGTAGTCAAGCTGCGGCAGTTTATCAATAGCCAGACTGAGCAACGCCAAACTTTACCACTCCAAGGTCAAACTGTTTTAGTGACGCGATCGCTTAGTCAATCCCCAGAATTGCGGCAGTTGTTGACAGCCAAAGGGGCGCGGGTGCTGGAAATGCCGACGCTGGAGATTGGGGCACCGAGTAGTTGGGAGGCATTGGATCGATCGATATCCCAACTCTCTAGCTACCATTGGTTAATTCTGACTTCAGCTAATGCCGTCAATTATTTTTTCGATCGGTTAGCTACAGCTGGTCAAGATGCCAGAGCTTTAGCGGGGGTAAAAATCGCTGTAGTTGGTCGCAAAACAGCGGAAGTTTTGCGGCAGCATGGTCTTAACCCAGACTTTATTCCCACCGAATTTGTGGCTGATGCTTTGGTGGCCAGTTTTCCAGAATCTCCCAGTGGGCAAAAGATGCTATTTCCCCGCGTAGAGAGCGGCGGTCGCGAAGTAATTGTGCAAGCCTTGCTTGCGCAAGGGGCAATCGTCGATGAAGTAGCTGCTTATCAATCGGTGTGTCCACAAGATATCGATTTAATATCTCTAGCCGCGCTCCAACAACAGCAGGTCGATATTATTACATTTGCTAGTTCTAAAACTGTGCGGCATTTTTATCAATTAGTTGATCATCAATTGCCAGCTAATTGGTGGCAGGGAGTTTGCATTGCGGCGATCGGCCCCCAAACTGCTGCTACTTGCCAAGAATTATTTGGCAAAGTCGATATTGAAGCCATCGAATATACCTTGCCCGGTTTAGTCGTAGCGATCTTAGCTCATCAAGAAACTAGGGTAATGCCTTAAAATTCGGCCATTTTTGGATAGACTGTCCTAATTTTTTTTTGCATCAGATGACATAGTAATTTCCACGATTTGGCAGGGAACACTAATTAAATATCTCTCTCCCTAAAATTATGACCACCAACACGCCAGAAACTTCATCCAGATTGTTTTCGTTGATTTTGTTGCTCGGTGCAGCGGTCTGGTCGATAATGCGGATGTTTTCATGGATGATGTCATCGATTGTGGGTTATTTATTGGCCATTTATGAGGCTTGCCAATCGATCGCCTTGAAACAATCATCCCAAGATATCATGTACAACGTGATTAACTATCCCGATGAGGTCTCCCCTCATTCGTAGGCAACGTCAAACTGCTGGGATGGTGAGGCGAAAACGTTGGAACCTTCCCTAACACCAAGAAAGTTAGAATTGGCGCGCGATCCTCTGATGCAGCTCAATTAATTCGACTACCCGTTAAATTCTCTCTTAACTGCTTAATTCGATCGCGCAACTTCGCCGCCAACTCAAACTCCATCTCCTTCGCTGCCGCCTTCATCTCTGTCTCCAACTGCTTAATCACACCGGGAATTTGATCCAACGACAATTCATCAATATTCTCAATCACTGCTTCAATTTGCTGACTATTCAAGCGCCGCGACACATCCAAGAATTGTAGAATTCCATTACTCTTGCCCTTGCTCTTCACCGTCTGCGGCGTAATATTGTGCAGCTTGTTGTGCGCCGTCTGAATTCCCCGCCGCCTTTCGGTCTCCTCGATCGCCCTCACCATACTATCAGTCATATTATCAGCGTACAAAATCGCTTGCCCGTTGACATGCCGCGCCGCCCGCCCCATGGTTTGAATCAAAGACCGCTCCGATCGCAAGAAGCCTTCCTTATCCGCATCCAAGATCGCTACCAATGACACCTCTGGTAAATCCAAGCCTTCCCGCAACAAGTTCACCCCAATCAGCACATCAAAATCCCCATTCCGCAGGGCTTGAATAATTTCAATTCGTTCGATCGATTGAATTTCGGAGTGTAAGTACCTGACCCGCACCTGCCGTTCTTGGAAATACTCCACTAAGTCTTCGGCCATCCTCTTCGTCAGAGTAGTGATTAAAACTCGTTCTTGTCGTTCAGTTCTGCCATGAATTTCTGCCAACAAATCATCGATTTGGCCAGTAGTGGGACGGACAAAAATCTCGGGGTCAATCACGCCCGTGGGTCTAATGACCTGCTCGGCAATGCGATCGCCGGATAAATCTAATTCCCAAGCCGCCGGAGTCGCCGAGACAAAAATGCACTGATTCACTTTGCCCCAAAATTCATCGGGCTTCAAAGGCCGGTTGTCAGCCGCACTGGGCAACCGAAAACCGTGGTCGATCAATGTTTTCTTGCGGGCTTGGTCGCCATTGTACATACCGCGAATCTGCGGCACACTCACATGGGATTCATCCACAACTAACATCCAATCATCGGGGAAATAATCTACCAGACATTCTGGTGGTGCGCCCGCCACCCGGCGAGCTAAGTGCCGGGAATAATTCTCGACCCCATTGCAATAACCAACTTCGCCCAGCATTTCCAAATCATAGCGAGTGCGCTGATCGATGCGCTGGGCTTCTAGTAGTTTCCCTAAACCTTCCAGCGTCAGCTTCTGTTCGTTCAGCTCGTTACGAATATCTGCGATCGCCTGTTCCAGAGTTTCTTCAGGAGTCACAAAGTGACGGGCTGGATAGATATTTAGACTAGAAATCGTTTGCATAATCGCCCCGGTCACTGGATCGACATAGCGAATCGCGTCGATTTCATCGCCAAAAAATTCGATCCGCACAATCCGATCTTCGTAAGCTGGGCCGATTTCCAATACATCTCCCCGCACCCGAAATTTACCTCGCCCCATCTCGATGTCGTTACGGGTATATTGCACCGCGACCAATTGTTTGAGGACTTCACCCATATTGATTTCCATCCCCACTTTAAAGGGGAGCGAAGCCTTGAGGTATTCACCAGGCGTTCCCAAACCATAGATACAACTAATTGAAGCCACTACAATTACATCTCGCCGCTCAAATAGCGATCGAGTAGCCGAGTGGCGTAGCATATCAATTTCTTCATTGATCGCTGAGGTTTTTTCGATGTAAGTATCAGTGACTGGGATGTAGGCTTCCGGCTGATAGTAATCGTAGTAAGAAATAAAGTATTCGACGGCATTGTGCGGGAAGAACTGCCGGAATTCGTTACAAAGCTGGGCAGCTAGGGTTTTGTTGTGCGCCAGTACCAGGGTTGGTTTACCATAAGCGGCAATGGCCGAGGCAATCGTGAAGGTTTTGCCAGTACCCGTCGCTCCCAACAGCGTTTGATATTGCTGATTATCTTGGAGATTGGCGAGGAGTTTCTCGATCGCTTTCGGTTGATCACCAGTGGGGCTAAAGGGAGCTTCGAGAATGAAGGGGCTATCCATGATCGAGCGGGGATTGCGTTAGTTTGTACTATTTTAACACTGCCTCCAGAGTATTAACACCAACAATTCTGACCCATGCTAAATTTGGAGAGGCCATCGCCTTCCAGAACAGCATGACACCAATTATCCAGGTAGAGAACCTCTCTAAAATCTATCGGGTGGCCGACAAAGATGCTGGTCTCCCAGGCACCCTTGCACACTTTTTCAACCGTCGCTACAAACAAATCCCCGCCGTCCAGAATGTATCATTCTCGATCGAACCGGGCGAGATAGTTGGTTTCTTAGGAGCCAACGGCGCTGGTAAAACTACTACCCTCAAAATGCTCACTGGTCTGATCCACCCTTCGGCCGGACTGGTGCGCGTGGCCGACTACATTCCCTACCGGCGGCAAAATGGCTTTCTTCAGCAAATCACCCTGATCATGGGGCAGAAACAGCAACTGATCTGGGACTTACCAGCGCTGGATTCCCTGCGGATCAACAGTGCCGTTTATGGTTTAACAGAGGGCGAATTTAAGCAGCGGGTGGGCGAACTCAGCGAAATGTTGGCGATCGGCGACAAGCTCACCCAAGCCGTCCGGAAACTCTCCCTCGGCGAACGGATGAAAGCCGAGATTCTGGCAGCGCTGCTGCATCGCCCCCAGGTACTATTTCTAGATGAGCCAACCTTGGGGTTAGATGTCAATGCCCAGGCCAATGTCCGCAATTTTCTCCAAGACTACAACCAGCGCTACCAAGCCACCATTATGCTCACCAGCCACTACATGGCCGATATTACGGCGCTGTGCGATCGGGTACTCCTAATTCATGGTGGTCAGATGGTCTATGATGGCGACCTCAGTGCATTATTAGAACAGTTCGCTCCTTACCGGGAAGTGAAACTAGAACTTTCCCATAGCGTTTCTGCCGCCCAGCTAGCGACCTACGGCGAGGTTGCCGACTTGACCGAACACCAAGTCCGCTTACTGGTAAATCGGCGCGATCTGACGACTAACGTTGCCAAAATGCTCGCAGATCTACCAGTAACAGATCTGGCTGTTACCGACCCGCCGGTCGAAGAAGTTATCGGCAAAGTTTTTAGGGGCGGTGGTATCCAGCCAGAAGTTAGTGAAATATAAAGAAAAATCTCTGAAAATGTCGTCCCCTAATCCGATATCTTGGATAAGTGGGCACACAACTAATTCTTCCGAATTTTATTTGGCCTACTTACCGCTAACCGCCCAGGAGACTACTAACAGTGGACGATAATTATCACAGCTATCTCAATCGGGTGGCCAAGCTGACGATGCCAGCCACTTACACTTCTCAGGTCAATAATCTCCAGGAGTCTCCCAAGTTTAAGCTTTACAACCAGCAACGGGTGCCCGAAAATTTTCCCGGCTATTCGGTCATTACACCGCCCGCTACCGTTGATGTGGCCAATCAAGCTTTCTATCAAAACTTGCAAGATTGCCAACAGCAACTGGTCAAGAACTTAGAGCCAGACTTGATCGCCTTAGTGGCGCCGGAAAGTCTACATTTAACTGTCGCCGATTTAATTTGGGATCAATCTTATACGGCAGCAGTGACGGCTGATGCTGATTTCGAGGTTAAACTGCGTCAGCAGATTGCTGACAGCTTTAAGTCTTACCACGAAAGCAGTGCGACCCCAGTGCGCTGGCAAATCATGGGCTTAATGCTGCGTCCTCGGGCAATCGCCATTAGCCTAGTACCTTGCGATGAAAACAGCTACGATCGAGTGATTGCTTTCCGGCGCACAATTTACCAAAATCCTGGTTTGATGGACTTGAGTATTGAGCAGCAGTACTACTTTACAGCGCATATCACTATTGCCTATTTTGGGGATGTAGCTCAGTCCTTCGATCGTCCCAACTTTTCTCACCTGCTTCAGGATATCAACCTGCAATGGATTGAAAAACCCCAAGAGTTAGCAATTTCCTCTGTAGAGTTAAGGCATTTTAGCGACATGACCAATTACCGCCGAGAAGCAGATTGGCCAGTCGTTAATTTGTAATAAATATCTGTTTTAATTGCAGGAGCGCAGCTGGGTAAAAGTGCTAACAATTTCATCCAGCGCTGCTCTGATTTCACTATTTTGGCGATCGTGATTGTTGACCACAATACTAAAAGCCAAAGGTTGATATTGGGGCGGATTAATATAGCCAGCCACAGCAGCGACCCCGGTCAGACTGCCTGTTTTACCCTGAATAATGTTCTTACTGCCTTTAAACCGATTGGCCAAGGTGCCGCTGACCCCGCCCACCGCTAGAGACTCGCGATAGAGCTGGCCGACCGGCGTTTTAGACATCCCAATCAGAGTTTGGACTAAAGCGATCGGCGCCACCAAGTTCTTGCGGGATAAGCCCGAACCATCCGCCTGCCGATAGGAATCTGGCGATACACCAATTTCAGTGAGCTTTTGGCGCACCATCGCCAAGCCGAGATCAGCCGTATCACTATTGCTAGTGGCATGACTGGGATGATTGCGTCCCAGAGTCCGCAACAGCACTTCTGCATACAAGTTATTACTATTGTGATTAATTTCTGTCACCAACTCGCCCAGGGTGGGAGACTCAATGGCGGCGACTTCGACACCGCCCTGCGGTGGTTCCCCGGTTAAAAGTTGAGTGCGATCGACAGTAATCCCCTGCTGCATCAAACTAAACTGCAATTGACTGCGCCAGGTATCGATCGGATCGAGCATGGCCACATTAAAAGTTTGCGGGCTACCATTTGCCGGTAGCTGGCCATTGATCTGCAAAAAAGGCTTGCCCCACAAACCCTGCACACTCAAGTTATCAGCGGTGCTACTAGAGCTAGTCAAACTGCGATTATCAATTTGCCAAGGAATAGCAACCAGCCGATTGCGCCACACATAACGGGTCGGCTGACCAGCTCGTTGCGGGCTAATGACTAGATCCACCGCGTTTTGCTGCAAGATCAAGCTGGTAATGGGCACCCCATAATCGGTGCTTAAATCGCCCCATGCCCAGTCGGGGTTGGCACTCGGTCCGCGAAAATAACCAGCACCGATGTTGAGTTGATTAATCCGCTGGAAGCCTTTGCTTTTGAGCTGGGCACTCAAACTCTTAATTTGCTCGATCGTAATCGTCGGATCACCCCGCCCCACCAGTGTTAATAAAGACGGAGCAGCACCACCAGCAGATGTTTGATAGATGCTCGTCCGCAGTCTATATTGGCCACTGAGCTGCCGGAGAGTGGCAGCGGTAGTCAGCAGCTTGGTCGTGGAAGCCGGTATGAATAAGCGCTGTCCTTGGTAGTTAGCTAAGGGAGTCTTCCCCGTCAGCGGCTGCACATATAATCCCCAGTGATAGCGCTCTAAGTGATAGCGATTGGCCACGCGTTGGATTGTTCGATCGATCGCCGCCGGACAAATCGTCGCCGCTGGACTTTGAGCCATAGCCGGCAGACTCACCAGATTCGGCCAGAGAATACACACTATGCCCCAGGGCTGCAGCAGCATCGACTTTAATTTTGGCATGGAGTTCAATCACCTTTCTTACAAAAAATACATGAGCAGTTCCGACAAAGCTCCCCGAGCAATGCCACTTTCGACAATCAATCAGGGTACACTAAAGTACGTTGGCTTAAACGTAAAAACTTACTATTTATAGCTCTATCTATTGGCTTTTCAAGCATTTTTCAGAATATTTTCAAACAATAACGAAAGTTGGCAATTAGTATGGTTCTTGACTCTCCCCAGCCACCAAGAATATTACTGGTTGATGACGACTTAGTCGTGCGGGCTAAAATCAGTGAAGCATTAGAATTAGATGCTTTTGAAGTTATTGTGGCCAAAAATGGCCACGATGGAATTGACGCTTATTTCAAATACCGACCAGATTTAGTGTTGGTCGATGCCGTCATGCCCATATTGGACGGCTTTGAATTTTGTGAAAAACTCAAAGGACTGGATGCGAACCGCCTCACTCCAATTTTGATGATTACTTCGCTTGATGATGATGATTCTGTCGAGAAAGCCTTTGCGGCTGGGGCAAATGACTACGTGACCAAGCCCGTCAATTTAACCATATTGCGCCAGCGCGTGCGCAATATGGTACAACAGTCCCAGCAAGTCAAAGACAAGTTTCGGATAGCAGAAGAATTACAACAGGACAATCGTAATCTGAAGATTTTAGCTAGTCTCGATAGCCTTACCAAGTTAAACAATCGACGCGGTTTCGAGCAGTACCTACAGCAAGAATGGGATCGGATGCAGCGCATTAGAGCACCGCTATCCCTAATTATGTGCGACATCGATTTCTTTAAAAACTATAACGACACCTACGGTCACCCAGCGGGCGATCAATGTCTGATTAAAGTCAGTTCAGCCATGCGCAATGCCGTGCGCCGCAGCGGCGATCTAGTGGCTCGTTATGGCGGCGAAGAGTTCGTGATTGTACTACCCAGCACCGACATTTTAGGGGCAGTATTTGTTGCTGAGAGCGTCCGATCGGCAGTTAAATTACTGAGAATTGAGCATCAAAGCTCGGCAGTGGGAGACTATGTCAGCATGAGCTTAGGAGTTGCGATGATCCATCCCAATCCGCAACTTGACGCCGCACGGTTAGTGGATGCATCCGATCGGGCTTTGTATCAAGCCAAAGCGCAGGGGCGCGACCAAGTCGTGATGGCCAGCAGCTAAAACCTGAGCTGTTACAAATAATGATTTTAGAATGCGGACGGGGAGACTCGAACTCCCACATACAAGATACTAGTTCCTAAGACTAGCGCGTCTACCATTCCGCCACGTCCGCATGGTTATCAACTATATCATACTATGGTCGATCCAAAGGCTCGCAAAAACGATTAATACCGACATCGTCTACATATAGTAATACTGGTACTGCCAACAAATTATGACAAACCTGATGAGTCTGGAGGAAGTGCAGTGCTGCGGCCCAGTTACCGTTGACCAGATCCAACCGGAGGTCTTCCTGACAGAGGGCGGCACGACACCGTTTGGCAACAGCCGGTAGCCAAGAACTGTTATCGAGACCGGGCTGTTGGCCAGCCCTGATCCCTAGAGCCATCGCAGCATCTTCCACATCACCTTCACAGTCAGCGATCACGGCCAGTGCCATTAAAGCATCTGGGTAATCGGCCAACTGAGACTGCAATCTACTAATTTCCGCGCTGCTCACAATCAAGATCCCACCTGCACTCCCTTCCAAAAAGCCACAAAACCAGCAATGTTGTGCGCCGCATCCTTGGGGGTCGGATAGTACCAAGCAGCATCGGCATTGGTTTTGCCATTAACCACCACATTGTAATAACTGCACAAGCCTTTCCAGCTACAGGTGGTGTGGGTATTACTGGGCTGAAAATATTGTTGATCAATACTGGTGGGTGGAAAATAATGATTGCCATCCACAATTTCCGTGCGATCGCTCGCCGCTATTACTACCCCATTCCAAATTGCTTTAACCATTGTGAAAATCTCTATTTATGAGGGTTTACGGGTTGGCAGTAAGCCCATCAACTCGCGGACTAAGTCGGCTAGCAGATCGGCACTATTGAGAATTCCCATATTAGCGGTGTTGTAAGCCATCGTTTGTAGCCGCTGGGGTGATTGTAGCAAATCTAAAACTTCTTGGGTCAAGACAGGTGCAGTGAGGTTTTCTTGGCGAAAGACAATCGCTCCTCCTTCTAGCGCCAAACAACTGGCATTCACATACTGATGATCATCTGCCGCAAAAGGGTATGGAATCAAAATAGAAGGCACTCGACAGACCATTAGCTCGTTGAGGGTGGCAGCTCCCGACCGACTGATCGCGATAGTGGTGCGCTGCAAGAGGCCAGCCATATTGTCTGAGAAAGAAAGTGCCAAGTAGTGGGGGTGGACTAGGGCCTGGGAACTGGGATCTTTATCGCCAGTTAGATGCACAATGAAAGCCCCGGCGGCAATCCAAGCAGGAGCGCATTCGCGCACGATATTATTAACAGCTACCGCACCCTGCGAACCACCAGCCACCAAAATCACGGGTAGATCAGCTGGAATTGGCAAATCTAGTTTTTGGCGCTGGAGAAACTGACTCCGCACTGGGGTGCCTAAATAGACATTGGAAGATTTTTGCAGATATTGCGCAGCACTACTAAAACCTAAGGCCACCTTAGTGCAAAGGGGACTTAACCAGCGGGTCACTTTGCCGGGGAGGGCATTGGATTCATGCAAAACCACAGGCAATCCCAAACTGCGGGCGGCTAAGATTGCCGGAGCCGCAATATAGCCGCCAGTACTAAACACGCCGGTAAATTTACCAGTTTTAAGTATTTTACGAGTGGCGAATATGCTGCGGGTGAGCAACCAAGCAGTTCTTAAGTTGGCAGTAATAGACTTACCTTGAAAGCCACGCACGGTGATTAGATTCATTGGATACTGCTGAGGTACCAACTTTGTTTCCAATCGGTCGGGCACTCCTAACCATTCAATTTCCACATCTGTCAATTTTTCGGCCACAGCTACGGCGGGAAAGAGATGGCCACCAGTACCACTAGCAGCAATGAGGAGCTTACCTGAACCCTGAGACACGCGATTTATTCCTTAATTTTGCTGCAACTGGCCTAATTGCCTGCGACAATTAAATCATCAATTGACGACCAAATCTACATTAAACCTTTTCCTCAATGGCTAGATTCCAATCGCTCCAGTATTTTACAGTCATCGGTGTGATCATCGGTCTGGTGAGCAATCGGGCTATGTCCGCCACCCCAGCCGTTCCGGCTCCCCCAGCAGTTAGTGATCTTTTGGCCAAGATCGATCGGTCAGCTAACAATAAGAAATTGGTCGAACTGGATAGTAGCTTTGCTCCCAGTTACACGATCGATGGACTCCCCCGAACTGCTTGGACAAAAGAGCTAAAAAAGCTGTGGCAGCGCTATCCTAATTTGCGCTATCAAACCGTGCTCCAATCTTGGAAAGCAGATGGTGAAAACATTTCGGTAGAAACAATGACGACCATTACTGGCAGTCAGATCAAGAATGATCAGACATCCCAGCTCAAGTCTCAATTGCGCTCTCGCCAAAAAATCAGCAGCGGTAAGATTATCCAGCAGCAAATTCTCAGCGAAAATACCACTATCACTCGGGGTAGCAAACCGCCCACCGTCGAGTGGACTGTCCCCAATCAACTCAAGACTAACGAGAATTACAACATTGATGCGATTGTTGCCGAGCCGTTGGGTGATGACGTGCTACTGGGTACTGTTGTAGAACAAGCTGTCAGTGCGGAGGGCTATATGAAGCCGATCGAATATAGCTTAGATCCGCTAGCTACTGGGGGCTTATTTAAGCAGGCCAAAGCCCCTAGTAAACCTGGTGACTACTGGCTGTCCGCAACTTTTGTGCGGCCGGGGGGCATGACCACCGTCACCAGACGTATTCATGTGTTGCGGAGATAGCCAGATGCTCCAGCTGGCAGGAAAAATTGTGCTGATCTCGGGAGCTAGCAGCGGCATTGGAGCCGCTTGTGCTCAGTTGCTGGCTCCTCTCCAGACGAAATTAATCTTACTAGCACGGCGCACAGAACGGCTGCAACAGGTGGTAGATAGCTGTGTCGCCGCCGGTGCCCCAGCCGAGAATTTTCAGCAGATCACGGTAGATGTACGCGATCGCACCGCCCTCCAGATCGCCCTTGCTCAGTTACCACCAACTTGGCAAGAGATCGATATTTTAATAAACAATGCCGGTCTCAGTCGGGGTTTGAGTAAGCTGCAAGAGGGGGCAATTGCTGACTGGGAAGAAATGATCGATACTAATGTCAAGGGTCTTCTGTATCTGACCCGGACGATTGTGCCGGGGATGGTGGAGAGAAAACGGGGCCACATTGTGAATTTGGGTTCGATGGCTGGTCATCAGACCTATCCAGCCGGAAATGTTTACTGCGCTACCAAAGCAGCAGTCCGGGCGCTGTCGGAGGGGTTGAAAATTGATTTATTAGGTACCCCAATTCGGGTGACTAGTATCGATCCTGGTCTGGTAGAAACCGAGTTTAGTGCGGTGAGATTCCACGGTGATTGGGAAAAAGCTGATCGCGTTTATCAGGGGATGACACCCCTGACAAGTATGGATATCGCTGAGACGATCTTGTTTGCCCTGACCCGTCCGGCACATGTCAATATTAGTGAAATCTTGCTGATGCCAACCGCCCAAGCCACACCCACCCTCGTGAGTAGAAATTTAGATGAGTAAAATTTTTAGTTAACTAGTATAATAATTGGAGTAGAAAATTGTTACAAACTTTAGACAACCAGTCTGTATTTGACACCGCCGATTTTGATGCCCATGTGATGGCTACCTATGGGCGATTTCCGCTGGCTTTAGTCAAGGGAGATGGTTGCCGAGTTTGGGATGAGCAGGGTCGTGAGTACCTAGATTTTGTCGCAGGCATTGCCACTTGTGCCCTCGGGCACGCGCACCCAGCGATGGTGACAGCAGTGACTCAGCAAATGCAACAGCTCACTCACGTTTCTAACCTTTACTATATTCCCATCCAAGGAAAACTAGCCCAGTGGCTGGTACAGCATTCCTGTGCCGATCGGGTGTTTTTTTGTAATTCGGGCGCGGAGGCTAACGAAGGAGCCATTAAACTAGCCCGGAAATACGGTCACACCAAGCTGGGTATCGAGTTGCCAGTGATCATTACCGCCCAAGCTAGCTTCCATGGTCGGACGATGGCAACCATTACGGCCACTGGTCAGCCGAAATATCAGCAGAATTTTAGTCCGTTAGTACCCGGATTTCACTATGTGCCTTACAACGATTTCGCGGCTCTAGAGGCCACTGTTGGTGCTTTGGATCAAGACCAGCGCCAAGTCGCCGCCATTATGCTGGAACCCTTGCAGGGAGAAGGTGGGGTCAATCCCGGTCAGGTTGAATATTTTCAGCGGGTCCGGCAACTGTGTAATAGCACTGGCATTCTCTTGATCCTCGATGAAGTCCAGACTGGTCTGGGTCGGACTGGTAAATATTGGGGCTACGAAAACCTGGACATTGAACCAGATGTGTTCACTAGTGCCAAAGGCTTAGGTGGTGGGATGCCGATCGGTGCCTTACTCGCCAAAGAATTTTGTAATGTGTTCCAACCCGGCGATCACGCCAGTACTTTCGGCGGTAATCCTTTGGCCTGTGCCGTATCACTGGCAGTTTGTCACCAAGTAGAGCAGCAAAATCTCTTGGCCAATGCCCAAACGCGGGGTGAGCAACTGCGCACTGGCCTGCAGCTGTTTCTGACTCAATATCCCCAACATCTGCAAGAAGTACGCGGCTGGGGCTTAATTGATGGCTTAGAACTACGACCCGATAGTGCCCTAACCGCCGGTGACGTGGTCAAGGCCGCCATGGCACAAGGATTACTCCTAGTGCCGGCGGGTAGCAAGGTGGTGCGGTTCGTACCACCTCTGATTGTGACTGCTGCTGAGATCGATCGAGCGCTCACCATTCTAGAACTGGTTTTCCAAGAGTTAAATTAACTCAGCACCAAGTCTACAGAATGAGTCCAGGTTTCACCAGTGGGTACCTGGATCAGATCATCACCAGTATTCAGGGCATTCCGGCGCGCTGTCCACGGCTCAATACAGTAGAAATCCTTGTCGGGGACTGTCCAAAACACCACATGACCCTGGGGATAAGTCCAACCCATCGTTAAGGTATGACCCCCTGCTTCAGCCACTTGTACTTGCGACTTGGCCAAATCACTAAATACGATATCGATTTCACCACTGGTAAAGTCGAAGCTACCGAAGTAGGGATGAGCTATGCCTTGCTTATCAAAATACTGCTTACTAGGAATATCAAATTTTAAACCGGGTTTATTATTAGCTGCAAAATAGGGATGGTAACCGATCGAGAAAGGTAACAGGGCACCCTCGGTCAGATTAGTGACCCGCTGGATAATTTCCAGTCGATTAGTGCTGAATACATATTCCAGCTCTACCCGAAAGTCAAAGGGGTAAACTTTCTTGGTGGCTGGACTGTCCGTCAGGGATACTGTCACACTAGCTTGCTGGGCGTTAGCTTTTTGTCCGACCACCCGCCAAGGTAATTCCCGGGCAAAGCCATGCTGTTGAAGCTGATAGGTTTGACCTTGTTCGCTGTAAGTGTTGTCCGGAAGATTGCCGCAAATGGGAAACAATACTGGAATGCCGCCGCGCACACTCAAGAGGGGATCGGTAAACCGCTCTCGATCGAGATAGAACAATTCGCTATCGCCTACCAACCAGCTGGTAACAATGCCACCGCGTTCTGGGACGATGCTAATACTGGCTCCGCGGGCGGAATCAGTCAGGGTGTAAGTAAGATACTGAAGCTGAGTAGTATTAATTTCAAACATAATGATGGGGAGGTAATGAAGTTTACCGATTTCGCCTCAGAGCAGGTAAAATTGTATTTATAGTTTAGTCTCTAAACTCCGGCGATTTTGCCATATTATTCGTTTAGGAGCAGCCAACGATGCTACACCGCAAGATTTCTCAACTGTGTTGCAATGGTCGTGAAATTTGCATTTTTCTACGCGACCAACAACGCTGGATTGAACGAGCAAGAATTATTGAGTTAGAAGGAGACTTGGTCACGATCAAGTACGAAACTGAAGAAGAAGACGAAATGAGTTCGTGGGAAGAAATAGTCCGCTTAGATAGCATCGGCTCGATTAGTCAGAAGCTCTCCTCGGTGCGGCGGATTGGGATGGATATTGTGACCACCGATGACTGCCCCGAATCCGAACAGATTCAATCCCAAATTCCGGAAGAGTAAAAACCAATCCTCCTAAATTCCTACCAGAAGCCCCGGCTCACCACCGGGGCTTTCAGCTGTCTAGCTCAAAAATGCTATTTTTTGCCAAACAATCCAAACAAGCCACCTTTACTTTGATCACCGACTGTTTTAGAAGTCGTGTCCGAAAACATTTTTTTCAACTCTTGCTTGGCTGTTTTAACAAAGGGATCGCTAGGGGCTAGCTGTAAAGCCTTATTCATGTGCATCTTGGCCATCGTCGCCTGATTTTGGCGGGTATAGACGATCGCTAACTGGGCATGAACCTGGGCATTTTGGGGATCTCCTTTCAAGATTTCGCGTAGTTCAATATTGGCTTTTGCCCAATTGCGCATATTGATGTATTCATCAGCACGACGCAGAGATTTCTTCTGCGCGGAAATGTGCAACCCATCGGCGGCAGCATCAAGAGCCGCCTGGGGTGTGGTCGGCTTGGTGGCGCTCGGCTGCTCGGCGGAGTTGGGCAATGCCGGCAATTCACCAGTTGACAGACTAGCTGAACGGATTGACTGGTTTTGCTTGCGTAGCAAGTAGATCATATTCAACTCACTAATTTGGCCAGTGATCTCAATACTTTGATCTAGTTGTCGATACTGCTGCTCGGCTAGTTCAGCTAAGAGTTGATGATAGGCATCAGCCAAATCGGCGCTGCTTTTTTGAAAAAGCTTTTGAGCAGCACTGCTAGAGATGTCAATCTTGCCAGCTTCGGATACCAATCTTTTACCCATTAACTCCAGCATCATTTGCTGTTCTTGTAAGATGCTAGCGCGCGATAAATTACCGTAAGCATGAGTAATTAAATTAGAGAACAGCTTAATTGCTAGGTCGCGCTCGGCGCTAGTTGACCAACGCGAACTATCCGGGTGCATCAAACGGGCTATTTCTTTGTAGCGATTGCGAATGGCACCCGCATCACTATCAACAGCCACACCAATAATGGCATGTTGATCATTAAAATCGAATTGAAATAGACCCTTGCTTGGCTTGAAATTCATATTTGCTCTAACTAAAATATCAGGCGACTGGATTAAATAACTCAGGGGGAAAAGACCAAGTTGTTTGCTGAACTTTTTCTAAAGATTGACTGAGGGCATCATGAATAGCACCGTTAGTAGCTAAGATTCGACCAGAATTGAGGATGAAGTCGCTGCGATCATAAGCCGTAACTAAACCACCAGCTTCTCTCAGAATTACCACCCCAGCGGCCAAATCCCAGGGCGATAAACCTCTCTCCCAATAACCATCAAGACGACCACAGGCCACATAAGCCAGATCGATCGCTGCCGATCCACCCCGTCTGACCCCTTGGGTAATATGAGTGAGATAGCAAAACTCCCGATAGTTGTGATCGGGCGTTTCTCGTCGATCGTAGGCAAAGCCGGTTACCAACAAGCTATCTGCTAGTTGGGCAGTGGCTGATACCTGGATGGGTTGACGATTGCGCGTAGCGCCCAACCCAGTTGCAGCACAGAACAACTCTTGGTGGAAAGGATCAAAAATCACCCCTAGCATCGGTAATCCGTCGACTAAAAGGCCGATAGAGACAGCACTAAAAGGATATTGATGGGCGTAGTTAGTAGTGCCATCGAGCGGATCGATGACCCATAAATACTCAGCATCGCTATTCTCATACTTCCCACTCTCTTCGGCCAAAATGCTATGGGTGGGCAGATGTCGCTGTAAGATTTCAATGATTTGAGATTCAGCTTCCCGATCGGCTATTGTAACCAAGTCTCCTAAACGACCTTTTTGTTCAATCTGCAGGAGATTACCCCGATATTTATTAATAATTTCTCCGGCTGCTAGAGCGGCGGCAGTGGCAATTTCCAACCAGGTTTGTAATTGTGAAGCCGAAGGGGAATGAAGCATATAATGTTTTGGTATGAAATTAAGCACTACCGTATTGTATGTTCAGACCTGTTCTTCGATGGTGGCCACTTTCTTGCTGCTGGCTAATCAGTGGACTACATACTCCGCTGGTAGCTGCTCAAACGATGCCACCGACCAGATCTAGTGGAGTAATGATGCCGGTATATACCCCGCTGCCCCTATTACTCGGTAGTGATATTCAGGGGACTCTCACCGATCGCGATATTCCGTTGGGGGATGGGGGCTTTGCGCGAGACTATGCGGTGCCACTCAGTGCGGGTGACCAAGTGGCGATCGATCTAATTTCCGATAATTTTGATCCGGTCGTGGTGCTAATGACCAAGGAAGGCAAAACCATTGGCCGGAATGATGACGGGCCAGATGGCACCAGTAATTCATTATTATTTGCGCGCATCAAAAAGACTGGCACCTATACTGTCCGCGTCCAAGGCTTTAGTGAAACCAGTGGGGGTAATTTCACCCTCCGCGTCAATCGACTGAAAGCCCTGCCTTAAAGTATTTGCACTCGTCCCGCAACAGTTTGCCCCAGCCAGGGCGTATTGTGAGAGCGAGACAGCAAATTGGCTGGATTTACCACCCAGGTGGCCGTGGGGTCAAAGAGAATTAAGGCCGTGGGTGGTGGTTGTCGCCAGCACTGAGCGGGCTGATGGCTCAGGGCAGACCACAGTTGCAAAGCCGTGAGCTGACCAGTCTGCACCAATCGTTCCCACAATATGGGGAGAGCCAGTTCTAGGCCGATCGCCCCGGCGGGGGCTGCGCCGAAGGCTACTTTTTTGTTTTCGTAGGCATGAGCATGGTGATCGATCGCGATCGCATCTAGCACCCCATCGGCAATAGCTCGAATCAAAGCCTGTCGATCGTTACTATTACCCAGCGGTGGATCGAGCCGCCAATTAGGATCATAACCAGCCAATGTTTCGGTATCGCCCAAAAGATGTAACCAAGTAGTGCTAGCAGTAATGGGTAACCCCTGGTGCTTGGCGGCAGCAATTAATTGCACCGATCGCTCCGTCGAAATCCGCATCAGATGCACCGGGGTACCCCCCGCAGCCACCAATTCCACAATTGTTGCCACAGCGGTCGATTCGCTACTCGCCGGGCTGCTGGCTAATCCCAAGCGCAGAGCGGCGGCTCCTTGCCGAGCCACCCCACTACCAGCTAGCTGTTGATCGAGTGGCCACAGCATCAAGGGTCGGGGATCTGGTTGCAGATATTCGAGCAGGCGGCATAATAGTTGATGGTTTTGGATAGCATAGCCATCGGCAAAGCCCACCACCCCACTACTAGCCAAGTCATGTAGATCGGCTAGCTGCTCACCAGCTAAACCCTTCGTCACGGCGCCCCAGAGCTGGAGGCGTGGGGCTACAACTAACTGGGTAGCGGCTTGTTGATACAGTGACTGAATTTTACTAACCGTTGCTGAGTTGTCGATAGTTGGCTGGGTATTTGGCAAAATCCCCACCTGCACAAAGCCCCCGGCTTGGGCGGATTGCATTAAAGACAGCAGGGTTTCTTGCTCTTCGGCACCCGGCTCACTACTGTGACTGTAAAGATCGACCAATCCCGGTGCTAAAATCCGGTCTTGACCAGCGCATTCTTGAGCATCTAGTGGCCAATCAGTGATCCGATCGGCCACCTGGGCAACTTGACCAGCAATGACTAAAACATCCACAATTTGGTCTAGTCCGGCTAGCGGCTGCAGGAGCCGAATTTGCCGGAATAATAGACTAGGCATCCTACAAAGCACCCGCAGCAGTTTTATCTAAAATGCCACCGGAGATATGACTGGTCAAATTCAGGCATTGCACCAACGGTAGTTTTTCAATACCCCGAGGATAGCTCACCATCGTCACGGCTCCATTGCCCTGCTTAATTTTCCAAAAATCTGCTAACTGAAGACCTAGGAGCTGGCAAAGTAAAACTTTATTGGTGGCATCATGCGCCACGACAATACCTGTCTGGTCGACATTGCCGACTTTACTCAAAATATCCTGCCAAGCTTGGCCAGCCCGTTGCCACACATCTTGCAGATTTTCACCCTCAGGCATCTGGACAGTTTCGGGACTAGTGCGCCAGTCGACTAATTCCTGCGCATAGTCTGCGGCAATTTCCGATTCCAGCTTACCTTCCCACAGGCCGTGGCTAATTTCTTGTAGATCAGCATTGGTCTGTAACGCGACGGCTGGATGAGCTTCTAGAATAATCTCAGCAGTTTCTTGCGGACGCAGCATCGGGCTAGTAAAGGCAAATTCGATCGGTACAGTCTGTAAGAAATCTCGAGCCTGACCAGCCTGCACGCGCCCATGATCATTGAGCGGTACATCAATCTGTCCCTGAAAGCGACCGGCGCGATTCCAGTCCGTTTCGCCGTGGCGAATAATTAAAAACCGTGGTCCCACCGCCTTCGTTTCGGGTAGTGGCTGACCCAGGTGTGCGACCTGGTTGAGCGATTCTAACTGCACCGGTGCCCCCCAGCCCTGGCTAAAATTCAGGACAGAAACTGCACAGTTGGACTGCTGAATAGACTGGTAATACTCTGGTGGAATCCCCAGAGCAGTGCTAATTAAAGCGCGATTGATGCCGTTGTGCGCAACCACTAAAATTGTTTGGTTGGCATGCTTCGGCAAAATTGATTGCCAAAATTCTTGCGCCTGTTGATAGAGCTGGGCGATCGGATAATGCTCTTGTCCATTTACCTGCAAAACTAACTGGTGAGGAGCCGTCTGCCACAGTTGATAGTCTGTTGGAAATTTTTCCGCCACCTCTGTGAACAGCATTTTCTCCCAGGGTGGCAGGTCTACTTCTTGCAGCCGTTCATCGCTGATGGGAGTAGGAGCTGCCGTGATTTGAGCCACCACCGCGCGCGCAGTGGCACTAGCTCGTTGCAAAGGACTACAGTAGACAGCATCGAGCTGTAAGCCTTGGAGCGCCTGACCAGTGCGTTCCGCATCAGCGATTCCTTTGTCGGTAAGAGTCGAGTCATTGCAACGCCCTTGAATTCGACCTTGACTGTTGTAACTGCTTTGGCCGTGCCGCAGAATGATAACGCGCGTAGTCAAGGGTTTGCCCTCCAATAGTGGGGTGTGGGTATTCAGGGTAATTCTAGCGGTTCATGGCCGTTTTTTGACAAGGTCTACTGCTCACTTGAGAAACTGTACTAAAATTCCTAATGACAATACGACCACGGCAGCAGTGAGGCTGAACAGCCAATTTTGCAGCAGATGCTGGCGTTGATCGATACTACTTTGTTTTCTTTTGGTATCACTCCAAGTCACCAGCATTTCGTCGTAGAGATTATTTAACTTGCGTACTTCTTGCTTAACTTCCTGATCGAAGGCTGTTTGCAGTCCCTGGATTTCGGATTGCAGCGATTTCATCGTCCCACTATTTTTATTAACCTGTTTGGTTACTTCGGTAAACTGCGATCGCGTGGCATCGGACTTATTAATTATCTCTGCTGTCAGTTGATAAAACTGTTGCTTTTCATGCTGCACTGATTCAGATAAACCAACAAATTTTTTGTTGACATCAGTCATACTGTTTTGGAACATAGTAGACTTGTCAGCTAATCGATTGTTGAGTTCGGCGGAAATTTGGAGCTGTTCCGTGACACTGTTTTGGACAGCCATTAACTGCTGCCTATCAACCTGGATCGAACTGAGCAAACTATTTAAATCAGATTTATGCTGTTGGAGGAGACTTTCGGTATCAATACTCCGATTTTCTACCTGCCGTTGGGTTTGCTGCCAGGACTGGTGAAAATCGGTTTGATGATTTTGCAGTTGTTGCTGGGCTTGGTGTAAAGATTCTTGGGCTTGATTAATTTGATGCAGTAACAATTGGATCTGGGCAGAGCCACCGAATCCATCAATCGCCGTCACAATTTCCTGACGGATCTGTTCAAAAGAGTTTAGACTTTCCTGCAATTGTTGTATTTGCATCTTATTGAACTTAGCCAATTTTTCGGAACGATAACGCAGTTCCCGAAATTGCACGACGTTTTGCTCAATGACCGCTGCTTTCACTTGATGTTCTTGATAAGTATTTGCCAACAACTGCTGCGCAGCTGTGATTTTTTGCAATATTTGGGAATCCGGAGCTGGGGATGGATGGACTAGGGCAAACAGCGAACTGATCTCTTGATCTAGATCCACTGGCCCCGTTGGTACTACTGAAAGATTGGTAGTATCTACCGAAATTTCGGACATATTACTAGGTTCAAATTGCAAGAAGTCTGAGTTGTGGTTTTCGTTGCTAGAAGATATAGACATAGGTAAAGATTTTGGCTAATATTTAGTTAACAAGATCAAGGAAAATACGATTAGCAAAAAAGTTGTTTCCGATCAAAAAAGCACTTTATATTGCAAAAGCAATAGTTATAACTGCTACTGGGTTTAACTTTAGTCGCCGACAGTCATGAGCTTACTAGAATTTACAATCAGCTGGGATAAATACACAAATCGAGGACATTATAGCCTTTCTCGCTGTCTTTTCCCCACGGCTTTTATGCTGAATTGCCTGGTAAATGTCTGGATCGATCGCGCCACATCCTATAATGAGAGGCACCAGTAAATGTAATTAGCTATAGGTAAATCTTGTGACTGCCCCCGTTCAATCGCCTGTTAGTTCTCGGCGCGTAGTGTTTCCCTTTACGGCGATCGTCGGACAAGAGGAGATGAAACTAGCTCTACTGCTTAATATCATTGACCCACTCATTGGGGGCGTGATGATTATGGGCGATCGAGGTACCGGCAAATCTACCACCATCCGGGCTTTAGCCGATTTACTACCTGAAATTGATGTAGTAGCTAACGATCCATTCAATAGTCATCCGAGCGATCCAGACTTAATGAGTGATGACCTGCGCCAAGAGTTTTTTGCCACCAACACTCCTTTTCCGCAGGCTACCAAGAAAGTGCCAATGGTAGATTTACCGTTGGGTGCCACCGAAGACCGAGTTTGCGGCACGATCGACATCGAAAAAGCGCTATCGGAAGGGGTGAAAGCCTTTGAACCGGGTCTGCTGGCGAAGGCCAATAGGGGGATTTTGTACGTGGACGAGGTCAACCTCCTCGATGACCACTTGGTCGATGTGTTGCTCGACTCGGCGGCCAGCGGCTGGAATACCGTCGAAAGGGAAGGAATTTCGATTCGCCACCCGGCTCGGTTTATTTTGGTAGGTTCCGGTAACCCAGAAGAAGGGGAATTGCGGCCCCAATTACTGGATCGGTTTGGGATGCACGCCGAGATTCGTACGGTCAAAGAGCCAACTCTGCGGGTGCAAATTGTGGAGCAGCGATCGGAGTTCGATCGCAAACCCTACGAATTTTTAGTTGATTACCAAGAGCAGCAGCTCGCCCTGGGTCAGCGCATTGTCGATGCTCAGAACCGCCTTGATCAGGTGACTTTAGACTACGACTTACGGGTGAAAATCTCGGAAGTTTGTGCGGCCTGTGATGTAGATGGCTTGCGTGGTGACATCGTCACCACGCGTACAGCCAAAGCATTGGCTGCTTTTGAGGGACGTACTGAGGCCACCGCTGAGGATATTCAGCGCATTATTGCTCTTTGTTTACGGCACCGTCTGCGCAAAGATCCGCTGGAATCGATCGACTCTGGCAATAAAGTGGAAAAAATCTTTGCGGAGGTATTTGGGATGGAAATGGCGGTTAAAGAGCCGGTGGGTGTGCGCTAGAAAAAAATTGATGATTGTTCGATCGTCATTGGGGGGAATGTATGATTGTCCGTTCCCCTTTTTTTTGGCTACTGTTGAAAACTTGTGAAACTCTTAAAATGCAATTTTAAGCACTAACTTAGGAGGCAACTAAATCATGATCGCTGTCAAAAATAATTTTCCACAACTGACCCCCACCGAGTACTTTGTTTGGGAAGAAAAACAACTCCAAAAGCATGAGTACATCGACGGTCAAGTCTATGCCATGAGCGGCGGCAGCAAAAATCATAGCTTAATCTCTGTCAGATTCATTACTTTGTTTGCCAATCACTTAGAAGGGACTGGCTGTGAAACTGGTAATTCAGACCTTAGGGTTAACATCTTTAAAACAGATAATTATACCTATCCAGATGTGAGCATCACCTGTGATGAACGGGATAAGACCACAACACAATACATTACCTATCCCTGCTTAATCGTTGAGGTTTTGTCAGATAGCACGGAAGCCTATGACAGAGGTGGTAAGTTTAGGCTGTATCAGCACAACCCAGCTTTACGAGACTATTTATTAGTTAGCTCCACTCGGATCGAGATGGATTTGTATCACAAGACAGAGACGGGTGAATGGATTATTATCACCTACCAAGCAGGTGACACGATCGAACTAAAGAGTATTAATCTGAGTTTCCCGATCGAACAAGTCTATCGGGGTCTTGATCTCACACCAGAAACCTAAAAGTTGCCAGGGACTACCATAAAAGGAATTTTTTAGTCCATTAGCTTGAATTTTCTTTGCACTACTATAGATAAAGTATTACGCTGAGTCTCAAATTCTGCCTAATATGCTAATTTGGGTGGTTAGGCTGATATATTTCTGTCTAACATCTTTGTAAGGGTGTGTTATGCAGAAATATTTCTATCTAAGATCCTTTTTTTGGATGTTAGGCGGAATGAATTCAGTCTAATCACTAGTTAGACTTCCACTCATCTTAATATCTCAACCCCCAGTTATATCTTGGTTTGAGA
>CAXTSZ010000056.1:0-22863 GCA_964247125.1 uncultured bacterium
CTCGCAGCCGCTGTCTACGGAAATGTCGCCCTCCGTCAATTTGGCGATCTAGATATCTTAGTACGGTATCGAGATTTTTGGCAGGCCAAAGCAGTTCTGGCGAACGAGGGTTATCAATCTAGTAACTCGTGCACACAAGCGCAAATAACAGATGAAATCAGAGATGAAATTTTACCCTTTCATCTTTACCTGCAAGTCTCTTTATCGCGCAGTACTGCGGAAGCAATGATCTTCGATCGACAATTCCAACCCTCTTTGCTTCATAGCAATGCACAGCGCAGTATTGATTTACACTGGGGAATTCCACCTAGGCGGGTTTGGAATGCCGATCGGTTCGATCGACTTTGGGATCATCTTAATTCGATCGATTTGATGGGCAAGCAGGTTAAAACTTGTGCTCCAGAAGTAACCTTACTAATTCAATGCCTAAATGTGGCCAAGGAACCTTGGCAGCATTCGCTGAAGCAGGTCTGTGATGTGGCTCAAGTCATTCAAGCGTATCCTGATTTAGATTGGCACTTAGCACTGAAATTGGCCGCTGAGTTAAGAAGTCAGAAATCATTTCTCATCGGACTCTGGATGACTCGCGATCAGCTGGATATCTCCTTACCGCAATTCATTCTGGATCAACTGATCGAGAGTCATTCAATCGATGAGAAAAGTGCTCAGAGTTATAACAAATATTCCGGGGATGTTCCCTATTTATGGTTTCAATACACCCATCAACTTCGCACTAGCGATCGGGCATGGGATGGTTTATTTATCACTGGATTGTATCTGCAATGGTTGCTGGTAATTACGCTATCACCAAGTCCGCTGGATCGCGAATTTGTAGCACTCCCACCTAATTTAAATTTTCTTTATTATGTAATTCGCCCGATACGACTACTAATTCAGTATTTACTTTTCCGTAAATCAGTAGCAATTCAACCTAAACTTTAGTAACTAGGAACACGATCGTGGATCAGTTATCAAATTCAGATATTAACTCAGCTATCACTCAATTTAAGCTAGCCAATGCTTGGCAACTACGGGGCGATTTTGATAATGCTTTCACGCGCTATCAAGAGGCATTACGGCTACAGCCGGACTATATGCCTGCCTATCAGCAATTAGGGAATTTGATGCTCAGACAGCGTTGCATGGACGAGGCTCTCGGTTATTATGAGCAAGCCTTAGAACTTGATTTTGAGGCAACTGATCTTTCTTTTTACTATCAATGTTTGGGCTTGTCAAAGAAGCCTCCTGTTCCGCCAATCAAGCCCGAAAATCTTTCTTTTTCAATTAAACAATCAAATACGATTACTACGGGTAAAATTAATTTTGGGAAGCAGCGAGTTTTTGGATTTCATCGCAGTGGCTGGAGCTTTGCGATCCAAGCACTCAGTCCTCTGCATAATTCCCAAGGGATTTTATTTGATGGATGTCTAGAAGATCAATTTCTCTTTCAACACAATCGGGTGGGATCGAGATCGCCACATATCTTGGCAAAAATGCAGGCAGACGGCGTATTCCAAAGTTTGGCAACATCCGAAGAAAAAGGGATTGTCCCTTATCAACAACCTTGGATTGGATTTTTACATAATCCGCAATCGATGCCGATCTGGTTTAATTATCAAAGATCGCCTCAGAAATTATTTGAAAAAGATATTTGGCAAGCTAGTTTACCGCATTGCCTGGGATTCTTTTCGCTCTCTCACTACAATGCTGAATGGCTAAGAAAAAAAACTGGCAAACCAGTCTCGGTGCTAACCCATCCGACCGAGATTCCAGACAAACAGTTTGATTTCAAGAAGTTTCTAGCCAATCCCCAGAAAAAAGTTGTACAGATTGGCTGGTGGCTGCGCAAGCTGCACTCGATTTATCAATTGCCAATAGCTCGTAATAACCCTCTGGGCTATGAAAAAGTTAGGTTAGGATTTTTATTTAATTCAGCTGAGGCCGCATTTGATCAAATGATGAAATTGGAAGCGAGGATTTATAAACTAAAGATTGATGAAGCTTATCTGGAAAATACGACCGTTATTCAACATATTCCCGATGATGATTATGATGACTTATTATCAATGAATATTGCTTTTGTGGATTTGTATGACTCTAGTGCTAATAATGCCATTATTGAATGCATTGCTCGGGCGACTCCACTGCTAGTAAATCCGCTGCCGGCGGTGAAAGAGTATCTGGGCAAAGATTACCCGATGTATTTCAATACATTGTCAGAAGCCGCTGCCAAAGCATTAGATACTTCATTAATTTTAGAAACTCACGAGTATCTCAAGTCTTGTGCAACCAGGCAAAAACTATCAGCAGCTTATTTTTTAGACAGCTTTTGTAATAGCGACGTGTATCGATCGATCTAAAATCCACCAGGAATTAAATTTTTATGACTTCTAATCTTCCTCTGGTCAGTGTGATTATTCCAGTCTATAACCGCGAACGCTACTTAGCAGAGGCGATCGAAAGTGTCTTGGCTCAAACTTATTCAGAGATCGAGCTAATTGTGGTTGATGATGGATCGATCGATCGTAGTGCTGAAGTTGCTCAACGATACCCACTTATCTATCACTTCCAGCCCAATGGGGGCATGAGTATTGCCAGAAATGTCGGAGTAGCTCTAGCCACTGGTAAATTTTTGGCTTTTTTGGACTCTGATGATATTTGGGTGGCGGACAAGCTAGCGAAACAGATGGCTGCCTTTGAATTAGACCCGAACCTAGAGGCTATCTTTGGCTATGCTCAAAACTTTTATAGTCCAGAATTAGATGAAACCTGGCGACGACGGATTCGTTGTCCAGAGCAGCCGCTGGTTGCCCATGTTGCCACTGCCATGTTGATTGAGCGATCAGCATTTCTAAGAATCGGACTATTCGATCCTGAATTAAAAACAACCCCGGATGTTAGTTGGTATATTGGTGCTGTTGAACAGCAGCTACGACATATCACTCTTGCTGATGTCGTTTTTCACCGGCGGCTGCATGAAACTAATAATGGCACTATTGAAAATGACGGTGGGAAGGAACGCCTGCATTTACTCAAAGCCAAGCTCGATCGGCAACGAGCCAAACAATCTACTCTGATTTAGCGGGTTTGGCGGGTTTTCCGGGCGATCGATTCCTTGAGAGTTCTGAACCTGCGCGATGCAATTGTTGCTGCCATTTCCCAGGAAAGATTAGAGCCATGATACCGTCTGAAGGTCAGAGTTTTAGGGATGATGCCGATCGAGATGTCTCCATCTTTAGCTCGACAGAGCCACTCGGTATCTTCACCTGCTCGATAATCGATCGAAAAATTTCCAATTTGCTCAAAAACAATTTTACGAACGACTAATGTACTGGGAATATACCCTTGATCTGTTTCACCTAGATCGCGATCGGGCTGTAACCAAGCTGGAGTCTGAGTTTCTGGCTCAAGGAAGTTTAATAGATGAGTGGTGGTTATGCCAAAATCAGGATGTTCGATCATATAGGGAATTTGAATGCTGAGTTTATCGGGTTTCCAGTAATCATCTGCATCCAGAAACGCGATAAACTCTCCCTGCGCAGCAGCAATTCCCACATTACGAGCCACACCTACACCTTGGTTTGATTGGTGAAAATAACGCACTTCTGGATAAGTATGAATAACCTCAGCACTGCGATCGGTTGACCCGTCATCAACAACAATAACTTCGATCGGACGATAAGTTTGCGCAAAGACACTATCGAGTGTTTCAGCTAAAAATTTTTCGCCATTATAAACTGGAATAATAACACTCACGAAAGGATTGTTTTTCATGATTGATCCTCTCTTTTACAGACCGTCATACTTTTATCCACACTACTAAAAATGGAATCATAACCAATATATTTTTCCAAGACAAGTTTTTCATGAGGATTAAATGGCTCCCATATGACGTTATGACCATTTAATAAAATAGATCTAACACAAGGATATGAAAAAATAACTCCAAGCCCTGGATTATTCCATTCCCAACGATAGGGGCTATCTCTAATCGCTGTATCTTCAATAGCAATATATCCATCATTAGTAATGACTATATCCATAACTTGTTTGCGAAAGTTACTCCAGTTGCTCGAAAAATGTAAGTTCCCTACAACCATTACTACAATAAATAAAATAAGAATTTTTGTACTTACCTTGTTCGACTGAAGATTGTAATGACATGAGATGGTTGCACATATCAGCAGGAACGGTAGTAGAGTCAAAGATAATGTTCTACTATTAAAAGACTCACTCGCTGTAGAACCATGACTTAAAAATCGGATGCAAGCATAAAAAAATATGGGGACCAATGCGATAAAAAGGAAAGAAGATTTCCTCCGGATTAATCCAAGAGTTGAGAGAAAAGCGAAGCTGGCTGACACCAACGCTTCTTTATAATCTGGCAACCTACTAATTGCTGAAATGAAAACTGCTTTGTTGGATGGCTCTCGGGGATTAATAATAGAATACAGAGCAATTGGTAAAATTAAAGTACTTAAAAATAAAGATGTACTAAATATTATTAGCTGCTGCTGATTTTGATGAGATCTATATAACCTTACTCCGAGAATAGTCGAGAATATTATTCCGGGAATTATTGCGGCTTGATAGGTACGAGAAAAAAGTATTAATAATATGCAAAGAATCAATCCATCTAACCAATTCAAAGGTGCTTTTCTAAGTGATAGGAATAGAATTGGCCATGACAGCAGCACCATAACATGATGCTCACCAATTAAGATGTAATCACCTGAAAAATTGATGCCGACAATGCTCACCAGCGGAAACATCAAAAGCCAACTACTTTGCTTTCGAGTAGCATAGATGCATAGTAAGTATGAAGCAATATATGGAAAATAAATATTGACTCCATAAATTTCACTTAACAATGGAACATCTTTCAATCCTAATTTTACGGCTAATACTAAAATCCATTCAGTAAGATAATTAGAGAATTGGCGCGACCAATCTAGATGAGTAAAATTTCTGTTATCGAGAATCGATATAAAATAATGAGTACCATCTGCTGATAAATGTTTATCAATTGAAAATGAATACACCAATGCAATGGAAATAAATAAAAATAGTAATTGGTATGTTAATAAATCAGAATGAGATTTTTGATGCCGTAGTTTTTCCATGATATTATTCACTTCAACTTATAAAAACACCTCCGTTTAAAAATCCTTTCAGAGTTGCGAAAGTAGCTGCAAAATTACATTGGGGATTTGAGCCATATCAGTCCCTAGTTCTAAAACATAGCAGGGCACCTGCCTGACTAAGTTGGACATCAGCTGCAACGCTACCTGCCCACTGCCCGCCAACTGAAAAATGGTGCTGGGCGCTAGTGCCCTGAGCGCATTGCCTGCGGTCGTTGGCCGCAGATGGGTGTCTGGTTTTCCGGTTACTTGCGGAATCAACACCGCCTTAATGGGAAAGCCCCGCGTAATTTTGGCCGGATGATGCTGATGCAAAAACAACATGGCTTTTTCTAGCCCCATCCGATCGACATTATTGACCAATGGCGCTAAGTTTGGAAATCGTTCTAAATCAGACTGACCCTTGAGTTTAGCCGTGTTGTAAAGGCTGTAAACATAGGGCTGCGGAGTAGTGGATACCAAGCAATAATCGTCGCTGGCGTACAGCAGCGGACTATTGATGCAAGCCAGAGCGGTAGACGACTTGCCCGAGCCGCCTTTGCCAGCCAGCAAAACTCCGCCCATTGGCGTTCCTACCGCTCCGGCATGAACATACTGATGTTGATGATCGGTCGTCCACCAATTTAAAATGGTTTGGAGCGGTGAACCCTTTTCCCAGTAAGGAATATTTTGGGCATCCTCGATCCAATAACAGGCCAGATTTTGCTGCCGATCGAGCACACTCAGAATATTTGGCCCAATATGAAAATTAGTCCGAATGCGATCGCCATCGTAGGCTTTAAGTTCTTTGCGCGGACCGAGATGATCCTCCCAGTGCAACCGAACTAGTTCGATCAAGCTCCCAATTAGCAATGGCAATCGCGTATCAGTCGAAGCATTGTCCCACAGACAAATGGTCAGGTCGGGAGTGGCCGTGGCTGCTGTCGCCAAGTGCGATAGCGCTGGGGTAAGCTGGGGTATCAAGCCTGACCCGGCAAAGCGTAAACACAGGGTATGGCGCCCGATCGTATAAAAATACTCGACCGTACCGGCGACCTGAGCGGCACGCTGAAAGCCTTCATAAACCAGTTGAAAATAGGCCAGCCGATCGGTTTCGGCGATCGACACAGAGGATTTGGCCTGTAGCGATAAGGCTAGATTAGTTTCCATTTACTCACCTACTTCAAGTGCTGATTTTGTCGGTTTTAAAAGATTTTTCAAAACCCGTCTGCCCGGAAAAGGGTGATATCTGAGCTGGATTCCGAATTGGGTCAATGGATGAATGGATTGAGCGCATGTCGATCGCCAGCCCGATTTCCAATCCCCGGCCAACAATTGATAGTTCAACCATTCCGCCTGCGCGATCGGCATTTGGCAAAGTGCTGGTAATACCCAACTGGGCGCGGCGAGCTGTAACACCTGCTGCCATAAGATCAGCATATTGCGCACCGGTAAAATCATTTGATAGCGCTGTGCCTGGGTAACAAGTCGTGTCCAGTCCAGAGCGTCACCCACTTGCTGCACAATCATCAATGCGTCAGCTACGCCACTAATCTGACTCGATTTACTTTTAAAAAACGTCCCGGCACACCTCTCCAAAAACTGATCGGTGGGGCTAAGTCGCCAGCCCGCTAGGTCATCTCCACTGGGTGTGGCATACTGCCACACCTTTTGATCAGTATCATCTTGGGGAATTGCCCAAAAAAGATGCCCCTGTAAATAAAGCGATTGTCTCTGGGCGTTCTGTAAATGGCGAGATGTTGACGCTAAAGGATGGGCAATATGCCAATTGAAACTTGTTAAATGTTGACTGGCCTCCTCTATTTCTGCGGCTCGTATCAACAGATGAAAGTCGGAAATTGAACGATAGTTTTCTACTTGGTCAGAACTGCTAGCCGCGTTACCCAAGACGATCGCCTCGATTCCCACATTCTTTAAATGAGATAACACAACTTTGAGCTGTTTGAGCTGCAATTGATTGGCATACCAATTACGGCGATAGATCCCTTTCAACCTGGCCATCTGAAGATTTTCGACACCATGAGCCAACAAGCTTTGGTACAATTGTGGCAATAGTACATGAGAATTATTGTCTAAAACTTCGATATCCACTAAGGATTGCCACTGTTCCCAGGCTGTTAGTGCCGCTGATCCCTCGAGCAGCACGGCTTGGAGCAGTAGTACTTGTTCTGGGGTCAGCCGATAACTGCCAGCGCGGGAAAAGAGATCGCTCATAGTCAGTTAGGTTGCTTTTGCATTAGGCCAGCCAGCTTCCAAATCCACTTCATGGATCGGATCAAGTAGTAATAAATCTTCCATGTCTGTAAATTTCTCCAGGATGGGTTTTTCAAAGGGGGACTTGTTGCTGGTCTCCACCATTGGGGGAGCATTACTGGTGGTCTTAGACGAGTCCAGGCTTGCACCAGCCACAATAATTCCTTCCAGCTCTAAATTTTCCAAAAACTCATCAACTGCGGCCGCAATCTCTGCGGTACTTCCCTCATATGCTGCCGTCATTTCTTGAATGATACTGTGCCTGTCCAGCTGGCGCTCAATTCCACTCCAAACAGCTGCGCCAGTTTTCAGTAAGCTGTAGTAATACCCTTTGTCTAGATTGGCGATGACCACCTCGCCATCGATCGTTTCGTAAGCAACTTGAGGGCTATTGATCCGAAATACTTGACTATTTCCCATCTAAATTACCTGGCAGTTCTTTTAAGGAATAATTAAGTGTACACTTAGTTATTCTCAGAACTATTTGCCATGTCGAATTTCAGCCAAATGTCATAAACAAATTGGGGATAATATAACTTTCTCAAGAGAATATTCAAAGTAAACAAATTGTCATAATACTCATCATTTTATGGCTCGCAAAATTGTCATTATAATTATGATTTCTCTCTAGAAAAAGTGGCACCCACTAATGAATTTGGTGATCGCCAGTTCAATATTACGCCAGCTCATCATGCCCGATCGAAAAAAATCTGTCAGAATATAAATACATAGATATAAAGATTTGATAAGCACCAGAGTATTCCATGATCGCCGCTACCCCTTCTTTCTCAGCCACCGCCGTTTATGATGTTGCGATCGTCGGCGGTGGCATTGTTGGTCACACTTTAGCCTTGGCTCTTCAGCAGACCGATCTCAATGTCATTCTCATCGAAGCCCAGGTCGAGTCACTGTCCAAAGATCGCTCCTATGTACTGTCTATTCTCTCTGGTCAGATCTTCGCCAACTTAGGCATTTGGGAGCAAATGTTGCCCCATTTCAGTCAGTTCAGCCAAATCCAAATTTCTGATGCCGACCATCCGCAAGTCGTGCAGCTATTTCCTGAAGATCTGGGCACTGCCGTTTTAGGTTACTCCGCTGGCCACCAGACTGTGTTGACTGCGCTCCAGTCTAAGTTAGCCACCGCTCCCAACTTTACCTACCTTTGTCCCGCTACTGTCGAGCGGCTAGAGTCGGCCACTGGCCAAACTGAGCTACTAGTCCAAACTGCTACCCAAGCTCTGTGTTTGCAGGCCAAGCTAGTGATTGGAGCCGATGGCCATCAGTCTCCTCTGCGTCAGCAAGCTGGTATTCGTACTAAAGGCTGGGCCTACTGGCAATCTTGTGTCACTGCTACCATCCAGCCCGAGCGGCCTCATCACAATATTGCTTACGAGCGCTTCTGGTCCGACGGACCCATGGGAGTCCTGCCACTCGCCGATGGCCGCATGCAAATTGTCTGGACTGCCCCGCACGATCGCGCCCAAGAATTATTAGACATGCCTGCCAGTGACTTTATCTCCTGTCTCGAAACAGCTACTGGCGATTTGCTCGGCAAATTAACCTTAGATAGCCCCCGCGCTCTGTTTCCCGTCAAACTGATGCAAAGCGATCGCTATGTCCAAGACCGACTGGCTCTTGTAGGTGATGCTGCCCATTGTTGTCACCCTGTCGCTGGCCAGGGCATGAACCTCGGTATTCGTGATGCGGCGGCTCTCGCCGAAGTCATTATTGCCGCCCACACTCGGGGTGAAGACATTGGCTCATTAGTAGTGCTTGATCGCTATCAACGGTGGAGAAAACCAGAAAACTGGATAATTTTAGCCTTTACCGACTTTCTCGATCGACTATTCTCCAACCAGTGGTTGCCCATAATTGTAGTGCGGCGGTTGGGTCTCCAATTGTTACAGCTAGTGCCGCCTCTGAAGCATTTTTCTTTGCGCCTGATGACGGGATTGACTGGTCGATTACCATTGCTGGGTATCAAACATTAGGTCGATTTATTAGCTGTTTGCTCTTCTTCGGGAAGAATGCTGGCCAGCAAAGACTGGATTTTTAGTCGATCGATATAAGGCCAGCCCCCATTCTCTTCGATTTCAATTAACAAACTATATAGGCCATGCCGATTATTGGGCATGGCTGCCTGAAAATAATCCTCGCGAATCTCGCGATGCAGGCTCTCTAATAACCTTAAAATTGCCAGTAGTTCCACCACATCATGTTGATGCATCGTGGCTAACTGACGACTAACCTCACCGATCTGCGCTATTAGACTAGTCAAATTGACATCTTTACTCATTTTGATCCCAGACAAATTGTCGAAAATGTTACTAAAATTTACGTTTTCCAAAAAGTGTGCGCAGTTGGCATCCAATTATAGGCTCATACTGTCCAGCATGACAGTATGAGCCAATTCATGGTAAATAGATTAGTAGTAATGGGCAAGAAAATCTGTAATTAAGTTGGATCGCTTCTGGCGATTGCCTAATATATGGTTGTTATTTATTTGCTCTTGTCAGCAGTTAGTGATTAGCTACTGCTCACATATCTGTCCAGAAATATAATATTAAATTTCCCAAATTTGAGGTTAAACATGAACTTTCGTGGATTAATCGCGGTACTCATGGCTGTTTGCATCGGTTTTTTAACCGCTTGTAGTGAAGCCCCTGCGAATGCTAGCAGTATCCCACTAACTTACGAGCAGATTCGTAACACTGGTTTAGCAAATAACTGCCCTACTATTTCTGATATCAGTCGAGGTTCGATCGATATCGATAACAATAAGACTTATCAGTTTGTAGATATGTGTCTACAACCTACTGATTACTTTGTTAAAGCTGAACCACTGAACAAGCGACAGACGGCTGAGTTTGTCACTGGTAAGGTCGTAACTCGCTCTACTTCCAGCCTGGATCAAATTCAAGGAACTGTCAAAATCAATAGTGACGGCAAACTAGTCTTCACGGAAGAAGATGGCATCGACTTCCAAGCAATCACTGTCAAAATGCCCGGTGGCGAGTTAGTACCTTTCCTCTTCACTATTAAAGAATTGGTCGCTACTAGTGATGCTACTGTCACTGCTCTCAATACTTCTACCGACTTTGGTGGGGATTTTAAAGTACCTTCTTACCGTGGTTCTGTTTTCCTTGATCCAAAGGGTCGGGGGGTAGCTAGCGGTTATGACAATGCGATCGCTCTGCCAGCCGAAGCTGATAGCGATAAGCTCAATCGGACTAACGTCAAGAACTCGAACAGCTACAAGGGTCACATTACCTTTGAGGTTGCTAAAGTAAACAGCGTTACTGGTGAAGTTGCTGGTATTTTTGAAAGCGAACAAACTTCTGATACTGACCTGGGTGCTGATGAGCCAGAAGAAGTAAAAATTCGCGGTATCTTCTACACTCGCCTCGAAACTAAGGCTTAAATCGATCGATTTTTAATTGGAAACATCTGATTCAAGCACACTAAAGATTTTAGTGTGCTTTTTTGCTTATTTTATAGGTGCCTGTGTCTGTCTCAAATGTCGGGCCACCGTGCGATCCTTCCCCTGTGTTAACATAATTGATGTTTCTAGTCTCAATATTGAAGAAGAGAGCGACCTGTGTTTGTTCTAGATGGCTACGAGTATTTACTGGGATTTTTAATGGTGTGCAGCCTTGTACCTTTCTTGGCGCTGACGGCATCCAAACTGCTCCGACCCGCTGGTGGGGGACCAGAACGCCGCACCACCTATGAATCTGGCATGGAACCGATTGGTGGGGCATGGATCCAATTTAATATTCGTTACTACATGTTCGCCCTCGTGTTCGTGGTTTTTGATGTGGAAACGGTATTTTTGTATCCTTGGGCGGTAGCCTTCAATCAGCTAGGTCTACTAGCCTTTATTGAAGCCCTTGTTTTTATTGCAATTCTCGTCATTGCCTTAGTTTATGCCTGGCGCAAAGGAGCTTTAGAATGGTCATGATTAATAACACTGGTTTAATTAATCCGTTAGAACGCCCGCAAATCACCAACGACTTGTCAGAAAATGTGATTTTGACATCAGTAGACGACCTATATAATTGGGCTAGATTGTCTAGCTTGTGGCCGCTACTTTTTGGAACAGCCTGTTGCTTTATTGAACTAGCGGCGATGATTGGCTCGCGTTTCGACTTCGATCGCTTTGGTTTGGTGCCGCGCGCCAGTACCCGTCAAGCAGATTTACTCATCACTGCTGGTACCATCACCATGAAAATGGCGCCAGCGTTGGTACGTCTGTATGAACAAATGCCCGAACCTAAGTATGTTATCGCCATGGGTGCTTGCACCATTACTGGTGGGATGTTTAGTGTCGATTCGCCCACTGCTGTGCGAGGTGTTGATAAATTGATTCCGGTAGATATCTATTTGCCCGGTTGTCCACCTCGACCAGAAGCTGTGATGGATGCCATTATTAAGCTGCGTAAAAAGATTGCTAACGAATCTATTCAAGAGCGTGATCAGCTTCAACAAACTCACCGTTACTACAGTACGACTCACAAAATGCGATCAGTAGAGCCAATCTTGACTGGTAAATATCTCCAGACTGGTAACCATGTTAATCCCCCGGCTGAACTAGCTGCTGCGATCGGAATGCCCATTCCCCCCGCTCTGTTAACTACCCCCAAACAAGAGGTCAATCGTGGCTGAAGAAATTATTAACGAAACTGAAGCTGCCCCAGCACCGCTGGTCGCTATTGGTGCAGCTTCTCAGTGGCTCACTGCCAATGGCTTTGTCGATCACACCCCGCTCGAACTAGATCATTTGGGTGTAGAGGTGCTCAAAGTCGAGGCTCAGTTCCTGTTACCTATCTGTACTGCCTTGTATGCCTATGGTTTTAACTATATGCAATGCCAAGGTGGCTATGATGTTGCTCCTGGTGGTGATTTGGTGAGTTTTTATCACCTCATTAAGTTGACTGATGAAGCTAGTCAGCCCGCAGAAATTAGGATCAAGGTTTTTCTGCCCAGAGAAAACCCCGTGGTACCTTCGGTATACTGGATTTGGAAGGCGGCGGATTGGCAAGAACGGGAAACCTATGACATGTATGGCATTGTCTATTCTGGACATCCCAACTTGAAGCGCATTTTGATGCCCGAAGATTGGGTGGGTTGGCCACTCCGTAAGGACTATATTTCGCCAGACTTCTATGAGCTGCAAGAAGCTTATTAGATTTTCAGCTTGGCGATCTGTGTGCTTGCTAAATAGCAGTGAGTCACCAGAATTTCTTTATTAGTAAACATCTAGAAATCTGGACAGGCCTCTGCTTCAATAAGATATTGAGTTAAATATATAAATTAAATATTGTGTTGCAGTCTAATCCCCGTTGGTTGTTACTTCTGCTTGTGGGCTTTTTACTCGCTGGCTGTGAAAGTAAGGTATCTCAATGTCAAAAAATTAAAGCAGTACACAATAATCTTGTGGAAGATACCAAAAAGCTCAGTACCAATGTGACTAAAAATAATTTAGAGCCAGTAATTAGGTTTGCTGATACTCTCGCTCAGGGTGCCCAAGCTATGAAGGCGATCGAAGTGGGCGATCCTAAGTTGAAAGAGATCAAAGATCAGTTTATGGTGATGTACCAAAATTCTAGCCAGGTAACTAAGCAGATTTTGGATAGCCAGCGTCAAAAAAAGAATGCTGAAGTGGCCAAGGGTCAAGAGCGCTTGCGTCAAGTGGCCAGCCCCGAAAAAAACCTTGTGGATGGAATTAATAATTATTGTCGTTCCAGTTCCGGGCAATAAATTTTGCTCAACCTCAGCAAAGGTGATATTATGTGATGTTCGGATTATAAATCCTCACTTTCGCACCTCATTAGTTAACAAATGGGGACTCACTCTCTCACCTCCTCGTGAGGAATAGTAGAGCTGTGTTAACAGCATAAGCAACTTGTTGTTTGGTCTGTTAGCAAGGGGCGTATTAACTACAGAGAACTTAAACCTAGGAAATTTCGCATGGTCAATCAGAAAAAAACTACCGATATCGGCTTTACTCTCGATGATTTCGCAGCCTTATTAGACAAGTACGACTACCACTTTAGCCCTGGTGATGTTGTAGCTGGTACTGTCTTCAGTCTGGAGCCTAGAGGAGCGCTAATTGATATCGGTGCCAAGACCGCTGCGTACATTCCGATCCAGGAGATGTCGATCAATCGGGTAGATGCCCCGGAAGAGGTTTTACAGTCGAACGAAACGCGCGAGTTTTTCATCCTCACCGACGAAAACGAAGATGGTCAACTGACGCTTTCGATCCGCCGCATTGAATACATGCGGGCTTGGGAAAGAGTGCGGCAGCTGCAAGCTGAAGATGCCACCGTCCGCTCCCAAGTATTTGCGACTAACCGTGGTGGTGCGTTAGTCCGTATTGAAGGTCTGCGCGGCTTTATTCCTGGTTCCCACATCAGCACTCGCAAACCTAAAGAAGAGCTGCTGAATGAAGAACTGCCCCTGAAGTTTTTGGAAGTAGATGAAGACCGCAACCGTCTGGTACTCAGCCATCGGCGGGCTTTAGTAGAACGGAAGATGAATCGCCTAGAAGTGGGCGAAGTCGTGATTGGTTCTGTCCGTGGTATCAAGCCTTACGGTGCCTTTATTGATATTGGCGGTGTCAGTGGCTTGCTCCATATTTCCGAGATTTCTCATGACCATATTGATACACCACATAGTGTCTTCAACGTGAATGATGAAGTTAAGGTAATGATTATCGACTTAGATGCTGAAAGAGGTCGGATTTCCCTTTCTACCAAGCAATTGGAACCAGAACCCGGTGACATGATCAAGAACCGTGAACAGGTTTACGAGATGGCTGAGGAAATGGCTCAGAAGTATCGTGAAATGTTAATTGCCAAGGCTGCGGGTCACTCGGTAGAAGCATCTGATGATGCTGAGGTGGAAGAAGTTGAAGAGCTAGAAGAAGATTTTGTTTCTGCTACTGAAGAGTAGGCTCAGGATTTTATCCATTATTAATCCGTTTTCAGCTACTAGCTGAGAGCGGTTTTTTTGAGAATAATGAACGCCGAGCCGTCTCTTCACAATGTTAAAATTGTTTGACTGTTTTTAATAAAATATTATCCTATGGCTCAAATGCAATTTTCGCGCGGCACGACAGAGGGGGTTTTACCTGATGTCCGGTTGACTAAATCTCGTGATGGTCAAGAAGGTACGGCAATTCTCTATTTTGACAAACCAGAGGCTCTATTTCGTAATGATCCTGATGCTGTGACTGGTTTGTACATGATCGACGAAGAAGGTGAAATAATCACGCGGGAAGTCAAGGCCAAATTTGTGAATGGTCAACCGGCGGCGTTGGAAGCAATTCATTTGATGAAATCTCCAGCCGAATGGGACAGATTTATGCGTTTTATGGATCGTTACGCCGCTGTGAATGGCTTAGGATTCAGTAAATCTGCTGATGCCGATCAAGCAAAATCGGAATGATCGTCAAATTTACGGATCAGCACCGCGATAAAACTCCAGTAAGCTGGATGGAGTGCTAACTCAGGGTTAATTGATGAATCTCCGCAATATCTTATCTCTTCTATTACTTTTTATTCCAATTTCGATCGCCGGTCACTTCTTGCATTGGAGTGCGCCGGTTATTTTTGTGACGGCTTGCTTGGGAATTATTCCGTTAGCAGCTTGGATGGGTACGGCTACTGAAGAAATTGCCGTAGTATTGGGACCATCGCTCGGCGGTCTGCTCAATGCCACTTTTGGGAATGCGACAGAGTTGATTATTGCTTTGGTGGCCCTAAACGCGGGATTGGTGGATGTCGTGAAAGCTAGTATCACTGGTTCGATTATTGGTAACTTGTTACTGGTGATGGGCTTATCGATGTTTCTGGGGGGATTGCGTTACAAGGAGCAGGAATTTCAGCCAACTATTGCGCGGGTGAATGCTTCTAGTATGAATTTAGCGGTGATTGCCATGTTGCTACCCACCGCTGTTGATTACACCTCTACGGGGATCAGTGAAGCTACTATTCAACAACTGTCCGTAGCAGTAGCGATCGTCTTGATTATTGTCTATGTGCTGACGCTCCTGTTTTCCATGAAAACTCACACCTATTTATATGATGTGGGTTTGGCAGATCTTACACCGGCAGAATTAGCGGATGTGAACTTGGCTGATGATGGCGAAACAACTGTGAATTTACCGTTATGGATCGGAGTTTTATTAGTTTGTACGCTGCTGGTCGCGGTGGAGTCGGAGTTTTTGGTATCGACTTTGGAAGAGGCGACTAGTCAGTTTGGCTTGAGTCCGCTGTTTACAGGGGTAATTTTGGTACCGATTATTGGCAATGCCGCTGAACATGCGACAGCCGTATCGGTCGCAATGAAGAACAAAATGGATTTGGCGGTGTCGGTCGCGGTGGGTTCCAGTTTGCAAATTGCCCTGTTTGTCGCGCCAGTTTTGGTAATTGCTGGTTTGATCATGGGGCAGCCGATGGATTTAGATTTTAATCCGTTTGAGTTGGTGGCCGTGGCCGTAGCAGTGTTAATTGCTAACTCGATTAGCTCTGACGGTCGATCGAATTGGCTAGAAGGTACTTTGTTGCTGGCGGCTTATGTGGTGCTGGGTTTGTCCTTCTACTTCCATCCGGTAACGCCTCATATTGGTTAGTACTACACCCATTAAAATCCCCGGCACTTGTATCCTAAGCGCCGGGGCAATGTTGTAACGCTGATCTTGCCTAGTAATTTCCAGTTATCGCAGAATTAATCTGATGCCGTGAGGTTTTACCGCTAAACTACGTTCGCAAGGTAAGCAAACGAAGAGATTTGAACTCCTGTCTCAAAAGCCTTATTCTGTGAAAGTCGATGCAAGGAGCGAGTTTTTTAGTTTGAGATTCAAGCAAGAATCTAAGATTGAACATTAACTTAATGCACTCTAGGCGGCTTTACCAATTTGCCCATCCCCAGGTAATCTGGGGAGCAGGACTCGAACCTGCAAACTCCCTGGTGCTGAGATTAAAATTGTGCTCAGGATCCAGCTTAACTTATTCTGCAAACAGATAGCCAAAAATTGCCCCAGCCATTTGGCGCTGTTGGACATCTCGACTGTTGGCTTCTTCTCTGGCCTGCAACACCGCTTTTTGCAATTTTTCGACTCGGGCTAGTAAGGTATTCACCCGGTCTTGAGGCAACGCGCCCGAGAACTCGATTAGACTCCAAATACCTTCGACTACGTCTTTAGAGACTTCTTTAATCTGGGCGGGATGGTGCTCGGTGGCTTCGTAAGCCACTACAAAATCAGTGATTTTTTTAGTCTTGACTGTTTCCTTGGGACTGGTGACATAACAGCCGCGATTAGGGTCGCGTTGCCAGTCTTTATCGATCGACAACACTGGCAGGGACAGCACAAAAGTTTTAATATCTTGGAGCTGTTTTTCCAAAAACAGTAAATGTGACACGGGGACATCGGCCAAGATCGACTGGCCATCAACTACCACCGAGGCTCTGGCTTCGGTATTGGCGTAGTCTTGAGTCGCTGCCAAATCTAAAAACTCCGATGAAGATTGGACAAATTTGTCAATTAGCTCCGTGGCTTTCAGTGTGAGCTTCTGCGATTCAGCGGGGTACACAAATCCATCTTCTTCGCGTGACTGGTAGGTTCTGCTCAGTCCTTGAAACAAGCTGCTTTTCTGGGCAAGCTGATACACCTCAGTTTTACCTTTAGTGGAATTAGCTTTCACTGACTGTAAAATGGCAATTAACTGGTTCAGCTTCATCATATTTTCCTATGCATAGATTAATATTTTAGCAGACCGACTGAGTAGTTTTATTTCTCTGGATAAGACCTTCCGCTTGATGGTGTCAATCTTATGAATACTAAAGTTTTGATCTACGGTCTTACCTCTCTATCTGGCGCAGGATTACTAGCTTATTTTGTCTGGTCACGAGTTGATGCAGCTCGTCTCGATCAGGCTGCTATGTTGCCAGCCTTTAAAATATTTAGCCAGGCACCGGGCGTTAATATTTGGCAGAGTAAAGATGGCCAGAGCTATGTCACCGAGATTGATTTAAGCAAGGCGGAGCTGCTTAGTCTCACCGGGGAATTACCTGGGAATGGAAAAGTGGGACAGCGATCGATCCAGCAGTTTTGGCAACAAGCTATTCAGCAGCCAGGAGTCGCTCAGGTGCTCATCAATGGTACCTTTTTTCAGACTTATGACAAACCGACGGGGATTGCTTTTGGTTTTAAGAAAGATGGCAAAGTGATCACCTATGGCTATGGGTTAAATGAGTTTCCGACCCTGACTACGACGGTGGCCTGGAATCAGCGCAGCATCGCGATCGCCCCTTATAGTCGGAGTACTTTTGATGGCTCGATGCCCAATGTGGTGGGGACTTTGGCTGTGACGGCGGGCAAAAATGCCGATCGATATTTACCCAGAACTTTTATTGGTGCTAAACACCGCCGTAGTGATGGGACTTATCAAACAGCTTTGTTTTTTAGTAGCCCGAGTGCCAGACAACGGGATGCAGCTCAGGCTTTGCAGGATTTTGGAGCGGAGCAACTAGCGATGTTGGATGGTGGAGCTAGTACGGGGTTAGTGATTAATGGCCAAGTATTAATGCAGCCTAAGACCAAGATTCCACAAGCGATCGGAGTTTTTGGTGCTAAATAAGAAAAATCTCACCGAGCGGGATATTTGTACCAATGACCAATGGGCGGATTTTGGTAAGGGGTAAGTTGCATACTAGGGCAGGAAATAAGTCTAGATGCCGAGACGCTATGGCAATGGTGGTCGGCTTACCGGGGACTTTCGGAACCACAGCAAGAATTGGTGACTCAGGATTTTTACAGTGATGGCGGTAATAAGCATCCTCGCTACTATCAATTGTTGGCGATCAATAAAACGATCGAAGCGATCGCCAAGGGGCAAAACCGGATTTTATTCTTGGCCGATCGAAATATTTTGGTCGATCAAGCCATGACCAATGACTGTAAAGCTTTTAAGAGCATACTTTAACTAATGAAGTAGTTTGAATATAATTTCACCTATTGCCATTTCAGAATACTTTAGAGTACAATTATACTATGAAATAGTTTTTCAACATATTCTCGTTACTTCATAAGTTAAATCACATGATAGGAGTAAAAAATCTTACTAGAATTGCTGTAACATTCCTATAGATGTATTCCGATCACGTTTACAGCAGGATAGGGAACGCTATTGTTATTAGATTCAAGCAAAATATCCATGATTGTTACTCAGTTACTTGAAAGTTGCCGCAAGAGAGTTCCTTTTACTGTAATGAAAGCCATTTTAAAGTTGTGTGATCTATCAGGAGGAAACGGATGGGAAGATACTATTAAAAAATTAGCACCTGAAGGTAAGTTCGATGATCAACTCGTTAATAATTTTTACAAGTTGAAAGATCATTACAAAGAACACTTATTAATAGGAGAAAAAGCCTTAAAACTATTTCAAGTTAACAGAGGGAAAATCGATGAGATAATAACCTCACTAAATGGTTATGAGATCAAGAAAAATATATTTCATGAAACCTATCCCTTATTATTGCCTGAAGAAAAATTGAAGACAGTTAAATCTCTAACTGAGCCAGTTGAAATCATAGATTCAGATAATTATTTGTCAGTTGTTTTTTGTTCGAAACGGTTGTTTAGTGAAAAAACTGAAATAGACCCTAAAATTCTTCATGATGAAGCAAAAAAACATCTCAGTAGTTACGATGAAATATTTGGAATAAGAAAATATGAAAGGCAATCTTTTGATGTGATTGTTTTATGGAAAACGAGAAATATTATAGAAGTAAGAATTGATATAGTGCAAGGAATTCCTTATCAGGAAAGAGAACAAGCATTTATTACAATAATTGATAGATTTAATCAATTAGTAACAAGTAGATCAGGCGTTAAGATATTAAATACAAATATTAATCTATTTCCACTTATTCATCGCTTGTATGATTCACAAGAGGGAAAAGTCGGTGAACTAGCCTTTACTACTGATGAAGGATCGATAAAACTCGAAAAAATGAGACGCGGCAAAGTTGATCTTAGGGATGAAATGTATCATAAAGCTGGTAGACAAGCTGTACCTCACATTACACCCCATAAGTTAGCAATTTTATGGGAGTTTCCAATTATGGTAGATCTTAAAACAAACCCAGAGCTTTTACTTCCAGGTCAGTCTCATACATTGAGCAGCTTAAATCCAATTCTTAATGAAGTAATTGTGACTAAATGTAGCTGCTTAAAAGATTATAGTTTTGTTTTTGAAAAAATTATCTCATACTTGTATAGATCTAATTAATTATTATGCATAAGCAAGTAATCATGCAACAAATCAATGACGATTGGGGATCTAAGCCTCAATCATTGATTTGCATTAAAATACTTGATTATCTATTGAGGATTAGAAGTAACAACTCTTTTCATATCACTTATGGTAGCTTACAAAGAGCGATTGAAGTTGCTTATGAAGAAAGGGAGCTATTGAAAGCAATTCAATATTTGTGTGGTGAAAGAACACATTTGCTTGAAGCCAGATTTGAGCTTATAGATAATGATGATTATTTTGATATTTCTAATTCTGAATTAACAAATGCTCGTCAAACAGGACAACTTATTCATCCTGAAAATGGAGAAATAGTTAGTGATTTCGAAGATAAGGTTGTTATGTATTTTCAACCAAGCTCCCTAGTTCAAAGTATTTCTAGTTAACAAAAGATGAATGAAGATATAAAATTAAGTCTTCGCCACCTCCAGGGATTAGAAGATTTGATACCAGGATTAGATGGATTTGCATCTCGATTATTAGTAGCAACTTATGATGATTTTATCGAAAGACTTTATAAAGATATTGACAAGGTGATTTATCTACTAGAAGAGAATCCTGAATTACGTCAATCTGATACAGAAGATAGACTTACTATAGAAATCAGAAATAATTTACGTTGCATGGGATATAACGCTGATCACGACTCAAAGATTGGAGGACATGCAGATCTAGTTGTTAGAAAAAGTGATTTCACTTGGATTGGGGAAGCAAAGATTCACCGTGAATACGACTATTTATGGGAAGGTTTTCAGCAGCTTACTACTAGATACTCAACAGGTGACTCTAATCAAAGAGATGGTGGATTATTAATATATATTCGAGTAAAAGATACCAATCAAGTGATTCAAAAATGGAAAGAACTTTTGGCAAGTAAACAGCTGCCCAACTATTCTGTTTGGATATGTGAAATCAGGAACACAAGCTTCTTTTCCATACATAAACATGAAAGATCTGGTTGCAACTTTAAAGTTAGGCATATGCCCATTATGCTTTACTTTAAACCTCGAGATAAGAGTGGGAGAAATAGTGGAGAATCAAGCTGACAATGAAAGGAGATTGCCTTCTTGCCTTAAATAAAGATAAAATAATACTGTGGGAATTGCTGATAACGAATTTATATCGAAGGACAATCGTGCAGTTGTCGAAGGAGGTGTTTAGTCCTTATACGAGCATTAATACTAATATTTTGTTTTTTGAGAAGAGTGAGTATGCTTGGAAGGTGTCGACGCAGGATTTAGAGGCACGTAACTATAATTTGGATTGTAAGAATCCCCATAAGATTGAGGTGAATCATCGGGATCCGGATGAGTTGATGGGGGAGTATTTGGAGATTGATCGACAGATGAGGAATGCTCAGGATGCTTTGAAACAAGAGCTGATGCAGGCTTTGGGGGGTGGTTGATGGAAGATTTTTTGAGTTTGCCAGAAGGCAAAACGATCGAATTTAAACGCGATCTGTCATCACCCAAGAATTTGTTGAAAACTTTGGTGGCCTTTGCGAATACCGCCGGGGGCAAAATATTTGTGGGGGTAGATGACCAGACGAGAAAGCCGCTGGGGGTGGAGTCGCCGCTGGATGAGGAGGAACGTTTGGGTAGTATTATTGCTGATTCGATCGCCCCGCGTTTGGTCCCAAATTTAGAAATGGTGACGATCGAGGGTAAGACTCTATTAATTATTGAGGTTTATCTGAGTAATTCTCGACCTCATTATTTGCGATCGGAGGGTGCCGAAAATGGGGTGTATGTAAGGTTGGGTTCTTCTAATCGGCAGGCCGATCGAGAGTTGATTGGGGAGTTGCGGCGATCGAGTCAGGGGATTTCTTTTGATGAAATGCCCATGCCAGATTTAGCAGAGTCTGATTTGGATCTGGATGCTGCTCAAAAATGCTTTCGCGATCGACGAGAACTAGATCAGCAGGGGCTTTTGACGTTGAGGTTGTTGTGTCAAGATCAAGGGAAGCTGGTACCAACTAAGGGTGCCATGATTCTATTTGGTAAAAATCGCGAGTTTCATTTCCCGGATGCTTGGGTGCAATGCGGGCGTTTTGTGGGTCAAGATAAGGCGGCAATTTTTGATCATATTGAACTCTATGATTCATGGCCGCAGATGGTGGATAGCATTATGCTGTTTCTTAAGAAACATGCGATGCGTGGTGCCGACTTTTCGGAGATTCGCCGCCGGGATGTTTGGAGCATTCCTTTGGGGATTTTGCGGGAGGTGGTGATCAATGCTTTGGTGCATAGTGACTATTCTCAGCGGGGTGCGCCGATTCGGGTGGCTTTTTTTGATGACCGAATTGAGGTGGAAAATCCAGGAATTTTGTTGCCAGGAATAACGATCGAGGATATGAAGCGGGGTATTTCTAAAATTCGGAATCCAGTGATTGCGCGGGTGTTTCGGGAACTGGAGTTGATTGAGCAATGGGGCAGTGGTGTTCGTCAGATTTTCCATGAGGCTGAGGTTTTGGGTTTGCCTGTGCCGCAGATTCTGGAGTTGGGGATGAGAGTCAGGGTGACGATTTTTTTGGCGGAACATGTGGTGGTGAGTCGGACAAAGGCACAAGTCGATTCAGTGGGGCTAGAGTCGGGGCTAGAGTCGGGGCTAGAGTCAGAAACATCTAAAGGTGTTTTGTTGGCACTGGTTAAGCAACCGTTGCAGCGGGCTGAAGTTGCGCGGGCGCTGGGGCATGATGGTGTATCAGGGGCTATCAATCGATCGATTAAGGAGCTATTAAGCAAGCAACTTATTGAGTACACGATTCCTGATAAGCCCAATAGTCGGTTGCAAAAATATCGTTTGACGGCCAGGGGTCAGGCTTTGCTAGCTCAATTAGGAGAATAGTGATGAATAATGAAACGATGATGTTGCTGGATCAGCATTTTGATGTGGCTTTTGCTGCGCCGGATGGGATTAAGAAGTTGCGGGAGTTGATTTTGACTTTGGCGATGCAGGGGAAGTTAGTGCCACAAGATCCCCATGATGAGCCTGCTAGTGAATTGTTGAAGGCGATCGAGTCTGAGAAACAGCGGTTCGTGGATACAGGAAAAATCAAACAACCTAAGCCATTAGGAGAAATTAAGTCAGATGAAATTCCTTACGATTGTCCTGATATGTGGAAATGGGTCAGGCTAGGTGATATT
>CAXTSZ010000057.1:0-21155 GCA_964247125.1 uncultured bacterium
CGCTTTACAAATATATCCCCTCCCTCCCTTTGTGTCAAGTACTTTCTTTTGGGGTGCTGTGAAAATTAGTTAGATCGTACTAGGTTGTAGAGAAAACGAAAGTCTTTATCATGTGCTGCTAATATCTAAATGTGGTGCGTATGAAAAAGAATTTAGATATTATGTTGAAAATCAATCCAGGATTAACTTCTTTAGTGCTGGGTGTTTCAACGACTTTGTTGCTAGCCGCCTGTAGTGAAAATAGGGTTGTTCAATGCAACAAATTTGCACAGGTCAATGAAAGAGTGAGGGTATCTCTAGCCAAACACGCTGAAACAGCTCAAACCTTTAGCAAAAAAGTGCCTAAAGATCTGGCTGGATTCAAGGGGTTAGCGAAGGAAATGTCACAGCACCTCAGTCAATCAGCAATAGGGATTGAATCTGCCCTAAAAATGATTGAGGGCTTAGATGTCCAAGATGAAAAGTTAAAGTCTTTTAAAAGCGAATATACCAGAATTACTATATCTACGGGGGCAGCCACAAAAGAGTTAAGTAAAATTTCAGCAGCCCAGAGCCAATCTACAGAAGTAGATTTAAAGAATGGCAAACTTCAGAAGCTGGCACAAGACTCTGAAGATATTTCGCACAAGATAGCAGCGAGCGGGGAAGCTGAAAGAAAGCTCATGGATAATTTCAATGCCTACTGTGGCGGTATAAAATAGTGGTAATTTGGATGCCAGGGATTGGGGTCGAATATTACGGATATATAAAGTATGGCAATATGACAAAGGTGGCGGGACGTATCTGACGGCGATGGAAGAAGCGGCAGCAAATATTGAAGTAGCGGCGCAGAAAATGACTAATACGAGGAGTTAAGATTGTAGTGAAGGTCAAGCGCTTAATGGAGAAATAATTTAATGAAAATTGATATTGGCATTGATAATGACGATCGCAAAGAAATTGCCGATGGCTTATCTAAACTTCTAGCTGATACCTATAGTTTGTATCTAAAAACTCACTATTTTCATTGGAATGTGACTGGACCAATGTTTCAAACATTACATCTGATGTTTGAGACCCAGTATACGGAACTTGCCTTAGCAGTAGATTTAATTGCTGAACGGATTCGAGCATTAGGCTTTACGGCTCCGGGTAGTTACAGTACTTATGCTCAACTCACTTCGATCCCGGAAACCACTGATGTGCCCAAGGCTACCGATATGATTCGACTGCTGGTAGAAGGACAGGAAACTGTTTGTCGCACCGCTCGATCGCTCTTCCCTATTATTGAAAAAGTCAGTGATGAACCGACGGCTGATCTTTTAACCCAAAGATTGCAACTGCACGAAAAAACTGCGTGGATGCTGCGCAGTCTGTTAGATAATTAAGTTTCCTTTAGTAATCGATGGGAGTGCCTTGGCTGACAAGACACTCTTTTTTTGTGTTTTTATGGGCGAAAATTCCTTAGAAGTAGTGTTGATAGAGTTGATGGCCACGAGACAGATCACTGGCTGGCAAGAGCTTAGTAATCGGACGGGGATATCCACCAAACGATTGCGCAAATTGCGGCGGAGTCAACTGGAGCAGCTAAAACTGGCCGAATTGCATCAACTCAGCCAATCACTCCAAATCTCGCTGGGGGCTTTATTAGAACGACTGGGCATATCGGGGATGTCATTCCATCAGAAAGAGCCGACATTCTTACAACAGGAGTTCCAATTAGCGAGTATTCAAACGATCGAATCTTTTCTCACTTATTGGCCAGCAGCAGCGCATCAAGCTCAGATTAACCCTGATTTTCCAGCCAGTAAATTGGTGCCCCTAGTGAAGCCGATCGATCGCTTATTAGCTAACTGGAATGTTGTTCAAGTCCAAACAGTGGGGACAGTATTACCTTTTGATCCACAGCAGCATCAAGAGATCACCTCTAATATAAGTGGAGCGATCGGTGGCCAGATTCAAGCTGGTGAAATGGTGACAGTACGCTATCCCGGATATCGGCAAGGCGACAAACTGCTCTGGCGTGCGCAGGTCAGCCGCGTGTAATAGGAGATTTCTCGACGAAGTGCCTAACCAGGACAGCAGATCGGCAATAATAGGGAGCGTACTGCCTTGCGCCTTGGTGCAGGCTCCCCACTTGCCAATGGTTATGTCAGACACAAATATTGAATCGATTCTCCATGAAGAGCGGTTATTTCCACCTTCTCCTGAGTTCTCCCAAGGGGCGCACGTTAAAAGCAGCGCAGAATATGAAGCGCTCTTTGCGCAGGCGGCAGCTGACCCCAGCAAATTCTGGGCAGAGTTAGCTGCGCAAGAGTTGCATTGGTTTAAGCCCTGGGATCAAGTATTGGACTGGAGTAATCCGCCTTTTGCTAAATGGTTTGTCGGTGGCCAACTAAATATTTCGTACAATTGTCTCGATCGGCATTTGACCACCAACCGGCGCGATAAACCAGCTTTAGTTTGGGAAGGTGAACCAGGTGATACGCGCACGCTGACATATTTCCAGCTCCATCAAGAAGTCTGTCAGATGGCTAATGTCCTGAAAAAATTGGGCGTAACCAAAGGTGATCGAGTGGGCATTTATATGCCGATGATTCCAGAAGCGGCGATGGCGATGTTGGCCTGTGCCCGGATTGGCGCGGTGCATACGATCATTTTTGGGGGTTTTAGCGCCGAAGCACTGCGCGATCGACTGGTGGCCGGGGAAGTCAAAGTGGTGATTACAGCCGATGGGGGGTGGCGGAAGGATGCGATCGTCCCTCTCAAGCAGCAGGTGGATCTGGCGATCGAAAACGATGCTTGCCCAACCGTCCAAAAAACGCTAGTCGTCCAGCGGACCAAGCAAGAAACTGCCATGGTGAATGGTCGGGATTATTGGTGGCACGAAGAGCAGATGATCGCCGCTACCAATTGTCCAGCGGTGGCGATGGACGCGGAAGATATGCTGTTCATTTTGTATACTTCTGGCAGCACCGGTAAACCCAAAGGGGTGGTACATACCACTGGTGGCTACAATCTTTACACACACATTACTACCAAATGGATTTTCGACTTAAAAGATAGCGATGTTTATTGGTGTACAGCAGATGTCGGCTGGATTACGGGTCATAGCTATATTGTGTATGGTCCGCTCTCCAATGGAGCGACGACAGTGATGTATGAAGGTGCGCCCCGCGCCAGCAATCCGGGCTGTTTCTGGGATGTAATTGCTAAACACAAGGTCACTATTTTTTACACTGCACCAACAGCAATTCGCACTTTTATTAAAATGGGTGAGGAAATTCCGAATACCCGGAATTTATCTACGCTGCGGCTATTGGGAACAGTGGGCGAACCGATTAACCCAGAAGCTTGGATGTGGTACCACCGAGTAATTGGCGGTGGTCGTTGTCCGATCGTCGATACCTGGTGGCAAACTGAAACTGGCGGCATTATGATTACAGCACTGCCGGGAGCAATTCCCACAAAGCCCGGTTCGGCCACGCGTCCTTTTCCGGGCATTTTCGCCGAGGTAGTAGATCTGACTGGCCAGCCAGTACCAACCAATGCCGGGGGCTATTTGGTAATTAAACATCCCTGGCCAGGCATGTTAAGGACAGTTTACGGCGACCCCGATCGCTTTCGCCAAACTTATTGGGAAGAAATTCCACCCCAAGATGGCAAGTATTTATACTTTGCTGGAGACGGAGCGCGTCAGGACGAAGATGGCTATTTCTGGATCATGGGCAGGGTCGATGATGTCATCAACGTTTCTGGTCACCGCTTGGGCACGATGGAAGTGGAGTCGGCGCTGGTTTCTCATCCAGCAGTGGCAGAAGCAGCCGTGGTGGGTAAGCCCGATGAGTTAAAAGGCGAGGAAATTGTGGCTTTCGTGACCCTGGAACATACTTTCACCGCCAGTGAAGCGCTGATGAAAGAGCTAAAACAGCATGTGGGCAAAGAGATTGGAGCGATCGCCCGCCCCGGTGAAATCCGGTTTACTGATGCCTTACCTAAAACAAGGTCTGGTAAAATTATGCGCCGTTTATTGCGATCGTTAGCAGCCGACGAAGAAGTAACTGGTGACACTTCGACTTTGGAAGATCGATCGGTACTCGATCGACTACGCCAAGATACCTAATTCAATGACACCAAAATAAGCTAAATCGATCGGTGAAGCTTGGGTCAAAAGATGCCCCAAGCTTCGTCTAACTAACTATAGTTAACGACAAGTACGGTACTCAATATGATAAACCATGCCCCGATGCGCCAAATCGAAAGAATCGACACTGGCACTACCTTGGCCACTAGCTGTCATCGAAGAATTCACCCGCATGTTCACACTATCTCCACAGGCTGACCAAACATTAGCCATAGTTGTTAAGCTATCGCGCACATTATAATCGGTCTCGCCTCGGAAAGTACGTTCAAAAACAGGGCCTTGTTGGCCAGCAAAGAAGTATTCAGAACGCAGTCTGGCATTAGTACTGGGAGCGACATAGCCGCGATAATCCGCGTCGTACAAAGAAATTTGGAAACCCTGCGGCACCCTGATAGGGATTGTTAAATTACAGCTGGCGCGACGTTGATTTTTGTCAGCTTTAAATTTATCAAACAAAATTGATAGTTCTTGACCATCGGGACTAACATTTACACTAGCAGAGCCAGACGGGCAACCATTTCCACCATAGCCAGCCCCCTGAATCATGACACTAGCGGCAAACGCTTGACCACTGGAGACAGATAGAAGTGTCGCACTGGTTAGCAATATTTTTAGTAATTTCATTGGTCGATTTCCAGTATTTTGTAGTTAGACAGTGAGTATTGAGATTTTCACGACTAAATGCCTCATGATTAGAAAATCAATGAGACATTCAGAAGACGCTAGGATTAGCGGCGACAATTCCGGTACTTAACGTGGTAGACCATCCCCTTATGCGAAAGGTCAAAGGAATCAACGCTGGCATTGCCTTGGCCACTAGCCGTCATCGAAGAATTTATTCGCATATTGACACTATCACCACAGGCAGACCAGACATTCGCTACAGTGGCGAGGCGATCGCGGACATTATAATCAGTTTCTCCTCGAAAAGTTCGCTGAAAAACAGGGCCACTCCGACCAGCAAAGAAGTATTCGGAACGCAGTCTGGCAGTAGTACGTGGGGCAACATAGCCTCGGTAATCGGCATCGTACAGAGAGATTTGAAAGCCCTGTGGCACCCTAATTGGAATAGTCAGATTACAACTAACACGCCGGGTGGCTTTGTCCGCGATAAATTTGTCAAACAGAATGGAAAGTTCTTGGCCACCTGGACTGACAGTTACACTAGCAGAACCAGCTGGACAGCCATTACCGCCATAGCCAGCACCTTCAATGGAGACTTCACTGGCAGCCAGTGCTTGGCCGCTAGAAACAGATAGCAATACAGCGCCTGTGACTAATGTTTTAAGTAGTTTCATAATTGGATTGTCCTTGAATAGTAATTAATCGATGGGAGTTAGGGAATTGCCCAGATCTGTTAACCCAAAATCTCCCATAGAAATTTCTCTCACTAAAAACTGATCTCAACAGCAGTTTCGAGGAAGATGATATTCACAAGTTAGATACGGATTATTGTGGTGTCTGTAGCACTCTTGTTTTTATTGATGCAGTAAGCGATCGAAAAGTTTCCGCCCGATCTATTTTGCTCCGGAAGACTTGGTCAAAACTTAGTTCCCACAAATCTTGATAGCTATATTCAGTGAAGAATAAAGTAGAATAATTGAAATCCGGGAACATTAATGCCCAGCATCCGTAACAATTTCTAAAAATCACTATGAAAAGAGAAAATTTTGCTACTGGCTCCAAATGGGAGCCAATTATCGGCTATTCCCGAGCAGTAAAAATTGGCAATCAGATCGCAGTCTCTGGTACTACAGGCAGTAATGAACAAGGTGAGCTGGCCGATAATGTCTATGACCAAACCATCCAAACTTTAAAAAATATTGAAGCAGCACTCCTCAAAGCCGGTGCCAGCATGAGCGATGTAGTAAGAACTCGCCTGTACATGGCCAACATCGCCGACTGGGAACAAGCTGGTCAAGCACACGGCGAATTCTTTGGGGAGATTCGACCAGCTACCACGATGGTCGAGGTGAGCCGCCTGATTGACCCCAAAATGTTAATTGAAGTTGAGGCCGATGCAATTATTGGGGGTTAACTGACCTGCTGAATCGGTTTGATAATTTCTTGGTAAACCTGCTCAATGTGCGAAATATTGCCGTTGAGCGTATAGGTTTGCAAGACGCGATCGCGAGCAGCTTGCCCTAAAATCTTCTGGAGCGCGGGATGCGCCTTCAGAAGTGGCAAAATAACCCGTAATTGGGTAGACACTCCTTGGGTATCGATCACAATTCCGGCACCAGCAGCTAATACTTCGCCATCAGCACCAGCATCAGTCGCCACACAAGCCAAGCCACAGGACATTCCTTCTAACAAAGATAGCGAGAGACCTTCCACTAACGAAGGTAGGACAAAAACATCGGCGCCGCGCAAAATCTCAATCCGCCGCTGATCGTCATTAATTGCCCCCAGCCAGATCACACCATCAACTTGATCGTAAAACGGCTCCAAAGAAGTTTTGAGGGTGCCATCCCCCATAATAATTAGCTTACAAGTGCCATCGGCACCCATCCCAGATTTTTTCCAAGCCCGCAGCAAAGATTCCACGTTTTTCTCGGTAGAAATGCGCCCTTGGTAAACATAGAGCTGTTCGGCATTAAATTCTTGCTTACTATTGGAAGGACCAGGGGCATATTTACTTTCATCGACCCCGTTCGGAATAACGACAATCCGCTCCGGTGGTACGCCCATTTTGATTAACAACTCGCGTTGCTCTTGACAAAAAATAATTGTCCGATCGTACTTAGCTAAAAATGGGGCATAGAGCTGATAAGCCAACAATTGACTACCTGAAGTAAGATTACGGCGCTTGCCATCGTAGGGTGTATGAAAAGTAGCTACCAAGGGTAAGTCTAGTTCTTGGCAAATTTCAGGGAGCAAAAAATCCAGCGGTGACAAACTCAAGGAAGCATGTACGATATCGGGGCGGCGCCGCTGGAGGGATTTTTCGAGAATTCTTTTGGCTTGAATAGTGGGAATTGTAAAAACCTGGGACTTATACAAGAAAGGTAGCGGCACATCATCGCGATCGGCTTTGGTTTCGGTAAAGTGCATGAAGCTGATCTTATGTCCCCGTTGAGTCAGTCCATTGGTTATTTCTCGACTGTAGGTGACGTTACCGCAAAAAGGAGATTTCTTTCCAAGCCAAGCAATATGCATTTTTATTTCAACCCACTCCTAAATTGATAGCAGGCGTATATTTTCACTATTCAGTAATTTTAACCGGATTTGGTCGTTTAGCTGTGCTGGGCAGCAGGCGATCGCTGACCATAGAGAAAAATAGTCAAAATTACCACAACTAAAGATAGTCCGATCAAAACTACGGGTACCCCAAACATTGTTTCGGCCACGCCAGTGAGCGCCAAGGGTAAACTCAGGGCAATATTCACGCCATTGTTCTGGAGTCCAAACACCTTGCCACGCATTTCCGGCGGTGTTTCGGATTGAATGACAGTCTGCATCGGAATGGCAATCAAGGCTCCAAATACACCCATTAAAACAATCATCAGCACAGTCAACCACAGGCTATGGGTAAATAAAGACATCCCCGCTAACGTCGCGGCTACTCCGATCGAACCAAACATGGCCAATCGATCGTGATTGAGAAATTTACTGATATAGCCCAAGAGCAGAGCGCCTAAGCCCATCCCCACCCCACCCGTGGCCAGCAGAAAGCCAAACTGTGATGCTTTTATTTCTGGCAAAATTTCGGCTAATCGCACCACCAGAATACTCATCGAGGCAAACACCGAGAACAAGGTTACCAATTGAATCATAGCCACCCGGATCGATCGATTCTCACCCAGATAGCGAATGCCATCTCTAATATCGGCTAAAACATGGGCTTCTTCGCCCTTGGCGGGGGATTCATTGATTTTCAAAAACTGAAGTAATAGCCCCGCCAGGATATAGCTACCACCAACTACTAGCTCTTGACCAATATTCGATCCCAATCCAAATCGCGCCGCCACCGCATCAGCCAGTCCTAAAACTGGCTCACCCACCGCAAAACCCACCACCAAAGAACCCATCATCGTCGTCGTGTACAGCGAGTTGGCCGCGAGAAGATCTGGTTTTTCGACAATCGCCGAGATCGTAGCTTGCTCAGCGGGGGCAAAAAATTGGGTCAGCGTAGAACTGACAAACGTCACCAGTAATAACAACTCAAAGCCCAAGGGTAACTTGGCCACGACCAGCCCATGCGACAGCCATAGTAAGACTGGCACCGCCAGCACCAGTAGACCACGCAAAACATTGGTGCTGACTAAAACTCGTTTTTTATTCCAGCGATCGACATAAACACCCGCAAAAGAGCCAAACAGAATAGCCGGAATAGTGCTAGCAATCATGATCGCTGACACCCAGCCGCTGATGGTTTGATTTTCGGATTGAAACTGGCTTTCGATGATCGCAATCATCAACACCAAATAAACCTTATCCGCCAGCTGGGAGAATATCTGACCGCCCCAGAGCGTGAGAAAATTTTTGTTCTGGAAGACAGCCGACATCCCCTGCGACACCAACACTTCGGTGGGTTCTGATTCGATGGCAGCTAGCGGCGGCTGGTTGGGCACTTCTGAATGGGGATCTTCTGATAATCGCATGTAGCTGAGGATGGTAGGTAGCAGAAAAGTTACTGCCAGGTTTAGAGATTCTATTCGATATTGGCGGAGGTTAAGAGATCCCATACCCAATTTTCCCAAAGTCTGGGAAGTCTGTACAGGAATTAGATCTAGTTATTTACCTGCCGACCATCAATAAATCGGCCGATCGAATGCTGATGCCCAAATGATGACGGATATACTGCCGCAAAATCTTTTCAATTTTTGACCAAGCTTGTTGCAAGGCCACTGATGATACATCAGGCTCTTCCCCACTGCCCAAATTTGGAGCAGAAAGCTGCTGAAACAGCACCAATTCTAAACCAGTCAGATAATATAGCCCCGCCTGAGCCTTGTCCAACAGAGCAGCCGGATCAACGGTACCACCAGCGTCGGTACTAAACCCCACTTTCCAGCGCGGCTCTGCTAAATTTGCGACCAAAACTTTACCGGTGAAACAACAGTTATGTACCTGGGGCGCAATGCCCCCCACCGCCAGCAGATGAAAAATTCCTTGACATAGATAGGCCAAAACCTCTTCACCGGGCTGGGGTAAACTATCTAAACGCCCTAAATGTACGATGAATAACTCGTACAGTTCTGGTTGTGGATGATGGCTGAGGGCTTGACTGAGTAGAATTTCTGCCCAATATTGGCTAATTGACAACTTGGATAAGTCGGTAGATAGATTTCGATAGGTACGGCAGGTCTCGGCTTGGGTAATGCGATCGATCGACTTCCCCCGGACAACGAGTAGCTGGTTGATGACAAAAATGCCACTACGCCCACCCAGACTAGATTTCGGTTTTCTGGCACCGGGAGCGATCGCCCGAATCAGACCGTGTTCTGGAGTCAGAATGGTCAATAGCCGATCGGCTTCCCCCAGCGGCGTGGCCTTCAGATTAATACCTGTAGTTTGGTAGGTATTACTCATCGGGATGGTTACGTTCGTGAAGTAAAGCTACCCCATTAGAAGTCCCCAGCCGGGTGGCTCCCGCTTGCACAAGCTCGATCGCTTGGGCATGAGTCCGAATCCCCCCCGCCGCTTTGATACCAACAGCACCCCGCGTCACTTCCGCCAGCAACTTCACATCGGCCACCGTAGCACCGCCACTCCAGCCAGTACTAGTCTTGAGATACCTAGCTCCTGCTTCCATGCAAATTTCAGCAGCAATGCGCTTTTCTTCCTCAGTCAGTAAAGACATCTCCAGAATTGCTTTCACAGTCTGACCAGTTTCCTCACAGATCTGGGCTAATTCTCTATGAACGTCATCAATTCGGCCCGCTTTCAAACTAGCCAAATCAATCACCACATCCAATTCAGTGGCACCATTTTCAACGGCTTCCTGTGCTTCATAGAGCTTAACAGTGGCAGTGGTAGCGCCCGTTGGGAAACCGATCACTGTGCAAACTTGGGGCTTTCTGTTATTTAGTAATTCTGCTACCAGCCGCACGTAACGAGGATGAACACAAACGGCGGCGAAGTTATAGCGATCGGCTTCGGCACACCACTGAGCAACTTGCTCGGGACTGGCAGTAGCGCTTAATAGGGAATGATCGATCAGGAGAGCAATATCTATTTCTTGGTCACGCACGGTCAGACTGGGTAAATGGTCCAGCCTTCTATTGTAGGCAAAATGTGAAATTTCCGGGAATTGGGTTGCAGCTGCGCTTAACCCATAGCAATTCTAGGATTGAGAGCAGCCAAAACCTACACGGCTAATAGCCGCGCCAGATGCCAACTAAGGTGCCTTGGAGTTCTACCTGCTCGGCTTCGGCTTCGATCGGCTGATATCGGGCATTAGCTGGCTTCAAAGTAACTCTACTACCTTGAATGTGGTAGTGTTTCAGCGTAGTACCCTGGCCATCCACCCGCGCAGCGACGATCGTACCATTTTTGACATATTCAGCATTTCTGACAGGCTGCATAATCACCATATCGCCTTCGGTAATCATGTCTTCAATCATGCTGTCACCAGTCACCCGCAGAGCAAAGTGATCGGCACCTTGAAAGAAACCCGGAATATCTAATCTTTCCACTTCATCTAGATAGGGATCGACTAAGCCGCCGGCGGCGATCGCCCCCAACACCGGAATGCCACTAGTACTATTTTTTAAAATTTGGATGGTACGCGCTTGGCCTTCGGCCCATTGAATAAAACCTTTGTTGCGTAAGTGTTCCAGACGGCTTTGGATCGGCGCTGGCGACTTCAGACCCATCGCCATCATCATCTGCCGGATGGAGGGGGCATGTTGCTGGTCGCGGATGTAGCCAACCAGCCAATCGTATAGTTCTTGTTGGGCTTTCGTTAAATTGGGATTTAGTACCATGAGCTTTTCCTAAAAGGTGATTGGGTTAGCAGAAAAGTATCTCTAACCAAAATGGTGGGAATTGACGCGCTCACGAGATTGCAAAAGAGTTACTTCTGTCTCACCAAAATTCTTTTCATATGAATATGAATCTACTATAGATCCTAAGTACTATGAAGATCAACTGTTCGCCAGATTTCAACATTGATCACGGCAAATTTTATCCAAAAGATAGCCCAAGAAGAGCAACTAGCAAAGCTTTTTGGGAATGTAAACGATTTTCGGCTTGTTCCCACACTTGAGACTGATGGCCTTCCAACATCTCGGCAGTAATTTCTTCTTCGCGATGCGCAGGCAAACAGTGCAAGACGATCGCCTCTGGATCTGCCCAACTCATTAAAGTCGTATTCACCTGATAGGGCATAAAGACCGGCAGGCGGCTGGTCGCTTCGGATTCTTGGCCCATGCTCGCCCAGACATCGGTATAGACAATCTGGGCACCGCGCACAGCCGTCTCGGGATCGGTGGTGACAGTGATTTTGGCATTGGTTTCGGCGGCAATTTGTTGCGCTTGGGCCACAATGACCGGGTCAGGCACAAAGTTGGTAGGAGCAGCAATAGCTACATCTATGCCCACCAAAGCACCGCCCAAGAGTAAAGAATGCGCCATATTATTGCCATCGCCGCAGTAGACCAGTTTTAGTCCCGCCAAAGTACCAAACTTTTCTTGAATAGTTTGCAGATCGGCTAAGACTTGGCAAGGATGCTCCAGATCGGTCAGGGCATTAATAATTGGCATTTCCGCATACTCAGCATACACTTCCAAATCCTGTTGGGCAAAAGTACGAATCGCTAAAATGTCGAGATAGCGATCGAGCACCCGCGCGGTATCTTTCAATGGTTCACCCCGACCAATCTGGGTAGAGCTGGGATTGAGGTCAATCACCTGGCCCCCCAATTGATACATAGCAGCGGTAAAACTGACGCGGGTGCGGGTCGAAGCTTTGGTGAACAGGAGTCCTAAGGTTTGACGAGTTTGCGGATTTACTTGGTTTGTTTTGAGAGCGATCGCCAAATCAATCAGTCCGCGCACCTCAGCACCGCTTAAGTCGGCCATTCCCAACAAGTCTCTTCCCTTCAGGCTTTCCATAAGCGGCCACAGTTCCAGCGAAAAACGTATATTTTACTGGATCTAGATGGCTTTCGAGCATAATTATTCTTCAGCGTTTGGTTTTTAAGACCCCATAGAGCAAACCACTAGCGATCGAGACGGCGGCCAACACCAAAATCAACCCACCAGGGAAAACCTTCAGAATCTGGACACCGCGCAGTGCATACAGCAAAATCGTGGCGCCCAAGGCGCTGGTAAAAATGTAGGCTAGTCTTTGACTCCAGGACATAATGATTAACCAAAAGAGTGAATTTACAGGATGGGGCGACGGCTATTAGTGAAAATATAGAGCAGATAAACCAAAATCCCCAAATTGATCGAGGCATCCGCCCAGTTAAAAATCGCGAAGTGAATCAGCCGGAAATCAATAAAATCAGTCACATAGCCCAGGGCAAAACGCTCAATGCCATTGCCCAAAGCACCGGCTAACACCAAACCATAGGAAAGTTGCTCTGGTCGCTCTAATTTGGGACCAAATGCTGCCAACCACATTAAAAATAAGCTGACCGCCAAAGACAGCCACCGCAACCACCCTTCCCCCTGAAACAGACTAAAGGCGGCACCGCGATTGACCACATGGGTGAAGTGAAATACGCCGGATAGCAGCGCCTGGGATTGATTGATTGGAATAGTCTGAATAACCCAATATTTGGTGAGTTGATCGATCGCCAAACTGGCCGCTGCTGCCACCCAAAAAAGCTGATTTTTAAACATGTATTCTTAAAAATTGAATTAAAAAATTAAATTAGTAGAAAAGGAGTCGTCGCAATCCAAAGGCAATCAACGCAGTAGCGCAAACCAAAATCAACTGACTAGGCAAAGGATTGAGCGAATATTGCCATAGCAATTGCTGGAGCGAAAAAGGGATACCGACCCCCCAACTAACTAGCTGCAAGCACAACAGATAAAACATCCCCACCAAGTGAATGGTCGCCAAACCACTCAAACAACTCAGACTAATATTTTCGAGAGTTGGCCGCAGCCGGAAAGCCAAAGAGCCACAAAGCCAACTCGCCGGTAAAAAACCCAAAATATAGCCAAAAACTGGCTTCTGCAAATAATTCAAGCCTCCGCCATCGTTGAATACCGCATAAAAACCAGTCAAACCAATGATTAGGTACAACAGCTGCACGAGCGTTCCGGCATTTCTACCACCCACACAAGCCACCAACAACACCGCCGCTACCTGACAACTAATATTTAATGGCAACACTCCCAGCCCTGGCCACCCTGGCCAAGATGGTGTAGCAGCATAGACCAACACAAAATTGGCGCACACCATGAGCAATAATCCGGCGATCGCCCACAGCAGCTCATAAAAACGGGGCAAAGTAGTAATCGATCGCGAACTCATGGGCATACATTCAACAGCGGCGCGGACTAGCAAAATTTTAACACCCGTTGTCTGGCCTGGTTGCTTTGTGAAAGAAAGACCAAAATTCGGGGTAGGATAAACAAATATTTTAAATTTAATAATCTCCCCATACAGTATGTCTATGCAGCGCCTGTGGTCACAATTGATCGCTTTAGTATTAGTAGTAGTAATTGGCTTGACTGGATGCTCTTCCGAAACTGCTGGCGGGTTAGTGGGCAACTATCGTCAGGATAGCTTGACTGTTTTGAGTAGCCTGCGATCAGCTTTGGATGCCGTTGAGGACACCCCCGCTAAGGCCACAGCTCAATCGTTAGCTCGCCAAAATATCAACGACTTTTCTTCTCGTTATCGGACAGATTCTTCTCTCACCAAGCTTAACTCTTACACTAGTATGCGGACAGCATTGAATTCCTTGGCCGCCCATTATGCCGCCTATCCCAATCGGCCAGTCCCAGACAAACTCAAAGAAAACCTCGCGACTAAGTTTAAGCAAATTGAAGCAGCTCTAGAGCGCGGCGCTTAACTAAATCAACAAAAAATATCATCAAACTGCTGCACCTCGGTGGGCAGTTTATTTTTTTGCGAGGAAGTTGGAACACTTTGCTAAAATTATCGTTCAAAGAAAAATGCCCCTTTCACCAAAATGTGGTTGGCCAGATTCCTGCATGACGCTGATCAAAAATATTCCAAGCTGGCTATATCCCCGACTCACAACGGGATTCTTACTAACCACCAACCTATGGATGGCGATCGCCCCAGCCTTTGCCCAAACGACTGTTAGCAATCCGGCGATTAATACCGATTACTGTTTTCTATCGACAGCAGAAGTTAGTGAAAAAAACAAATTGCGCGCAGCGGCCATGCAGGGCAATGCCAATCACCAAAATCTGTATGCTCAGATTAGAAATAAGCACGCCCAGAACTTGCAAAGCTGTCGGCAGCGCAGTTGGCTAAAAACCCAAGCGCTGTGGATCCGGATGTATCCCTGTGACACCCGGCCAGGAGCGATCGATGAATTGCTGGACTATGCCGTCAACAAAGGCTACAACCAAATTTATTTGGCTACTTTTTATGCGGGCCGAGTGCTGTTGCCGCAAGGCAGTAACCCCACCATTTGGCCAGCAGTATTAGAAACTGGCAGTGTCCGCCAGACCGATCTGCTGGCAGAAGTAATCAAGAAAGGTCGAGAGCGTGGCTTAAAGGTCTATGCGTGGGTGTACAGTCTCAATTTTGGCTCTAACTATGCATTGCAGGCCAATCGTGATACGGCGATTAATGTGAATGGTCGGGGCGAAAAAAGCTGGTTTGCTGGAGATGAGGGCAATCAACCGGTGGGAAATGGTCCCGCTTCCGTTTTGTTTGTTAACCCCTACAGTAATCAAGCTCGCACCGATTTTCAGCTGATGGTCAGTGAGGTCGCCAAGCGTCATCCCGATGGTATTTTGTTTGATTATATTCGCTATCCGAGGGGTAGAGGAGCGCAATCGGTAGCGGCCAATATCAAGGACTTGTGGATTTATGGGGCAGACGCGCGGCGCAACCTGGAAGCCCTGACCAAGAACAAAAAAGGGGCAGAATTAATGAAGATATTTCTGGCTCAAGGCAATCTCCAGCCAGAGAATATTGAACAAATGGATGCGGCCTTTCCCGAAGAGCTGAACCCACTGTGGCGCGATCGTCAAGTAGTTGAGGGCGAAATGGAATTGCCCAGCACCGATCGAGCAGTCTTATACCAAAAAGAACTATGGCAGTTGGCTACCAACTATGCCGGGGAGGGGGTGGTGCAATATTTAAGCGAGGCCGCTAGTGTGGCTCAACGCGCCGGGGTAAAGTCAGGAGCGGTTTTTTTCCCAGAGGCCAATCGATCGGTGGGTCAGGGGTTCGATTCGCGGCTCCAACAGTGGCAAAAGTTTCCGGCCAATATTGAATGGCATCCGATGGCCTATGCAATCTGCGGCAAAAGTAGTTGTATCGAAGAACAGGTCAAACAATTACTCAAAGCGGCTCCCCCGGCTACAACGGTGATACCAGCACTAGCCGGGGTATGGGGCAGAAGTTTTGAGAATCGGCCAGCGATCGAACTGCAATTGGCGGGAATTCATCAGTCTTCGCCACAGATTAATGCCATTAGTCATTTTTCTTACTCTTGGCAGGAGCCAAGTTCGGACGCTTTTCGGAGTACTTGTCGGCTCCGGAAGTGACCAATCCAAATTCAAGATCTGTGAACTTGGAGCCAGTCAAAAATTTGACCAAGAGTTAATTTTAATCCTGGTACAAAATCGGGAACAGGCAGCAGATCATGCACAGTTTCAAAACATTGGGTCGATTGTTGTGCTGTATGCGTAAAGATCATTTGCTCACTCGGGTCAATCAACCATCCCATTTGAGTCCCATGACTAAGGCAGTGCAATATATTACGGGTAACGCGACTGGTGGATTGTTCGGGGCTGAGGATTTCAATTGTCCAGTCTGGAGCGATCGAAATACGGTCAGCAATTGTACCGTCTTCATTAGTAGGAATCCGATCCCAGGTAAAAACCACGACATCGGGAACGGTCGAGCGATCACCAAAAGTACAACGTAGTTCTGGAAATGCCCAAGCAGTTCGAGGAGGTTTGGCAAAAGCGTTGATAACAGCAGTTAGTTCCCCCTGAATTGTGCTATGTTTTCCTTGGGGCATAGGTTTTGAGATGATGCTGCCATTGATAAATTCACTGGCTGGCTTGGTTTCAGGCCGTGCCAGGAATTCTGCCAGGGTAATAGACTTGACGGGAGCATGAACCATGAACCTGACCAAATGCTTGGTTTCTCACCATTATATACTGCTCAGTTTACATGTCCTCTAGCAGCTCATCAGGGGCAATCGATCGCTGTTTACCATCAATTAGCGAACTCACGGTCATATCTCCCATGACATTGATGGCGGTGCGCGATCGATCCAAAAACCAATCCACTGTCAACAAAATAGTGATGTATTCTGGGGGCAAGTTTACCGATCGAAATACCAAACTCATGGTCACTAGCCCCGCTTCGGGAATACCAGCAGCTCCCACCGAAGCAAAAATCGAAGTCAACATCACCACAATTTGCTGAAGGAAACTCAAATTCAGGTCGAGGATCTGCGCCACAAACAGCGCGGCCATCGCTTCATACAAAGCCGTACCATCATTATTAAAGTTGGAACCGACCAATGCCCCCAAGGATGCCGAAGAGCGCCGCAATCCCACTTTGTTGATCAGGGTTTCATAGGTGATGGGCATGGTAGCCGTCGAAGAAGCCGTCGAAAAAGCTGCCACGAGCGGATCGATACCCTGGGTTAAAAACCGCTGGGGACTAACCCAAGAACCCAACCGCACCCGCACCAAGTAGTACATAGCTTGCAAAAACAAGGCCAGTAACACCGCCAGAATAAAAGCCAACAGCGATTGAAAAGGACTAAAGCCCTTAATCGCGATCGTCTTGGCCACAATCCCCATCACCGCTAATGGCACTAAGGCAATCACCCAATGCAAAATTTTGATGATGGTATCAAACAGCATCCCAATAACATGTTCAAGGGATTGATAGGCAATTTGCTGGCGCTGAATTTGATGTTGTTTGATCGATCGCACCGCAACACCCACGGCCAATGCTAATAAAATCAGGGATATAACGCTGTTGGTATCGGCAAAGGGTCTAACGATCGAGTCGGGGACAATCCCATCTAGCAACTGCCAAGGATCAAAAGATTTGGTTTTCGCTAAAAGATCACCAGCACTATTTTGGTCGGGGGTGAGTTTTTTACCGAAGTTACCGGGCTTGATCACATTGGCGACGGTGAGTCCAATGCCGATTGCTACGACAGTGTTGGTGGTGAGCAATATGCCCAGACGTTTGGCAGCATTCTGCGGGATTTCGGCAGTCAATAGCGTGTTGATAATAGAGAGGAAAATTAGCGGCGTAGCCAGGGTACTGAGGGCACGGATGATCAGCTTGGCTGGTAGTGCCAAATGTTCGAGGTTCTCTTTACTGGTAATGGGACTACCGGCACCCAACGAGATCCCTAAAATCACGGCAATGCCCAAAGCAATGATGATTTGTGTATAAAGGGGAAGTTTAAATATTTTGTTAAACATAGACAAGTTTCACGAAAGAGAATGACCACTGAGCCGCTGCTTAGAATTTCGTCGATCGGCTCTGACTTGAGCCTAAATTGAAACAAAAGTTAAAGAGTTAAAGATTCATTGCTTTTATCAGGGACTGCTTATATCAAGCCAAACAATCAATGTGGGAAGTAATTTGATAATTGCTTCCCACATTGATTTTTTACGCCACCTCTACGAAAGATTGCCCAGCGGGGGGATCTTCATCATCCTGGTCTGGAGTCCAGTATTTACGGAAACGGTACTTTGATGGCCGATCCTTGGGGTGTAGATTGAAGTAGCCCTGATCGATAAACTCAATGATAGATAATGATTCCTGACTTAAGCCGACAAAGTAGAGAACCGTATTATGCTGTTGTGCAATCTGGGCAAAATGGCTCGCAATCCCCTTGGTTTTCCCTGCGGCTTGCCGCAATGCCCGATAGGACTTCAAGCGTCTTCTGGCCAACTTTTTCTCTTTGCCCCGGGCTTCCCAACGGGTTTTAGCCTCAATCACTGATTCACCTCCAAAGACAATCGTGAGATGAATAATTACCCCCAACAGAGCCAGAATCCCTACGAATATCCAAGACAATTGGTTTTCTGCTTGTGATAAGTGCATCACATAGGCAAATACGGCAGAAGGGAATACAGCCCAGCAAAACCCAGCTACATACCAAAATGCCACCCAAAAAGTTAGCCACCGACCATAAGGATTTTTTCGCCAATTGACCACTGCCACCTGAATGAATTGAGCAAGCTTGAACTCAGATGCAATGTAAACCAAGGGGAATAAAACAGTTGCCAGCAGAATAAGCCAAGTGGGTGCCGCTGGGATCAATGACCGCACCAGATAATCGGCCAAACTGTGGAACAAGAGCAAGTCCAGAATTACATTGGCGCCAATCGGCCATAGCAGGTTTTTGTCTTGAGAATCTTCTGCCGCAGTGCTTTCTAAGTGGCGTCTGTTCTTGTGGCCATATCGCCAGTATTGACTATCATGCGGCTGAAACATGTTCCAACGGTTGCTTAAATCGTCTTCAGCCCTTTGTAAAGTCTGGTTGCCCACGTCCATATTGGGAGGCGGTGAGGGTCGATCATCAAAATCAAAGTCGGTATGATTAGCTTTCATGGTGTTACCTAGAGTTGTAAAATTTAACGCTCACCCTGATATTTATTAATCGCTATCTAGTCATTTGGTTTGGCAAATTCTTGACCTATATAATAGCTATTGACCCGTGATAAACCTTACTGCCCCTTCGATCGATTCATAAGGTTTCTCACTGCCCAAGAGAGGCTGAAGGATGCCAGCTTGACCACCGCTACTGACCAGCAAAACCTGTGGTTTGCTGCTAAATTCCACCTTTTCCGGTTGCTTCTGAACAGTTTCTAGACCGTCAGTGACCAAGAGAGCGACATTTCTGGGTGTTTGATGCCAGTTGCCAGTCTCAGACATATACAAATCGCCACGCTTGATGAGTCCTTTAATGTCTGAGGCTTGACAACTGGGGGACTTTTCCAAGATTTTGCTAACTTTGGCCATAAGCTCGGCGCTATCCCCTTGGGCTTTTTGCTGTCGTATCATCATTGACTGGTTGTAAGATGCCAACTTTTGTTGATAAATCTTTTCTTCTGCGCGGTGCAGCTTTTGCAGTCTGGGCAGATCCAGAGGGTTGACGGTTCCCAGCGGAGCAGGTGGTTGGGGCGCAACTAGTGGTTCAGCTACATAAAAGCTGTTCATCCGCAGATCGGAGTTGGTGCAGACTTCAGCAAGCCGGAGTTCACCACCCCATTTTTCAATCAATTCTGTCAAAGGTCGCAGGTTTTCGATGCTCATCCGAGGGATTTTGGATTCCCCGACGCTCATGGAATCGTCGATCGCTACAAATATCCGTATTGGGGGCTGGAGAGCCTCTGTTTTTTTAGGGGTAGGGATTGCAGGTGGTGACACGCAAGAATTTAATCCCAAGGCCAAAGCAGCCATTGTCCCGATAAGTTTTCTGGGCATAAATTATTCATCTCAAAAGCATCTATCCTCTTATCGATTTTCATAGTTAGTTCTTGGCTAAATATGATGTAATTTATCTTGATTAAGCAAATTGACGTAGATCAATAAATATCGGAATTGGCAAGTGCAAGCGTTGCTCTACATGAATTTCGTTCTATTTTGAATGGAGTTGCATTTAACTATTTACAACAAACCATAGTTATAACAGTCTAAGATTTCAGCCAATAATATTGGATCAAATTCCAGTAAGTTACCCAAATTCTTTTCTCGGAAGTCACTGACATCGTGATTTACCACTGGTGATACTGCGCGATCGAATATCCCATAGCAATACCGTGTATCATCATAGCGCGATCGATATCTAATGCCATCTACTTTTTGCGGATGATCAAAGATCGCCTGTGCCCATTCTCTGGCAGCCGAATATGAACCTGATGACAATCTGGCATCGGCTCCCATTTTCACTAAACCACTTCCAGTCACATTAGCAAATATTAATTCTCGCCGACTATCGATCGCATACAAATTCCGTTGGCGCAGGGCGATTGCCGAAACGCCCTTAGCTCCATGAGTTCGCCCATAACACTCAATCCAGCTAGCATAAATATCAGCTCCCACGTATAGAATACCGTAGCCCTGCTCCGGACTATCAAATCTGCCTTTGCCAGATCGATCAAAGTATAAGCTAGAGGGAAACTCTCGGTCGTTAAATCGGTACCAAGTTCCCTGACTGCTGATTGTTGGTAATTCTCTGGTTCTGAAATCTGTAGGCGGCGGTGGATGAGGAATTAGGGGATCTTTAGGCTGGATTGGTTTCACCGTAGCAAGCAGCAGCGTTGACTACTGAGTCAATATCACCAGCAATTAGACATTCCAAGGGAGTTCGATCATTTAGTCGTAGATCTCCGGTTTTCATGAACATCAACTGTGTCCAAGGATCGAATTTTGCTAAGGCAGATAATGCGCGATCGAGTCCAGTCAATATAGCCCCATCTCGGAACTGCCAGAGGGGGTAGAAGTAACCTCTTCTTCCTAAAGAAACAGCTAAAAGCTGTCCTTTATTACGCCGTTTATCTACAGCCTGTCGGGAAATTCCTAATAACTGGGCGACTTCTTCGCTGCGTAGCGGTTGACCATCAAGATACAGTAGTTCCTGCTTAACTTTCATCCCCCGGAGCCGCGCTGATGCCAATGGATCGGTGGGTAGTACTACTTCTGGTGCAGTTAAAGCAGCCATGGTCTGCGATAGATTGCTGGAGCGGATAGTTGCATTACTAGTATGAGTATCTACCTCACAAATTGGTAAATCTAGATGATTGGCGTATCTGACCGTAATTATTGGAATCGATGCCTCTAAAGCGTTCCATATTTCAACTAATCGTTGATAACTAATCGATTCATAGCCAGTAGATTCATATCTTTGAACCATCTGCTCTTTAATGCCCA
>CAXTSZ010000058.1:0-8255 GCA_964247125.1 uncultured bacterium
TAAACGTTCTGACAGCAGTCGCAACAATGCCGATCAACAGCATGATACTATTGATAATAGTATTAGTCAGAAGCTTGCTGCAAAACTGATTCAAGAGATAATGAGATGGTTCCCACTATGGCACAAACAGTTCAAAATCCTCCGGCACAGATACTACATAAAGGCGATCTGCGCGGTCGTACCCAGATGGGCTGGCTCGATAGCTACCATACATTTTCATTTGGTAATTTTCAAGATCCAGCGCGGATGGGGTTTCGATCGCTACGGGTAATTAATGACGATCGAATCTCTCCCAGCGGGGGTTTTGGTACACAGGGACACCGCGACATGGAAATTCTCACCTATGTATTAGAGGGAGAAGTCGCGCACCAAGATAGTATCGGAACAGGCTCAGTGATTCGTCCCGGCGATGTCCAAGTCATGAGTGCCGGTACAGGCATTTAACACAGTGAATTTAATAATTCAGACACCGCACCACTACACTTACTGCAAATCTGGATATTACCCGTTGGCGAAGCCTCTCTGAAAGAGAATCGACAAAATATTCCCCCCGCTACGACCAACACAATTTTCCATTATCAGAAAAACAAGGCCAACTGCGGCTGGTGGCTTCCCAAGATGGACGCGATGGTTCGGTAGTAATTCATCAAGATATCAATCTATATGTCTCAGTGCTATCCGCCGGTGAGTCCATCGCGTTTGAGATGCGACCCATTGGCGTGCGCGTTGCTGATTTTACTATCCGGAAGTTTTAGATTTTATCTAACAGTTGACGGCGTTTCTGCTCAAATTCGTACTCTGTCACCAACCCATCGATCCGCAGTTGCTCCAGCTGCCTAATTCCTTCGATCGCATTACCGACTGGATTAGCAGGCGCAATCACATTCACCGAGCCAGGTATCAGCATTGCTGGTAACTGACCCAATTGCTGTCCCTCGGGTTGAAACAAATACCATACGGCCTCGATCGCCGCTGCCACATGGGGAATCGGTGTCCAAGATAACAGCAAGTAAACAGCGCCCCAAATTGGTTGGCGTAAATAAAATTTATGAAAACCCGCTACGGGCAACACCACTCCCGCCAACGCTAGGATAACGGCGATCGATCGCTGCTGAGGCTGATTTAAGACGGTGCTAAGTGGTGAGGGAAACCGCATCTGCGTAAGGCTGAACAGCTAGATTACAATGGCATTATGGTGCTGGGGAGCGATCCCCGGCTATGGACTAAAATTCTTCTTCTTGTAAAAACAGTTATGGGATTCTTTGACTCCGAAATTATCCAAAATGAAGCGACGAAGCTGTTCACAGATTATCAGAATCTGGTGAACTTGGGCAGCAGCTATGGGAAGTTCGATCGAGAAGGCAAGAAGATGTTCATCGATCAAATGGAAGAGCTGATGGATCGCTATAAGATTTTCATGAAGCGCTTCGAGCTGTCCGATGACTTTATGGCGCAGATGACTGTCCAGCAAATGACCACCCAGTTGGGACAGTTCGGGATGACTCCTCAACAAATGTTCCAGCAAATGAGCGTGACGCTCGATCGCATGAAATCTGAAATTAAAGAGTAGCCCGAACCGGAATTGCTAGCTATCGCGCTCGGCTAAAGCCATCCATTTGGTGGTAGTAGTCTCGATCGACTTTTCTAGATCGCGTAGTTGTTTCGTTAAGGGTGGTAGATCTGCGTGATTAGCGGCGGCCATGAGTTGTTCCAAATCAGTTTTATCTACTTCATACTTAGCAATTTTGACCTCTAGAGTGCCCAAATCCCTTTTTTCCCAGGCTGATAGTGCCTTTTTCTTGGTAGACAGCGGCGGGGCAGATTTGGGTGATGGATTGCTGGGCGTATTCTTGGGGGTTTTAGCGGCAGACTCGGCTTGTTTTTGATAATCCAGGTAAACAGAATAATTACCAGGATATTCCCGAATTTCGCCATCACCTTCTAGAGCCAAAATCTTTTCGACCGTGCGATCGAGGAAATAGCGATCGTGCGAAACCACTAGTACACAACCAGGGAATTCGGTGAGATAGTCTTCTAAGATGCTCAGGGTTTGGATATCGAGGTCGTTGGTTGGTTCATCCAAAATTAGCAAGTTGGGTGCGGCTACCAGCACTTTTAACAGATACAAACGGCGTTTTTCACCACCAGACAGCATATGAATTGGTGCATATTGCTGGTTACCAGTGAACAGAAATCTCTCTAACATTTGACTGGCGCTAATTTGGCTGCCATCAGCAGTTTTTACATACTCGCCGACCTGCTTAAGGTAGTCGATCGCCCGCAGTTGTTCATCAGCCGCTGTCATGAGATCGGTAGAATATTGATCGAAGTAGCCAATATGCACCGTGGTGCCAATATCGACCACGCCGCTATCTGGCTGCAAACGATTGGTGATGATGTTGAGAAGCGTGGATTTACCCATGCCATTGCCGCCAATGATGCCGACTCGATCGCCAGGAATAAATTCGTAGGTAAAGTCTTTGATGATCGGGCGATCGCCATAGGATTTGCAGATATTGGCTAGCTCTACCACTTTTTTGCCTAAGCGCCGACTGGCGGCGGATAGTTCTACTTTGCCATTATCTTCGACGGCTTCACGATCGCGCATTTCCTCAACCCGACCAATCCGGGCTTTTTGTTTGGTGCTACGGGCTTTAGCACCGCGCCGCAGCCAAGCTAGCTCTTTCCGTAAGATGCCCGCTTGTTTTTGTTGGGTGCTGGCGGCGGATATCTCCATTTCACTTTTCTTTTCTAGGTAGTAGCTGTAGTTACCACTGTAGGTGTAAAGATTAGCGCGATCGACTTCAATAATGCGTTGGGTGACGCGATCCAAGAAATACCGATCGTGAGTAATGAGCAAAACTGCACCGCGATAGCGTTGCAGATAACCTTGCAGCCATTCTACCGATAGAGCATCGAGGTGGTTGGTTGGTTCGTCCATCAGTAAGGCATCTGGCTCGGCCACCAACGCTGCGGCCAAGGCCACTCGTTTGCGATAGCCACCAGAGAGTTGCCCCATTTTGACAGTGAAATCGGTAATACCCAGTTGGGTTAAAATCACCTTTGCTTTAGCTTCCAAATCCCAAGCACCCACAGTATCCATCTCATGACTGATCCGGGTAAGGCGCGTCAGCAAGGTTTGGTCTTCAGGATGGTGTGCTAACTGATCAGAGACCTCTTCATACTCCTTAACCAGTTGGGCAGCATTGCCGCTATCGGCAAACACCTGCTCTAACATCGTTTTTTCTTCGTCTACCACCGGCTGTTGGGGTAGATAAATAATTTTGACACTAGAGTTAGTTTGGATCTGCCCACCATCGATCGGCTCCAATCCAGCAATCATTTTTAGGAGCGTAGACTTGCCCGAACCATTGATCCCAATAAGACCCACCTTTTCCCCGGCATCGAGGCTAAAACTCGCATCCTTGAGAATTTCTTTGATACCGAAATCTTTTTGTACTGATTGCAGAGTAAAAATGGCCATGACACAAAAACCCAAAAGTGAACGTCGATAAAAGAGCGGATTTGAAAAAAACGAGATTGCTCGTTCAGCCTTGCTGTGCCTAGGTAATCGCCGTTTGGCCTATACCCTAGGCAAAACCTATTATAATGATGATGCTTTTGGCGACGATAAGTTTATGCAACCCATTGCTACAGATACTATTCTGCAACAGCGCTATCGGCTGATCAACTTGATCGGTGAGGGTGGCTTTGGTCGAACTTACTTGGCCACCGACCAGAGTCGGTTTAGCGAACAGTGTGCCATTAAAGAGCTATCGCTAGCGTCTCCCTCGCCCGCGCGTCTGCACAAGGCCAAAGAATTTTTCCAACAGGAAGCTGCTTTACTATACCAACTCCAGCATCCTCAAATTCCGCGCTTTTGGGCAACTTTTGAAGAGCGCGATCGGCTTTTCTTGGTACAAGACTATATCCCTGGCCGCACGTATGAGGATTTGTTGCAAGAGCGTCTCCAGCAACAGCAACCCTTTACCGAAGCCGAGGTTTGGCGCTTTTTACTGCAAGTCCTGCCAGTGTTGGGGTATATCCATAGCCAGGGGGTGATCCATCAAGATATTTCTCCCGACAATATTATTCTGCGCGAGACCGATCTGCTGCCAGTTTTGATTGATTTTGGGGTGGTCAAGCAATTGGCTAGTCGATTGCAAGATGAACAAGCCGGCTTGGCCACGGTGAAAGTGGGGAAGCCCGGTTTTGCACCGCCAGAGCAGTTACGTAGCGGTCAGGCCTTTCCCAATAGCGATCTTTACTCTTTGGGGATCACCGCGCTGATTTTACTCACTGGTCGACCCCCCACCGATTTGGTCAAAGATGGCCAGATCAATTGGGCTTGGCGCAATTGGGTCAATATCAGCGATGGTTTGGCAGCAGTGTTAGGCAAAATGCTTAGTTACCAGCCAATTGAAAGGTATCAGTCATCGGTAGAAGTGTTTCAGGCGTTGCAATCCTTGAGTATTCCGGTGGATCGGGTGGTGTCTCCAGCATCAATTACGCAACTGAATGGGGTAGTGATGCCCAGTAATGCCGATCGCCCCAACCACCCGACGCAGCAAACCGTTGTCCAGAAAGTTTATTCAGTTTTAACTCAATTCGATGTCAAGTCAATTTGGGAACAACCGCGCGTGTTTGTTCCCTTATTTTTTGTGATGGCTTTTGTGTCCTTTATGGGGGGACTGACGGCCATGACCTATTGGCAACGTCAAAATGAGCCACCGATGGTGGCTCAAAATGGTCGTTCTGCTGCCGGTGACAATGATTCGATGGTGAACCCCAGTAGTCCCCGAAGCAGCGTCAAACCACCTAATTCAATTGCGATTGTGGCTGGCCAAACCACTATTCAAACCGATCGAATTGCTGCCAATCAAAAAATTGACTACGAATTTTATGGCACGCAGGGTCAAGATATTACGATCGCGATCGATAACAAAAATCTCTTGCTGACGGTTTTAGGACCCGACGCTGCTCCGGTGGATACTCAATCTACTAGGGTCACCACCTGGCAGGGTAAAATTACCAACACTGGTAAGCATCTGATTCAGATAAAATCTCTGCCGGGGGTAACAGGATCACCGTTTGAGTATCGTTTGAGTGTTTCTTTAGCCCTCCCTGCTGCCAGTTCAGCGCCGCCTGCTAATCCATCACCCAGCAGTACTCTCAGTGTTCCAGCCGACAGTCCTTCTGCACCAGCAGAGCGTCCGGTAACTACACCGACCAGTGCCCCTTTGCCATCGCGCAAAGACATCCCCCCTGTCCGAGTAGATAATAAGCCACCGACAGACGGTGATGAGCCAGTGTCGCCAAGTGAAGATCCGCTGGTGCTGCCCGCTAGTGAGGAACCCAGCAAACCGCAGCCATCTGCATCCGAAGAATCTCCGAGTAGCTCACCTGCGGCTTCGTCCACGCCCTCCCCCAGTCTCTAATGCCATCGCTATTAATTTCTAGTACTGATACTGAAGTCGGCAAAACCGTTTGCACGGCCGTCTTGGCTGCTTATTATCAAACTTACTATCCTCAGAAAAAACTGGGGATTATGAAGCCTATTCAATGTGGAGTGGGGGATAAGGAAATTTATACCCAGCTATTCCAGCTTGCTCAATCACCAGCTGAATTGAATCCGGTATATTTTGATGCTGCTCTAGCGCCACCCATCGCGGCGGCGGGGGAGCCAATTGATCTCGGTGAAATTTGGCGGCAACTCCAAAATTTACAGCAGCGGTGTGATGTGGTGTTGATCGAGGCTTTGGGAGGATTGGGCACACCCATGACCAGGGAGTTAACGGTGGCCGATGTGGCGCGCGAGTGGCGATTACCCACGGTTTTGGTCGTGCCTGTCCGGTTGGGTTCGATCGGGCAAGCGGTGGCAAATGTGGCACTGGCCAAACAAGCGAACGTTAATTTACGCGGGATTATCCTGAATTGTGAGCGGCCTACTACCGCCACTGAGATCGAAAACCTGGCGCCGGCTGATTTAATTATGAGTTTGACCCGCGTGCCGGTGATCGGTTGTTTACCTTATTTGCCAGACTGGCCAGCGACCAAGAATTTGGCCACTGCGGCGCAGGATCTAGAGTGGAGTTTGTTATGTTAATTACTGGAAAAACTCAGCTGTTGGGGGTGATGGGTTGCCCTATTAAGCACTCTCTCTCGCCCGTGATGCACAACGCGGCGATCGATCACTTGGGTTTGGATTATGCCTATGTACCGTTAGCGATCGAGCCGCAAAACTTAGAGCAAGCCGTGCTCGGTCTGGAGGCGATCGGTTGGCAGGGTTTTAATGTCACGATTCCGCATAAACAGGCGATCATGGCACATCTGATCGAGATTTCGCCGATCGCCCAAGCCGTTGGTGCCGTCAATACTGTCTGGCGGACAGCGGCAGGCTGGAGAGGTGGCAATACCGACATTACAGGTTTTTTCGCGCCGTTGCAGCAGTTGGGGTGGCCTTGGCCAAATGCGGTGGCCATTGTCTTGGGATGTGGTGGGGCGGCTCGTGCCGTAGTGGCCGCCTTGCGAGAATTGAATTGTGGGGAGATCTGGATCGTGGGGAGAGATGCCGAAAAACTAGCCGAGTTTCAGGCCAGCTGGCAAAATTCACCGCTACCAGTGAATCTCCAAATTAGTCACTGGGACAAGATGGGAGTGTTATTAGCCCATGCTGATTTGGTGGTGAACTGCACGCCGATCGGGATGGCTCCGCAGCAGGGTGATAGCCCTTTATCAATTGATCAAATTAAAAAATTGCCGATTACGGCGATCGTCTATGACCTAATCTACAATCCCCGACCTACTCAGTTACTAAAAATGGCTAGTGAACATGGTTGTATGGCGATCGATGGTTTAGAAATGCTGATTTATCAAGGTGCAGCGGCCCTAGAAATTTGGATTGGTCAAGCAGCGCCGGTAGATGTGATGCGCCAAGCTATTCTCCGGCACACTGGATTAGTGTAATGCTCTCGGTGGCACTACCAGATATTTGCCAAGATCGGTAAACTTAATGAAGCAGCTGATTGTTGAACGACGGGTAGCTTCAAATCCCCTAGTCACCACGATCGCTATTGATTCTAATTTTGGCCACCAAGCATCATGAAAGAGTATCCGCGTATTTTAGTCCTAGGCTATTGGCTAGGACCATTGTTAATTATGGCCAGTCATGTGGGAGCTGTGATCCCCTTCTTTACAGGTTTGTCTTGGCCAGCGGTGTTGTGGGTTTTCTTTTTGTACGTCATCAGAATGCTAGGGATTACGGCTATTTATCATCGGCTAATTATTCACAAGTCTTACCAAGCGCCGGTGCTGGTCCGATGGGTGGGTAGCTTGATCGCTTGTTCTGCTGGTCAGATGGGACCTAACTGGTGGAAAGGCCATCATATGGAAGGGCATCATTTTTCTTCTGACCAGCGGGGTGATAGCCATTCACCGCATACTCCCTTTACGGGTATCCCCGGTTTTTTGTGGTCACAGGGAGGCTGGCTGCTATCTCCAAAAAACTTTTTGCCGCCCAGCTTACCGGCGGATGTTGAAGCAGATTGGGGATTGAAGATGATCGATCGCTTCCACTTTTTACCCTTAATTTTCCTGAATTTAATATCGTTTCAGGTTGGTGGTATCGCCGGTCTGGGGGCTTGTTGTCTGAGTACTGTGGTGCTGTTTCATGGCGTGGCCACGGTGAATTCTTTGGCACATTTGGCGGGCGACCAGCCTTTTACCACCCAAGACTATAGCCGCAACAACTGGTTTGTCGCACTGCTGACTTTGGGCGAAGGTTGGCACAACATGCACCATGTCTTTCAGTGGTCAGCTCGGCATGGTTTCTCGGTACGCCACGGTCGAGTAGTGCGGCTGATCGATCCAACCTATTCTTTTATCCGACTGCTCGAAAAACTGGGTTGGGCTTCCCATATCAAAATCCCGGCTGATGCCGAGTTGCTCCAGGCCGCTCGACCAGTTAAAGTTGTGGCCAATGGTGGACTATAAATATCCTCTGTCGCAGAAAAAAACATGCTGGTAACCTAGCTTAGAATGGATACAAAACCTGGAAAGATTTATCAACATAAAGAATCTTTGCGCGCTTTTGTCTGTTAATGAGGAACTGGGGGTTAGGCTGATGACTTCTCGATCGATCGATCAAAGTATTCAAAACTACATTCCGATTATTGGTGATATTAATACCAAAAAGCCCTTAGCCTACCAAGCTACTCGGGGGTTTATTGCCGCTGCTAACGTTGTGCAAATGGCTT
>CAXTSZ010000058.1:8355-17447 GCA_964247125.1 uncultured bacterium
GCCTACCAAGCTACTCGGGGGTTTATTGCCGCTGCTAACGTTGTGCAAATGGCTTTTGCCGAGTCTTATATCAATGGTCTAGAAATTCCTGACTCAGTTTTGCGGTCTTTCTTCAACACTTGTATGCCAGTCATTTTTAGGCATTTCCCGGCCTTCCTCACCCCCTACGATTGGGTACTTCGCGAAACCGACCATGTGGCAGAAGGTTCTCGGGAGTTAATGAAAACGCAGTATGACCTGCCGCAGGGCATGTTGAATCGGATGATTGGCGATAGCCAACTGATCTATCCCAAGTACAGCATGGGCTTATGGGAAAAAGGTGCTGCTAATTTAGAGCAGTCGCAAATCCACATGATCGATGATGTGATTGCCAAGCTGGGGATTCAAGATGGTGACAACATTTTGGATTTTGGCTGTGGTTGGGGTTGTGTGCCTAATTACATTTTGTCGAAGTTTCCTAATGTCAAATTTACTGGGTTGAACTTAAGTCACGAGCAATGTGACTATATGCGCCAGAAAATGCAAGATTCCAGCAGCCACCTTAGTTCTGGACGTTTTACCTTAGTAGAAGGAGATCTTAATGAAGTGAAATTCACCGAAAAATTCGATAAGATTTTGTCGATCGGGGTCTTTTGCCACGTAGGTAGTTTGACTAATGCCTTTAAGAAACTAGCTGCTTTCTTAAAACCTGATGGTAAATGTTTTATTCATATCATTACTGTCCGGTTACCAAATAATATCTCTAGTGCTTTTACTCACAAATACATATTTCCTCACGGTCGTTATTGGAAATATGATGCTATTCCTAGCTGTAACCAAGACTTGCAGACAGTCCAAAGTTGGTATCTTAACGGGATGAACTATTCTAAAACTCTCGCCGCTTGGCTAGAAAATTTTGACCATAGCTATGATGAGGTAAAAAATCTCAAGTATGGGATGGATTTTGCTAAATTCCGGCGGATGTGGCGATTTTATTTGATCTGGTTTGTGGCTAACTTTGCCAGCTGTGATGGTGAAATCAATGGCAATGGTCAGTACTTAATGGTTCATGCTAGTTAGAAATAATCCCTGACCACTGTACTCTCTTTAGTTTTTCCCGTCGATAGGAAAAGAATTGTTCTGGCTCTTGGAAGGTGCAGTGGGGAGCGATCGAGATTTGCTCGGCACTCAGACCCAATTGTTGCAGTTGCAGCGCATTGACTTGCCGGACATCTAGTCTGACCCGACCCGGTTGTTCGTCTGCTAGCAAGGGGGAATCAGTTAAGCTCAAAGCCTTTTCCACAATTAGTTCTGGCTCTAATCCGGCCAACTCTGGCAGAATTGATTGGCAGACCTGTGCGCCTACTTGGTTGGTTACCTGATAAACCTTACCCTCGATCGCCGGTCCAATCGCTACTAACAATTGGGCAATGCTGCTGCCATTATCTAAAAATCTTTGGACAGCCACCGGCACAATTTTTTGGGCGGTGCCGCGCCAGCCAGCATGAATGGCGGCAACTTGGCCAGAATGTCGATCGGCAATTAATACTGGATTACAATCAGCGCTGGCCACCCACACGCCCTGCTGGGCGGTCTCAGATATCAAACCATCCGCCATCGCCCAGCCAGTTTCGGGTTCTTTTTCTGGCGTGTTAGTCGCTTCGGTGGGAGTGAGTACCACATTGCCATGTACTTGCTTTAATCGGTAGCCCGTGGCCGCTGGCTGGAGCAACTTGTTGATTTCCTGAGGTGCCAAAGGCGAAAAATGCCTAGTCATAAAACCATGCTGCCAGTCAGATAGCAGGCTACAAGTTAAATAAGGAGAGCCATTTAGAGTTTGCCATTGCCAAGATGTCATGTATTTACTTTGCGATGCCGACGAGCTTCATTTTAACAGTTGCTGCTAAAAAATAACTGGTGCCCGATCACTGTTCAAGCCTACTGTTAACAGTAAAACTTGGGCAGCGATCGGGCACCAGTTGATATTCCTACTCTATTTTGGTTAGTCTGGTTAGACTACCAACCTTTTTCAGCTTGAGCCAAAACGTAAGTGGCCACATCTTCGATTTGCGCGGCACTTAGCCGACCACCAAAAGCGGGCATGGCATTCTTACCCTTGGTCACTTGGGTCGTGATCGCGGCGATCGAGTTCATGCCGTATTCTGTTAAAGCTGCTTTTTTCAAAGTCTTGTTGGCCATGATCACGTTGTTGCCACCAGCGTGACAAGCAGCACAGTTAGCGCTGAAGATCTTGGCACCAGCAGCAGCATCACCAGCAAAAGCAGGGGTTGAGAAAGCCATAAATACCATAGTGATGGCGATCGCGAAAATTGAAATCAACTTTTTCAAAATAATTCTCCTCTATAACAGCAATTAACTTCTGACAGAATATTTTAACGGTGATAGCAGCTCGGTGTGCATCCAGAGGTGCTTCTGGATCAAAACCTTAACAATTTCTCACTATTAAACTTAGGTACAAACAGTCCTTAGCGTACTGTTTTACCGCCACCCCATTGGTCGCCCATGATTTTAGGCTGCATCAGAATATGACCAGCGATCGCTGTTAAGTCACTATCTGATAGATTCTTCATTTCAGTAAAGATATCCGCACTTTCTACAGCGGGATGTAGTTCTGAGATGGAAGTCTCCCCGTCATAGGTAGTAGGGTGCTTCATATAGTCTACCAAGGCATTGAGATTGTCTCGCGCCGGAGTGGCTCCAGACAAATCACGAGGGCTAAGACCAACGTTGAAATCAGTTTTAGTAACACCACCGGCATGACATTGAGCACAAGTATCGCTGAACAATCTTCTGCCCTTAACTACTTGCTTCATGCTCATCGTGACGGTTCCGCCTTCCGGATTTAGCGACACCGTCCGGAGAGCAGCATCTAAATCAACAGCTTGCGCTGGCAGAGTAATAGATTGAAAAACGAATATTAAAGTCGCTACAACCAGCAATAGCAGTCGCTTAAGCATGTTTCTCCCTCGAAAATTTGACTTACAAAATGAATAAATGACACAGTAAATTTAAAAATTACAGGTTATGACTCTCTGGAGTAACATCATCCCACCATCCACCTGTCGATCGCAGCAATGGCCAGTTGAAGGTTCAAGAAAATTAACATTTGGCACCACCTTTTCTCATGAAAATCGTTGATTTATGCAGGACAAGAGTTGTTAAGATACCTGCTGGGCATTTCTGTCAAGTCCATAAACCTTAACCTCACTTCTAAACCGCTTAAGTCACAATGGGAATGATCTGACTATTTTTTCATGTAAATTTTATGATCTTATCCAATTGGCGTAAAGGGCTGATACCAGTTGTTTTATCGCTGGTGCTATTGCTCTCTGGTTGCTTCCAGAAAGAGCCTTCTAAGTTTGCTCAGGTGCAAAAAGATACCACCGCACGGGGGGCAGCACCCGCAGTGGTTAAGACTGCTACGCAGGGCGGCGAATTCAATAAATTCTTCCCCAACGATGCCGATGGCTACGATCGAGTTTTCTCTCAGGAGAAAAAGGGCTTTGCGGAAGCCAAGCTCAATAAAGGTGGCAAGAATGTAGCAGTCCTATCGATCAGCGACACTACCAGCCTACCCGCAGCAGCCACTAAGTACCAAAAAAGTACTGAAAAACTCAGTGGCTTTCCGCTGTTAGTAGAAACCCCTTTAAAAAGTACTGGCGTGTTGGTTAAAAAATTCCAAGTAAAAGTAGCCTCGCGGGATGCTTCCTTTACTGCCGATAGCCGCATGACTTGGCTGAAAAAGTTTAATCTAGACGGACTCAGCAAGCTTCAGTAAGTAGCTTCAGCTAATTTGTAAAAAACTAAGGAGTCTCTTGTGAGCAAACCAATTTTTGAAGCAGTAGATAACCTGGCTACTGGCGGCATCACCGTCATGGCGCTAAATTCTTTGGACTTTGTGATTCCTGGCCAATGGCAGAATTTAGTAGGTTTTGAGAATACGATTAAAGTCGTTACTGGTACTGACGACCCCGCATATATTCAGGCGATCGGCGAGCGGGCTGTCGCGCTCTATAACGATAAATCCCAAGGCTATCAAACCGCCATGTGGCTTTATGAAACAGTTGATGCTGGTTCTAGTGCTCTAGGCGCAGCAGCAATGGCCAATAAAATTGGCGAAAAAATTCCGCTATTAGGGTTTTTGGGCAACATTACACCGAAGGCAGAGACGGCTCAGACGATCGATCTAGGTGTCAAACTAGTTGCTGAAATTGTGGCTTTTTGCCAAATCAACGGTATTCCTGGCGATAGCGTTGGTGATTTTTTGGCGGCGCTAGCGGATTATGGTGGCGAATCCTTAATGCGGATGGCTGCCTTAGTTTGCTTTGATGGTCTGATTCCCCTCGGTCCCGACTTTATTCTCAAAACTTTTGATAATCTCAGCGGGATGGGACCAAAAGAACTAGAAGGTAATAAAACCTTCCAAGGCATCAAAGATGTGATTCCGGGTGGTGATTCGGGTGGTCAGCTCGGATTCATTAATCAAAGCTTTGATTCTGTACGTGGCTGGATGAGTAGTTTCGTAGAAGACCGGGGTCTATCACCGGAAGCGGTGGTGGGCAATCTCCGTAATTTCATCGAGGTCAGCGAAGACAAGCTGGATTATCTTGGTGCTTTCTTAGATGTCTCGACCAATTACTACTCCCATACTGGTACTCAAACCTTGGCAAGGCGCTTAATTGAACGCGCCGCCGCTGAAATGTAAGATAGTTTGCAGAGGCTGTCGCAGCCTCTGCTTAGTACTTCTCACTATTTTTCGGTTGCCTTTTTTGTTTTTGTACAGCAGTAATATTTAGACTTAGAATTAGAAAATTAATAATGCATACGACCATTACTAATGTCACCAGCCACAAGACAGTGTCAGCACTAAAGAGTTTTAGAAACCCTGCTGAAAATTTAGCAATGAAAAGTGATTTATTGGGCAATATGCCATTGATATTCTCTTTCTTTTCAGGCGCAGGTTTTTTGGATTTAGGGTTTGAAAAAGCAGGCTATGAGATTGGTTATGTTAATGAAATCCATAAGCCGTTTCTCGATGCTTATAAATACTCTCGGCAGAAAATGGGTACCCCGCAACCACTTCATGGTTACTTTGAAGGAGACATCGAATGCTGTCTGGCTGGTGAAGAGGCGAAGCAATTAACTGGTTTTGTTAGTTCCGCAAAAAAGAATAAGCAGCTTGTCGGGTTTATTGGGGGGCCGCCATGCCCCGATTTTTCCGTTGGTGGAAAAAATCGGGGGCAACATGGTGAAAATGGCAATTTGTCTCAAATTTATATCGATTTAATTTGTAAGCAAAAACCCGATTTTTTTGTGTTTGAGAATGTCAAAGGTTTGTATCGTACTACAAAACATCGACAGTTTTTCGATGGACTGAAATCTCAGCTTGCTCAGGCTGGATATAGTTGTACCGAGCGGTTGATTAATGCGATCGAATATGGTGCTCCCCAAGACCGTGAGCGGATTATTCTTTTTGGAGTTCTCCAACCGCAAGCAAAAAAAAGTCTTGCTAAGTTCAATTGGCTTTCGCACACCCTATATCCTGAAGGTGAAGCATTAAGTTGCCCGTGGCCTGACTCTCAGCCCATTGCAGTATCGCGCCCTCAACCCCTACAAATTCTTTTGGAATTAACCATTCAATATTGGTTTGAAAAAAATGATGTTGGGCACCATCCGAATGCACTTCACCAATTCAAGCCGAGAGCCGGTTTGTCAAAATTTGAAACTGTCTATGAGGGAGATGATAGTAAAAAATCTTACAAGCGATTACATCGTTGGCGCTATTCTCCAACAGCTGCATATGGCAATAATGAAGTACATATTCATCCTTATCTACCACGTCGTATTTCTGTTGCAGAGGCATTAGCGATTCAATCATTACCTAAAGAGTTTGAGCTGCCTGCTGATATGACTCTTAGTAATATGTTTAAAACAGTAGGTAACGGCGTACCATTCTTGGCAGCACGTGGTCTGGCACTAACCATCCTGGATTTTCTAAAAGAGGTTAGCAAATGCAGTTGACAGCGAGCAACATTGTTAAAGCTATAGATAAACTTCCAAAAGACCAGTGGTTTGAATATATCAGTAAAAAGACTAACACCAAGGTCAAGATTATAAGTATAACCAAGCCGGAGGGTCCAATAACTATTGCGAGATATGACCCTGCCAAGGGAAGTATGACAGCAGCCACGGAAGTATCTATATCAGTGCAAATGATTTGGCGTATCGCGAATGCTTTTCAGATAAATGTACCAATCAATTTTGACCGTGTTCTTGGTGCAAGTTATAACACCCGATCGGCATTAGAAACACTAATGGCGCATACGCCAGAATTTTATTGGTGTACTCCTGGTCGTATTGAGCTAGCAAACTCTACTCAGGAAATCAAAGCAGGTCACAAGCATCTTATTTGGCGAACAGAAGCTCCACACAGAAACGGAGTTTTGGAGGAATTTCCAACCGATATGGTGATTTCTGAAATTCCATCAGCAAATGCAGTTTATGAAGCATTGCAAATTCCTAGTGTTATGTCAGAGGGGATTATAGATATTAATGTTCAGAGGCGGCATTTGCAAATTCAAATTGCTTTGGTTGCGATCGGATATCAGCTTGGATTCAGAACGTGGGTCGCACGAAATGACCAAGGAATTACGTATGGCAACAAGAAAGTTGGTGAGCTTGATGGCGTTGTAATAAGCCTGGAGAAAGAAAATCTGTTGCAAGCATGGAGTGATGCGGTTAAGGCTGCTCTGCATATAGATTGTATCTGGTTTCGGAATAGTAAATTCATGCCCGCTGTCATGGAAGTTGAACACAGCACGGGTGTTGTAACTGGATTGGCGCGAATGAAAAAATTCCAAGATCAAATTCCGGCATTTCCGACTAGGTGGGTTATTGTAGCGCCTGATGAAGACAGGAAAAAGGTTATGAAGGAAGCTAATGAGCCTCAATTTCGTGATCTGAAAACTATGTTTTTTCCTTACTCTGCTGTTGATGAATTATATGCGTTGTGTCAAAAGCGTAAGCTGACAAACAAGGCAGTGAATGAAGAATTTTTAGATTGTTTTATGGAGCCGTGCTTGACGGCTTTGCCGTAATTAGAATTAGACGCGCTTAAAATTCCAGATCAGTAGAATCGACTTTGTTTCCTTGTAATTCAATCCCCGCAAGACTTTGACAGCTTTAGATTTTCGGAATATCAATACTCTCTGGGCTTCCATCCTCGTCGATACCCTTCAGCACCTGGGCGTGTCCCTGGCCGTGATCTGTCCTGGCTCCCGCTCCACCTCATTAGCCGTGGCCTTTGCCCAAGCTGCTGATATCGAAGCAATTTCTGTCTTAGATGAACGCTCCGCTGCTTTTTTTGCCCTGGGTCACGCCAAACGCACTGGCCGCCCAGCTGCCCTCGTCTGCACTTCGGGTACCGCTGCTGCTAATTTTTATCCAGCCATCATCGAAGCCCGCGAAAGCCGGGTGCCCTTACTGATCCTCACTGCCGATCGACCAGCGGAATTACGCGATTGCCACTCTGGTCAGACGATCGATCAACTAAAGCTCTACGGCAACTATCCGAACTGGCAAGCCGAAATCTCCTTACCGAGCGCCGCGCCTGCTTTACTTTCCTACCTCCAACAAACTGTTACCTACGCTTGGGAGCGCACTCTTTTTCCCACTCCGGGTAGTGTCCATCTCAATTTGCCTTTTAGCGATCCGCTACCGCCGATTACTCAGCCAGAGATTCAATCATTAGCTGCCACCTTTAACGGTTTTCCGACTCCGTCAATTCCCGCTACATCCCAACTCGCTCTTGTCCAATGGTCGATGCCTCCCGCTTGGCAAACCACCCGGGGCTTAATCATCGCCGGGGTGGCGCAACCGATCGATCCCCTCGCCTATGCCCAAGCGATCGGACAACTTGCGCAAGCGCTGGGTTGGCCAGTGTTAGCCGAAGGGCTATCGCCTATTCGCAACTATGCCGATTTAAATCCCTACCTGATTACTAGCTACGACTTAATTCTGCGCAATGCTGAAGTGCGCTCCCACCTCACCCCCGAGGTCATGATCCAAATTGGGGATCTGCCCACCAGTAAAGAACTGCGGCAATGGCTCAGTCAGATCAAGCCGACTACTTGGATTGTGGAAACTAGCGATCACAATGTGAATGCTCTCCAGCTGCATGCCAGTTACCTACGCATTTCGGTCACCGCCCTAGCGCAGCATTGTTTGGCACATGTTCCCCAAACCAGTTCTAGTTATCGCGATACCTGGCTCCAGCTCGATCGCCAAACTCGCCAATCGATCGATCGCATCATGACTAAGCTCGATCGTTTGTGTGAATGTAAAATTCCTTGGCTCTTGTCCCAATCTTTGCCTGCCGCTACGGTCGTATTTATAGCCAACAGTATGCCCATTCGGGATCTGGAATTCTTTTGGCAACCCAACAATCAGCAATACCGACCACTGGGTAATCGCGGTGCCAACGGCATTGATGGCACTCTATCCACCGCCCTCGGCGTAGCTCATCGCTTAGAACAGCCAGTGTTGCTAATCACTGGCGATCTGTCGCTGTTGCATGATACCAATGGTTTGTTACTGCGGCAGCAATTTCGCGGCAGCCTAACAATTCTGTTAATTAACAACAATGGGGGCGGGATTTTTGCGATGTTGCCGATCGCCCAATTCGATCCGCCCTTTCAGGAGTTTTTCCTCACCCCGCAAAACGTAGACTTTTCCCTGCTTTGTGCGGCATACCAAATTAAACATCAAAGAATTACCTCCTGGTCAGAATTTCAGCAACAGTTGACCGACATCCATCAACCGGGTATCAGTGTCTGGGAAATAGTTACAGATTCCACTCAAGATAGTGCTTGGCGCCAGACTAATTTGTCACAATTTTGTCATTAATTCTCGCCGGATTTCACTACCATCTTAAACACTGACATTCCCAGCTATTTGTGACATTCTGGAATCATGTTAAACCAAATTGTAGGTACTAGATGTCTACGTACTCAGACTCTTAGACTATCGGATCGCCATCTGGTAATGCTTAATAATTAATTAAGTTTTGGAACAAAAAAAATCTGCTAGTGTCA
>CAXTSZ010000058.1:17547-20231 GCA_964247125.1 uncultured bacterium
ACGAACTAAAGGAAGAGTTGCAACAGAAACAAGAAACGCCCATGAGCAATGCGGAGTGGGCTAGTCAGGCACAACTCAGTGAGATGGAGTTGCAAAGCATCTTGAAGCGTGGTGCTTTAGCTAAGAAAAAAATGATTGAAGCCAATTTGCGATTGGTGGTGGCGATCGCGAAAAAATACCAAAAACGCAACCTCGAATTCCTGGATCTAATCCAAGAGGGATCACTGGGCTTAGAAAGAGGAGTAGAGAAATTTGACCCTACGAGGGGATACAAATTTTCGACCTATGCTTACTGGTGGATTCGCCAAGCAATTACGCGGGCGATCGCCCAACAGGCCCGCTCCATTCGGCTACCAATTCACATTACTGAAAAGCTCAACAAAATCAAGAAAACGCAGCGGGAGCTGTCCCAAGAGCTGGGTCGCAGCCCCACGACGTTAGAAGTTGCGCAGGCGCTGTCGTTAGAACCCAATCAAATTCGGGAATACCTAACCCTGTCGCGCACACCGATTTCCCTGGATGTGCGGGTCGGTGACAACCAAGACACCGAGCTGTCGGAGTTGTTGGAAGATGCTAGTGTTTCGCCCGAAAACTATACAGCCCAAGATAATCTCCGCCAAGAACTGCAAGGAATATTGGCCGAGCTGACTGCTCAACAACGCCACGTTCTAACTCTGCGCTTTGGCCTAGAGGGTGATGCTGAAATGTCCTTGGCTAAGGTGGGAGAAATCCTGAACCTCAGCCGAGAGCGTGTACGGCAACTAGAGCACCAGGCACTTTCGCACTTACGGCGCTGCCATGGTAGTTTTCGGGATTATGTAGCCAGCTAATAGCTGGGTTCCTTACTTTTGTGTCTTATTACTTAAAATGTGACCAATCTTACGGAAACTTAGTTATAACGTTTGTATGAGTTGCAGGCCAACTAAATACAGCCTGTTTTCCCTCTAGATTTTTTCACTTCACGATTTTCCCCAGGGATCAAGAATATGTCGGTTCATCGATTGGTTAAATTTTGCTTCCTTACTAGCAAAATTTGTTTGGCTACGTTTATTTTTGGTGTGATGTTGACCGTGGTGCCAGCAAATGCTGGAGAAATTAGTATGAATGCGGCCAGCCATTCATCATCAGTAGTTGGAAAAAAGAAAATAGCTACCAATCCGCGCTTTCTGGCTAATGGGACTCATCTCTACGGAGAAAGCGATCAGCCCGATCGACCAGATAGTGAGTATGTGGTCTTTGAGAACAAAAGTGGCAAAGTTTTTGGCGCAGTTTTCTTGGCTAATTCTGAATTCAGCTGCTTTCACGGTGAAGTTCATCCCGGCCAGCTAGATGTCATGGTGATTGATAGTAACTCCGATGCCGCTCATCCTTATGCTGTCAATATCGCGACGGGGAATGCAGCCACTAGTAGTGCCGAATACAAGGCCGTCAAGAAAATTGGCAAGCAGGATCTAAATCTTCTAGAGTCCTGCCGCAATATGTATAGAAATAGCCACTGGAAATCCTCAATACGCGGCTAGCCTAAAATTCAATGCCGGGTTGGGCTTTGACTCCCTGCTCTCGAAAAGGGTGCTTGATCGGGTTCATTTCCGTGACGAGATCAGCTAATTCGATGAGTGCGGTGGGCGCTCCCCGTCCGGTTAAAACTACGTGAGTGATCGCTGGCTTCCTTTTTAAGCCCGCGATCACCTCGGTTACATCTAAATAGCCCAGCTTTAGAGCCACGTTGACTTCATCTAGCAATATCAGGCGATAGGATTCGTCCAAAATATAGCTGAGAGATTTCTCCCAAGCTAACTGAGCCATTTGGATATCTCGATCGCGATCTTGCGTATCCCAAGTAAAACCCTCACCCATAGCCTGGAATTCTAGCTGATCAGCAAACTTGGATAGCACAGCTTTTTCGGCGGGTTCCCAGGCTCCTTTAATATATTGCACAATTGCTACTCGGTAGCCATGACCTAATGAACGCATGACCATACCTAAGGCTGCAGTGGTCTTGCCCTTGCCATTGCCAGTATTGACAATAATTAGACCTTGTTCAGCAATAGAATTGGCAATTCGGGTCGCTTGCACCTCCTGGCGGCGCTGCATTTTTTGTTGGTACTGAGCAGAATTTAGCGGAGTTTCACTGGGCATAGATATTTTGGGTGAGGTTAGATAACTTCCAGCCGCCTGATGAAGGATTTGAAATTTTAATATTACTAATCAGTTTAAACTAAGACCCACTCCCTGCCTAGTTTCTATTACTTATAGGCACCGGAAAACTACTGAAAATATTTTACATTTAACTTGACAAATAGAATAGATACCATAAAGATTTCTGGGCTAATATCGACTATTGGCGCGAGTGGCGATCGAGAGGAGCTGTAAAAGCCCAATCGTTTAGTTATCATCAACCTTCGACACAGTTAACGGATATCAGGTAGGCTGCTAGTGTAACAATAATAATCACATCATTCCTGTTAGTATAGCAATCCTAAATGGCTTGACGGACAGAATAGTATGAATGAACTTTAGAGGATGTTTAAAAAGCTCTCAAAGCCTTATGCTGTCTGTAAATCAAAGAAAATAATAAGACAGAGCGATGAAAGCAGTATTACTTCCCGGAAACCCTTATTGTGGGACTCCTTCCAACCAATGGACACATCCCGGCTCGAACGGGAGACCTCTACAATGTCAAT
>CAXTSZ010000059.1:0-19889 GCA_964247125.1 uncultured bacterium
AACTACTGATTAGACTGAATCTATTCCGCCTAATATCCCAAACCAGGATGTTAGATAGAAATCTTTCTGCCTAACACACCCTTACAAGGAGATTAGACGGAAATATGTCAGCCTAACACCCTTAATCAGCATATTAGGCAGACGAGATTCAGCATAACACGCGCTATCCAGGAGATCGAGTAACAATGTAGGCTGTTGGCGAAGTCAAAGCTGAAGTTAGATTAATTCACTTGGGGTGGGGTCATCGCAGAATTTAGAAAACAGATGATCGATCGATTTGAAACCTGGAAAGCCAACTGGGTCAATAAATTGTTAATTATGGTAATAACTACTATAATTAAAATATAACTTAGTTATCTTTAAACCAAAATGATTACTCCTTTACCGTCTCACTTCACCCCCCAGAGTGTCAGCGAAATTTGGCGAGTACCCTACCAAGAGCTAGCCACCAGCGCCAGTCAGTGGGCACAACAGCATGAAATTACAGCGGCGGCACAGGATCAACAACTAGTCGCTCTCTTGCTAATTGATGTGCAAAATACCTTCTGTCAGCCAGATTTTGAGTTATTTGTAGGTGGGCGCAGTGGGTGTGGTGCGATCGCCGATAATATTCGGCTCTGTGAGTTTATCTATCGGCACCTAGGCAGCATTAGCCAGATCATTGCAACCCTCGATACCCACCAGGCGATGCAGATTTTCCATCCGTTGTTCTGGACTAACGCCGCTGGCGAACACCCGGCACCGATGACAATCATGCCGCCCGCTGCGGTACAAGCAGGTCAGTGGTGGCCAGTCCAGCCCGAGTTGACTGACTATGCCCTGTATTATGTACAACAACTTGCCAGCAGCGGGAAGTATCCCCTGACCATTTGGCCATATCACGCCATGCTCGGTAGTATTGGTCATGCTTTAGTACCGGCGATCGAAGCGGCCATATTTTTTCATACGATCGCGCGTCATGCCCAGCCCCAAATTATTACCAAAGGCGACGATCCACTCACCGAGAACTACTCAGCGATCGCTCCCGAAGTGACCATTGATGCGACGGGTCGAGCGATCGGTCACCGCCATCAGGAGTTAATAGACTGCTTACTAAAAGTCGATAAACTTTTCATTGCTGGACAAGCGCAGAGCCACTGTGTGGCCTGGACAGTTGCCGATTTACTAACAGCCATTCAGCAAATTGATCCCAGTCTGGCTCAAAAGGTTTATTTACTATCAGACTGCACTTCGCCCGTGGTCGTGCCGGGGGTAGTGGACTACACCGATATGGCGAATGCCGCCTTCGATCGCTTTGCCGCCGCTGGCATGAATATAGTAAAAAGCACCGAAATAGATTTATAAACCAGCCAGTTACCACCAGCTAGCGCGCAGTCTTCGTCAACAGATACACACCCACTCCCACACCCAACATATTGGGAATCCAGCCCGCCAAAAAAGGTGAAAGGTAGCCAGCTTCTCCCATGCCCCCCATCACAGTCAAGATTAAATAATAGGCAAAAATCAGGAGGAGGCTCACCCCAAAGCTAGTGGCCTTCCCGCCGCGCTGTGGCCTAATGCCCACCGCCGATCCAATCAAGGCGAAAATTAGACAGACAAAAGGCAAGGCCAGCTTTTGCTGAATCCGAATTTGGAAGGTATTCAGGGATTTCCAGTCGGCCTTCGATCGCAATACTGCTAAATATTCGGTCATCTCGGCAATATTCATTTCCTCCGGCTTGCGATCGGGTGCCGCCAGATCCAGCGGGGTTTTACCTAAATAAACATTTAGGTGTTCAAATTGACTCTTGGTGGAATTGGCCGACTTCGGATCAACCACATAGATAGTACCATTGGCAAAATCCCAGGTTTTGGAACCGATATCTAGTTGACCAGATTTAGCATTAATAATTTGGCTGATATCGCTGCGTGACCGATCGATCACCATCACATCGGTCATTTCCTGACCATTAAACTGTCGTGCATAGAACAACCGCACTAAATTACGAGTTTTCTTCCCATCGGCACCTGTTTCTTCGGCATAGTCTGGATAAATAATATTTTCTTGCTTAAAAGCAGGTTTATCCTGTTTGAGAGCTTTTTGTAAGGTCGTAGCAGCCTCGATTTTAGCGGCGGGCACCAAAGACTCTTGCAACAAAAATGTCAGTCCGGTGACCATAAAGCTGAGGACGATCGCCGGCACAATCAAACGATAAACACTTACCCCAGAACTGCGCAGGGCAATAATTTCACTATCTCCCGAGAGCCGCCCAAAGGTCATCATCGTAGCCAGCAGCATCGACATGGGAAAGGAATAAACCAAAAACTCCGGCATGGTTAACAGCAATACTTTCACCGCTGTGGCCAACGGTAAGCCAAACTGAGTAACTTGTCGAATCAAATCAAAAACACTGCCGATCGAAGTGGCGATCGAAGAAAAAGCTCCCACCCCAAACAAAAAAGGCAGCAACAGCTGAATAAAAATATATCGATCCATGACCGATACGCTGGGAAACAAAGAATTAAATAAATTAAACTTCTTGACCATGATTACAGCTGGAATTCATTACCCAAATAATATTGTCGCACCAACGGATTACTATACATTTCTTCGGTAGTCCCAGCCGCCAACACTTCGCCATCACGCATAATGTAAGCCCGATCGGTAATGGCTAAGGTCTCCCGCACATTGTGATCGGTGATTAAAATACCCATATTCCGCTCAGTCAAGCCCCCAATAATTTTTTGAATCTCAGAAACAGCGATCGGATCAACCCCCGCAAAGGGTTCATCCAAGAGCAGGAATTTTGGTCCATCCCGCCCAGCCGCTAACGCTCGGGCTAGCTCTGTCCGCCGCCGCTCACCCCCCGATACTTGGCCACCCAGGGTGTAGGCTACCTTTTCTAGCCGGAATTCATTAATGAGGTGTTCGAGACGGCTATTCCATTCCCGGCGGGGAATCCCGGTCTGCTCCATCACCAACAAGATATTGTCGAGGACGGTGAGCTGCCGAAAAATACTGGCTTCTTGAGCCAAATAACCAATTCCGAGCCGCGCCCGCTCATGGATCGAGAGCTTGGTCACATCACGATCGTCCAACCACACGGTCCCACTAGTGGGTTTTTCAAGACCAACGGCCATATAAAAGGTCGTAGTTTTACCAGCGCCATTGGGACCCAACAAACCCACCACTTCACCTTGACTCACCGACAAACTGGCTCTTTTCACCACCTGCCTTTTGCCATAGGTTTTCTGGACATTATCTAAAACTATTTTCACAGGCAGTCTCAAGTCTGGGGCTATTGTTCAGGTACAACATAAATAGAATCCACTACTCCCCCCTGTTTGGGGAGAGCCACAAATTGTCCCTCTTTAATCGAGTAAGTCAAGGTCTCGCCTTGAATACTATTCCCCTGCTGAATGGCCACTACATTACCACTCAAAACCAGTTTTTGCTCCTTGGCATAGAACTGTGCCATTTGTGCGGTAGCACGCAGACGCTGGGTCGGATAATAAATTTGGACATGATCACGGGCAATAACCACCTGTGTTTTGGAATTAGCTTCTTGGCGATCCGATCGAATACTCACATCCTGACGCGGCTTACCCTGAGCGGCCGCATTATAAACTGATTCTACCAAGCGACCTGGCTTTGGCACCACCAAAAACTGACCATCCCGAATCGAGTAAGTAATGGTTTCCCCCTGTAAACTATTGCCTTGCTGGGTCACATAGACATTGCCAGTCATGACCAGGCGCTGCTCTTTGATATAATACTGCGCTCGATCGGCGCGGGCACGCAACTGCCGCGCCGGATAGGAAATTTGCACATTATCACTAGCAGTCACCACCTGCGTCTTAGAATTGGCGGCTTGGCGCACTGCCTTGATCCGTAAGCCCTGATCAGCCACCGGTGCCGGGACTGCGGCGACTGCCCAACTGCCCGCTATAGATAGTGCTAAAACCCGTTGAATCATCGATCGCGCGGATAACATAAAGCCTCGGTGAATGCAGATAACTCACTTGTCAAATATTGCTCAATACTTCATGACGAGCCGCCGCAGCATAAGTTTCGACAGTTTAGATGTATTGAATTTGCGGATAGGAGCGCTGCCCACTAACTAGCGCTGTCACCAAAATATCGACTTGGGCTGGCTCGATCGCCTGTAAATCGGTGAGTAATGACTGGGTATCATCGCGCAGTTGCTCAATATCAATACCAGCATAAGTTGGTGCGTAGGCCAATAGTCGAAACCGCCCCTCTCCCAGCAAAACCACGGCTCCGCGCCAGTTACTATTACCTAAATGATAGTAAGCCACTGCCACTTGTAACAGTCCTTGGTAGAACTTTTTATCATCCGTAGGAGCTTCGATCCACAGTGCTTCCAGCGTATCGTGGCAAGCATAAAAATCCTGCTGGTTAAACTGCCGGATGGCTAAGGCCAAGCTAGAATCCGGGGATTCAACCATTTTTGCTAGACCGTTGCTTTGATTTCGGCCATCGAAATCTCCTGCTGATCCCCCACAAAATCTTGCTCGGGAGTCAAAAACAACATACAGTGGCATTCTTTGCGCTCCCGCATGGGCACACAAGGGCAATTCCAGAAAGCCGCTTTCACCTCAGCAGCCGGATCTTCGTAGTGGCGGCAGGGACATAAGGGGGCGCCCAATTCTTCTTTGTTGTGAGCCAAACCTTTGATGACTACAGCGGTGACAGAGAGGTCAGCACAAAAATAAGTACCGGTATTTCTGGCATAGGTTTCCGAGAAGTTTCGCATGGCTTCCAACATTTTGTCGTTGGGTTCTTTTGTTTCTGCCGGGTTCATGGCTACTACTACCAAATTATGTGCCTTAGCATTTTAGCGCAAAGCTCGTCTAATCACTGCCTAGTTCAATGTCTAGCCAGCGACTGACTTCTTTACCCAACCATTTAGCTTCGGCCTTCGACAAGCGATGCTCGGCTGCCAATAAATTGACGGTACTTTGCTGATCCATTTCTAGCACCACATAGCAAGGAGCGTTGGCCTTGCTCACCCCTTCGATGTACTGAAAATCGGTGACAATAATCCGGTTAACATCTTTGACTTTGATGCGACGGATGGTGCCCCAGTCAAAATTACAAAACTGGGTACTGAGCGCAATGTGTTTGGATTCGATCGAGACCAGCGTATCCGAAAAAAGCTGCTTGCACATTTCCAGAGAGTTTTTCAAGGCCGCCCCTAGCAACCACAGCGCCAGCGGCGATGTAAATAACAATCCCACTGCTAAAGCAATAACTGCACTGCGATCGACTTCGGCCTTGGCCGTCAAATGATTAATATTTCCCACCATCCACAGACTGATGCCCACCAACAGCGTTGCCGCTATATCCACAACCAGGGTGAGGGCAATTTGGTGCCAAGCAGCTTGATCGATCGACTGCTGACGCGGCACAATCAGATCGAGCCGATCGCTTTGTTTACGGATTTTAATCCTGGTTCCGGCAGGTTTAGTCACGGTTTTAGCCCTAAGAGTTGATAGATTTTTGGAGTTGAGCGCGTAACGGTTGACTCGCATCAATGCTGATCCCCGGCAGCGATGAGTCTGTCCACAGCAGCGCCCGGCTCCCCACCGCCAAATTAGCCCGACCCTGATTACTGATCCACAACAGGCTGCCACTGGGCGGGGTCACCAGCGCGGTGGCCACCTGGATTTCGGCCAAAGCTTGCCCGACGGCCAGTTGACTAGTCATCAGACCGTGATGGGAAGTCCAAACCTGGACATCGAGCTGGCGCTGGCGCGCGTAATAGTACAGCGAACAAGTGGCGATCACGGCCTGCTCAAAATCAGCCGCCGCCCAATCACTGTCAGCATTCAAGCAAATGGTGATGGTGTGCGCTTGCTGGGCTATTTCTAGCTCCCGTACTTGGAAGCGATCGTAACGAGCGCTCGATCGCCAGTGAATTAGCCGCAGCGGGTCGCCGGTCCGATAGGGACGCAGACTGCGCGTGGTGCCCATCGTCGAGATTTGTGGTCGATCGGTTGCCGTTGCCGTCCGCTGCGAGACCTGCTGCTGCCAGTGATCGAGCAGGGGGCAATGGGTCAGGCGCAGATGGGCAGGATATACTGCCACCTGGACAGGAGACTGACGCATCCGCCGACACCAAAACAAGCCCAATGGTTGACCACTGCGCAATTCCAGTTTGTCCCAACGATATAGTCCGCGCTGCGGGGGGACGCAGGTGAAGGTAGCCGTGTGGCTACCCTGAGCAGGCACCTGTTCAATGGCTAGGGGTTTAATGTCTCCCAACCGCGCTGGAATATGATTAAAAACCTGGAGCAGGCGCTGGGGTTGATTACTACGGTTATGCAGACGAACTAGAATTTGCAGATCTTCGCCCTGGGTAATGGGGGCGATCGGCAGATGTTCGATCGATAGTGCCTGCAAGGATTTGATTGGTAGAACCGCCGCCAGGATCAGGAGAACAATACCCACCGCACTCAACACATACAACCAGCCCGTCATGGTATTGGTAGCTGCCCCGAAAAAGCAAATGGAGACGGCCATTAGCACCCAGCCCGCATAGGCAGGGGCGACCCATTTTTGTTCTAGCCAGTTTGTCCAGTGGTTGACCACAAATTTTTCCTGGGGACGAGGGGAGGAATTGATCCTTACTCCTTAAAATACCCATCGCCTTTTAAAATATTGATAACTTAAGTTTGCATATTGCCCATATAGCCCATGTTAAATCCTGCGGAATGGTTGAGTGAGCAGCATCATCGCTGGGTCGTTAGTATCTTAGGGCTAGGCTTATTAGTCCGCTTGATCGTGGCGATCTTGCTCCCGATCACCTTTGATGAAGCCTATTACTACATCTATTCCCAGCATCTCAACTGGAGCTATTTCGACCATCCACTGCTGGTGGCTTTGACCACGGGCTTTGGCACTTGGCTAACGGGCGTGGTCAATCCTTTCACCGTCAGGATCAGCACGTTGCTGATTTATACCGGTTCTCTCATTTTCTTTTATCAGGCTGCTAGGCGCTTGTTCGATCGACAAGTTGCCCTCATTGCTCTAGGAATTGCTTCCTTAGTACCGATTTTTAACATTGCCTTTGGCATCTTGACGATGCCCGATACGGCACTGCTGTTTTTTTGGATGGCGACTATTTGGCTAGCCACCATCGAATTCTTTGACCGGGCAACCTACCAGCCAACTTACCGAGTGGCACTGATTGGCTTGCTCCTGGGTTTAGCTTGTTTGGGCAAGTATCATGGTTTTTTGCTGGGAGCCTGTTTGGTAGGCTTTTGCTTAACTAGCGCTTGCCATCGGCGGGTATTCTCTTCACCCTGGCTGGTGCTGGCTGCTGTCCTCTGTGTGGCTACTATTTCGCCACTGCTGTATTGGAACGCCAGTCATGAATGGGCTTCCTTCCGGTTTCAATCTAGTCGCGCTGTCCCCAATGCTAGCTACAACTGGGAAACATTTCTAGTTACCTTTCTAGTCCATATGGTGTACTTGTTTCCGGCCTTTGGTCTCCCGTTGGTCTGGTCGATTGTTCAGGCCATGACTGCCCAATTCCAGCAGCCCGCTGTCGATCTGCCCAAACGCTTGATTCTATGGCTATCGGTACCGATCATTCTGGCCTTTATGATAATTGCTGGTTATCAGCAAGTGCTACCCAGCTGGCCAATGGCCGCTTATATGACAGCGACGATCTTGTTAGCCGAACGAGCCAACCACTGGCGGCAAAAATATCCACGCCGCTTCTGGAATTGGCTGATCATCTCGGGCACAATTATTCAAATTCTGTATGTGATTGCGCTGCCCCATATTGCCTGGGGTACCTTTCAAAAACCCAGCCAGAATGCGATCGCCGGCGGCTTCCTCACCCCCGCGCAAGATAATTCGATTCAGATGATTGATGTGAGTCAGCTGCACCGGGCACTGCAAAATTCACCCGCAGTGATGCAGGCGATCGCCCACAGCGACTTTGTGTTTACTAACCGTTACTTTACAACTGGTCAGCTAGCCATGGCGCTCCACGGCATTACCAATAAACCTCTGACCTGCTTGGATGTAGATTTGCGGGGTTTTGCTTACTGGTCACATCCCCAGGACTGGGTGGGCAAAAACGCTGTCTATATCGGCTCCGATACCTTCCAGGTTGCTACCGATATTGATGGTCCCCTCGTTCATCACACTCCTGGCTATCAACCATTGGCTACCTACTTTCAAGAAATTACCGAAGTTGCTACCATTCCACTGCAACGCGGTGGCATAGTCACTCAAACTTGGCGAGTCTATGCCGCGCAACAGATGCTCAAGCCCTATCCGCGCCCCTATGGTCTAAGTCACTAGCACCGCCGAGGCGGCCAATAGATCGCGCCGAAAGTCGATCGCATTTTTGTAGAACATGTCGTTGTGATGGTTGGTATCTTCCCACAAAGCTCGATCGATCACCGCCGCCAAAGTCGTTGGGAGAGTAGGTTGGCGTTCTAAAATTGGCACCGCCTGCTCTTGCAGAATGACCCGCAGGGGATCCTCCCCATCAAAGTGGCGGGGCGGTTTACCAGTGAGCATGTTATACAAACAGGCTGCCGCTGCCCACACATCCACCGCTGGTTGCACATACTTGGTATTCAACAACTGCTGGCGACACATAAAGCTGGGAGTCCCCATCACCCCCCGCTTGCCCGTCAGGGTCTGACCACTCAAGCCCGCTAGCTCAAAAGCTTTGGCTAACCCATAGTCGCCCAATTTCGCCACGGTTTTTTTGCCATCCCGACTCAAGAAAATATTGGCAGGCTTCAAATCGCGATGCACCAGTCCCTGGCCTTCACCGATGGAGCCATCCGCTAAACGAACAGCAGGTAATACCGCACTATGGGTGTAGTCTAATCCCAATAGAATCTGGAGCGTAATCGAAACGGCGATCTTGGGCGGCAATATACCACCCTGATTGCTCATGAAATCGGCCACATTGCCCTCATGGCAGCATTCCATCGTAAAAAAGAAAATGCCATTCACCTCGCCATAGTCCAGCAGCTTAACCACATTGGGGTGATCGAGAGCCTTCGTATTAGACATTTCTCGAATGAACATTTTTACAGCCCGTTCGTTCACAGCAGCCTGGGGTGACATCACCTTCAGCGCTACCAATGCCTGTGATTGCTCATGTTGGGCTAAGTAAACAGCACCACATTTGCCAGTACCGAGGGGTTTGATCACTTTATAACCCCGAATACTCCCTAGGCTTTGATGATTGCCAGCCGCCAAATCCAGCAAGTTTTTGAGGATTTGATTAGGTTCCAGCGGAGCAATAGGATCGGCAATATCCACCGCAGTCTCAGTCTCAACTTCTACCGTAAAAACTGTGTAGCCGAGCTGAATCTGATCACCATGCTTTAACTCATAGCCAGTAGATTGATTAATCGTAGTTCCCGAGGCTGCACCAATCTTGTGACCATTCACAAAAGTACCATTGCCACTCCCCAAGTCACAGATTTGGATACGGGGCGGATTAATATCCAACGAACAGTGGTAGCGCGAAACTTGTAAATGTTCTGCGTCACTAGGTAAGCGCACATGACAATCGGTATGCCGACCAACAATACAAACAACAGGTTCGTCATAGACGTAGCGCCTGCCGATCAACTGGCCTTTGGTAATAACGAGGTTAACTTTAGCGGTCATGATCTTCAGCTTAATTCTTTAACTACACACCACCCGAAACCCAATTTTGTTGCTGCGCTTAGTAGCTAATTCTCCTTGGCGAGTAGCCGATCGACAACCCTGAGCGCTACAGCCCCAGGCTCCCCCCCGCACCACCCGTTGATCACCACCATTTTTCCAAGCACTGCCATCGGTGGGAGCGTCCACATACTTGGGGTGATAGTCATCAGCACACCATTCCCAAACATTCCCATGCAGATCGTGCAGCCCAAAGTTGTTGGCCGGAAAAATATCGACGGAACTGGTTTCCCGGCGCACCAGATTGAATTTAAACCGACCCAATTGGTTGCCGCTGTTGCAGTTCGCTAAATTGGCATGAATATTTTCGCCTAAATAAAAGGCCGTTGTCGTCTGGGCGCGACAGGCGTACTCCCATTCGGCTTCGGTTGGCAAGCGATAAACCCGATCAGATTGATGGGACAAGCGATCGCAAAATTTTACGGCATCATCCCAAGAGACCCTTTCCACTGGCCGTCGCTCACCACTAAATTTAGCGGGATTCTTTCCCATCACAGCCAAATATTGGGCTTGGGTAATCGGAAACTTACTCATATAGAAGAATTTCATGCTGACTTGGTGTTGGGGTCTTTCACAAGCCAAGCTACCCACTTCATCGGCAGCGGCTCCCATCAGAAATTCGCCATCGGGGACATACAGCATTTCTAGTTCAACATTTTTGCCCCGCCAAAAACTGCCGGAGCGCAGAATGGTTTTGTTAGAGCTGGCCAGTGTCTCGGCGGCACTGTTGATACTGGCCTGGGTGGTGGCGGCGACCAAAGTCTCTTGCCAATCAGTCAAGTTAAAGCTGGCGACCGCCGACGCGGGGGTCGTAACCGGTGTTACAGCGGGGGCTAATCCGACTCCCAGCGGCAGCAACTCGGCTAAACCCAATTGCTCCCGAAACTCGGCCATTGTCTGGGGGCGGTGCTGATGTTCCTGAGCCATAGCTTGGGTAATAGCCGCATTGACTCGATCGCTAATGTGGGGATTGAAATGCTGGGGTGAGGGCAGGGCAGCATAGTTCCGAAACGTCGAGGGGATCGGGACTTGTGCCGTTAACAAATGATAGAGAGTCGCTGCCAAAGCATAAACATCGGAATAGGAACCCGCCAGACTCGACTGTTGCTGATACTGTTCGATGGGAGCGTAGCCCTCAGTAGTAGAGTTCGTCATACTCGCATGGCGACCCGGCATCACTTCACGGGCGAGACCGAAATCAATCAGCACCGCCTCTTTAGTCTTTTTACGCAGCAAAATATTATGGGGCTTAATATCACGGTGCAAAAAGCCCTGTTGGTGAACATAGGCCAACGCCTGACTCATTTGGTCAATGTAGACTAGCGCCTCGGATTCTGGCAATTGACCTTTTTCGTCAGCATAGTGAGCTAACTCTTCGCCCTCGATATACTCCATCACAATTCCCCAGAGGCCATCCTCTTGGATCAGTTCGTACACCTGCACGATGTGGGGATGTCTACACCCTTTCAGAATTAGCGCCTCATTCACAAACTTCTCTTGGCGATCGATGAAGTCTTCCCGGTGCTGTTGCAGATGATTGAGGGTTTTAATTACGTATTGTTTCTGGGTGCGCTGCTCCAACACCAAATAGGTCACCCCAAATCCACCAGCTCCTAATACCTTCTGAACGAGGAATCTACCATTTTTAATCTCTTGGTGTTTTTGCCAGACTTGCATGGTGAGAGAAGGCCGAAAAGATGAGCATTAGCTTATTAATACCCAGTTTTAGTGGCGCAAAGAACAATATTGGCTATTTCCCCAAAATCTTCACACAACCGACTCCCCCAAAATACAAACCCAAGACAGCACCCGCCAGCAAACTCTGGGTAATTGGATCAGTGGAAGGCGTGACGACAGCCCCCACAATCATGGCCGCCATCACCACCGCCCGCCAGCTTTTGATCATTTGAGCAGAGGTGACAATCCCCAGCAAAGCCAACAGAATTTGCACGACTGGCACCTGAAATAACAAGCCAGTGGCTAGCAGCAATACTAAAATGAATTCAAAATAGCGCTCGATCGACCACAGTTGCTCGACAACATCAGCACCGTAACTAACCAAAAAATTTAGAGCAGCTGGAATTAACAGGTAGTACGCAAAAAATAGCCCCCCTACAAACAAAAAGCTGGAACCCAGCACCACTGGCAAAACTAGTCGGCGCTCACGGCGGGTTAGACCGGGCAATACGAATTGAATCACTTGATAGATAATGACCGGAGTCGCCACCAAGATCCCCCCGTAGCCCGCCACTTTAATTGAAACAAAGAAGTACTCGCCCGGAGTCAACTGTAAAAACTTTACCCCCTGCGCCGGGACTTCCAACAGGCTGACCAACTGTTTCGCGATCGTGAAACAACCAGCCGCCCCCCCCACCACTGCGATCAAAATGTAAAAAATGCGGGTGCGCAGTTCTTCAAGGTGGTCAAAGAAAGTCATTTCCACTTCACCAGGTAGCTCTTCATCCAGCGCGACCAAATCGATCGACAGGGGTGCCAGCGGATCGATCGATTCAACGGGATCGATCTGCTCGAAGATGGACTCTGGGTCCAGCTCCGGCTGCCAGAGTTCTACACTCTGATCACCGATGGTTTGAATGTTTTTTTCGGCTTCCGCGCTCATTGGTCAAAAATTTTTGGACAGTCCATAGTTCATTATGCTCGATTACCTTAGCTTTGCCACTTTTCATGAGGGTGTGCCCCACCGCGCAGTATTTTAAAGGGGCTAGAGGATAAATCTGGCCTGAAATCTTTGAGTATATGAATCAATAGATCTTATCCAGAATCATCAGCCGAAGTTGCGAACTAATTATTAATTCCCAAAAACTAAAATCATTATGATCAAATCAATAAACAGTTTCATAAAATATTTGGTATGAAATGTCACAATTTAGTGGTAATTTTCTCATACTAGCTTGCCTAGAATTCAGCATGATCAGTGAATCTTTGCAAAATGCCCCCTAGATAACTTTGTGAATTAGAATTAATCGGTTACAGTATACCTATCGGGATACTTCAGCAACCTACTTTTATGAAAGCTATGATTCTGGCTGCGGGTAAAGGCACTCGCGTTCAACCAATCACCTACACCATTCCTAAGCCGCTCATTCCCATTCTGCAAAAGCCAGTGATGGAATTCCTCGTCGATTTATTGCGAGATCATGGATTCAATGAAATCATGGTAAATGTCAGCCATTTAGCTCAAGAAATTGAGAGTTATTTCCATGATGGTCAGCGGTTTGGCGTAGAAATTGGCTACTCTTTTGAAGGTTCCATCAGTGAGGAAGGAAATCTAGTTGGCAAGGCCATGGGTTCAGCCGGAGGCATGAAACGGATTCAAGATTTTGCCCCGTTTTTTGATGATACTTTTGTGGTGTTATGCGGCGATGCCTTAATTGATCTAGATTTAACAGCAGCTGTCAAGTGGCACCGCGAAAAAGGCTCTTTGGCCACAGTGGTCATGAAATCTGTGCCGAAATCCGAAGTTCCTAGCTATGGAGTGGTGGTGACTGACGAAGCAGGACGTATTCAAGCTTTTCAGGAAAAGCCTTCGGTGGAGGAAGCTCTCAGCACCGATATCAACACCGGGATTTATATCTTTGAACCAGAGATATTTAATTATATTCCGGCCAACGAAGAATATGATATTGGCAGCCAGCTTTTCCCCAAACTAGTAGAAATGGGTGCCCCTTTCTACGGCATTTCGATGGATTTCCAGTGGGTGGATATTGGTAAAGTGCCAGACTACTGGCAAGCTATTCGCAGTGTTTTAATGGGTGATGTAAAAAATGTGCCCATTCCAGGAAATCAGGTAAGACCAGGGATTTATACAGGCATCAATGTAGCGGCCAATTGGGACAAAGTCAATATCCAAGGTCCCGTCTACATTGGAGCTATGACCAAGATTGAGGATGGTGCCACGATTATTGGCCCAGCAATGATTGGCCGGAACTGCCACATCTGCGCAGGTGCCCGCATCGACAATAGTGTGGTCTTTGAATATTCTCGCATTGGCCAAGAAGTATGTTTGACCGACAGGTTGGTTTTTGGCCGCTATTGTGTCAACAAGAATGGGGAAACGATCGATCTCCAAGCAGCTGCTCTCGATTGGCTAATTACCGATACCAGGCAGCCGGTGGCCAACATCACCAATATGTCACCCCTGGAAGCTCGGGCGATTATTCAAATGTTTAACTTTGATGACGAGCGCTCCCGCACTGCTTGAAAGCTTTGATAGCCAGAAAAAAGAGGTTAAAGAGGGAAGCGATCGCCAATGGGCGATCGCTTCCCTCTTTTTTATCCCGAGTTTAGTAGGGCGCTGTCGTAAAAGGTAGTGTCAATTGCACGATCGCTATTGGGGTCTAATTATTAGATCAATTCAATGGTGGTTGCTTTGATATAGCGGTATGCACCCTAGTCCGTCTTTGATGGTGCATGGCTATACACCTTACACATCTTCTTTTTTGAGTATGGCAAAGCTCTCGATCTGTCTATCGGCTTGTTTAGCCATGTTGTGCAGTGTTATTGATATCCAGGTTGCCCAAGCAACTGGGAAACCTAGTAACAGTTATGAAACAGCGCAGGTAATCGCCTTGGATCACCGGCAAGAAGGTACCCTGCCCATTGGCCAGGGCAGACAATGTTTTCAGGTGAACGTCCCAGATGGCCAGCGCGTCAGCATTCGCGGTAGCAATAATTATGGGACGGTGTTCTTTTCAGCCTATACTAGCCGAGGCCAAGTGCTAATTGGTGAAACTCAGGTTCTGGCTTCTTTTCAGTCCTCTGGCATAGTAGAAACCGAAGAAAATGACGGCACCGTAATGGCTTGTGTTGATAGCGATATGGCCGATCGCCATACTGCCCACCGCTATAGCTTACAAGTAAGCTTGTTAGGTGCCCAGCCTAACTTGGTAGCCACCAGTCGGCCAGATAAACAAACTGAGCAACGGTTAGCTAAGACTTATCCCCAGCCTAAATCTCGACAGGTGAAAACGAGCAAGTTATCCGCTGCTCCCGATGTCGAATCACCCTTACAACTAGCTGCTAACTCTCGTTTTTTTGCGACAGGTCGGGATGGCGGCATGGCCGGCGATGCTGGTAACAAGGCGGCAACCGCCCGCCTAGTGTCTGTCAACCAAAGATACAGTGGCTATCTCAATGCCAGCCGGGGTGATGATCGAGATTGCTATACATACCCAGATCTGCCGACGGGCAGTCAGTTGCGCGTCGCAGTTGCCAACAATGAAGGAATTCTAGGCATCTCGGCCTACAGTGCTGCCGGTAAAATCCTGATTGGTCAAACCTATATGATCAACCAAGAAACCATGCTCGAAACCGAGTCTACCAGCGGTGATGTCATGGTCTGTTTGGATACCGACGGCGAAAAATCTGACCACCAATATACTTTTGAAGCTCAAATCAAACAGTAGATGAGGGAATAGGGGTCGGGAGATCATTCGGTATTTTCCCACCCCGTAAAGCCACAACTCCAGCCAGACCGAGGGCGAGGAGCAGCATGGCTAATCCCATCCACAGCTGAGATCTATTTTTATTTCTGAGATATTGACCAGTAGTCGGCTGCGGACCGAGGAGCATCAAGGTATCCAAGGGAGCCAGATCGATCGCCGCACTAGGGTTTTGGAGGCCGGCTACCTGACCAGCCTCGCGGGGTTGTTGCACTCGGCAATGCAGCAGCGCGACGGTGACATTATCATGACCATTGAGATTGTTGGCGGTGTTAACTAAACGATGACTAGCAGACATTAAGTCAATCTTCCCTTCCAGAATAGGCAGGATATCGTTTTGCCAAAATTGCTCAACCCGGTTGTAATCACTCAAGCCATCCGAACACAACAGAAAAATACATTCTTCATCAATAATCAGACGCTGCACCATGGGGCGTAAGTTACTCGAAGAATTCATGCCCAAAGCTTGAAAAAGAGAACCCGCAGACGGCACTTCCAGCGCCTCTCGATAGAGGCTATAACCCAATCGCACTTCGCGGGTGGCGATGTCATCATCTAAGCTAACTTGCTGACAGCTACTACGGGTAATGCGATAGATGCGGCTATCGCCAATATTGGCAATGTAGGCTTCATGACCATAAATCAAGGTCATGGCCATGGTGGTGCCCATTCGCTGGCGTTCCTGGCGGTTTTCATTATCGTTGCGCAGGCTAATTTGGTCATTGGCCACACAGACCGAAGTGGAAATCTGACCAGTGATCGACTCTGGGTCGCGGTTTTCGGGCTTGTTTAAAACGTTTTCTAAGCGGTTCCGAATAGTATTAATGGCCAAACTAGAGGCCACTTCACCCCCCTGATGTCCCCCAACTCCATCACAAACGATCGCCAAACTCAAGTCATAACCTGTTTTTTGCAAGGGCGCCTCACCACTCGGTGGGTAGCAGGAATCTTCATTTTGATTACGAGTGGGGCCAGTATGGCTCAGAGTCAGGTATTCACATTCGAGGAATTGGCGTTGGCCGCAAGTGGCCAAGGCTTGATCTAAAGCAGCAATCAGTTGCTCGGACTGCTCAATTTCACCCTGTACTAATCCCTGGCAAACTTTCTCGATCGCCTGTGCGGCCCCCAGCCGGGTATTTTTTAGCCATTTTTGCCACATAAAACCCAAATCAGCCAATTTAGGCGGTTCAATATCAGCAGCCAGCTCTAAAATTCTCACCATCCCTTGATCGACCCGGAGCAACTGAACATCCAGCAAAGTAGAGGCCACACCCTCTTCCATCAAGGGAGTCCAGAGTCGCGCAATTTGCCACAGCCAATTCAGCTGACGCATAGAACCGGCGGTCTTCCAGGCAAATTCAATGTCTGGCATCAATTGACCAGAAAGATTGTAGGCTAAATTGCTACTATGAATAGGCGAGTTTTCCAGCAACCAGATCGGACTACTCCGCCGACCAGTACGGGCATTAGTGATCGAGCCATACACTTGCGGAATGTGTAATTTATAAGGCAGTAATCGTAAGTATTTAGCAATTTCATCTGTCACCTTATCACTACTATCGAGCTTCAGAGCAGGCTTGATATCTAGTAAAATTCTTTTATCCAACAGCAAATAGCGACCATTTAGAGTTTGTCCAACTTTCAAGCTATTCAACTCATCACCAATTGCCCACAAATAGACCTTGGGAATCGGAAACCGACAATGAGCACAAGAGCTGTGGCTCAATTGGTTAGGAGCATGACATTCAGGATTAGGGCAGATGATTGTTGCCGCCATAGTTCTCACAGGAGTTTTATTCTCCATTCGGCTTACATGAAAAGTTAGGTTGTCTTAAATGGGACTAGTGATAAGCACTAGAGAAAGTTCTACAATCGATTTTAACGGTTGACGCTTTAAACTCATTAGTTAGTGTAACTGCAAGTTCTGTCGATTGAGCTTAATTAATTTCCCCTATATATATTTATTCCCATGATTTACCCTTGCGCACCACCTCCTCCTCTCCAAACCGGAGATTTGTTGCGGGTAATCGCGCCCAGTGGTCGATTGCGCGAGACCAATTTGTTAACAGCCGGAGTGGAATTGTGGCAAGAACAGGGCTATCAAGTACAAATTGACCATGATGGTCATGATGGTTGGGGATATTTGGCGCAAAGTGATGAGCAACGGCAGAAATATCTGGCTAATGCTTGGACAGATCCGGCCTGCAAAGGGATCTTGTGCGTGCGGGGCGGCTATGGGGGTGCACGGTTGCTCGAACAGTGGCGCTGGCCAGTAGCAACGCCAAAGTGGTTAATTGGCTTTTCGGATATCACTAGTTTGCTGTGGAGTTTAGCTCAAGAAGGCATATCGGGACTCCATGGTCCGGTGCTAACCACGTTGGCCGCTGAACCAGATTGGTCGCGGCAGCGCCTGTTTGATTGGGTAGCTGGTCGGGGGGTTGCCCCACTCACGGGACATAGTTGGAGCGCCGGCAAAGCGCAGGGCATTTTGCTACCAGCAAATTTGACAGTGGCGACTCATTTGCTGCACACGCCGATTCAACCATCCCTGGCGGGAGTGATTTTAGCGATCGAAGATGTGACCGAGGCACCCTACCGGATCGATCGGATGCTCACCCAATGGCGACTGAGCGGCTTACTATCGCAAGTGCGCGGCATTGCTCTAGGACGGTTTAGCCAGTGCGAACCAGCAGCAGGAATGCCTAGCTTAACTGTCACCGAAGTGCTGCGCGATAGACTAGGTGATCTGGGCATTCCGATTGTGGCCGATTTACCTTTTGGCCATGATGGTTGCAATGCCAGTTTGCCGGTGGGAATTATGGCCGAGCTGGATGGCGATCGGGGTGAACTGACGATCGGCTAGCTGACAGTGGGCAATAAATCTTGCCCCAAGTGTGCGTTACAGCTACAATTCCAGCATGATGGGGCTGGATACGGTGCAGTTGAATAAAATCTTTGCGATTTTGCGTAACCACGGCACGATAAGTGGTACGGATGGATAAAGGGGAGTTAGTGCCAATCCGATCTCTGTCCCTGTCGGAAAGTTCAGAATAGCTAAGAATCCTCACCCTCTTCGGTTTGGGCAAAAGCATCAGAATCTAACTCTAACACCTCAACCGAGCGCGTTCTCACCCCAATGCCATAGGCACAGGCAAATAGCCAATGTCCATAGACATGGCGCGGATTTACCTTCTCCGCTGTTTTTTGCCAAATTGCCTCCGCCAGTTCGCGATCTTTACCTTGCAACCTTTCGACAATCCATCGATCTGGCTTTGTCCAATCCCCAGGTTCCTGGGGGCTACCTCGAAGTGTACCAATAGTAGATTGGAGTCCAGTTATCTGCGATCGCAATCGTCCATTCCAGATCGGCAGTAATAATCGCAGTTCTAAATAAGAAAGAAAATGAGGAATCCGCACCCGACGGTTTTCTTCATCAGCGGTATTTAGTGGTGAATCCACCGCAGCAGAATCTATCCCCCAACTCCGCAATCCAAAAATTCCAGGGCGCACCCGTACAAATCGGCTGTGAATCCCTTTTTGCTTAATGTCCACACAAATTACTGCATTCAGAGTAGCTTCAGGTGTTTTGCCATTTGATTGAATCCATCCCCGATCCAATGCTTGCCTAGTAATGTCCCGATAATGAAGCGGTGAGCCATTGAGTTCCAGTGCCTTAGCTGCTGCATCAATAAAGGAAAGTGGATTGTTTTTGTCAAATGTACCTGTCATCGATATTTGTGACTTGAGAATTCAAGATTTTTGGTTGCACATGTCGTAAGTATATAGTGAGATCTGCTAATTCATATTCTGTCGGTCATCTTAGCGATAGATTCAGAATTATCGATCGCAGAAGTTTATTAGTATTGTTTGAATTAGCCAGAGAATTATCGATCTCAAGGGTTATAAGCTAATATTTGCGGGTGTCCATCGATCGCTATCTGGGTGCGTTGGCGTGTTAGACAGCAGTAGAAGATCTCCGCAGCTTCCAAACAAAGTAAACCCCTACTAATTTCTCTAGTGAGGGAGAGACAAACAGGGGCGATCTTGAGGTTGAGTTTTACAGTCGTTTTAATAGCAGTTCTCGTTCGGATTGGAGCTGGGAAATGAGGTAGCGATCACCACGATCGATCGCTACCTCGATTCGTCGGGCTAGTTTGGCTAATAAATGTTGTTGCTGAATTTTCATTGTGGCTTGTTGGCGTTGACGATCGACCTCTTGATCGATCGAGTAATTGGGTATGCTAGATGTAGTCTCTCTCATCGCTCAAATCACAGAATTCCATGACTATCGATCGACTTTCTCACCTCCAAGCCTTAATTAAAGATTACTATGAGCAGCTTGCAGGTAAAGAAGCTGCGCTGAAAAACATAGAACCAGCCGAAAAAGTGCGGATCGAGCAGCAAATCCGCGACGTAAAAAAAGATATTGCCAAGATTCAAGGTGAATATTGGCTCCTATTGAAATCGCAGACAGCTCACTTGGATATTACGGATGCCGATGCCGACATAGTGACTGCGGAAATTATCCAGGAAGTCGAAATTTTAGAGTACCAGCCAACAGTTCAGAGCAATGCTGAATTAGTTAAGTTATTAGCCGAGATTAAAGCAGAATTAACCAAGCCAGGAATTCCTGGCTCTGGTAAACTCAAAGCGGCGATTCCGCTACTGCCAGGATTCTTATCTTATGAGCTGGAGTTGGATACGGAAGGGCTATT
>CAXTSZ010000060.1:0-5425 GCA_964247125.1 uncultured bacterium
TAAAACTATAGCCTTCCAAGCTATTGATGTGGGTTCGATTCCCACTGCTCGCTTAAATTTTATGTTTAATCGGTGATGTTGCTTCGGAGTGCCTTAACTTGGCTCCTTTTTGCTTTGCTGTCCATGCGTTTGCGTTCGGAACTACGGGAAGGCTTGGTGGGTTTGCGCCGGGGCGTGACAATGGTTACTCCCACAATAATTTCCTGGAGTCTCTTCAGAGCGTCAGCTTTGTTCTGTTCTTGAGTCCGGTGCTGTTGAGCTTTAATAATGATGATGCCTTCTTTGGTAATCCGTCGATCGCTTAAGTTCAGCAAGCGTTCTTTGTAGAGCGGCGAGAGGGAGGCGGCGTTGATATCGAAGCGTAAATGAATGGCCGTGGCGACTTTGTTCACGTTTTGGCCACCAGCACCTTGCGATCGAATGGCACTAATTTCGATTTCGCTGAGGGGAATGGCGGTTCTGTTGGTGATCTTCAGCATGGTTGAGGTGGTGCGAGGGTGGCTAGCACTCACTACCTTAACCCGTTCTAGCTGATTTAGGCAGTAGTACGAGCCTTTTTAAGTCAACAAAAACTGCTTAAGTTGAGAAACTGCATCGATCGGACAATTCTCGGGATGCAGGGTGGGCTGTTGGCGAGTGTCTGTAATCAACCAATCTAAAGCTGCTGCCTGCAAGTCAAGAGTGACTCCATTTTTATCAACACAGTAGCGGCCAAACACCAGCTGGTCTTGCAAGTAAACCTGTGGTCCAATATGTGAATATTCAAAGATGACGCTATTATCTATTTTGGCACCCCGCGAAATGCGGCAATTGCGACCGATCATAGATGGTCCAATAATCGTGGCACCATCCTCAATGGTGGTCATAGCGCCAATATAAACAGGACCTTGAATGTTGACTTTATCCCAGTTAACAGCCACATTAATGCCCGTATAAATGCCTGGTCGAACTTGCTGGCCAGGAATTGGTACATTTTTGACGTCACCTAACAAAACACTGCGAATGGCTTGCCAATAGTCGGGCACTTTACCAATATCGACCCACTGAAAATCCATCGGCACCCCATAAAATGGCGCACCCATTGCTACTAATTTGGGAAACAACTGACTGCCAATATCGTATTCCTCGTTAGATGGAATATAGTCGAAGATCTCTGGCTCAAAAATATAAATTCCGGTGTTGATATCAGTACTGAGGGCTTCTTCGATTGCCGGTTTCTCTTGGAAAGCTTTAATTCGTCCTGCTTCGTCGGTCACCACCACCCCATAGCTGGATACTTCTGCTGGCGCTACGGACTTCATCACAACGGTGGCCAAAGAACCTTTGTCCCGGTGCCACTGCACCGCCGCCGTTAAATCTAAATCAATCAGAGCATCGCCGCACAGCACCACAAAAGTATCATCAAAAAAAGGCGCAAAGTCTTGGATGCGCTTCATGCCACCAGCCGAACCCATCGCCTTACCGACTAATTCTCCCTGGGTGCCGATCGAACCTTCAAAGGAATAACCGATTTGGACACCAAACCTTTGACCATCGTGAAAATAGCTTTCAATTTCTTGGGCAAGATGGCTGACATTGACCATGATTTCGTCAAACCCATGTTCCCGCAGCAAATCCACCAAAAATTCCATCACTGGTTTTTGGAGAATGGGAATGAGGGGTTTGGGGATGGTATAAGTAATCGGCTGAATGCGAGTCCCTTTACCCGCCGCCAAAATCATCGCTTTCATAAATTTTTAGCTAGTTGCACGGAAAGTACCAAGTATTTTCAGGATGCCCCGGACTATGATTGAAATTACCACTCAGCAATTCTAATGAGAACTCCGAATTTAGGAATTGGCTAATACTACTTTGGGCCAAAGCTGTTGCTGCTCATTGATCATGCCAATTCCCACCACGATCGCCCATGCAGTGGTGACACAGATCGGCACGGCCATCGGCAATGGTTGTGATATCAAGATCGCCCGACCCTGAAACCAATCGACCAGCTCGGTAGCACTCAAATTTATTTGTGGTAAGTGCGCTAGGGCGATCAGCGGCGCGGTAGGCTGAAAATCGGTGGCCTGCTCTAAATCTGTCAGGCTAATACTCTGGGCTAGTTCTAAATTGCAGCTTTTGGTGCGGATCAAACCCGCCAAGGTCGCGACGGTACCAACGGCTACTCCTAAATCGCGGGCGATCGATCGAATATAAGTGCCGCCACCACAGCCAATATCCACCGTCAATTCGGGGAATTCGCCGGGTTGCCAATGATTAATATCGATCGATTGCACAGATACCAGCCGCGCTGGTACTGCGACCGTCTCACCCGCTCTGGCTAACTGATAGAGCCGCTGACCATTGACCTGAATAGCGCTATAAATCGGTGGAATCTGAGTGATTTCACCAATAAATCTGGGGATAGTTTGAGTGATCGCCAGCAGCGTTAAATCTGGCGCTCCCGGACCATCTAGTATCTCGCCTTCTAAGTCATCGGTGGTGGTGCTAACGCCAAACCGAATCACCGCGCGGTAAGCTTTGGCGGTGGGTAGATAGGGTAATAATCTGGTGGCCTTGCCGATCGCGATCGGCAGCACCCCCGTGGCTAAGGGATCTAGCGTGCCGCCGTGCCCCACCTTTTTGGTTTTAAGAATGCGGCGCACCCGGGCAACACAGTCATGGGAAGTAAATCCAGCAGGCTTATTGAGATTGAGAAAACCATCCATGCATGTAACCAATAATTTACGGCGTTCCAGTATCGATCCCCGTTGATCCCACCTCAGTCGATTTATACCATCGTCAATGAAAATGGGCCTAAAGATTAATGTAATATAAAGCCAGCCCTCAGCCAGAGAAGTTTTCCTACGCGGAAAAAAATACTGCCATGTCGATCGGTTATGTTGCCTTAGTTCTCCACGCCCACTTACCCTTTGTGCGCCACCCTGAAAGCGACTTCGTACTAGAAGAAGAGTGGCTTTACGAGGCAATTACCGAAACCTATATTCCCCTGCTCCGCGTTTTTCAGGGACTGAAGCGCGACGGCGTAAACTTCAAGTTGACCATGAGTATGACACCGCCGTTGGTGTCAATGCTGCGCGATCCCCTGTTGCAAGGGCGTTACGAAGAGCATTTGGCCAAGCTGGAAGAGTTGCTTGTCAAAGAAATCGCCAATAACGATCACAATGGTCATATCAAATACCTGGCCGAGTACTATGCTAAAGACTTTGCTGATATTCGACGGGTATGGGAATCCTATAATGGTGACTTGACGCGCGGTTTTAAAGAATTTTTAGACAGCGGCAACCTCGAAATTATCACCTGTGGTGCGACGCACGGCTATCTGCCGCTGATGAAAATGCATCCGCAAGCGGTGTGGTCACAAATTAAAGTGGCCTGTGAACATTATGAAGAAACTTTTGGCCGCGCTCCCAAAGGCATCTGGTTGCCAGAATGTGCCTACTATGAAGGCCTAGAAAGAATGTTGGCCGATGCGGGACTGCGCTACTTCCTCACCGATGGACATGGCATTCTCTATGCTCGGCCTCGGCCTCGTTTTGGCACCTACGCCCCCATCTTCACTGAAACTGGTGTAGCGGCTTTTGGCCGCGATCACGAATCTTCCCAGCAAGTGTGGTCTTCCAAGGTGGGCTATCCCGGTGCTGCCGAATATCGCGAATTTTATAAGGATTTGGGTTGGGAAGCCGACTACGACTACATTAAGCCCTATATTATGCCCAATGGCCAGCGCAAGAATATTGGGATTAAATATCACAAAATCACGTCTAAAACTGGCCACGAGAAAGAACTCTATGACCCCTACTGGGCTAAGAAAAAGGCTGCTGACCATGCCGAAGACTTCATGCTCAATCGTCAGCACCAAACCAGCACCTTAGCTAATGCCATGCAACGGCCACCACTCATTGTCTCGCCGTATGATGCTGAATTGTTTGGACATTGGTGGTACGAAGGTCCGTGGTTTATTGATTACCTGTTCCGCAAATCTTGGTTCGACCAAAATACTTTTGCGATGACGCATCTAGCCGAATATCTCCAGAACTATCCGACTCAGCAGGTCTGTCGTCCGTCCCAGTCCAGCTGGGGATACAAGGGTTTCCATGAGTATTGGCTGAATGATACTAATCAATGGGTTTATCCTCACCTGCACAAAGCGGCGGAGCGGATGGTGGAATTGGCGGCGCGAGAACCAGCCGATGAGTTGGAGTTGCGCGCCTTAAATCAAGCCGCCCGCGAGGTTTTACTACTCCAGTCTTCGGATTGGGCATTTATCATGCGCACTGGCACGATGGTGCCTTATGCTGTGCGCCGCACTAAGTCGCACTTACTGCGTTTTTTACAGCTCTACGATGACATCAAGGCTGAGAAAATTGATAGTGGTTGGCTGGGTAAAATTGAAGAAATGGATAATATTTTCCCCAATATTAACTACCGTACCTATCGATCGATGTAGATCGATCGAACTTCTTTGTTGAGTTTAGGGTGAAGTGGCCGGAGATTTTGGCGGTATTGGTTGACCATGATTAAAATAAGCCTCCATGACCTTCAGTACCATTGGCGCTGCCACCTTGCCGCCCCCGCCCTCTTGACCTAAGTGTTCACCAAAGGCTACTACCACGATTTCTGGTTTATTAAAAGGAGCATAGCCACCAAACCAGATGTGGTTAGGTTTGGGCGGCACCTCTGCCGTCCCACTTTTGCCAGCACCCGGTGGAATGGTGGGAGAATTCAGTGCTGCCCCAGTTCCACCATCCACAACTTCTCGTAAACCCTGCTGAATAACTTTCAAGTTTTCAGGCTTAATATTAAGAGACTTTTGTTCGATCGCACCATCCATTAAAACATGGGGTTTTACTAAGTAGCCACTGTTCGCGATCGCCGCAAACATTCTGGTGATTTGTAGGGGAGTGACTTGCAGATAGCCTTGGCCGATCGACATGTTCACCGTATCGCCAATCGTCCAATCCTGCTTAAAAGTTTTTTGCTTCCAGGCATTATCGGCGACCAGACCCTTGTGTTCTTCTGGTAAATCGATGCCTGTTTTACTGCCAAAGCCATACTTCCTGGCCCAATCAATCAGTGCTGGCCCCCCCACCCCTTGGGCAATTTGATAAAAGAACGTATCACTACTCCACTTCAAAGCGCCAGGAAAGCCCAAGACTCCAAAACCAGCATGATTCCAGTCCGCAAATCTGGTACCACTAATATTCAAAGAAGCATAAGTTTGGAGCTTAGTATTAACATTGAATTTACCAGACTCCAAAGCCGCCGTCGTGGTAATAATCTTAAAAGTACTAGCCGGCGGGAAAGCTTGCATCGATCGATTCACCAATCGATGACTGGCATCCTGCAATTTTTTCCAGACATCCGGCTTGATCCGCCCCGAAAAAATATTGGGGTCAAAGCCCGGTTTGCTAGCCATTGCCAAAAT
>CAXTSZ010000060.1:5525-19313 GCA_964247125.1 uncultured bacterium
GTGTAACCGAGGACATGAGAAGCCAGCTCACCATGGGGATAGTAACGGACGGCTTCAATCTCGACATTAACGCCATCGGCATCAGTGCTAAATTCTTGCAGCGCGGTAATTTTGTCGGGGGTGAGATCTTTTTCCAGCCTAACCATTTGGGGACTGGTGGCTTTGAGGTTCTGTACCTTTTCTTGAATTTCCGTTTCACTCATTTCTAGTATTTCAGCTAGGCGCTTCCGGCTAGCCAACCATGTCGGCTTTTTCGTAGCTGCTGGCCACACAAATACCGAATGAATGTTGCGATTACTCACTAACAGACGACCCCGCCGATCGAGAATATTGCCGCGCGTCGGACGCTGCGCAGCTACAATTCGCACCCGATTAGCCTCCGCTCGCTGCCGATATTTCCCGCCTTCGACCAATTGGAGATAGGCCAGCCGGCCACCCACGGCACCAAGCAAGCTGATGCCAATGACCGCCATCAAGATTCTGGCTTTAATCTCACCACCAACAGTGCGAGAATCATTGCCCAAACCATTGATGGAACGAGAGCGCGCTACATGTTTTTGCATATCAAATCTAATGACCTTCGACTTTCGATCGATAGTCAGCAGCCGTCATCGCACTAGCTAATTCACTAGCATCATTAACCTGAATTTTTACTAGCCACCCAGCGCTGTATGGATCATTGACCAAATCTTCGGGTGTATCCACCATCGCCTGGTTACATTCCAACACAGTGCCACTAATTGGTGCCTTCAGATCTTCCACGGCTTTCACCGATTCAACCGTACCAAAAGCTACGCCCTGCTGAATAACAGTACCAACCGCCGGTAATTCGAGAAAGACAATATCGCCGAGCTGATCGATCGCAAAAGCCGTAATACCGACGGTTGCAATTTGCCCATCTAGCTGTACATACTCGTGCGTATCTGTGTAGCGGAGATTTTCAGGATATTGGGCAGTCATGGCAACAACAAAATACTGGTATAGGTTCTAAAATTCTACGGTCATTGGGGCACGAGGGAAAGGAATTACATCCCGGATGTTGGCCATCCCCGTCATAAACTGCACCAGTCGTTCAAAGCCTAAACCAAAACCCGCATGCGGCACCGTTCCATAGCGACGCAGATCTAGGTACCACCAGTAGTCTTGCACATTTAACCCCTGAGCGGTGATGCGTTGTGTCAAAACATCTAACCTTTCTTCCCGCTGGGAACCACCAATGATTTCGCCAATCTTGGGAGCTAGGATATCCATCGCCGCTACTGTTTTACCATCATCATTCAGGCGCATATAGAAAGCTTTAATTTCTACTGGGTAATCAGTTAAAATCACGGGCTTCTTAAAAACTTCTTCAGCTAGATAGCGCTCATGCTCTGATTGTAAGTCCAGACCCCAACTCACCGGATACTCAAACTGCTGGCCAGATTTTTCTAAAATGCTAATAGCTTCAGTATAAGTTAGCCGCGTAAATTGATTATTAATAATATTTTCAGCGGTAGTCAGCACCGAGTCATCAATCCGCTGCTGGAAGAATTCCATATCGGGCAAGCAGCTGTCTAGCACATATTTGAAGATGTATTTGAGGAATTCTTCGGCTAAGTCCATATCCCCTTGCAGGTTACAAAAAGCCATCTCCGGCTCAATCATCCAAAACTCAGCCAAATGCCGAGAAGTATTAGAGTTTTCGGCTCTAAAAGTGGGGCCAAAGGTATAAACATTACTAAAGGCCATTGCCATGACCTCAGCTTCTAGCTGGCCGCTCACACTTAAATAAGCCTGCCGTCCAAAGAAGTCTTGGCTGTAATCGACCCGGCCATCCGCCGTCCGGGGCAATTTATCGGGGTTGAGGGTAGTGACATTAAACATTTCTCCAGCACCTTCGCAGTCACTGGCGCTAATGATCGGGGTATGTACCCACAAGAAACCTTTTTCTTGGAAAAATTGGTGAACCGCTGCTGCACAGGCATTCCGTACCCGAAATACCGCACCCAAGGTATTGGTTCGACCCCGGAGATGGCCAATTTCACGCAGAAACTCAAAAGAATGGCGTTTTTTCTGGAGAGGATAGGTCTCCGGGTCGGATTCACCAAAGATTTCTAGAGTTGCCGCATGGAGTTCTACGCGCTGACCTTTTGCGGGGGACTCCACTAACTGGCCGCTAATTACGACAGAGGCACCAGTATTAAGGCGTTTGATCTGGTCAGCATAGTTCGCCAAGTCTTGGGCAATCACCACCTGGATGTTGGCCAAACAGGAGCCATCGCTGACATCGACAAAGGCACAGCCTTTAGATGCGCGCTTACTGCGAATCCAGCCCTGCACAGTGATCTGATCACCGATATTACCAGTTTTGAGAATATGGTTAATGGAGAATGGCATAGGTTTAGTTCAAGTCTAAATTTCTTCAAATTCGGTAGCCGTTTCTTCCATCGGTAAAACTCGGGGCACGGTGGCTAAGTCAATCTGCTGACGATAGTAATCGACGCTTTTCACTTCGACTTCTACACGATCGCCGAGACGATAAGTTACCCGGTTTTTGCGACCGACTAAACAGGCATAACGGGGGCGGAATTCATACCAGTCATCTTTAAGGGAGCTGACATGTACCAAGCCTTCCACCAAAAAGTCTTCGATCTCTACAAAGAAGCCGTAGGATTGTACGCCAGTAATTAAGCCCTGAAAAACTTGACCCGTGCGCGATTGCATTTGTTCGGCTTTTTGCAAACCCTGTAAATCGTTTTCGGCATCTTGGGCGATTTTCTCGCGATCGTTCAGGTGCGAAATGGCTCCGGCAATCTGGGCGGCCAATTCCTGTTGGATCGTGGGCAACAACACATTCCAATTGATCTGGCCATGACAACTACTGTGTTGCAAATCGACCGATTCTTTGGTGCGGGTAGACCGTCGATCGCGGCCATTGACAAATACCTCATTCAGCACTCGCTGGTTTAAAAGATCGGCGTAGCGGCTCAGAGGTGATACGGCATGGACATAGCCAGTACTGAGGCCGAGACCAAAATGATTGCCGGGTTGGGCACTGTATAACGCTGTCTTCAGCATCGACTTAAAGATGTAGTTGAGGACCTTGGGCACTGGCGAATTTTCAAAAGTCTGAGAAATCCGTTGCAAGTCACTAGCACTCGCCTCTCCTTCACTTTCCGGACTAAGACCCAAATTCTGGGAGAGCTTAATCAGATCATTAATTTCCATCAACTCGGGATGGTATTGGATACTGTAAATTCCTGGTACTGTGAGCGCTTGCAGGTGAGCGGCGATTGCTTCATTAGCCGCGATCGCTAATTCGGCGACTAGCGATCGCGATTCATGCACAAAAACTGCCCCGAGCCGACCTTCATCGGCAAAACGTGACTGCGCCGATAATAGATCTACATCCAATCCACCCCGTTGTCGCCGCTGGCTGCGCACCAATGGCGAGACGATCGCTAACAATTCTTTGAATTTAGTAGCGGCTAGTTTGGGTAGTTGTTTAGGCTTGCCTGCCAAGATTTCGTCCACCTGCTCGTAGCTCAAAGCATGATCGACCTTCACTAAGCTGGGACGAATCGCAAATTCGGTAACTACGCCTTCATTGTTGATGGTCAACAGCACCGAAATTGCTAAACGCTGGGCTGTTGTATTAAAGCCACAGGCTTGATGGACAGCAGCTGGCAGCATCGGCATCACTAAATCGCCTACATAAACCGCTGTCCCCCGTTTGCGCGCTTCTCGATCGAGCCGATCGTCCGCAGCTACGTAACTGGCCACGTCAGCAATATGGACACCAACTTGCCAGGTGCCATCTTCGTTGGTTTCAATGCTCAAGGCATTTTCCCAAAATTGCTCGGCTTCACCAATGGCAAAAGTCAGGACATCGGTTAAATCATGACGACTTTTCGCAGCTTTGGTACTGACCTTCATCGGTAAATCCATACCCGCCAACACGACGTTGGGCGAAAACTCTGATCGTAAGTCATGCTTACAACAAACAATATCTACATCCGAGGCCGATTCGGCGCTGGTTCCTAAGATTCTGGCCACTCGCCCCATGGATGGCTCTTGGCCGATCTGGTAGCGCACAACTTCTACCTGCACCAAGTTATCGGAAATATGGCTGAGGTCGTGTCCTTCAGGCAAAATAGCTAGCTCACAGAGCAGCCGATCGTCGAGGGGGATCGCACTATAGTTACCAATCTCATTTTGCTTGATCCGAGCCAGTACAGACGGGTTTGCCCGTTCTAAAATCAGCTTAACAATCCCCTCGGGACTGCGCCGCCGGGTGCCTTCTTTCATGACCTTGATCAGCACTCGATCGCCATTCCAGGCATTACTCAGATGACTTTCACGAATGTAGATATCCTCCGCGCCTTCATCATCTTGGATGGCAAAACAGAAGCCTTTACTGGAGCAGCGCAGTTTAGCCTCCACCACGTCTTCTTCGGCCAGTTTGCGAAACTTGCCCTTATCTTTCTCTAGTACCCCAACTTTATCTAGGACATCTAAGACGACTCCTAGTTGATGGATGCTGGTTTCATCTTCGCAACCCAGCTTCTTTTCCAAAACCTTGAGAGCAATAAGTTTGTCGTCAGAGAAGTGCGACAGCAATGTGGCGATCGAAAAGTCCATGTAATTCAATTTATCTCCCAACGACATCAGCCCATGGGCTTGCTAATTTTTTAGTTTTGGCACAATTAACTCACCAGCACCAACCTGAGGACTGACTGTACGATCAAGAGTAGAACGGCTGCCAGTTAGGGGAGAACGAGGATCTCTAACAATTTGCAACTATACAGGCTTGAGCAGACTTGATGCTTGGCGCGGTAAGTATTACTAATGTACGCCAAGTAGGCTGCAAAGTAGAAACTGAAACTTAATTTCAGTTGCTTTTTTCAGTTAATCCTGGTATCGATGCTGTCTGGGCACATCATACCCCATTGAATGAAGCAACCGATACATTCTGGGCGGTGTTTCTTGACACCCACCTAACTTTGGCAAAATTCGGTGGAGAATGCTATATTGGTCAACAGTTTTGACCAAATTAGTTTTTTAGTAGAGTGAAAGCGTGTCTGTTGAAACCATCGAAAAGCGTTCAACATCTCGTCAGCTTGCTCCCAAGTACCGTGTCTTGTTGCACAATGACGATTTTAACGGGATGGAATATGTGGTGCAGGTCTTGATGACCACCATTCCGCGCATGACCGAGCCACACGCCGTCAGTATTATGATGGAAGCCCACAACAACGGTATGGCCTTGGTGATTACCTGCGAGCTAGAACATGCTGAGTTTTACAGCGAAACCTTACAAAATAATGGCTTGATCAGTTCGATCGAACCAGAAAGTTAGGCTTCCTATTTTGTTGGATTTTAATCTACAGCGAATTGCCAGCCGACCGGCACCAGTCAGGATTTTAGCCTTTTTGCTAGTGGTAGTTTTGCTATGGGCACCTTGGGTGGGGTTGGTTCATACATTTTTTCAGTTCACGCAGGATTTAACCGACCCCGGCGTGTTAAACCTGCTGAATATTTGGGTGATGGGCGGTGTGGCGATCATTTTCCTGCTGCTCCTACCTTGGTGGCGTCGTCGCGTCTACGACCAGCCTCGGGCTTTTCGGGCGATCGGCCTCATCCCCAGCCGCCGCAACTTGTTAGGCTTTGGGCGCGGTTGGTTGATTGGTTTAGTTTTTGTGCTGGGACTGTTTGCCCTGCAAGGTGCTTGCGGCTGGCTCGTCTGGCAGCCGCTGGCGATCCCTTGGCCGCAGCTAATCGGGGGTGGTTTGTTTAGTTCGATCGGCGTGGGACTAGCGGAGGAACTATTTTTTCGCGGGTGGCTACTACATGAATTAGAAGCAGACTATTCCCGGCCAGTGGCGTTAGTCGTTGATAGTTTGATCTATGCCGTGCTGCATTTTATGAAGCCGATCGCTGCCATGTTAAGCGGATTACCCCAGTTTCCGGGTCTGGTTTTACTCGGCGCGGTGCTGGTGTTAGCGAAGCGCAGTCAAAAAAATTTGCTGGGAATATCGATCGGACTGCATGCGGGCATGATTGGTGCCATTTACCTGATTAATGTCGGGCAGTTAGTAAAATACACCGGCCAAGTTTCCGACTGGATCACAGGTATTTATGGTGCGCCCCATGCGGGCTTACTAGGGATTGTGGCTTTGGCCACACTAGCGGGGTACTTTGCCCAAATAAACCAGCCTGAAACCAAAATTCATTAATCAGATAAGGCGGCAATGGCTTGGGCGTTGGCTCCCATAAGACCGACCTGCGTGTTCAAAATTAGGCGCACCGGAATTTGGGTGAGCAGCTCCCGCAGTCGCCCTTTCTGCCAGAAAGCTGCCATAAAAGCACCATTATTAATTAGTGATAAATTCTTGGCCGCAATGCCACCAGCAATATACAGGCCACCGTGGGGGAGGAATTTGAGGGCTAAGTTACCAGCCTCTGCCCCATAGATACTCAAAAAAAGCTGCATGGTATCGATCGCTAAAGAATTAGCCTCAAGCTGTGCTGCTTGGGCAATCAGCATTGCTGGATCGACTAAGTGCGGTCGATCGCTAGCCGGTGTTTGCTCCCATTGACGAACGGCTTCAGCGATCGCCGGTAGTTCGGTGCCAGCTGGTTGTTGGTCGCGCAAAAATTGATACATGTTGACAATGCCGGTGCCGGATACCAGTCGATCGCATGACACATGATCTAAACCGTCGCGCTCCATCAAATATTCCACCAATTGAAACTCTTGAGCATTGCGAGCGGCAAAATCACTGTGACCGCCTTCACTGGCCAAAACCCGATAAGTGCCCGCCTGCGGAATCAAATAACCCTGGCCGAGTCCAGTCCCAGCGCCAATTAATGCCCGAGGTGCGGTGTCTATCGGCTGGCCAACTTGCAGAGTATGAATCTCATCTGGTTGCAGATGCTCGATGCCATAGCCAATCGCGGCAAAATCATTAATTAGCTGGATGTTAGTAATGCCCAGGGTGGAGATTAAGCGATCGATATCTAAATGCCAACCTAAATTCGTCAAGCTGGCAGTGCGTCCGGCGATCGGACCAGCCACGGCAAAGCAAGCTGAGACAACTTCACCATTGATGGGCGCTGCGGCCAAAAAATCTTGAACGATCGGTGCTAAGTCCGTAAATTCTGGACTGGGATAAGTTGCTTCCCACTGCGGAGAACGCCAATTATCCACCGCCGCCAGGCGTAAACGAGTACTGGTACCGCCAATATCCCCGGACAACAATAATTTCATCCCAAATCCTCTACACAGCCCAACCACAGCATATCCTGAAAAATACCGGGGGTTCAACATTGCCAAAAGCTTTATTGGTGTTTCATAATGCCCCTATAATAATGTTCATTAATCTTTACGAAAACTCAGTGCCGCCTAAAGTCCTCACTCCTGAACCGTCTAGTGCATCTTCATTGCAGCGGGAAAACCTCCCCTTCACTATTCAAGATGTCCGTCAAGCAATTCCCGCGCATTGCTTTACCCCTTCCGCTACCCGCTCCATTAGTTATTTTTTACGAGACGTGGCGATCGTTGCTGGGCTATATGCCTTAGCTGCTCAATTAGATTCTTGGCTGTTTTATCCAATATTTTGGTTGGCTCAGGGCACAATGTTCTGGGCTTTATTTGTGATTGGTCATGACTGCGGTCACGGTTCTTTCTCGAAAAGCAAATGGCTGAATAATTTGATTGGTCACATCTCCCATAGTTTTATTCTGGTGCCTTTTCACGGTTGGCGGATTAGCCACCGCACGCACCACAAGAACACTGGCAACTTAGACAAAGACGAGAGCTGGTATCCGATCAAGGAAAGTACCTACCGGAGGATGGCCTGGTGGGAAAAGATGCTGCGTTTTGATTTGGCACTGTTGTTTGTCTATCCGCTGTATCTGTTCCGGCGCTCACCCGATCGGGAACCAGGGTCACACTTTCACCCTGATAGTCCGTTATTTCGAGCTTCCGAGCATAAAGATATTATTGCCAGCACTGTGTGGTGGTTAGGAATGGTCGGCCTCTTGGCTACTGGCACCTTCACCTGGGGTTTTCTGTGGCTGGTGAAGTTTTACTTGGTGCCCTACGTTATTTTTGTGATGTGGTTGGACTTAGTAACTTTCTTGCACCACACCGATAATGAGACACCTTGGTATCGTGGTGATGATTGGTATTTCTTGAAGGGAGCGATTTCTACTGTCGATTATGACTATGGATTCATTAACAATATCCATCACGATATTGGTACCCATGTTTTGCACCATATTTTCTTGACGATTCCGCACTATCACTTAAAAGAAGCGACTGAAGCGATTAAGCCAGTGCTGGGCGAACATTATCGTCACTCGAAAGTGTCGGTGTGGACGGCGTTTTGGAATGGTATTAATAACTGTCATTTTGTGTCGGATACTGGGAGTAAGCTTTACTATCAGTCCAAAAATACTTTGAATTAAAAGATTTAGAGCAATACGCGATAGATGACAAAGCTCAACCCCGATCGGAGTTGAGCTTTGTTTTGTTGTTAAAATAACTGTGCTGTCTTATTACTTATATGGTGAGTAATCGCTTTAACCGATCAGCGACTTCATTCATCAACTCTGGGCGTTGTAAGGTCACTGCCAAAATCATGGTGCCCTGCAACGTACCGATTGTGTGGACAGCTAATGTTGCAGCATCAGCGCGATCGCCCAATGCCGACTCAATCCAATCTAGGAGCCGTTTGAAAAATCGCCGCGCCGCTGCCGAAACAGCAGCTGGCAAATCTTTCGACTCCGCCCCCAACATACAGCCCAAGCAAATCATTCCGTCATTCTGCACCGCTGCTGTATAGCAATTGCATAATCGTTGTAAATGTTCGACTGTCGTTGCTTGAGTGAGATCGACAGCACCGAGCGCCGCTGATACTTTATCGCTATAGCGATCGATTACCGCTGCGCCCAGTAATGCTTTCTGCGGAAAATGGTAATGCACACTGGCAGCCTTAATCCCCACGTCTGCTGCTAGATCGCGATAGCTAACAGCTTCAAATCCCCCCCGGCGCATGCGGATCTCCGCCGCTTCCAGAATTTCGATTGCCTTGTCTGAATAGTTCGTTGCATCATCTTTCATACTTTCAATTATCTAACGTTAGGTAGGGGGTTGACAACTTCCCACAACTTGCGTCATGATTTGCCTAACGAACGTTAGATAGATAAAATCCTTTTAGTTGGAGAATCCCCATGAAAATCTACGAATACAAAGCCTTCCCCAACCCTTGGAGAGTCCGTATGGCCATAGCGGAAAAGGGATTGACTGATGATCGAGTAGAATTTGTCCAAGTCAACCTGCCACAAGGTGAGCACAAGCAGCCAGCGTTCCTAGCGAAGAATCCGGCAGGTGCTGTACCCTTGCTGGAACTTGATGATGGCACCTATATTTCTGAATGTACGGCTATTATTGAGTATTTCGACCATTTGACGGGCGAACCGACTCTGACGGGGAAGAGTGCAACAGAGCGGGCGGTGATTCATATGATGCAGCGGCGGGTGGAAGCAAATCTACTGGATGCGATCGCCAACTACTTCCACCACGCCACATCTGGTTTGGGCTTTGAAGCCTATCAAATTCCAGAATGGGGCGAAAAGCAGAAAGAACAGGCGATCGCTACCCTGAATGATTTAGATAAATTATTGGCGACTCAGTCTTATATTGCGGGCGATCGCTTTACGGTGGCCGATATAACGGCTGTGGCGGGGGTGGCTTTTGGCGGGTTTTGTCAAATTACGATTCCCGAAACTGCAACCCACCTAAAAGCTTGGCACGATCGAATGCAGCAACGACCTAGTTTTAGTGCGTAGTTGTCATTGATTTATGGGGGAGAATAACGCGATGGAACTCAATGCTGATTTTACCAAACGGGCGGTGGTGCATGGGGCGATGGTACCCTGGCAAGCATCACCGATCCCTAGTGTGGAAAGGAAAATGCTCGACCGCATTGGGGATGAAGTGGCGCGGGCGACATCGATCGTCCGCTATGCTCCTAATAGCCGATTCTCTCCCCATACTCATGGCGGTGGCGAAGAATTTTTGGTCTTGGCGGGTATTTTTCAGGATGAGCATGGAGACTATCCGGTGGGTACCTATGTGCGGAATCCGCCTACATCGCGCCATACGCCAGGTTCAGTCAGCGGTTGCATTATTCTGGTCAAGCTTTGGCAATTTGACTCGGATGATCGCACTCAAATTACGCTCAACACGACACAACAGCCATATATTGCTGATTTGACGCGGCTTGGGGTCAGTATACTGCCGCTGTTTTCTGACGAGCGAGAGATGGTGCAACTGGAAAGGTGGGAGGCGAATACATCAATCGATCTCCTCGTACCGAATGGGTTAGAGATTTTTGTGGTTCAAGGTGGTTTTAGTGAAAGTGGTGAGGTTTTTCAGTCCTATTCTTGGTTACGGTTGCCGCTAGATTCCCGGCTTTTGGCGCAAGCTGGCCAAGAGGGATGCCAGATTTGGCTGAAGACGCTTCGCGATTCTTCTCTGAAGACGCTCCGCGATCGGGTGATTGTAGCTCTGCCTGCTCCACTGCTTTCTGAACCGGACTAGCTTCAGCGTTTTGCTTGATCTGTCGTCTCTTGTGGTAGGTTGGATGGACGCTGCATCTTGAAATTTATGACAACGCCCCTAGATACGCCGTGGAAGCAGATTCTAGAGTCCTACTTCCCACAATTCATGGCTTTTTTCTTCCCGGAAGCCTACAGCCAGATTGATTGGAATCGAGGCTTTGAGTTTTTGGATGGCGAGCTCCAGCAAATTACCCTGGAAGCTGAAACGGGCAAGAGAATAATTGATAAGCTGGCAAAAGTCTATCTGCGGAGCGGCGGCGAGCAGTGGATTGCTGCGCATATTGAGGTTCAGAACCAGAAGGAGGACGAATTTGGTGAGCGGGTCTTCGTCTATTTTGCGCGGTTGCGGGACAAGTTCAAGCGGGAAGTGGCTAGTTTTGCGGTTTTGGGAGATACCGATGTAGATTGGCGACCCAATTCGTTGACTCGGGAGACTTTAGGCTGTCATCTTCAGTTCTCTTTTCCAATCACGAAGTTGGTAGACTATAAGAAGCGGAAAGAGGAGTTGGCAGTCAGCGATAATCCTTTTGCTGTGGTGGTGCAAGCTCACCTAGCAGCTCAAGCTACCAAGGGGAAAGAAAGTCAGCAGCGCCGCAGAAATCAGAAGCTGAATATTATGAAGATGATGTACGATCGCGGCTATAGCCAGAAAGAGGTCATCGACTTGTTTCGTTTTGTGGATTGGGTGCTTACGCTGCCGCCCGATCTGGCCAAAGCTTTCAAAAATGATTTAATCGCCTATGAGGGGGAAAAAAATATGCCTTATATTAGTGAGCTTGAGAGAGAAAGTTTAGCAGCCGGTGAAGCTAAGTTGGTCATTTTACTTTTAAATCATCAGGTTGGTGGGGTCTCGGAGGAGACTTCGATCGAAATTAGGAAGTTGCCGATCGATCGACTAGAGCAATTGGCCACAGATCTGCTGGACTTTAAGGGCAGTAATGATTTGGCAGAATGGCTTCAGCGATTCTTCTCCGAAGACGCTTCGCGATCGGGTGATTTTAGCTCTGCAAATTTGCCTGTCCAGATGGATTACCCGTTATGACTTATCGTCTGAGTTAACCTTCCCCAATGTATCCTGAACCACTGATGGTTCATGTATGCTGCGGCAGAGCTGATATTAGCGGGTGCAACGGGGACACTCCAGGAAATCATGGAACCTACAAAACGTCAGAAACTGGAAGCCGCTGGTTGGAAAGTAAGCACCACGGCTGATTTTTTACAACTGTCGCCTGATGAGGTGGAGATAATTGAGATTCGATTATCCTTGAGCAGATCTTTGAAGCAGCGAAGGTTGGAACAGCAGTTATCTCAGGCAGACCTAGCTCAGAATATTCATTCTAGCCAGTCAAGGGTAGCCAAGATGGAAGCTGGCGATCCTTCGGTATCGATCGATCTACTGGTCAAGTCATTATTGGCTTTGGGCGCTGCCCGTAGAGACATTGCCATTGCTGGTGATCTTTGACACTGGTGCTAGAAAAAGATTTTCCTATGAGGATGAGAAGAATATGCTGTACATCAGCAATCTTGAAAGAGAAAGTGAAGCTAGAGGCCGGGAAGCTGGCAAGGTTGAGTTGGTTATCAAACAACTGAGTCGTCGGAATCAGCTTTCTGATGAGACTTTGGCAAAAATTATGGCGTTGCCGATAGCTCCGCTTGCGCCAAGGGCGATCGGGCAGTTGGAGCAGCTTGGTGAAGATCTGATGGACTTTACTGGTAGCAAGGATTTGGCGGACTGGCTCCAACGTTTTGCTGGTTCTTAGTGGCTGTTCAGGATATCAGAGCTATCAATGAACTCGTTGATGACCAACCCATCTTAACTTTGATATGTTTACTGGGTTTCTTGCCTCAAAGAATGGCGGCTGGTCGTCCGGTGGGCGCATGGGCAGCGGAGGGTAAAGAAAACCCTCCTTTTCTTTCCTTGATGCCTCGACCGATAGCAGCACTTAATTTGCTCCCAAAATTGCAATGATTGTGGTCTCGATCGATTAGTATTGTGGGTCGCTACAGATACAGAGAAATTTTGATGGCTTTGGCGATTGATCGATTGGAGAAGGCGGAAGGGCATATGTTGGCCGGGGAGATGGGAGCAATGGCGTTTGAAGAAATTATAAGGGAGTGGACTGTGATGAGTGGTGTGAGCGATCTCAGCAGTATTGATATAGACTATTTTGGTAATCTCTTTGTGAGGAAGCAATACGCATGGTTGACACACCAAATTACGAATCTCTTACTCGACGTGTTAAGCAACTGGAACTTCTATGCATAACTCTTCTTCTTTCTAATGAAGATGACGATAATGATGAAATAATTTATGAATTACAACGTTTTTTTCGTCGTTCAAGCAAACGTGATATTGATTTCCGTGAAATAGAATTTTTATTATCTCGTGGGAGGAATAGAAATATTGGTGCAAAATTTGAATCCACACTTTTTAATCAGGTAAACCACCTAGAAATTGAAATTGAATCTCTTAAAAATAAGACGGAGTTACTTCAAGCTGAGACTCATTCAATGCTTGCTTTACAAGCAATGGGAATACCAGATGATCAAGTTAAATCACAAAGATTTGTTCCAGTAAGAGCATATATTGATGAAACACCAGATGGCGCGATTACTGCTATATCGAATGCTATCAAAGAAGTTCTTTCTGCATATGGATTTGAAGTCGCTGATGAATTTCCTGAAATAAAGGGTTCTTGGTTTAAAAAATGGTTTGTGAAAAGTAAAGATACCTTATCAAGACCAGAAGTTACTGAACGTCTTGATAAGGTTGAAAGAGCTATTGATCTTCAAGTACTTAATCGGCCTCAAGCCGATATAGATGAGAAGCAATCGGCTGCAATTGCTAATCTTATTAAGGCATTGGATAATGTTCCTAATGCCGCAATACAATCCGGTTCTGTTCTTGTTGTCAAGCTTACAACTCCAAATGGATCTGTTATTCAAGCGCGAACACTTTCACAAGATGAAATGGTACAACTTGAAAATAATCAACTTTTACTGCAAGACCCGTCGAAAGTTTTGTACGAGCTTTCTGCTGCATGTTTGAATAGTCGAAAGCAATCTTCTTAAAAACTTCAAGATAAAGACATTTGATAATTAGGATAGAATTGCAATGGAAGATGTATTAGTCAGTATTCATAGCAGGGCAAACGCATCAAAATTATATACTTCAATTAT
>CAXTSZ010000061.1:0-7991 GCA_964247125.1 uncultured bacterium
TTGCGTCTATTTGTCGAGACGGATGTAGACTGCCAAAACATTATCGGAAACGCCCAATCGGTTATTGGTGGCACCAACACCCAGGTCGATATCATTGTGATTCCAACTAAGAGCCAGTGTTGGACTAGAGGTGCTGGCACCCAACTTGATATTGGCGCTGACCCCGAAGGGCGATCGAAAAGCATTGTCATTAATGGGTGTATAGTAACCAGACAAGACAAGATTATTATTGATTTTCCAGGAGGCACTGGTCGATAATAGGTTCCCTATGGAATTGGGTAATCCGGTGGCTAGATAGTAATTCAGGCCGATCGATACATCGCCCAAATTAGCTTTACTGGCAAAGTTAATTGAACTATTTGTCGATCGAAAGCTAACAGTATCAAATACTTTGCCCCCATCCAAAGCATAATTAAAGCCAGCCGAAAGACCTAGCGAATAAGCTGGATTGCTACCCAGTTCAAACTGCTTAGAAATACTGCCACTAAAATTGCTGTGATACTCCGGATCGGGATTGAGATAGCCAATGGCCGCTAGATTGTAGCTTATTCCCCCACCCGCTACCTTGGTGAAATCTGCACCTACGTATGCTTTGGAACTGTTGACAACACCACTTGCACTACCGGGATCAAGAATTAGTCCAGCGTAGTAACGAAGTACTGAATCGTCAGTCGTGACATTACCGGTCGCACTCAGATGGGGATAGTAATTGGTACTTTCTCTCACCCGGGTACTCTTGATTGTATTGACTTCCCGTTCGTAGGTGGTCAAATAGGCTTGGACATAGGCATTGGTAATCTGTGGTGACGAAAAAGTATCTTGATTGATTAAAGAAGTTACGAGTGTATTGTTATTTGCCCCACTGGTATTATCCACACTCCCTTCGCCGCCAGAAAATATCACTATTCGCTCTGGTTTAGTAGTTATGTAGATGGGATCGGTCGAGGAGACTTGACGTTCGGTGATCGGCGAAAAACCTAGCCATAAACCTTGATAGCTAGAGCTACCTGTCTGATTCTCTTTGGGGGTACGGCCTTTACCAATGCCACTGTAGTAAGCCGTAAAACTGTTTTCGGGGGTGCGATTATTATTAGCCGCCAATAGTAAAGTGCGATCGACGGCAATAGAACCGCCTTTTTTGCCATTGGGTAAGGATGGCTCGAAATCAGGCAACAATTCACTGGCCACTTGGATCGCGGCATTCCAGCCAGCATAACGATCGTTCAAAATGTAGTTGAATCCGCGGATCGTGCGGGCAATGGCTGTTTCCGTACCGTTCGCCAGAATTAATTGATGAATACGCCCCACTGTCACCATAGGCACCGTTGTCGAAGATTCAATCCGCACGAAGCTACTATCGGTACCTTGGCTATTGCCGCTTTGGGCACCTATTCTCGGAAAATAGAGATCTACGCCAATTTCTTGCCCGTTAGCTCCGGCTTGGAATCCGGCTTCCCGCATGGCTACTTGCGACTCGAGGGTGACAATATCGCCAAATTCGGATGTGGGCGTGATCTTGGTGGGGATCAGTTTTTGCGGATTGATACTGCTCTCATCAGTTTTTAATCCGGGGGTGTAGGAGCAAATCGGTTTTACGGTGGTGGTAGATGGTACAGCCACACTATCCACAAGACAATCTCCAATGAAAGAGATTTGCTGGCGCGACCCCGAAAGGGTCTCTGGCGAAGTGGTGGTGGTGGTGATATCCCGCTGCTGACGCAACGTCCGTAGTTGCGTAAAATTACTACGATAATCTAGCCGATAGACGCGATTATTTGGGACACTTTCTTCGACTTGCGGATTGAACAAAGCTGTGGCGTTTAGCCCTGGATCGGTAGTGCGTTCATTGCCAGCTTCTAAGCCGCCCGTCACTTCGTACTGAGTCCGATGAGAAGTCGCCACATCGTTAATAACAATGCGCGTCGCGCTGGAGTTTAAAGTGCTGAGTTTAACTGGGTGGGGGGCAATGAGATAACCGGGAGTCGCGGATGGTGGTACGAGGGGCGCGGCGGCAGTCGCTGGCGGGGGAGTGACCTTTTCAGTAGTTGTTGCTGCTAACGGTGCCGTAGGGATCGGATCTATTTCTGCTGCCGGAGAATCTAAGGAAAGCTGTTCATCAGCGATTAATGGCAGTGGGTGAGGAGCTAATTCTTCTTCCAAAGAAGGATCTGCTATTGCTGTTGGTAGTAAAGTTATCGGTACAGGATGTTCTGTCAGAGATGCAGCGGTGGGCGGTGCTGGGCTGGCCAATACCGATTGTTTGGTGATATCTAATACGAGGTAACTAGTAAGAGTTATTAAGTAAAAAATATAAATTGCTCGGGCAGAGCAATAGGATCTTAAATTGGCAGAATACACCCAGATTTTTAACATGTCGATCGCTTTTCTAAATTTTCATCCAATTTCACTAACTGCCATACAGCAATATCGACGATGGGAAATTGGATCGGTAGCACAGCATTTTTTAAGTTGATTTAGTAATTAATTTCACCCACAAAAATACAAACCGATCGACTTCGCAATCGATTGGCTTCAAAGTGATGAAGTTGAGATATTGGCACTAAGACTATTTCTGGAATTTTAAAAAGTTTTGCTTAACTATTTAATATGGATTGTCTAGGGAATTATAGTAATAACTTTGGTGGTGCTATTACTAGTAACATCTCCTTTTTTCGATATCAAGGGCACTGCGGCTGTGGTTCCCAAACCAGTGGCCGATTCTTCACTGGTACTATAGCCAACACTAGTGGTATTAGGATTGGTTACTATTAATAAACCGGCTCCAGCCACGGCGGAAGTTGCCGTATGTGTACCATCCAGGCTGGCTGTCCCAGCGGCAAAATTTTTGCCCACCCCGATCGACGTAGACAGACTAGTTAGATTGCCACCAGTATAGTTAATAGCTACCACTCCTACGGTGCGCTCTGGTTCGGCCTGTGCCATCCCGTTACCAGTTAAAAGAATGCCAACAGCCCAGGCAAGATTGATCGCCAGTTGAAATGTATTTTTCATCGGCTTGTCCATATAAATATCTAATGAAGCGGTGGATTAGTAGCAGCACTACGCTACTAGCCCAATCCACCGACATTATCAATCACCAAGATTGATCAATTGCGAGGGTGGCCTAAGGCAGGACAACGCCCACAGTAGCAAGACTGCCAACCGGCCTGGTGCTAGCACCACTGCCAGCTAACTTGTTGCCTTGATCAGTACCTAAGTTGCTATCCTCAGCTACTTTATAGCTAATGGTATCGAGGTTGGCATTCTTGATAGTCAAGGCACCGGCACCACCGATGGCCGAAGCATAAGTTTCGTTGTCAAAGCCAAAGTTAATGAAAGTACTAGCAGAACTAGCCGCGCTAGATTTACCGACAGCTACGGCACCGGAAAGACCAGTGACGACATTACCAGTAGCAAACTGAACAGCAATACTACCAGAGGCTCCACCTTCACCGGCCATCGCCGCGTAGCTAGTACCAACTACTGCGCCAACTGCCAAAATTAAACTAGTTGCCAATTTGATCGAAAGTTTCATGATTTTTTCCTTAATTGAATAGTTGAGTATGTTTGTGCAGCGAACCCAATTTATGGAAGTAATACGCCACTAACGGGGTTCAGCTTGGCAACGTTAGCACCCAAAACATTTTTTTGTTCAGTTCCTAATTTTGCTGTAGTTTCTTCGCCAACAGCATAGTTAACTAATTCGAAAGTACCAGCATTATTTAGTTCGACTGTACCACCGCCACCAACAGCAGAGGAATAAGTGTTCCGATCGGTACGAGCTGAAGCCGCTGCGGCATTCTTACCAACAGCTACAGAAGTAGAAAGGCTGGAGACATCAGTAGCGCTGGTGAACTTTACACCAACACTACCAGCGGATCCACCTTGACCAGCATGCGCGATCGAGCTGGAAGCAACCAAGACACCAGCGGTCAAAACGAGACTTGTTACGAATTTGATTGAAGCTTTCATCGTTTACTCTTCCTGGATAGGGATAATGTGACTCAATGTCACATAGATAATTTACCCCAATTAGTGGAATTACTTACTATCTCCACAAAAAGTTTTTATAACTGTAGAATCTACCTAGTAGACTAATGCTATCTTGGATTTAAACATTTCTCTGCGAAATCTCGCAAACACAGTCAGGGTCAGGCATATGGATCAAAATTTTAAAGGGTTAGCAGATTTATACCATCATTCTCTGCTGCATAATATTATCCCTTTTTGGATGCAGTATTCGATCGATCAAGAACAGGGTGGCTACTTTACTTGCCTCGATCGCACTGGCCAAGTTTTTGATACCGATAAATTTATTTGGCTCCAAAATCGTCAGGTCTGGATGTTTTCGACCTTTTATAATCAGATCGAACAAAACCCAGAATGGTTGGCGGTGGCGGCACACGGCGCTAATTTCTTAGCGAAACACGGTCGAGACAGTGCTGGTAACTGGTATTTTGCGCTCGATCGGTCTGGTCAGCCCCTAGTGCAACCCTACAATATTTTCTCGGACTGCTTTGCAGCAATGGCTTTTAGTCAATATGCCTTAGCCTCTGGCCAAGACTGGGCGCAGGACATTGCGATGCAGGCTTATGGCAACGTGTTACAACGGCAGGATCACCCCAAAGGCAAATATAGCAAGGCTTATCCCGGCACGCGATCGATGAAATCCCTGGCAGTGCCGATGATTTTGGCCAATCTCACCCTGGAAATGAGTTGGCTTTTGCCAAGTGAACAACTCGATCAAGTGCTGGATCGGACGATTCAAGAAGTCATGACCGATTTTTTGGATGGCGATCGGGGAATCATGTATGAAAACGTGGCACCAGATGGCTCCCATATTGATTGTTTTGATGGACGAGTATTGAATCCTGGTCATGGCATTGAGGCCATGTGGTTCATGATGGCCATCGCTGAACGGCGGCAGGACAAGCCGCTAATGGAAAAAGCTGTGCAAGTGGTGCTCAATATCCTGGATTATGCATGGGACAAAGAATATGGTGGTATCTATTACTTTATGGATGCTCAAGGCCATCCGCCCCAGCAATTAGAGTGGGATCAAAAACTGTGGTGGGTACATGTCGAAACCCTGGTGGCGCTATCGATGGGGTATCGCTTAACTGGCAATGCCCAGTGCTGGGATTGGTATCAAAAGGTGCATGAGTATACCTGGCAGCATTTTGCCGATCCTGAGCAGGGCGAATGGTTTGGCTATTTAAACAGGCGTGGTGAAGTTTTGCTAGACCTCAAGGGTGGCAAGTGGAAGGGCTGTTTTCATGTGCCCAGAGCGCTACTAATGTGTTGGCGGCAATTTGAGCAATTGGCTACTCAACCGCATCCCTAACCAGAGTACCAGCCAAATTAAAAATACCTGACGAGTTAGATGTAAAGCGCGATCGATTCGCCCTGCATCAATGATCTGATCATCATTACCCAAGAGTGGTTTAGTTCTCAACTCTCCCTGGTAATAATTATCGCCCCCTAGCTGTACCCCTAAAATCGCGGCGTATATACATTCACTCCAACCCGAATTGGGGCTAGGATCTTGGCGGGCATCCCGATGACAAATCTCTAATACTTGTAAAGGACGACCAGATAGTAAGGCCAGTGTCAGCACTGTCAAACGACAGGGGAACCAAGTCAAAACATCTTCTGTTTGGGCGCTGCACCAACCTAAATCTGTATAAGGCTCCTTAATATAGCCCACCATCGAATCTAAAGTACTAACAGCTTTGTAGGCTAAGGCCAACGGCACCGCGCCGACAGCGGGCAAACTAGCGCCCAGTAAAGCGTAAAACCACGGAGCTGTCACGCCATCAGTAGCATTTTCAGCCACTGTTTCTAGTACAGCGCGATAGATTTGAGTGGTGGTTAATCGATCGGTATCCCGCCCCACATATTTCTTTAGCCGGAGCCTTGCTTCCTCTAGATCACCAGTAGCTAAAGGAGCCAAGACATCTTGAGCTGCTCGCCGCAAACTCCGTCCGGCCAAACAACTCGCCAATACCACCACCTCTAAAACCTGAGCAACTACTGGCTGAATGCTGCGTAAAATATGGAAAAATAGCCAACTACCGGCGCCACTACCCACCACCAGCACCAAGAATAGACCGATGCCCGATATTTTTCTGGCAATTGGTTGGCTCAGGTATTTCCAAGTGAACTTGCTCCAGCGATCGATCATCCAACCCATCACCTGGACAGGATGCAACCACCCCCACGGATCGCCAACGACATAATCTAGAAGTGCAGCTAAAATCAGGGTAGTTGCCGAAGCTAGCCACCAGTCAACAGGAAATTGCATTATTATTGGTCAAAGGGAAGGGGGAAATTAAACCCATCCAATAAACAGATTCTTAAATATTTCCACTAAATATGCAATTTATTAGACAAAATGTTTTCCCAGCTGTCATTTTATTAGTTTTCTTGTTCGCCCTTGTTGCTGTTAGCTCTCGGATTTTCCTGCCAGCAGATATGTCCATGCCTGCGCCCATGTAATTGATCGATGAGAATTAGAGAGAGGTTGAGTCATGAAGCTCGAACTATTTGAAGAAGTCATTCGATGAAATTAATAAAACATTGAGCAGGAGACAAGCTAATGAGTTTAACTATTGCTAAGTGGACGATCGAACAGTATCACGAACTAATTGACAAAGGTATTTTAGCCGACAGGCGGGTAGAGCTATTAACAGGAGATATTGTTGAGATGGCACCAGAAGGAATGCCGCACGCGGTGTATTGTGGTAGAACGGTAGAATATCTTAGAGAACTGCTCAAAGATCAAGCAAAGGTGCGAGAAACTCACCCGATTACCCTACCGAATAATTCCGAACCAGAGCCAGATGTGGCGATCGTGCGATCGCCAGATACTCAATATCTTGCCCATCATCCTTATCCAGAAGATATATTTTGGTTGATTGAATATTCTGATAGTACTCTAGCGAAAGATCTTAATACCAAGCAAAAGATCTATGCTCAGGCGGGGATTTTGGAATATTGGGTTGTCAATTTACCAGCATCGGAATTAATCGTATTTAGAGCTGCTAGTGATGATGGTTATGAGATAGAAAATAAGTTAACTAACGGCTCGATCGCGCCTCTATCTTTCCCCGATCTGGAAATCGAAGTCCGCAGATTATTTAGTATTTAGTTTGGATATATTTTCGATGTTAGTCGATCTACTAATTCTCTCTAGATTGAGGTACTTTACCCAATCGATATGCGGTCAAAGGACTATTGCGAATTTCGGCATCGACGTAGGCTGTTAATTCATCGAGTTGAAAGTTGAGTGCATCGAACTGACGACACACAGCTCTTAACTCGCGGACTGTTTTCTTGATTTTTTCGGGATCGGGGATGGCTTGCTGATTCATGAGATATTCCAGTCACTTTTTGCTTCTTTAACGCCTAATATTTTGGCGATCGTTTCTGGCGGAATTTCAGTCACGGGGTTTGTCGATATGCACTCTACTCGGATTTTAACATTTTTGGCAAGATGATTCGATCGACAAACCCCTCCACCCCCACCAGCTAAAATCCCTTCCGATCAGCAGTACTTACATCACTTTGCCATCAGAAAGCTGGAGATTAATAATCGACAACACCAAAATCACCAGAAACAACACGAGTCCGATCGTACAGGCATAGCTCAAATTGGGGTCACTCCCAAAAGCTTGCTGATAGAGATAATAAACGACAGTTTTCGAGCTATTGCGTGGACCACCCTGAGTCATCACATACACCTCTTCAAATACCTTCGTAGCCGCGATCGCCGACACCACTGCCACCAAAGCCATATAGGGACGCATTAAAGGAATCGTAATATCCCAATGTTTGGCCACGCCATCCACCCCATCGATCGCCGCCGCCTCATACAAATCAGCCGGAATCGATTGCAGACCAGCCAAGTAAATCACCATGTAATAGCCCAAACCCTTCCAAATTGTCACAACCATCACGCTAAAGAGGGCGATCGCGGGACTAGTCAGCCA
>CAXTSZ010000061.1:8091-19254 GCA_964247125.1 uncultured bacterium
TAGGAATTGAAGCTCAGATAAAAAGCTTGGAGGGCCGGCAGAAAAACAGTTAAACCCAATCCCACCAAAGCCGGGGCTAGGAATAAATAAGGGGTGAGTTTTTGAGCCTGGTTAGCTGTGAAAAAGCGGTTCAGCATGGCGAATTGCGGTAAAGTGTGCCACGATCGGGCTGGAGAAACCGGAGGCTGGCATAAATGGCGGTAGTAATTGCGGGTGAACGCAGTGGCAGTGGTAAAACAACCATTACCTTAGCACTTTTGGCGGCGCTCAAAGCCCAGGGGCAAGCGGTACAATCCTTTAAGGTCGGCCCCGACTACATCGACCCGATGTTTCATGCTCATGTCACTGGCCGTCCTTGTTATAACTTAGATATGGTATTGACTTCGGCGGCGTATTTGCCCAAGTGTTTGGCGAGCCACACTCAGGACGTATCGCTAGCAGTGGTAGAAGGGGTGATGGGTCTGTTCGATGGCGCGGTCGATCCGGCTGGCTATGGCAGTACGGCGCAGGTGGCACGACAATTGGATTTACCTGTGTTGCTGGTGGTGAATTGTCAGAGTATGTCGCAGTCAGTGGCGGCGTTGGTGCAGGGCTATTGTAATTTCGATTCGCAACTACAAATTGCGGGGTTAGTACTAAATCGGGTGGGTAGCGATCGACATCTAGAAATTCTGACAGCGGCTTTAGCTCCATTGCAGATCCCCATTGTGGGCGTGTTCCGGCGGGAGGATGCTATTAGTTTACCCGACAGATATCTGGGACTAGTACCCACCGATGAACTACTCGAGTTGCGCGAAATAGTCGGGAGGTTGGCAGCAATCGGTCAGCAATGTTTTGATTGGGAAAAGTTGCTACCGTTGTTGCAGGTAACTCCGACTCCGATCTCTATTCCCACTCCGGTGGCACCACGGGTGAAAATTGGAGTAGCGCGGGATGCCGCTTTTAGTTTTTACTATGCCGAGAATTTGGAGATTCTGAAGTCGTTGGGGGCGGAGTTGTGTTACTGGAGTCCGTTGCGAGATGAGGTGTTGCCGGAAGTGCAGGGGCTGTATTTTGGTGGTGGTTTTCCAGAGATGTTTGCAGCGCGGTTAGCAGAGAATAGTTTGATGCGGCAGGCGGTGCGATCGCAGATTCTGGCCGGGATGCCGACTTATGCCGAATGTGGGGGTTTGATGTATCTGACAGAATCGATCGCCGATTTTGAGAGTAATAGTTATCCGATGGTGGGCGTCTTGCCAACGCAGGCACGGATGGGAAAGCGGTTGACGTTGGGTTATCGGACGGCGGTGGCACAGGTAGATACGCCGCTATTGGTACAAGGAGCAATGGTGCGCGGGCATGAATTTCATCGATCGAGTTTATCGATCGAATCATCACATCCTTTGTTTCGGATGCAGCGACGGGTATTGACGGCCATGCCCGGTGGCGGTGATGTAGCAGAGGGTTGGCATCTGCCGCAGCTACATGCTTCTTATTTGCATTTGCATTGGGGCGATCGTCATCAGTTACCAGAGCGGTTTATTCAGAGCGCTGATCAGTGCCATCTTGTTGGTTAGACACTTTTGGGCTATGATAGACAACTGGTCGCCGATTGTATCTAATGCAAGGAGACTGTTTTACTACTTGAAGCAATAACACCCATGGCAAAGAAAGGCATGATCGAGCGGGAGAGAAACCGCGAACGTTTGGTCGAGAAGTACGCCGCTAAACGCGCTGCTCTGATTGAGGAGTTTGAAAACGCTCCCATGAATCAGAAACTAACTGCTCACCGCAAAATTCAACAACTTCCCCGCAACAGCGCTCCCACCCGTCTCCACAATCGTTGCTGGGTAACAGGTAGACCAAGAGGTTACTACCGCGATTTTGGTCTATCCCGCAACGTCCTGCGCGAATGGGCACACCAAGGTTTACTGCCCGGTGTGGTCAAGTCCAGTTGGTAAGCTGAAATCAACTCCAGATTTTGACAAAGCCCTAAACTTGAAGTTTAGGGCTTTGTTTGCGGTATCTAAGAACCACAACAGCGCTCAAACCCCAAGCTTTCTAGAATTAGATCACTCACCGCATTAGCGATCGCAAACTCGCTGTAGAAGCTCTCAGTGAAGTTAAATGCTTTCATTTCCACAATGATCGCCATGACTAATTCACCTAGATCAGTCTCACCCTCCAGCCGCTGCCGGACAAAAATCTGGGCACAACGTTCGGCGATCTGGGCATTAATAGCTTCTGGGATAAATTCTTGATCTAGCCATTGGCCAAGCTTTTGGCGCAGCCAAGAACCTTCTACTTGAATGTCTAGGACTGGCGGTAGGGTAATGGGAGCGATCGGCTCGGCCATAATTTTAACCCATCATTTTTATAAATACCTTTTCATCCTACTGCCAAGGCCATCACCGCACACGGCCAAGCAAGATAAAATTAACACCGGGCAAAAAAACTAGGATCACACTCTAGTCTAGTAGTTACGCTGTCCACTAAGATTTTTTAGGGGGCGTAAAGCTTGTCCAAGACAGCTACTTCTACTAGTTAGAGTGTATCCTAAGTCTGCTCCAAAAGTATGGTTTAAACCCTACTGCTATTATTAATACAGAGCTTCCTCAATTTTGTCAGTAAGAAAAAGTGAGATTCATATGTTGGTTGAACTAGACTGGTTTATCAACTATGTAGCTTTTCAGATTATGCCGTCACTTGATCTTGATACTTTCCGCCATTTATTTCCAGCGTTAGTCAATAAAGCCTACTTTAATTACGGCGGCCAAGGAGTTTTGGCGCAGACTACTTTAAAAGCCATCACTACCGCCTTTGAATACGGTCAACAGCAAGGACCCTTTGGGTTAAAAACCAATGCCTGGGTCACGCAAATTACCCAACAGACCCGCCAGGCGATCGCTCAAGAACTAGGAGTCGAGACCAATACTATTACGCTCACTGAAGATGTCACCGTGGGCTGTAATATTGCCTTGTGGGGTTTAGACTGGCAGCCCGGTGACCATATTTTGCTCACAGACTGTGAGCATCCAGGGGTGGTGGCGGCGATCGCCGAGATTAAGCGGCGCTATCAAGTAACCAGCAGTATGGTACCGCTGCTCCAGACGTTACAGGGTGCCGATGCCATCCAACTAATCACTAGCTATTTGCAACCCACTACCAAACTCGTGGTACTTAGCCATGTGCTGTGGAATACGGGTCAGGTCTTGCCCCTCAGCGCCATTAGCGCAGCAGTAAAAGCGTACCCAGCTGCTCAAGAAATTCGACTACTCGTAGATGCGGCGCAATCGGTGGGAATGCTGCCGCTACAGTTAACAAAGCTAAATATAGACTTTTATGCTTTTACTGGCCATAAATGGTGCTGTGGACCCGAGGGCGTGGGTGGTTTGTATGTTAGCCCTGCCGCCCGCCAGAGCTTACGACCGACCTTTATTGGCTGGCGCAGTCTCAGCTATGAAGCTGCTACTGGTGGCGACTTGCTTACCGATGGGCGACAGTACGAGGTGGCAACTTCGGCCTATCCGCTGTATGCCGGATTGACGGCGGCGCTGGAGTTGCACAATGGCTGGGGCGATCGCACCACTCGGTATCAAAAGATTGTGGAACTGGCCACCGATTTGTGGCAGGGTTTGCAAGCGATCGCCGGCGTTACTTGCTTACTGACTACCCCACCCACCTCGGGGTTAGTGGCTTTTCAGTTAGCTGGTCTGCACCCCGATCAAGCCGTCCAGCAGCTAGAGGATCAGAAAATTTTAGTGCGATCGATCGTCACGCCGAGTTGTCTGCGCGCTGGGGTTCATTACTTCACCAGCCAGGCGGAGATCGATGTTCTCCTCACGGCCATTCGCGGTTTGCTTTAAGGATAGAAAGCCAGATTGGGCAGTCCGAGAGTCTCATCCCAATCCATCATGAGATTCAAACACTGGACAGCTTGGCCAGCTTGCCCTTTAAGCAAATTGTCGATCGCCGACATGACAATTACCCGACCAGTGCGCGCATCGACTTCGATCGAGATATAGCAAAGGTTTGTCCCCAGTGCCCATTTGGTTTGGGGATAAGTGCCGCTCGGTAAAACTCTGACCCAGGGAGCTGCCCGGTAGGCCGACTGATAAATGGTCATCATGTCTTCGGCTACCAACCGGGGGTCGCGCAGATTGGCATAGACGGTGGCCAAAATCCCCCGTATCATCGGCACCAAATGGGGCGTAAACTGCACTTGCAAATCGTGACCCGCTACCTCGCCACAGATTCGTTCAATCTCTGGGGTATGGCGATGACCAGCCACGCTGTAGGCCGCGATCGAATTATCTGCTTCTGCCAACAACAAATGCGTTTTGGCCTGACGGCCACCACCCGAAGTGCCAGATTTAGCATCAATAATAATGGTCTGTTCTTGAATCAGGCCATTTTTTACCAGGGGATAGAGAGCGAGCAAGCTAGCGGTGGGATAACAACCGGGACAACCCACCAGCTGGGCACCCTTGAGCTTGGCGCGATAGATCTCTGGCAGCCCATATACAGCTGTAGCAGCCAACTCTTGATCGTGCCGAGCTATTTTGTACCAAGAAGTGTAGGTATCTAAATTGATAAAGCGATAATCGGCAGACAAGTCCAGCACTTTACAACCCAACGCAATTAATTGGGGTGCTAATTCACAGGCAATCCCGTTCGGCAAAGATAGGAATACGACCTGCGCCTTACTGGCAATGTAGGTCGGATCAATTGGTTCGATCGACAAATCGACACAATGTCCCAGATGCGGGTACAGATCAGCAATTTTTTTACCAGCACTACTGTCACCACCTAAATAAGTGATTTCCACTAGGGGATGTGCTTGCAGCAGGCGGATTAGCTGGATACCACCATAGCCAGAAGCTCCCACAATTCCAACAGAGACACGCTCACCCATGACCTTGATCACCGCATAGCGGGGAATAAATCTAGACTGTTATTTATAACATAGAGCGGGCAACCAACCGTCGGGAATTTTTTTCAGTGACCAGGAAGCCATGACTCCCTCGCTGAAAACGTCTAAAATTAAGGGGACTAGCTTTACCTATACATATCCCTCCCCTTGCGTGATCATTAACTCTTTGGCCACCGAAAACTTTAAATTTGACTCGATCGATGCGGCCTTGGCAGATATCCGCGCCGGCAAAATGCTGGTAGTAGTCGATGACGAATCCCGCGAGAACGAAGGAGATTTAATTTGTGCAGCGCAGTTTGCCACTGCTGATGCGATCAATTTTATGGCAGTCCAGGCGCGCGGCCTAATCTGCATTGCCATGACTGGCGAACGTCTTGATCAGCTAGATCTGCCCTTAATGGTCACCAACAACACCGACAGCAATCAGACTGCCTTCACGGTCAGTATTGATGCCAGTCCGTCCATGGGGGTCAGCACTGGTATTTCAGCCGAGGACAGGGCTCGCACAATTCAAGCAGTCATTGCCCCCCATACCCAACCCGAAGACCTGCGTCGTCCTGGACATATTTTTCCACTGCGCGTGCGCGAAGGCGGTGTTTTAAAACGAGCCGGTCATACAGAAGCAGCTGTCGATTTGGCGCGGTTAGCGGGACTTTATCCGGCGGGGGTGATCTGTGAGATTCAAAACGCTAATGGATCGATGGCCAGATTACCCGAGTTGATCGAATATGCGGCTTGCCATCAATTAAAAATCATTAATATTGCCGACCTAATCAGCTATCGGTTGCAGCATGATCGGTTTGTGCATCGCGAGGCTGTCACCAAACTCCCCACCCAGTTTGGACAGTTCCATATCTACGGCTACCGCAACCTCCAAGACAATTCGGAACATGTGGCGATCGTCAAAGGAGATCCCGCAGATTTTCACAACAAGCCCGTGTTGGTGCGGATGCACTCCGAATGTCTGACCGGGGATGCTTTGGGTTCACTCCGCTGTGACTGCCGGATGCAGCTGCAAGCCGCGCTCAAAATGATTGAAAATGCTGGTGCTGGGGTGGTGGTTTATCTGCGGCAAGAGGGGCGCGGCATTGGTTTAGTAAACAAGCTGAAAGCTTATTCTTTCCAGGATCTGGGCTTTGATACCGTCGAAGCCAACGAAAAGCTGGGCTTTCCTGCTGATCTGCGCGACTATGGCGTAGGCGCACAGATTTTAAATGATTTGGGCATCGATCAAATTCGCCTGATTACCAACAATCCCCGCAAAATTGCCGGCTTAAAAGGCTACGGCATCGAAATTGCGGCGCGGGTGCCACTGTTCATTGAGGTGAACGATTTTAACACTTTTTATCTCTCGACCAAGGCCGAAAAACTCGGTCACATGCTACTTCAGACTTACTTACTGGTGGTGGCCATTCAATGGAATAACGATCAGCTGGATGTGACAACCCGCTACGAATTCTTGAGTAAAATTCGACATTTGGCCGACTCCCAGCATTTTGTGCTGCGGGAAGAAGCTCGACCCCTGGGAAAGGCGCTGTTTAGCGACGCTCATACGATCGTTCATTTGGGCTTTGACCAGCCCCACCAAGCCGTTGACAATTGGTTTACCGATCGCCAGCACCCTTATTTCCAAGCAATGAGTCACATTTTGCAAGAAATTGCCACCTGGCCAACCGTCGCCAGCTTAGAATTTTTACTGGCTAATGGCACCGATCCTTTGACTGGTCTGCAAATGCAGCTCGATCGCCAACCACTAGCACTCACCGATTTGCCAACCTTTTTGCATCAACCTCTGACGACTCAAGTCATTTATAGCTGCCGCTAAATTTAAATGGCAAAGATATCGATCAATTTATGAAACAAAACAGCAAATTAGTAGCTCTATTACTATTATTGTGGAACGTGCGTAAAACCACCAAGACCACTGTTTAAGTAATTAGTCCAATTCTTTTAATTTGTTGAGCCTGAGAGATATGCGTTTAAAACTTTCCTGTATGCTAGCTGCGGTTGGCATCTTGCTGATCTCCACTACCGCCCAAGCGGCCAATCCCGATGATGTTGCCAAGTTATTGAAAACCAAGGAGTGTAATCGCTGTGACTTAAGTGGCGCCGATTTGATTGGTGCTGATTTAGTGGGAGCAGAGCTGCAAGATGCGAATTTGAATGCGGCCAATCTGACTGGTGCAGATCTGAGCAAAGCAGACCTGACGAGGGCTTCTTTGGCTGGTGGCAACCTCGTGGGCGCCAATCTGCAACGCGCCACGTTGAGTGAAACTAGCTTGGTCTATGCCAATTTGGCTCTTGCCCAGCTTAATAATGCTCTACTCAACAAAACAGATCTGCAAGCGGCGAACCTGACAGGTGCCAACCTGCTCGGTGCCAAAATTACGGAGTCTAGTTTGATTGGCGCTAACCTGTATGGCGTTAAGGCCGATATTTCCCTGCGGGCAACGGCTAGTGGCAATGTTTTTCAGGGTCAGATCGGGGTCGGTCTCGCCAGAACGACTGTTGAACAACAAAAACCATCTCTGGAGCCACCAGATGGTAGCGAAAGCGGTGCCACCAGAGGCGGTACTCGCACCTTGCGCCGCTATAAAATTCCCCTGTGGATTGGTAAGCCCCTGCGTAGCACGGCGGGTGCTGTCCGATTTCACAACCCCGAAAATCCCAATTTAGAAATTAATATTTGGTAGAATCTCAGGAAATGCAGCTACCACTATGAAGAAACCGCGCGCAATGGGTGCCAAAATACTGAGTGTGACGATCGCACTGGGTGTGACAATGTGTCTTTTTGGCATATATATGTTTTTGACTAGCTGTAGTCCGGCGCCCCTAGCAGCACCACGGGTGCTACTCAACACGTCCCTGGAGTTTTTGGGTGAATATCGATTACCAAATGGGACAAAAGTAGACAATGTGCCAGTCGGAGGTCTATCGGGATTGACCTTCGATCGGCAACGCCAGGTTTTTTATGCGGTGTCAGACGATCGTAGTATCCTAGGCCCCACTCGCTTCTATACCTTGCAGCTCGATCTCGATCCCACTGATCGACTCCAGCAAGTGAAAATTCTGAGCATGACAACGCTCAAAAATGAAGCTGGCCAAACCTATCCGCCGGGTAGCATCGATGCAGAAGCGATCGCCCTTGCTCCCCACGACCGCGTCTTAGTTAGTAGCGAAGGCGATCGAAGTAAAGGCATTCCTCCCATGATTGCCGATTTTGATCTGGCGACTGGTCAGATTCAGCATCAAATTCGGCTACCTACCAGATATCTACCAGATACCGAAAATCTACGCGGTGTCCAAAACAACCTCGCTTTTGAGTCTTTGACGTTAGCTCCCTATGGTACTGGTGGCGAGCAACTCAATTTTTTTGCAGCGACAGAAGCGCCATTAATGCAAGACAAAGAGCCAGTTCGGAAAGATAAGCCCGCTGCCGTGGCCAACAATAGGTGGTTGCATTATCTGGTGAGCGAGCAAGAAACTCCATTGGCAGATTATGCTTATCAACTAGAACCAGCGCCTTTAGGAGCTATCGAACATGGTCTCTCCGAAATTCAAGCCTTAGACAACAGCGGCCACTTTCTGGCTTTAGAAAGATCGCTAGGCTTGCTGGGTTTCAAGGTAAATATTTTCCAAGCAACTACTGGTGGCGCGACCGATGTCAGTAGCTTCCAGAGTTTGGCGGGCAGCAATCCGGCGCACATCAAAAAGCAATTGGTCTTGAATTTAGATAGCCTCAAAATTAAGCTCGATAATATTGAGGGGATGGCGATCGGGCCAAAACTCGCTGATGGCAGTCAGAGTTTGTTATTGGTAAGCGACAATAACTTTAATCCGCTAGAAATCACTCAATTTCTGTGGTTTCGGCTGCGGGTTAGCTAAGAGAAAAGGGCTAATTCATGATAGATTTTCGGTAAGTACGGATTCATTTACGAGGCCATCAGTTTGTACCAACCAGCAAAAACCCCCGTCCCCGCCAAAAGAGTGCAGCGATTATCCAGACTAGAGTCTGAGTATCAACAGAACCAAAACCATATTCGTCAACTGCATCGCCGCAACCAAGAGCTAACTGAAGAAATTCGTCATTTGTCGCGCAGCCGGATGATGCCCAAAAGCAAGAATCCAGCACCTAACTCACCCAAATCCAAAAACACCAAATCCCTGCGGCGCATTACCCATAACTTGGTAGCTGGTCTTCAGGCAACACGCCTCGGTCGATATTCGATCATGTTTTGGCTACAAGCCGGGGCGCTGTTGATGGGGGTAGGGCTAGTCTGTGGGACTGCTGGTTTCATGTTTGTCAGACTAATTACTAGTTTCATCAGCTAGAGTTGAGCAATGAAACGAAGACAGTTCTGTCATTATGGCGTTTTAGGTACGATTTGCTTAACAGGGATTGTGGAGAACAGTAATGCTGCTGTTTTCATTTCCAGATATTCTCAAGCGAAGTCCCATCATCGCTGGGTGATTCTGTATTGGATGCCGTATGACAACAATCTGAGCAGATTTGGTGAACCAATCATTGAAATGTTGGTGAATGGTACAAAAAAATCAGAAGCTGTCGTCATCGTTCAATCAGATTATGCAGGCGATCGAAAAATGCGTCGCCGTCATATTGCTGGAGGCATCATCAAAGAAATCGCTATTGCCGAAGAAGACAGCAGTGATATATCAGTATTTTCAGCATATCTAGATTGGGCACATCGAACTTTTGATGCCGAGCATTGGGCGGTAATTGTTGTTGGTCATGGTGGACAATTAAACGAGATTAGCCCTGATGATCATAGTTCAAATCTTCTAGGAGAACGCACCTGGATGAAAGTCGATCGGTTTGCCGCAGCAGTTAGTAAATTTAATAAATCTACTGGGGAGAATGTGGATTTACTTTTCTTTCAAAACTGTAATAAAGCGACGTTAGAAGTTGTTTATGAAACTAGGAATTGCGCTCGGTATACACTCGCATCTCAGCTGGAGTTGGGAGCGCCCAATTATTATTACCCAGGCTTTTTTCAACACCTTCATCAGTCATCAGGCGGTGGACGGGCAGCAGCGATCGCCATTATGAAATCGGAAAGTGTCCGAATGTATCACTCGCTCACCTTGGTAGATAATCGCCTGCTTAAGAATATTCCAGCTAAACTAGCGAGGGTCATTCAACCTCTACTCCACAGGCAATCTAGCTCAACTGATTTATCAAGTCTTTTGACCATTCATTACTTTGATGAACAATATTGTGATTTGCTGATGTTATTTAGATATTTATCAAAAAATATTAATCCAGCCCATCAAGAATTTAGCAAGTTCTCCGAGTTCTTACAATCATCGGTCATCACTGCTCATCAGACAGGTGGAAAACTCCTAGAAAATGATCATATTAATACAGAGAAATTATGTGGATTGAGTTTATATTTGCCAGAAGATATCCAGAGTATCTCTCGTCATCAGTCACTCTCACTTTATCAAAAAACTGATCTATTAAAGTTGTACAGAAAGATTCTGGGCGGCTAATCAATTCGTGGCGTTATGGATTTACAACGAAAAGAGTCACCAACAAAGCTTGAAAGACGCTGGGCATCAAGATAGAGTTGATAGAGAATATCTACGGTTGGCCCCATGCAGACTTTGAACCCTCCGACGAGCAATCAGCACCATAATTATCTCTGTACCGATGGTACAATCCAGCGCCGTCGGACTCGTCCCGTCCCAGTCGGCAGTGTGATCATTGGTGGCAACCAGCCGGTGGTGGTGCAATCCATGATTAATGAAGACACCCTGGATATCGCCGGGTCGGTAGCAGGTATTCGGAGGTTGCATGAAATTGGCTGTGAAATTGTGCGGGTGACGGTGCCCAGCATGGCTCATGCCAAAGCTTTAGCCGAAATCAAAGAGCAGTTAATTGCCACTTACCAAGTAGTGCCGCTGGTGGCAGACGTGCATCACAACGGTATGAAAATAGCCCTCGAAGTAGCCAAGCATGTCGATAAGGTGCGGATCAATCCGGGCCTGTATGTGTTTGAGAAGCCCCAAGACAATCGCACCGAATACACCCCAGCAGAATTTGCCGAAATTGAAGAGAAAATGCGATCGGCTCTCCAGCCATTAATTATCAGTCTCCGTGATCAAAATAAGGCGATGCGGATTGGGGTCAATCATGGTTCCTTGGGCGAACGGATGCTGTTTACTTATGGTGATACGCCGTTGGGGATGGTGGAGTCGGCTTTGGAATGTATTCGGATTTGTCGATCGCT
>CAXTSZ010000062.1:0-18838 GCA_964247125.1 uncultured bacterium
CGCCCTGAATCAAGCACAACGCTGGTTGCGCCAAATTACCAAAGCAGAATTACTAGTATGGATCGCCCAGCTTAATTTAGGTGCTGCTCAGAACTTTCTAGTGGAAGGCTGGACTAATACAGTTAAATCAGTAGCAGATAACGCCCCTATGTTTCGATCGCCATACCACTGGGCAGCATTTTGCGCGATCGGTCAGTAATTATTGTCATTATTGCTGTATCGATTACCTCCGGTAGGCTACGCCAACGAACTTACGGCGCAGCTACACTTCTGATAATTCGGAAAAACATCATTAATATTAAAACCATTTTAATGGTGATGATATTGTCATCTAGCACCAACTAAGGATAATTGATTCATAGAGCTTTTCGTAAATGGGCACTCTACCAAGCTTTTTTTGTCCAGTGGCGAGCTTGCTCATAACAAGCTAAGGCTTCGGGTATGCGACCCAATTGACTTAGAACTCGCCCTCTATTAAACCAAGCTTCTTTCTCTTCGGGATCTAGTTCGATCGCTTGTTCATAACAAAACAGCGCATTACCTAATTTGTTCAATTCCAACAGACAATTACCGCGATTATTCCAAGCCTGGGGTAGATCGGCCTGAATTTTCAGCGTTTCCTCATAGCTGTTTAGAGCTGCTGTAAAATCTTGAGACTGAAACAACAAGTTGCCGTGGCGAAGCCAAGCTGGGAAGAAACTTGGTTGGATCGCAACTGACCGCTCTAGACTTGCGATCGCTTCCGGAATGCGATCGAGTTTCTCTAGCACACCGGACTGTTGATACCAGATCTGGCTAACGGTGCTCTCCAAATCCAAACTGCGCTGATAACAGGCTAACGCTTGCGGATAGCGGTGCAGCCGTTCGAATAATTCGCCCAGGCTACCCCAAGCCGCCGCACTCTGGGGCGCAATTTTTGTTGCCCGCCGATAACTATGCAAAGCCGCCGTGATTTCCCCCTGTTGGAGTTGAATCATCCCTTTTTGAATCCAGGACTGATAATGATCTGGGGCATAGCTCAAGACTTGCTCATATGCCGCTAGTGCGGCTGACCACTGCTCCATCTTTTGCAGTGCAACTCCTCGCAAGTAATACGCTTGACTATCAGCAGGTTTTAAGGCTAGACAATTATCAAAACACAACAAAGCATCATTGTATTGCTCTAGTTGGGAAAGAGCCATACCGCGATTAATCCACACTGCTGGGTCGTGAGGATTAATTTCAGCGCTTTGAGCATAACAATCCATCGCCTCTTGCCAATGTTCGAGCTGCTGAAGAGCCAGTCCACGGTGGTTCCAGGCACTAGCTTCCAGTGGCTTGATCGCCACACAACGAGCATGAGCCGCAGCGGATTCGGCATAGCGTTGCAGATGAAATAGTGCTTTGCCTCGATTATTCCAGCCTTGATAAAATTCTGGATGAATAGCCAGCGCTCGGTCATAGCTGTCGATCGCTTCATGATAACGTCCCAAACAACCCAGCACATTACCATGATTATTCCAGGTGCAATAATCTTGGGGAGCCACTGACAACACCCGCTGATAGCTGGCCAAAGACAACTCCAACTTGTTTTGTTTAAACAAGATATTACCTTGCTGATACCAAGCTGGATAGTGGCTAGGATTGATTACCAAGCATTCCTTGAAACAATCTAATGCTTCACTAAAACGCTGTTGCTGAAAGAAGGTATTGCCTTTTTGATACCAAGCCAAATAGAAATTGGGCTGACAGCTCAAAGCTCGCTCATAGCTAGCCACAGCGTCTGCTGACCGATCTAATACTGCTAATAGATCGCCCCGGTAGAACCAGGCTTCGGCATTGTATGGATCGATATCGATCGATTGGCGATAAGCCGCTGTGGCCTCCACCAGTCGCCCTAACTCAAAGCAACTACGCCCCAAATACTGCCAAGCAATCGAGTTTTCTGGCCCTTGCTGTAGTTTCGTCGCTAGAGACAAGCTCGCTACTGCGGCAGGAAATTGGCCGAGATGATATTGAGTGATCCCCAGCTGTTGCAAATAGCTACCTTCATTTTCATTAGCAAGCAGTGCTTGCTGCACAGCAATTAGGGCATCCATCCACCGTTGAACTTTTCCTAACGCCACACTGTAGCGGTTCCAGATCAGTGGTTGCTGGGTATCGTAGCGCAAAGCTTGCACATAGGCATATACAGACTCCGACCATTGCCCTAATTCCCCAAATACCTGCGCCTGATGACACCAAGCCGTAAAAAACTGGTCGGGCTGCTGGGCAATACCAGTGGCACTTTGATAACAAGACAAAGCCTCTGGCCAGCGCTGCATCTGAGCACAAGCCTCGCCGTAGCTTAAAAATAGATCATAGTTATCCGGCTGAAACCGAGCGGCTTTATCGTAGCATTTACTGGCATGTAACCACTGGCTTTGTCTAGACAAAGCCAGTCCTTGACGATACCAGGCATTGCCGCAATCTGGTTTGATTTCCGTGGCGCGGTGAAAAGCTGTTACCGCATCAGCCCAGCGACCGTTGTGACTGAGTAGACTGCCCAAACCATACCAGCTGGCATGATCTTGTGGCTGATGGACAATGGCTTCCCGGTAACAATCCAATGATTCTTCAACCCGCTGGATTTGGGCAAAAGCGCTAGCTAAATTGTGCCAGGCAGGATGGTAATCGGGCTGCAAATTGGTTGCGCGCTGATAGCTATCGATCGCTGCCGGGACTTGCCCCATACTCAATAAAGCTAACCCCCGATCGTTCCAGCATTTAAAATCGGTGGGCACAATAGTTAGAGCTTGATTGTAGCTAGTTAGGGCCAGGGCAAAGCGCTGCAATTGCAGCAGAGCCGCTGCTTCTTCACACCAAGCCAGTTGCTGGTCGGGGTCAATTTGGATCGCTTTGCGATAGCTATACAGCGCGTCTTCATAACTACCAATTTGCCACAGAGCTTTGCCCCGTTCACACCAAATATGATAATTCTGGGGAGCGAGGGCTATTGCTCGATCGTAGTCGGCAATTGCGGTCGGGTAATTTTTCTGACCACATAGAGCTACACCTCTACCATAGTAAGCAAGCGCAAATTTGCCATCTTGAGCGATAACTTTGTCATAATTAGAGATCGCATATTCGTATCGCCCCAATGCCCGCAAGGCGTTCCCCCTTTCATACCAAGCTCGATAGAGTTGGGGATCAAGTTTTAGTGACCGATCGTAACTAGCTAAAGATTCGTTGTAGTTGCCAACCGCTGCCAGCTCTCGCCCACGCTCGTACCAAAATTCGGCCTGTTCTGGCAAAATATTAATTGCTTTTTGATACCCCGTAAGCGCTGCTGGATGTTGACCTAAGCGAGACAGCGCTAGACTCCGACCATACCAAAACTCAGCATCGCGATCGGATAAAGCCAAAGCGCGATCAAAGCTATCCAAAGCCCCTTCCCAAGATTCTAAATCTAATAAAAGCTTGCCATAGGCTTGCCAGAGATAGGGATCATTGGTTTCATATTCCAAAGCACTTTCAAAACTAGCCAAGGCATCGGCCAGCTGACCCATTTGGACTAGCGCCTTGCCCCGACTATACCAGGCTGGATAGTAATCTGGCTGCTGCTTGAGAGCTTTATTGTAGCAATTAACTGCTTCTGGATAGTGACCAAGATGAGCCAAAACAAAGCCCAGATTATTCCAGCCGGGATGGTATTCGGGCTTGAGTTTTAAACATTGCTCATAGCTAGAACGAGCTTGTTCAATCCGATCTAGTCGAAACAAGGCCATGCCACGATTGTACCAAGCCCGGTAGAACTGAGGCTGAAGACTAAGGGTGTGATCGTAGTGGGCGATGGCTTCTTCGTAGTTTTCGGTTTGGAAGTAAGCTACTCCCAAATTATTCCAAGCTGTGTGCAGCGCAGGCTGCACATGAATGGCCTGTTGATAGCTATGGATAGCCTCTGCATAATGCTTTAACTGGGACAACGCTTTTCCTTGGTTGTTCCAAGCTTCGGCATGACCAGGATCTAAATCTAGCAGTTGGCGGTAGCAGTCCAGGGCTTCTTCGTACTTACCCAGTTGAAATAAAGCCTTGCCCTGACTGTGCCAGGTTTCCAAATCTTGATTTTGGACTTTGCTGACCTGTTGAAAGCATTCCAGGGCTTCTTGCTGCCGATCGAGCTGAATCAGCAAATTCCCCCGGGCTGTCCAGCCCTCTAAAAATTGCGGAGCCAGTCTAGTAACTTGTTCATAGCGCTCCAGCGCCGGTAGCAGCTGCTCCAAATGAACCAAGATATTACCGCTGTACTGCCAAGCTGGGTAAAAATCGGGCTGGTGGACAATAGCTTGCTCATAGCAGTAGAGTGCCTGCGGCAAATCACCCACAGAAAACTGCGTCTTGCCAAAATTAGTCCAGGCTTGATAGAAATTCGGCTGAATTTCTACTGCTTTTTGGTAAGCGCTGAGGGCAGCTGGCAGTTGTTGCTGCTCAAATAAAACCACCCCCAAATTATTCCAGGCGTGGGCAAACTGGGCATCAAACTCGATCGCCTGTTGGTAGCAATCCGTCGCTTTTACAAATTCTCCCAGCTGGCATAGTACCTGACCAAAGTTGTTCCAGGCCAGAGCATCTTCGGCATTAATGCTCAAACTGCGCTCGTAACAGTGACAAGCTTCTGGCAAACGTCCCAAATTAAACAAAACCCAGCCCCGATTACTCCAAATACGTTGGTCATCAGGCTGCATTTCTAAGGCGCGGTCAAAAGCTACCAGCGCCTCAGGATACAGGCGCAGGGCGGTTAAGACTTGGGCACGTTGTTCTAAAGCAAAATAGTCCTGGCCGTTGAGTTCCAAACTGCGCTCAAAACTGGCCAAAGCATTTTGATAACTGTCTAATTGGCTTTGTACCCACCCCAAATCTCCCCAGGCGGCATAGTCATCAGGTAAAAGCGCTACCACCTTTTCATAAGCCAGACAGGCTTCTGGTAAGCGCCGTAAGCCCACCAAACACCAGGCAATATTTTGCCAAGCACTGGGTTGGTAAGGTTGAATGGCTACAGTTTCTTGGTAGCAAGAGAGGGCATGATCTAATTTCTCCGCATCCCGATACAAATTTCCTTGGTGGTACCAAGCAGCGGGGTCGTTAGTATCGACAGGTATTGAAAAACCAGCATCAGTTTCTTCAAGTATGGCAATGGCAACATCGCCTGTACCTATTGCGGCTGCGGCGGGTACAGGGGGAATCGGTGACGAGTGCTGAGAGGCACCTCGCTGCCATATTTTATTCAACATATTGTTCATAATGCTGAAACAAATCCTATTTTGATGAATACTCTAGCTTTTATTTACGTTTTCAAGATGATTTTAACCGAATCTTCATAAAAACTTTATCATTGGCTGTAGATTACATTTTAATCTTATTGACCTACCAAATGACTAGCCAAGTTGCTTATTTATTTCTAGCCCATGGTAGCCGCGATCTACGCACCACTAAAGCGCTCCAGCAGTTGGCTGCAGCTTGTCGTAAAAGACTACCAAACACTTCAACCCCGATCGGGACAGCCTATTTAGAGTTATCGGAACTACCGATCGCTGACCAAATAGTTTTATTTGCAAATCAATCCTTACAGCAGGGCTATCAAAGTATCAAAATCCTACCGCTATTTTTGGCTCCAGGCATGCATGTCCTCACTGATTTACCCATAGCCATCAAGATGGCTCAAACCCAATTAGTCGATCGATGTCAACTGCAACTTTTGACACATGTTGGTGCCCACATTGGCATCGAGAAAATATTGCAATATCACAGTCAGCATTTACCATCACCCCAGATTTTGCTGGCACACGGCAGCAAACAAGCCCCTGCCCAACAATTTCTGACCACGCTGGCTGCCAACTTACAGGCGGAAACAGCGTACTGGTCAATAGCACCCCAGTTAGCAACCGTAGTAGCCAAACTAGCCGCCCAGCAACACCCAGCCATTGGTATCTTGCCATATTTTCTGTTTCCCGGTCACATTAGCACAGCAATTACCGTGGTCATTAATGAGTTACAATCACTTTTCCCAGATATGCAATTCAGGTTTCCCCAGGGAGAATTAGAAACATCTCTCTTGTGTACCGATCTGCAGCTCATTGATTTATTAGTATCAATGCTGCTGGATTCTCCCTAAAACAAAAATATCGCAATTATTTAGCAAGCAATCATCGATGGGCAAAGTTTATTTAGTAGGTGCTGGACCGGGAGACCCCGGCTTGTTGACGATGAAAGCCTACCAGTTGCTTCGTCAAGCGCAGATCGTCATCTATGACGCACTGGTCAGCCCCGAAATATTGGCGTTAATTGCCCCCACTGCTGAAAAAATTGATGCTGGCAAGCGCATGGGACGACATTCTTTGCTCCAAGCAGATACCACCCAGCTCCTCATTCAAAAGGCTCAACAGGCCGAGGTGGTGGTACGGCTCAAAGGCGGCGATCCGTTTATCTTTGGTCGCGGCGGCGAAGAAATGGCGGATTTGATTGCCGCTGGCATAACGGTAGAAGTTGTACCCGGTGTCACCGCTGGGATTGCCGCGCCGGCTTATGCCAATATTCCGCTCACCCATCGCGACTACAGCTCATCAGTCATTTTCGTCACTGGTCACGAATCGACTGGTAAATATCGACCCGCCGTGAATTGGCAGGCGATCGCTCAGGCGGCCGAGACAATTGTGATTTATATGGGTGTGCATAATCTGCCTGATATCCTCACCAAATTGATGCAAGCCGGATTAGCTGCCGATCTGCCGATCGCCCTGATTCGCTGGGGTACCACAACTCGTCAATCCGAATTGATTGGTACTATTGGCACTATTGAACAACAAGTCCAAGCCACCAACTTTAGTGCCCCAGCCATTATTGTGGTTGGTCGCGTAGTAAACTTTCGAGGCTAGCCATACCGGGCAAAATGCCGCCATCAGTACCAAATAGAAACAGCCAGATCTGCGCCAGATTGCTGAAAATATGCAGGCTGGTGATTTCAAGTGTTGCTCAACCCGGTGATTCTGGGCATCTTAATAGAGTAGAGAAATCGCAGCCATTACTTTACATCACCTGATCAACCTGCTACTCCGCTGTGCTAGTGAGTGAACAGGTTTGATGCTGGACTGCGTTCGCAAGCAAAAATTATGACCGGAAAGGCGCAAAACATGTCCGAGTACTCCTCTACCCAGAATTGGTGGAAGTTTTTGATCCACCAACCACTACTCCTCAAGGTGGTAACTTGGCTGAGCAGCATTAGTCTGCTCGCTGGTGCTAATGTGGCGGGAGCCGAAATGAAGCCCTTTACGACTGTACCTTCAGCTAGCGCCCCTTCTTTCCAATCCAGGGTACTACCGGTCGTCGCGCCTCTCCCACAACTAGCCATCTCTAAACCAGCGGCGATTAACTGTCAGAACAGCACCAGTCAGTTGGTTAGCCGTCTCTGTAGCCAGGTACGCCCGCAAAATCGGGCGATCGTAAATACTCGACAGTTGACAGCTCCGACCCAAATTACACCAACAGTGTCACCGCTACCGGTAGTAGGCCGTCAGCCACTACCAGCCAGAATCCAAGCAAGACCTCCCGTAGAGTCCCCGATTCCTGACGCAGTAGCTATCTATATAGCACCACCGCAAAGTAATGTAATTCCCACCAGAGTGGTGGAATCACTGAGTAGAATTCCCACTGTTAGTAAGCCCGTAATTCCCCGCTTGGCACCAATCCCCAAAGTGGTGGCCAGAGTAATCGCACCCAAGACGGTAATTGCTAATTATGCGGTGGCTAGTAACTTTATCTATCCTTTGGCTAACCCAGCACCGATGACTTCCCAATTTGGCTGGCGGGTGCACCCGATCAGTGGCAATCGTCGTTTTCATGCCGGTATCGATCTCGGAGCACCAGCTGGTGCGCCAATTGTGGCTGCGGCCACTGGTCGAGTAGTAGTAGCTAATTGGCATGGGGGCTATGGTAAGGCCGTGGTCATTGAACACGATGGTCAACTACAAACTCTCTATGGACACATGTCTGAAATCTTGGTTCAAGAAGGTCAGGAAGTTAAGCAGGGTGAAGTACTGGGGCTAGTGGGCAGCACTGGTAATTCTACTGGTCCCCACCTCCACTTTGAAACCCATGCTCCTACTAATGATGGTTGGATAGCAATCGATCCCAGCCAAGAACTCCAGTATGCCCTGAATAATCTGCGGCAGTCGATCCAATCCTATCAACAAGAAAAAACTCCCAACCGATTGTAAAAAGCATCATAACTCTGGTGACAGGCTAATATCGGAACAGAGTTTATGCCGATTAGCCACCTAGTTATGACCTATTGTCTTGGAATTGTGACCAGCACCGGCTTAGTAATTGCGGCTGATTCGCGCACAAATGCTGGTGTTGATCATGTTTCTAGTTATCAGAAAATTTTTGATTTTTCCCAACCTGGTGAGCGAGTAATTTTAATATGTACTTCTGGTAATTTATCTATTACTCAAGCGGTGATTGCCGGATTGCGGCGCGATTTGAGATTGCCAGATGGCGAAAATTTGCACAATATTGCCAGCCTGTACGAAATCACTCACTATATCGGCCAAAAATTGCGGCAAATTCAGGCACAAGAGCGCCCTTGGATGGAGAAAGATCAGATTGATTACCACTGTAATTTTTTGCTGGGTGGTCAAATTTCTGGCGAACAGGCTGAACTATACCTCATATACAGTCAGGGTAATTTCATCCAGGCGATGCCCGGTACCCCTTTTCTTCAAATTGGGGAAACCAAGTATGGCAAGCCAATTCTCGATCGCACTCTCACCTTCGATACCTCTTTGGAAGATGCGGCCAAATGTGCGCTGCTATCGATCGACTCCACCATGAAATCAAATATTTCGGTGGGGCCGCCGATTAATTTAGTGATGTATCAGAGTGATAGTTTTGTGTTGAGTCATCGGCTGCGGCTGCGCCGGGGTGACCCTTATTTGGCTAAAATCCGCACACTGTGGGAAGAATCTTTGCGAGCTGCTTTTGAACGAATGCCTAGCGTCGATTGGCAACAGTCTCAGCCCGATACCAGCGCCACTGATTTCTGAATGGTGAGTTGATAGTTCATAGTTGCCTCGGCAACTTGACCAATCTGGATCGCACCAGTTGTTGGTGCTGACTGCTGCGGCAGCGGGCTAGCTACCAAAGCGATATGATCATCCGCTACCGCTAAGCCGTGAGTGGGATCATAGCCCCGCCAACCAGCTCCCGGCAAATAGACTTCTGCCCAAGCGTGCAATTGTTGGTGATCAGGTGGGGTTAATTCATCAAACACCATCTCGGCACTGCTTTCTTGATAGCCACTCACAAACCGAGCCGCTAAACCGACCGATCGACAGACCTCCATAAATAACACGGCTAGATCTCGGCAAGAACCACCCTGCTGCGTCCAGGTAATGCCCGGTGGCAAGGGCTGGCCAGTTTCCCGAAATAGATACTGGCAATGGTGATAAATGCGTTGATTGAGTGCCAGCAAAAAATTGCTGGTTTGACCATTGGTAGCCAACCAGATTTCTTGCCCTAACTGGGCGGCGACTGGATCGATCGCCGCTGACCGCGATAAGTAACTACTCAAATAGGGCTGAAGCTGTTGCCAGAGAGCAGTGGGATAGTCGATCGGCAGTTGCAGGGCACCGGCTGCTAGTAAATATTTAAAAGGATTAACCAACAAAGTTTCCACCTGTGCCAAGGTCTGAATGGTCAAATTGGTAGTCGGCACCTGTTCAAAATAGGCCATTGACACTATGTTGCCATCCAGATCCAGGCTGTCATAGAGCTGGATCGGCGCCGGGTTAATACTAAGCGAAAACTTTTGCAGTTGCTGAAAAGAGTCGCAGCGGGGACGGAGCCGCAACAAATGGGGGGTGAACAGCACCGGGCGATCGTATTGGTAGGCGATCGTATGGGAGATTTGGTATTGGGACATGGTTAAAGGGCGATTGGTCGAGGACTGCTAGAGCATTAAGCCACAGATTGAATATCAAAGAACTTCTGAAAAATACATTCTCCCACTTCATTAATTTGCACTTCTGTCTCATCTAGAAACTCATGTAAACCGCCTTGCATAATTTCCTCAATCGTCATGAAATCGATCTGGGAACGCAGTTTACCTAAATTGCGTTCGGCGGAGTTGCCCCACAGGCCAGGGCTACCACCCGTAATATGGAGCAAAGATTTTTCGGCCTGAATTAGACAGAACTGGATCGATCGAGGAAAATCCCGCTCAAATATTAAAAACTGCGCCACATCTTGGGGGCTAATTCGGTGGCGACTCTTACGATACATTTCGTAGCCACTCGTAGACTTCAAGAGGGCAATCCACTGTAACTCATCTAGGGTCGTGCCAATTTGCCCCCCAGAGGGCAACAAAATGAAGTATTTAACATCCAAAATACGGGCCGTCTTATCGGCGCGTTCGAGCAGTCGCCCCACCCGGCCAAAATGCCAGCCCTCATTGTGAGACATGGTGGCGCTCATCACCCCCGCAAATAGATGGCTAGCCATTTTGACCTCGGCAAAAAATTTGGGCAATTCTAAGACGGTTTCCGACTGCGCCGCCTCCATCACCATTAAGTAGAAGGCATTAATGTGTTCCCACATCTCGGAGGAAATGACCTCGCGGATCGATCGCGCATTTTCGCGGGCGGCCTGCAAGCAAGACAAAATCGAGCTAGGATACGTGGCATCAAAGGTCAAAAACCGCACAACATTAGTAGCAGTAGCGGCATCGTAACGACTCCGAAACATTTCCAGATCGCCAGTTGTAGCCACAATTGGCTCCCATTGTTGATTCATACCCACTGGCGCATCTAACAATAGATTGAGATTTACATCGACAAATCGCGCAATATTTTCCGCTCTTTCCACATAACGATTGAGCCAATAGATCGAATCAGCCACACGACTAAGCATGAGATATTTCTCCTGACTGCATCACCCAAGTATCTTTACTGCCCCCACCCTGCGAAGAGTTCACTACCAACGACCCTTTTTTGAGGGCGACGCGGGTCAAACCACCGGGGCTGATGTAAATATCTTGACCATATAAGATATATGGCCGCAGGTCTACATGGCAACCATCAATGCGATCGGCAAACAGCGTCGGCACCCGCGACAAACACAGTGTGGGCTGGGCGATGTAATTACGAGGATTCGCTTTAATTAGCTCGGCAAAACTGGCTTGTTCGACCGGGGTGGAATGTGGTCCCACTAGCATCCCGTAACCACCAGATTCCCCCGCCGCCTTGACTACCAATTTGTCTAAATTAGCCAGCACATGATCCTGTTGTTTTTTCTCCCAACACAAATAAGTAGGGACGTTAGGCAGTAGTTGATCTTCGTCAAGATAGTATTTAATCATCTGCGGCACGTAGGCATAAATCACCTTGTCATCGGCCACGCCTGTCCCTAGAGCATTAGCGATCGCCACCTTACCAGCTTGGTAAACCCCCATTAGTCCAGGTACTCCCAGTAGCGAGTCAGGATGGAAAGCTAAGGGATCGATAAAGTTATCATCGATCCGCCGATACACCACATCGACTCGCTCCAAACCTTTGGTGGTGCGCATTTGCAAGTAACCATTCGCCACAATCAGATCGCGACTTTCCACCAGCTGCACTCCCATTTGTTGCGCTAAAAAGGAATGCTCAAAATAAGCTGAATTATATATTCCGGGTGTCAGCACTACCACTACCGGGTTTTGAATATTATCGGGCGCTAAATGTAGGAGAGTATGCAGTAAATGGCTAGCAAAATCCTCGACAGGCTGAATGGGCACCTGATTAAAAATCTGCGGGAAGGTAGACTTCATCACCCGTCGATTCTCCAGAACATAAGAAATCCCTGACGGACAACGCAAGTTGTCTTCGAGCACATACCACTGGCCATCGCGATCGCGCACCAAGTCGGTACCGGTAATGTGACACCAAATACCTTGGGGCGGCTGCAATCCCATACAGGGTTTTAAAAATCCGGTGGCCGAATAAATGAGTTCAGCGGGAATAATGCCGTCTTTAATAATTTTTTGATCGCCATAGATATCACCCAAAAACAGATTAAGGGCATGAATCCGCTGCTTTAAACCTTTTTCGAGTACCGCCCATTCGTGAGCCGCCACAATGCGCGGAATAATATCGAAGGGCAAAATGCGCTCGGTACCCTCTTGATCGCTATACACATTGAACGTCACCCCCATCTTGAACAAGGTACTCTGTGCCATCGCTTGCCGCTGATGTAACTCTTCGATCGACAGTTCTGCCATTTTCTCAACTAAAGCAGCGGCAGCCCGCCGGGGTTGGCCGGGGGCCACAAAAAGTTCATCGTAGAAATCACCGGGATGGTATTGGTTGAATTGCACGTTAATGGGTATAAAAATTATTTTTGTTTTTAATATTTAGTATTGAATAAACTTTTACGGCTCCCAAAAACTGTATTTTTAGATACCACTGCTGAATTCAGAGTACAAATGCTCATAGCCACCAACTGCAATTCAGCCAGATTAGCAAGCTGTGGTAGTATGTAATAAATTAAGTTACATTCCGAAGCACTTTAGTGTTAACCAGATTCTGGCGCAGTAAATCTATCCCCATCGGTAGAACTGCCCACCTCACCCAGCCTAGCGGTGAGTTTAATAATTCAGCAAGCATTTTCAAACGTACAGAGTGAAAGTAGTTGTTTATGAAATGTCTTACGACATTTTTAGTTATGAATAAATCTGTAATTGCATCAGTAGTGATCAGCTCGATCGCCTGGATGGGACTTAGTGAAGTCTCCAGTTCTTTTGCCCAAAGTCCGCCGCCAGGCGATCTGCGACCATCAAATCCGACTGCTGACCCTGGTCAATCGCCTTTACCGGGCGGAGCGGGTCAACCGATTCCAACCAGTGAACCCGTAGCCGTACCGACTAGCACCCCAGAAGCATCATCAGCTCCAGATGCAATGAAGAAACCGGGCACCAATAAAAAACCAGTCTCGAAAAAATCTAGCCCGTTGAAAAAAAAGAAAGTAAGCGCCACGATCAATCCGCGATTACCCTAAGACAGTAGTAAATGTTATGATCTGAGTTGACAATTGTAATGAGTGATCAACAGCTTGGCTTCGGAGACAGGTCAAGCTGTTTTGTCGTCAGTAGCCATCAAAATGAGCAAGTTACACGGAGATACTAAATTCTTTCAGCAGAATTAACTCAGTTCCTTACAAACTCCCCTAAAATCTATCTAGGAGAGAGTTGGCGAGGTGGTTGCAGGCTGGCATCAGCCAGTTCTGAGGAAAGTCCGGGCTTCCGAAAGACCAGACCTGCTGGGTAACGCCCAGTGCGAGCGATCGTGAGGATAGTGCCACAGAAAAATACCGCCCGTCAGGGTAAGGGTGCAAAGGTGCGGTAAGAGCGCACCAGCAACATCGAGAGGTGTTGGCTCGGTAAACCCCGGTCGGAAGCAAGGAAGGGGCAAGGGTTGGTCTTTTTCCTGTCCCGTAAAGAACCCGCTTGAGGTGGTTAGTAATAGCCATCCCAGATAGATAACCGCCGTTTTGGTTGGCAACAACCAAAATAACAGAACCCGGCTTATGTTCTAGCTCTCTCTTTTAAATTCCAATTACCTAAGATCCCCCTCCCAGCTAGTGGCTAATCGTCATAAACAACTACAAACTTTGATTAGTCGTCTAGGCTTACCCGAGACTACCATTGTCAATTGGGAGCTACTAGATATTGCTCTCACCCATCCCACGATGGGTTCTCCTAATTATGAGCAATTAGAATTTATTGGCGATTCAGTGGTGCGGTTGGCCGCTTCCGAATTTTTGTGGGAGAACTACCCAAATGGTTCGGTGGGGGATTTTTCGGCAGTCCGCAAAGTCTTGGTTAGCGACCAAATTTTGGCGAAGTTAGCGGAGAGCTACGGGTTCGATCGATATTTGCTCTTAGCACCCAGTGCTGCTGGTGATATTTCGGGGAAAGCGTCCCGGATGGCGGATGCTTTTGAATCGGTGCTGGGCGCCCTCTATCTCACCACGCAAGACCTAACATTAGTACGACCGTGGCTAGATTCGCATTTTCAGCAGCTGAGTACTGAAATTCTGCAAGATCCGGCGCGGCTCAATTACAAAGATGCCTTGCAAGAGCTCACCCAAGCTCGCTATAAAACCTTGCCAGAATATCGAGTTCAGGAATCGCCTGTCAAAACGGAGCCGGAGTCTCGGTTCAGGGCAGAGGTGTGGGTGGAAGGACACATGTGGGGCAGTGGCACTGGTCAATCGAAAAAAGCAGCCCAGCAGACAGCGGCAAAAGTTGCTTTTGGGGTGTTGAGTGATCCAACTTCGAAAAATTAGCAGCCCTGTTTAAATGTTGGAGTTGGCTCCACAATTTTCTGGGCAACCATGACTAACCAAGATTGTTGCTCAATCGGCATCCCCGGTGGTCGATAATAGCGATCGAGAATTTGAAACCCCACCGCCAGTAGCAGTGGTGCCAAAGTCCCCTCTTCCCAGCCCGTCACATAACGCGCCCCCGTTGGCCGCTCCGAAAAACCTTCATCATCGCCGCGCACCATCGACATTACCAACACACCGCGATCGACTAAAGCCTGATATAAATCTCGCAGTACCCGTTGCATCTCGCTAGCTGGCACATGAATCAGTGAAGCATTAGCAAAAATACCATCAAAGTAATTACTGGGCAAATCTAGATTTAAAAAACTTTGCTCCCACACTGGGCAATGAGCAGCAGCTTGCGCCATCGCCACAAAAGCCGGCGTGGCATCCAGTCCCACGACATCATGTCCCAAATTCTGAAATGCCACTAAATCACGGCCAGGACCACAGCCCAGATCTAAGATTTTGCCCGGGGTGTGGGGTAAAGCCGTAATCAAAGCAGCCCGGTTTTGGGAAACATCGTGATCCCAAGTCCCCTCCCGAAAAGATGCGGCAGTAAGTTGATATTCGGCGATCGTGATTTGTTCGTGTTCTTCCATGTATGCAATTATTGAATACTCCCTAAAACTACTGCCCAGCTTAGAGGTACGGGAAACCCCACCCCATAGAGTTCGATGTAACGCGCAGAATGTATGCGGAGCATGAATTCTAGCTGTTAATCTAACTCAGATACAAATCTGAAAGCCTGATTTCGACCGGAGAATCTGTGTCCAAGGTTCATAATATAATCAGTATGCTATCGATCGGGAAAATATAGGGATGGGTAAAGTAGTCGGCATTGATTTGGGCACCACCTACTCGGTAGTCGCCGTCATGGAAGGTGGCAAACCAGTAGTCATCGCCAACGCCGAAGGCACACGCACGACCCCATCCGTTGTGGGCTTTAGCAAAGATGGCGAGCGATTGGTGGGTCAGCTGGCGCGGCGACAGGCCGAAATGAATCCCCAGAATACTTTCTATGGGGTCAAACGCTTTTTAGGGCGTAAATACGCCGAACTTAGTCCCCAGGCCAAGCAAGTTCCTTATACGATTCGCAAAGACGACAATGGCAACGTTAAAATCCGTTGTCCACGCCAAAACCGCGAATATGCTGCCGAAGAAATTTCGGCCATGATTTTACAGAAGCTGGCCGATGAAGCTAGTCGCTACCTGGGTGAAGAAGTCACGGGGGTGGTTATTGCCGTACCGGCTTACTTTAATGACTCCCAGCGGCAAGCCACCCGTGATGCTGGCCGGATTGCTGGTTTGGAAGTGCTGCGCATTCTCAATGAACCGACGGCTGCTGCCCTGGCTTATGGTTTAGACAAAAGCGAAATGCAAACCATCTTGGTTTTTGACCTGGGTGGTGGTACCTTTGATGTCTCTATTTTGGAAGTAGGCGATGGGGTATTTGAGGTCAAAGCGACCAGTGGCGATACCCAATTGGGTGGAAATGACTTCGATCGGAAGATTGTCAATTGGCTGGCCGATGAATTCCTAAAAACCGAAGGAATTGATCTACGGAAAGAACGACAGTCGCTGCAACGTTTGGCTGATGCCGCCGAGAAAGCCAAGATCGAACTATCTGGCGTGGCCAGCACCGAAATCAATTTACCCTTCATCACTGCTACCACCGAAGGCCCCAAACACATTGAAACCAGCTTGACCCGCGCTATTTTCGAGGAAATGTGTGGCGAATTACTAACCAGGCTCCAAGCCCCGGTCAAACGCGCCTTAGCTGATGCGGGGATGACGGCACGGAATATTGATGAAGTAGTCCTGGTGGGTGGTTCCACCCGGATGCCCGTGGTGCAAGATACAGTGCGGCAGCTGCTCAATAAGCGACCCAACCAAAATGTGAATCCCGATGAAGTGGTGGCGATCGGAGCGGCCATTCAAGCCGGGGTATTATCTGGCGAGGTCAAAGAGCTATTGCTATTAGATGTCACGCCCCTCACCATTGGACTAGAGACCATCGGGGGCGTGACCAAAAAACTAATTCCACGTAACACCACCATTCCGGTCAGGCGATCGGACACTTTCTCGACTGCCGAGAACAACCAAACGATGGTGGAAATTCATGTGGTGCAAGGAGAGCGAGAAATGGCTGGGGATAATAAATCCCTGGGACGATTTAAGCTGACAGGCATTCCGCCCGCCCCCAAAGGCTTACCCCAAATCCAGGTAGCATTGGATATTGATGCTAACGGCATCTTGCAAGTAACCGCCATGGATCGCACGACTGGTCGGGAGCAAACCATTACCGTGCAGGGTGCTTCAACGCTAAATGAATCAGAAGTACAGCGGATGATCCAAGAAGCGGAGCAATTTGCTACTGCCGATCGCCAGAAAAAAGATAAGGTCGAAAAACGCAACAAGGCCGAATCACTTACTTATCAAGCCGAGCGCCGGATGCGCGAAATCGCCCTAGAATTTGGGATGCAATTTGCTAGTGGTCAGCGGCGGCAAGTCGAAACCCTCGTGCAGGAGTTACGTGGAGCACTGCAAGATAATAACGAGCGCGAAGTCGAAACCATTAAAACTGAGTTGGATGAGTTACTTTACGATATCAATCGCCAAGTACGATTGCTGAGTGACTCCGAAGATGAGGGCTTTTTCACAACCCTCAAGAAAACTCTGTTGGGAGATGATGACGAATTCTACGACAATCGCGAATATCGAGACTACGGCTCTGGTCGAATGCTACCCCCAGCACCAAATTACGATCCCTATCGTCCCAATGACTATGCCACCCCCTATCCGAATAATCGTGGCTATGACGGTGGTTACAATCGTAATAATGATGACTACAATCGGCGGAATGAACCGCGTCGTCAGATGGACGACTTCCCCGCTGACAGCAGATCCAGACGACCAACAGCTAACGATGGCTATGATGATCAACCTCGACAGCGCCCTCGATCTGACAATGACCGAGATTTTGATAATGGTGATCAGCAATCACCCAACAGAGACGTGGGTAGAGCCTCTCCGGCAGAGAATCGCCCCCCACGTCGATCAGATCCACCAGAAAATCGGAACAATCCACCAAATACTGCCAGACGTTCTAATATGAGCAATAGTCCAGACCGTCGTCCGCCGCCACCCACTACCAACCAAGATGCCTGGGAAGATGAAGATGAGTGGTACTAAAAATATGGAAAATATTCGCAACTATTACGAGCTACTGGGTGTAGAGCGCAATTCTAGTCCTGATGAGGTGAAAAAGGCGTTTCGGCAGTTGGCGCGGCAGTATCACCCCGATATGAATCCTGGAGATAAAGCGGCGGAGGAAAAATTCAAGGAGTTTAACGAGGCTTATCGCGTTCTTTCTGATCCGACGACCCGCAGTCAATACGATCAATTCACCCGTTTTTGGCGGAAAAAGGGACGCAGCAAAGATTTCTGGAACAATGTGAGCAACAGGACAGAAAGTCCAGCCAAAACGGAAGAGGATTTTAGTCAATTTGGAGATTTCAATAGCTTTATCGATCAGTTATTGGGACGTAAATCCAAAGTTTATGCCGAAGATCGGCAGGAGGATCGTGACGATCGCACTACCGATCCAGTCCACTATGATCGCTACGAAGACGAACCCATCGGCAGAGGCCGCACTTCGGTCGCGGACGGGCAATATGCCACTTCATCTCGATCAGAGTCGCCCCCCCGCTCCAAAAACGTGGAAGCCGAACTGCGCTTACCCTTAGAAAAAGCCTATCAAGGCGGTCGGGAACGCATTAAGCTCGAAGATGGCCGTTCCTTGGAAGTGGAGATGCCGCCAGGAATGGTACCTGGTCATTTGATTCGGCTGCGGGGTCAGGGAATTGCCAATGGCGATTTGTTCTTGAAAATCGACATAGTGCCGCATCACCAATTTCGGCTAGAAGGATTGGATATTCATTGCCCTTTACCCGTGACCCCGGCTGAGGCTGTGCTAGGTGGCTCGGTAGAGGTACCGACGCTGGATGGATTGGTGAAGATTAGTCTGCCCACGGGCGTGACAACTGGTCGGCGACTGCGCCTAGCGGGTAAAGGGTTTCCCAATGAGGATGGCGATCGCGGTGATCAGTTGCTAGAAATTCAAATTGTGGTGCCCAAAAAAATCTCAGAGGCCGAGAAAAAGCTTTACGAAGAGCTGAGAACGATCGAGACTTTTAATCCCCGTCTGGATGGGTTGGGAAACTAGCTGGCGATCCACACCGTCATCTGTGTTTAGTCTTCTTTGTCGTGGGCATACTGAACCTACTGCACTAAATATTTCTATGCATCTACTATCTTTAGACAATTCAATTCTGTTTTTGTTGAGTACTGTGGTAGCGATTACCTACAGTTTTCCCGGCATCTTGTAAAGTATTTATCGATTTAAGTATTAACAATAGTCCGGACAATTTTGGGAGGGAGTGGCGAGGAAAGCTACCCAGCG
>CAXTSZ010000063.1:0-18033 GCA_964247125.1 uncultured bacterium
TAACGTTGCCGGTTGAGCAGCCACAAAGATTTTTTGCTTCGCCTCTAATATCATTCTATTGGTCAGCTCCAACCGGTTTGTTAGGCTGCACCGATATAGTCTGTGGCATAGACTCAATTAACACCCTTAATAGGCTATTGACCGACTCTGGTGTTGTAAAAACTTGAGCGACATCCTCATCCAAAACTACAACTTTTAATAGTTGTTTTTCAGCACCATTAGTAAAGCGATTGGGTCTTACTTTGCTGTAATCAAGGTGGTATTCAGATAGGAGATCATCATCTAAATTTTCTGACCCTTCAAAAGACGTTTTGCTCATAATCCTCGCGCTCTCTTTGAGTTGCTAATCGGGCACTGATGATACGAACGGCATTGGGGCGTTCGGTAAAAGAGATAAACAGCAAACGGCTGTTTTGGGAGTGCCCAATAATGATCTCTCGCCTCTCCCACTCTGAATGAGCTTCATCATCAAAAATAACTGCCAATGAGTTGAGAAAGACAGTCTCAGCCTCTTTGAAACTTACACCATGCTTCTCTAGGTTAACCGCTGCTTTTGACTCATTCCACTCAAAATCCATGCGTGCATTGTAGCAGTTTCTTGGTACAGTACGCCCTAAATCAGAGGCAGCACTATCCCAGACACCATGAGCATCCGCTGTAACTGCTTGTCATGCCTCGCCACGCCGACTGAAAGCACTTAAAATCTTTATTCTCTCATAGCCATTCCGCATCTGAATTTCCTATTTTACCTGTCAGGGAAGCGAACAACCTTGACAAACCCATACCCAACTTGAACCTGATACACATCAGGATTCTGGAAGTTCGCCCAATCTGTGTAACCGATCCGTTCGTCAAAAAATTTTAAGATTAAGTGTCATCAAATTGCCATGTGTGACGATCGCGGCTGAACTCTCAGCTTGTTGTATTACCTCATTGACTACTGCAACGCCACGACTCATTGCTGCACGGCTCGATTCACCTCCAGCAAAATTCAGATCGAGATTCACAAATGTCTCAGCCAGCTTTTCCTGCCAGTCATGGATTGGCGTTGAACTCAGGACTCTTTCAACCAGTCGATCGTCTACTTCAACGGTCAACCCAAGGCGTTTAGATAGAGGAATCATCGATTAACAAGCTCAATCGTCATCATCAACTGGCGCGTAACGATTAGGAGATTCTCTGATTCGATAAACCGCATCCTCGATCGTGTTAATGAACGCTTGTGCGACCTCAACTTTTTGCGCTGTATATTATCTAACTGCCTCAGAGTATTCCGTGAGAGCTTCTGGGTGAAACACATACCTCATGGCTCAAGCAGTCGCCTAACTTGCGCCAAGGCTTCTTCCCCTGGAATTGTTTGCACAGAACCATCCCGAACCTCATCTCTTCTACTTTTTGCTTCAGTCACCCAAACTGTCTGAATTGCTGAATCGGTATCAAATTCTAGGCTTTCTACTAATTTGTCTGCGAGCAGTGCCCGTGACCCACTAGGCAAAGACAAGATCTCTTGTGTTAGTTGCTCAATCGATCGCATAAGCTCCTCACAAAGTACTAAACCATTACCCCTTAATGATAACAGCAGTGCTTAGGACTCTAGCAGCCCAGCCAGAATCTTGGCATTGAGGCTTTCGGACAAGTTACAAGAGGAGGTTGATGGTTTATTAGAAAAGAATAGAGAAGAAGGTCTGTCTCATGGGGTGCAGCGTCTGTGGCAGCAGTATGAAGTAGTGGAACATTTGGTAAGAATGGCTAATGCTCGGGCATTAGTGAAAATCAAGGAAGCTGCATGAGCAAAATCTATATTCCAGCTAGTTTAAATCTCTAAAATCCCATCGGTCTATGCTCAGATGTCTAATGCATTCAATCCTTTTGGTGATGGCCATGCCTTGAAAAAAATCTTGGCAGCGATCGAGCAGTTCTTGGTTTGAAATAGTGTAGTTTTTAGTGTTAGTGGCATTAACTCATTATTAAAGAAAAAGATTCTGCCTAACGGCTCAGCCATCAGGGGCGCGAGTGGAAATTGAAAAAAGCACGAACGATAGCTTAAATCGAGCGTCCCTTGCATGGCATCGTTAGACCGCAGTAGTTAGAGTATGGCATGAAAGGATAGTTCTCATTCTGACTGAATAAAACCAATTGTTCTGCGTTCCACACTCGTATCTAAACGCTTTATTTTCATCAGCAGAAAACTAATTTGGTTTACATGTTGAATTAGTTCTACTGGCTCCTCGCTATCTGTATAACCCTTAAACACTATCAAGCTAGGCTGCATCCAACCTATTGCTGATACATGAAAAGTTATACTTTGACCAAAGCTAACCAACCTTACTCCAACCTCAAAGTCTTGATCTAAGTCAGCTTCAAAATCATCAATTTGTCTCCGAATTTGTAGAACAAACTGTTGAGCTGATTGCTCATTCTGAAATTCTCTCAGTACATCAGAGAATTGTTTTGAAATTGGCTTAATGTTGGACGCAAGCTCATTTATCCTGCCATAGTCCGGCTTAAATGGCTCAGGCATTTGGAAATTCATGTTAGTAAATATGACTTTAAGGAACAAACGTCATATTCAATTATATTGCTGCAAGACTAGATCTGTTGTCGTTCTAACTATTGCTTATACTGACGGGTTCAGTATAACCCCCTTCAATTAGGTGCATATGCTGACGTTTGTCCGCATATACCCTAAGAAATAGGGTGATTAGCCCGAAATTCGTCCGTATAACACCCCAAATTGGGCGTTTAGACTGAAATTGATTTCAGTTTAAATGCTCTTGCTCGATCTAGAAATGATTCCCTAACATTTTGTAATAATCTTCATTGTCTTCCTCCAATGGTTATAGAACAGCCTGCCCCGCCAAAATTACTAGATCGGGTTCGACAATCTATTCGTTTAAAGCATTACTCCTATCGCACCGAGCAAACCTATGTCGCGTGGATCAAGCGCTATATCTTGCTTTCACAACAGACAACATCCTAAAGATATGGGTGTGAAAGAAGTTTAAGCATTCTTAAGTCACTTGGCTCTAGTCGGCAATGTTACGGCATCTGCCGAAAATCAAGCTCTTAGTGCCTTATTGTTTTTATATAAAATTGTTCTGGAGCAAAAGCTAGGGTCTTCAGCAGATCGTTGTCCGCGATACCAAAGGCCAAAAAGGCCGGGTGACAATGCTGCCAACAACCCTCACCTCATTCTTGCAAGACCATCTGAAACGAGTACTTTGTCTGCACGAGCGGGATTTAGAAGAAGGCTATGGAAAAGTCCATTACCAAAAATATCGTAGAACCTTTTAAAGGAAGTCCTGGTAGCTGGGATGGGAAGAAGTTACTCAAAAAGAGTAATACGTTACAGAAAATTAAGAGATATGTTGTTTAATAAATTCTATGACGTAGCGATCTTTAACTATATTGACCGTCACGCATAAAGTGTTAACCTATAGTTAGGTTATCGTCCAAGTTGTAGGTCCAGACTACAGCTTCGTTCTTAGTTAGGAGATTCGCATATGAAGTTAGTACTCCAGGGTAAAAACATCGAGTTTACTGATGCAATCCGTGAATATGTGCAGCAGAAAATCGATAAAGCTGTGAGTCATTTTGAAAACTTCATTACTGAAGTTGATGTTCATTTATCAATAAATCACAACCCGCGTGCTGCCGATCGACAGGTGGCAGAAGTGACTATCTATGCCAATGGTACGGTCATTCGGGCAGAAGAGTCTGCCGAAACAATGTACGCCAGTATTGATTTGGTCGCTGATAAAATTACGCGAAAACTTCGTAAATACAAGGAGAAGAATTTTATTGCTAAGAAAACCCAAGTTTCTCTCAAAGAGCAAAATCTTGAGCACGAATTATTGGAATCGGTAGAATATGATTTGGTCGGCGATCGAGAGCCAGAATTACCAGTAGAAGTCGTGCGTGTAAAATATTTTGCCATGTCACCGATGACGATGGATCAAGCACAGGAACAGTTGCAAATGGTAGATCATGATTTCTATATGTTCTGCAATTCTGAAACCAATGAAATCAATGTGATTTATCAGCGTAATCATGGCGGATACGGTGTGATTCAACCCCAGTTGCCCAAAAACACCGAAAAATCGACCCAACCCCTGAAACTGTAAATCTACAGAAAGTTAGAATCGGCCATTCGTAGCCAGTAGCGCAATGCTGTTGGCTTGCTATTAAATCTGACCATTAAGTCTGGACTGGATAGCCAGCTTGGATAATTAGCTGCACAATCGCTTCCCGAGGCTGGTCACTATCGATCGAGACCTGCTTACTAGTCAAGTCAGCAGACAGCGTCGCTTGCGGATCTACAGACTGCACTGCCTTGGTGATATTGGTGACACAAGCGCTACAGGCCATATTGGGAATAGTGATTTGCCAAGTCATTAGTTTGATCTACCAGTGAAAATTCTTTGGAACTATTGAGCGATCGTCACCGTCAAGCGACCCACGCGGCTAGCCGTTCCCCATTACTTAACTTCTTAACTATGCGCCGGACAGTAGCTGTTGCTATTTTACTATGGGTTTGGGCTGTCTTGCCAGCTAGTGCCACGAACTCGAAGATCTTGCACGCCATTAACCGCTTGAGTTTTGGTCCACGACCCGGAGATGTTGAACGGGTGCAGTCGATCGGAGTTCAACAATATATTCAGGAACAGCTGCACCCTGAGCGGCTGCCCCTGCCAGCGAGTTTGACAGGTAAGCTCGATCGACTCACTAGTCTGCGGCTCAACACCACTCAGCTGGCTGCTGCATATGGCCAAACCCTCAACATTAGCCCTGCCACCCGCCAGGAAAAACGCCGTCAATCTAAGAGCATTTTAGAAGAAGCGATCCAGGCCAGGTTGTGGCGATCGATCGAGAGTCCTCACCAGCTCGAAGAAGTGATGGTAGATTTTTGGTATAACCACTTTAATGTGGCAGCTAGTAAAGGTATTAATCGGGTGTGGGTCGGTAACTATGAGCTACAAGCCATTCGACCCCATGTATTTGGCAAATTTCGTGATCTGTTGGGTGCGACAGCGCAACATCCAGCCATGCTGGATTATCTAGACAATTGGCAGAACACTGCCCCCAACTCGCCGGGGGCGCGGGGGCAATTCAAGGGCTTGAATGAAAACTATGCTCGTGAGTTGATGGAGCTACACACCTTGGGGGTGAAAGGTGGTTACACCCAAAAAGATGTTACCACACTGGCAAAGATCCTCACGGGATGGGGTTATCGCCGTCTCAACCAAAAGAAGGGCGGTGAGCCATTCACTTTCTTCTTCGATCCGCAACGACATGATTTTAGCAATAAGAATTTTCTGGGTAAAACCATTACTAGTAGTGGTGAAGCAGAAGTCAATCAAGCCCTGGATATCTTAGCTAAAAGTCCGGCCACCGCTAAATTTGTAAGCTATCAACTGGCGCAATATTTTGTGAACGATTATCCGGCCAAGAGCTTAGTCGATCGCATGCAAAAGCGCTGGCTCCAATCTGACGGGGATATTCGATCGGTCTTGGCCACGATGTTCAGTAGTCAAGAATTTTGGGCACCGCAGGCTTTTCAATCCAAGTTTAAAACCCCTTATCAATATGTGGTTTCCACCGTGCGTGCCTCTGGCTTAGACATCCAAAATACCCAGCCCTTGGCCAATCAGCTGCAGCAGTTGGGAATGCCTCTCTACAACTGCGCTACCCCGGATGGCTACAAAAATACCCGATCGGCTTGGCTGAATGAGAATGCTATGATTCAGCGCTTAAACTTTGCTACGAGCCTCGGCAATGGTCGCTTGCTGTTGAACGTCGATGAAAATGCCCAGCCCATTGTAGTAGCCCCTCTGGATGCCGATCGATTAAACCTGACAGTGGGACCATTTATTTCAGCCAGTACCCAGCAAAAAATTGCCAGTAGCAATCTCTATCTCCGAGCTTCCTTGCTTTTGGGTAGCCCCGATTTCATGAACCATTAGCCTTTATTTGTAATTCTATGCAACGTCGTGATTTTTTGACCCATGCTGGTTTAGCCAGTCTATCTGCGCTGGGTGCCAGCCACAGTTGGCTAGGCGTTAATGCCTCTCCCACTAATCATCCTCGGCGATTAATTGTCGTTTTTCTGCGCGGCGCAGTAGATGGCTTAAATGTAGTGGTTCCCTATAACGAACCGAGCTATTATCAATACCGTCCGCAGATCGCTATTCCCCAGCCCGGCCAGCCGGCTGGTGCCCTGGATTTAGATGGCCGCTTTGGTTTGCACCCGGCCTTAGCGCCAATTATGCCCCTCTGGCAACAGCAGAGTTTAGCCTTCGTCCACGCCGCCGGTATCACTCAAGATAATCGATCGCACTTTGATGCCCAGTTCTACATGGAGCGGGGGATTCCTACTCAACAACGGCAGGGCGATGGCTGGCTGAATCGGTTGCTGGCCGTTCAAAATACTAAAACGCCGTTGCAAGCGGTGAGCTTGAGTGCTAATGTACCGCAGATTTTGCTGGGTAAAATGGCGGTAGCTAGTATTGGCTCTACACGGCAGGCCCTGAAAAAACAACCGATCGACCGACCACAGGTTTCTGCCGCTTTCGATCGACTCTATAGTGGCACCGATCAACTGAGTACTACCTACCGCGAAGGTCGCACCGCCCGCACCCAGTTACTCAAAGATTTAGATGCCGAAATGGTGATGGCCAACAATGGCGCACCGCTACCGAAGGGTTTTGCGGCTGAAACGCGATCGCTGGCGCGCTTAATGGTCAAAGATCCGCGTATTCAAATTGCTTTCTTACAGCTGGGCGGCTGGGATACACACATTAATCAAGGCGGCAGCAAAGGATTGTTGGCACGCAATTTGGGAGAACTAGGTCAGGGTTTAGCTACCCTCCAACAGGAACTGGGTGCGATCTATAGTCAAACCAAAATCATCGTGATGTCAGAGTTTGGACGCACAGCGAGAGAAAATGGTAATGGTGGCACTGATCACGGACATGGTAATGTAATGTGGCTGTTGGGCGGTGGCATCAAAGGGGGGAAAGTTTATGGCACTTGGCCAGGGCTAGCTGCGGAGCAGCTGAACCAGGATCGAGACCTAGCTATAACTACTGATTTCCGGGAGCCGATCGCCAGTGTTTTACGCGGTCATCTGGGGATCAATGCGGCTGGCCTTGCTCAAGTTCTACCGCAGTTTACGCCAAGCAATCAGCTGTCAATTATTTGATGACCAATCCCAGTAGCGGGATTGGTCGGCATGGGGCTAGATGCCCAGCGCTGTCTTGATTTTGGTCAGAGCAGCAGCTTCTTGATCACTAACTTTTTGGGCACCAGAACCAAACAAACCACTACCAGCAGCTTTAGCTACGGCATCAGCGCAAGCATAGATGAATGTTTTGTATTCTTGGATTTCTGCTGGGGTCGCTTTACCATTTAATGCACTAACGGCACTGTTAATTGACTCGATCGACTTATCAACAAATACTCCAGATTTAATCTCCTCCGCCTTAATCTCGGGTTTGTCCATTTTTACGGTGCCGCCCTTGATCGCCGCTTCTGAAAAAGCAGCTTGAATGATGGTGTTGCTAGGATATTTAGCAGCAGCACCCACAATTTCTTTCGACATGGCAGCGGCTTCGATGGCACTGGAGACAATCCCCATATCGGCCATGGCAACGGCCATGCCAGTCATCATCGCCGCGTTAGCGATAGTGGATAATTCTTGAGCAGAATAGGTTGCTGTCATTACATTACTCCAAAGTTAGTAGAACCTGCTGCCATGATAGTCCAAAAACAAAGCTAGTGTTTTGATTGCTATATTACTAGTAGCAATTTTACCTAAAAAGTTTTATGACTCTAGCGCCAACTGTGAAGACCCCTAATGCAATTCAGTTATGGCAGTGGATTACTAATCCGGTGAAGTATTTACACAATTGCGATCGACAGTATGGGGATGCTTTTTCTATTCAAATGTCCGGTCTGTTTAAAGATGCGGTGTTCATTAGCAATCCGCAAGCTGTGCAGCAGTTATTGACCAGCGATACGAAACAGTTTGCGGCACCGGGCGCAGTCAATCAGATTCTCCGGCCATTTTTAGGCGATCGTGGCGTTATTTTGCTAGATGGGATCGAACATCGCCAGCGTCGTCAGTTGGTGATGCCCGCTTTTCATGGCGATAAGATTCGGGTTTATGCCAGTTTGATGCAGCAGATTACCCGCGCAGTGGTGCAGCAGTGGTCAGTGGGTGAAACACTGAATGCCAGAGAGCAAATGCAGTCCATTTCGCTATCGGTGATTTTACAAACGGTGTTTGGACTGTATCAGGGAGAAAAATTCGATCGCATTCGGACGAAGCTGATTGCCGTACTTTCTTTGACTGACTCACCGCTCAAGTCTAGTTTCATGCTGGTGCCCAAATTACAGCAAGATTGGGGCGCGTGGAGTCCTTGGGGCAAGTTCAAACGGAATCTAGCGGAACTCGACAAATTACTATATCAAGAAATTGCCGATCGCCGACGTGACTATCAGCCCGATCGCTCGGACATTTTGAACCTATTAATTGGTGCCCAGGATGCTGATGGTCAAGGCATGGATGATCAAGATCTGCGCGACGAATTAATGACACTACTTTTTGCTGGGCATGAGACCACGGCCACTGCTTTATCCTGGGCGATTTACTGGGCTAGCTATTTGCCAGCAGTGCGCGAAAAGCTCTTGGCCGAAATTGCGACGTTGGGACCAGAACGAGATGGCATCGCTATTAGTAAATTGCCTTACCTCAATGCTTTTTGCGCCGAAGTGCTACGCATCCATCCGGTAGCGATGCTGACGTTTCCGCGTATCGCTCAAGAACCAGTTTCTTTACAAGGGATGGACATTGCGCCGGGTACTGTAGTTATGGGTTGTATCTACCTGACTCATCACCGTCCCGATCTCTATCCTGAACCAGATAAATTTAAGCCTGAGCGGTTTTTGGAGCGTCAGTTTTCGCCCTATGAATATTTTCCTTTTGGTGGTGGGGTGCGGCGCTGTATTGGTTTGGCCTTGGCACAGTTGGAATTAAAGTTGGTTTTGGTTGAAGTTTTGACTAGCTGCCAGCTGCAACTTACTGATGATTTGCCGATCGCTCCAGCCCGGCGGGGGGTTACTTTAGCGCCACAAACTGGAGTGAATATCAGAGTAGTAGAAAAGTATTAACTATACTAACTCACTTCTAATCGAGTGTTGCGGGGTCTACTCCCAACTCGCGCAGTCGCTCCATCAAAATATCAGCTCTTCGTTCTGCCACTTCAGCTCTCTCTGTCGGAGTTGGATACCTTATGCCATATTCGTTGTACCAATATAGCCATTCTCGACATCTGTTCCCATAATTTCCTTTCTCTAGACCTATACCCAAATTAATTTCAGGCATCCAAATAGGATTTGGCCCCTCACTTTTTAGTATATATTCACCATTAATCAGCTTGTAAATCTGGAATCGTGCTTTTTTCTTACGCAGAGGGGCGTAGATTACATAGTACAAAATACCAATTGATTGATAGATTGCTAACTTCCTGGAATGCTCCTGGCGATAGGCTTTGGAAACCACTTCTAAAGCAAGCAGTGGAATGACTTGTTCATCCCATAAAACATAGCTAGGACGGAGATTCTCGTCAGCCGTATCTTGCACACCTAAACTCAAAAAACCATCGGGGGCAATACAAGGCTGATCAGGGTCATAGTACAAGCCCAAGTCAATGCCAAATAACCAATCTGCACGGTTCCGCCACTGATCTAAAAGAATGGCCTTCAGTAACCCTGGAATCAATTCTTGTAACTCGCTGTCCACTGGTCTATCATCCGAATCTGGTAATTCCGCTGCCGAAGGTAAACCATCTCGAAAATGAAAATCTTTGATGGTTGGGTTGTGTTTATTGGCTGTTGAAGCCACAATCGCAAGGGACTCATAACCTTTTACTAATGGCGAAGTTGACATATCTAGCCTCGCTAACTTCAATTTACGTTTAGTATAACCGTTAACAGAATGTATCCGATGATACCGACGGTGTTGGGCAGTGCGAATACAACATGCATTCTATAAAATTCCGGATATGTGCTGGTAGACCAAAATATATAGGTAGAAGTTAATCAACAACTCTCCTATGTATACGATCGCCTCCCTTAAGGCTGAACATAAAACCTTAGCCGCCGCTAAAGCTGCACACAAAATCAAGGCAGCTAGTTGGCAAGCTCTGGCTGATAAGCTCAATGGTTCATCGGCACCTCCCTCGGTGAAAAGAGTCAAACAGCGTGAACCTAAAGTAAAACCCTTGGGTCTTGCTGAGTTAAAGATAGCAATCTATCAACATTTTGCTGTCAAAAGCACTGTCGCTTTGCGCAAATCTCAATCTTTTGGTATGGCGCTCGATGGCATGGATGCCCTTAATTTTGCTCTGAAGCCCACTTGGGAAAAACTGTATCGCCAATTTATTGGCATCTTGCCTCACGAAACGAATGAACAGGGAGACACCTGTATTAACGGCGTGGATATTTTTAAGTACTTCCGTCCCTGGCAGATCTTTGGCCTAAATGGTAAAACCGCCAGCGCCGCAGATATTAAAGCTGCTTATCACAATCTTTCTCGGATCTATCACCCAGACGTTCCAGGTACTGGCAACGCCGCGATCTTCGATCGCATTAACAACATGTACAAAAGCATTAGCGCCGGAGCATAGTCATGGCAAAATCTTCAAACTCACACAAATTTACGATCGGCGCTGATGAATTAGCTAAGGGTCTGGGTCTCAGTCTGGAGAGACTCTATGAAATCGTCGAATTCTTTGATCAAGATTCCAAAGACGAATGGGAACTCAAGGAAGGAGAGCACTTCATCTGGCTAATTAAAGCTAGTAAAACTCGTACGTTCTCAGAGTTTGGAGCCTTTTCGATCGCTAAGTATTTGGATGCTACTCAAAAACAAAGCCCTTGGGTTAAATTCAAGGAATTTGTTTTCGGGCACAAAGCCAAGTTACGTAAAGCTTTTATTCGCGAGAAGATTTTGAATAATAGCTCATCCTTTTTAGTCCGTAATAGTCGAGGATTTCTCTCGAAAAGAGATTCTGTGAATATCTTTGTAACTAGCTATGCTAGATTCAATCAGGCTTTCACTGATATTCAGACTTCGGAAATGCCTCTACGAATTGGCGACGATTTTGATGATATTGAAGGTGATAGATACTATAGTGCCCCTGGATTATTCCGTATTTCTCAGCTACTCGCCACGGAACTCAAGTCTCAAGACCGTAGAGATTGGTGTGCAGAAGTTACTGTTTCCGGTTCTAAAATCATAAAAATACTTTTGGACGAGCAGCTAGCAATTAAGAACCGTATCAATGCTTCCAAGGCAGTAGCTAGAAAGCGAGATAAACATCAGTGCCAAGTAACAGGTCAACAAACAAAACCTGCTAAGCCAATTAATCTCGCCGTTCATCATATTTTTTGCTGCAATTACTACCCCCAGCTAGCTACCTCTCCAGAGAACCTCATCACTATGACTGAGTCTATTCATAAGGATTTTCATGCTTGGAATGGTGGTTCCCATGCCTGTTGCACCGCAGACAAACTAATAGAATTTCTTTCGGTACACTATCCCGAGGCAGATGCTATATCGGTGCGCTTGCACCAAATTAACAAGATCTACGGACATGTAGCACCAATCTCTACTAAGAAGTTAGTTGAAGCTCAGTAGTTCAGGGCACAACCACAGTGAAAACCTGTAGTAATTTTTGCGAATAACGAATTGCGCATATAATTTAGAGATATTTCTAGGAGCTGCTTTAAGGAATCACCATGACAGACGATGAGTTAAGATCTTTAGTTGATGGTCTAGCAACTGCCACCACCAGAAACACTGAAGCTATTGATAGGAATGCCCAAGCTGTCGATAGCTTGACGCGCAGGTTTGAGGACATTCGAGAAAACATGACTTACAACACTCAAGCCGTCGCCGATGGTCTGGAGTTAGCCGCTGCATCGAATCGGACTGCGGCGGCGGCGATGGAACTATCTGCCAATACTTCCCGAAATCTCGATCGCCTAGAACAAGACATTGCTGATTTGAAACAAATAGTTGGGATAGTGATTGACGACAGTCGAGCGGATCGAACCAGAATCAGGAACATCGAAAATCAAGATTAATATATCAACCAAACGTATACTATCCACTATCATAAATGACCATCCAACGAGCATTATTCGTCCTGACTAGTCACGACACTTTAGGCAATACTGGCAAAGAGACTGGTTTCTATCTATCAGAAGTCACCCATCCCTATGTAGCGTTCGAGCAAGCTGGCATCGAAGTTGACTTCATTAGCCCTAAAGGCGGCCAAGCAACCGTTTTTCTTGGCTGAAAAGCTGGTAGAGCGGGGTGCTAAACATACTAAGGCTGCAAATTTTCAACCGCATGTGGAAGTTAGCGATCGCCTAGTCACTGGCCAAAATCCAGCGTCAGCCAAAGGAGTTGGCGAGCAAATGGTCAACCTATTAATCCAAGCGCATACTGATATCTAGCCACGGCGACCTCGTGATCGGCGCACTCGTCGAAATATAGTCCACCCCTGTTTCTGCCACCGCCCGGATAGTCGCCAGCGTAATATTGCCAGAAGCTTCTAACTTAATGCGCGGATTAAACTGCCGACACACTGCCACCGCCATGCTCATCATTTCCACTGGCATATTGTCTAGCATAATAATATCCACGCCACAGTCCAGTGCCTCTTGCACCTGTGCGATCGACTCCGTTTCTACTTCGATCGTGAGTGGATAAGGTAAAACCTGTCGTACTGCCGTTACCGCCGCTGCAATCCCTCCTGCCGCTGCAATATGGTTGTCCTTAATCATGGCACCATCATCTAGGCCCCAGCGATGATTAACCCCGCCGCCGACGGTAGTTGCATATTTTTCTAGCAGTCTTAAACCGGGGGTTGTTTTGCGAGTATCTACTAACTTGGTTGGTAAATCTGCGATCGTGACAGTATAAGCATGGGTCGCTGTCGCAATGCCACTTAGACGCATCACTAAATTCAAAGCGGTGCGCTCACCCATCAATAAATCGGCAATCTGACCAGTGATTTGGGCGATCGCAGTTTGCGGCTCACAGTTAGTACCTTCGGCGACTAGTGCCTGAAAATTAATTTCTGGATTGAGGCGCTGGAAAATTCGGGAAGCGATCGGCAATCCTGCCACTAATCCTGGGGCTTTCACTGTCCACCGTGCTGTCATGACCCGCTGTGGCAAGCCTTGACTGGCGCGGTCACCCCGGCCAATGTCTTCTTGCAACCAGCGATCGAACAGGGGGTCTAAAACAATCCAAGGGGGTAAGACGAAATGCAGCATAGAGTATTTTAAGACGAAAAAAAAGGCTGGTATCTAGTACCAACCTTAGCAAAACTAAACCCCGATTCCCCCGGTAATGAGCTGCTATTGCTTCACAATACCTAAAGAAGATTCAAATTATATGACCTGGCTGATTGCTTGAAATTCACTATCGGCATCAGGCTCATGAGATAAATATATCTTATTTTGGTGTGATCACCATCAGCCATTTGCAGGATATCACTCACGCCGTACTCCTGATTTATTTCATGCCACAAAACGGGCTGCACCCCTTGCAACCACTGAGTCACCAGACTTTACCCCAGATAACTTACAGCTATTCCAAAGATCGGGAAGACTAAAGCGCTGGGCTGTTGCACAAGCCGCATTTTCATACCCCGGTAATCCCCAAGTGCCACCACCCAGCACCAATCTAGCCGGATTAAAAAGATTAATTACTGCCGCCAACGCCAGACCAAGTGCATATCCACCCTCGCGCACAGCCAGTAAAGCTCTTTCATCACCAGCTTGGACTAACGCTGCCAGATTTTCACCATCCGTGTCCAGTTTTTGTGCGATAAATGCCCCACCAGCTAACTCATCTAAGCGCTTCACTTCACCATTCATAAATATTGGTAGATAGCCTAACTCACCAGCCCAGCCATTAGCACCCCGCAACGGTATGCCCTCCACCTGAAAAGCTGCTCCTACGCCTGTACCTACCATAATTACACCGCCAGTCAGCTGCAACTCAGCATCATGAAATTCTTCTAGCAATGCGGCATTAATATCATTGATGACTGCGATCGTGCAACCCAGATCGGCAAAAGCCTCCGCTGGACACCAACCGACGATCCCCGGCAGCACATCACAGGCTTGTATACAGCCCATGTCATTGACCAAGCCGGGAATGGCAATACCAATGCCGTGAGGAGTTAGGCCAAGTTGATGAATGAATTTACGGATTTGCTCTTCGATTTGGGTTGATGTAAAGCAGGCTCCTGTTGGAACCTGATAACGCTCTTCCCCAGTAGCAATAAGCAATTTAGTACCCCCTAAATCGACTCCAATATTTATTTCATAGGTCATATGATTTCTCTGGATTATCGCTACCCCATTAAGATTACGCGATCGATCACATGAATGATGCCATTGTCAGCTTCAATATCTGCGATGATCACCGTAGCATTCTTCACCTCGAAACCATCGCTACAGTCGATTGAGATTGGTGAACCTTCCAGCGACTCTACCGCATCAAGTTTAGCTAAATCGGCTTGTGTAAATCTCCCCGCCACCACATGAAACTTAAGGATGCGGGCTAATTGTGGTGGATTCTGAACTAAAGTTTGAACTGTCCCCGGCGGTAAATCAGCAAAGGCAGCATCTGTTGGTGCAAAGACGGTAAATGGTCCGGGTGATTTTAAGGCATCTACTAATCCTGCTGCTTGCACTGCCGCAACTAGAGTTTGAAAGTTGTCATTACTAACAGCGATGTCTACGATATCTGGCATATTGTTTAGCTTGTAGTTAATTGTTGTTTGAACGTGTCTTCTTGAAAATCCAGTACCCAAATAAACCAATTACCCCAAATAGAACTAGCTTAGACACTGGGACTAAATATTGCTCGATCGATCCATAATTATCTCCTAAAAGGAATCCAGCTGTAGTTAAAGCTAATGTCCAAATCAAGGTGCCGGTAGTTGAGTAAATGCTAAAAGTAATAAATGACATTTTATTCATCCCCGCAGGCAAGGAAATCAATGTGCGAATACCTGGCACCATCCGCCCCAGAAAAACAGCATTTTTACCATGTTGATCGAACCAATTATTGACTTTTTCAATATCTTGGGCAGATACTCCAATCCATTTACCATAGCGATCGGTCCAACCAGCTAGTCTTTGATGATTAACTAGTCTTCCTAGATAATACCAAGTATAAGTACCTGCCATCGTACCGACGGTTCCAGCAAAAACAGCCAGCCCAAAGTTCATTTTCCCTTGAGCAACAGTAAATCCGGCTAATGGCATAATCAGTTCGGAAGGAATCGGTGGAAACAGATTTTCGGCAAACATTAGTAAGCCGATCCCCCAATAGCCCAAGCCGCTCATTAAATTATTAATCCATTCTACCATCGGGAAAATCCCTCTATGAAATTCTAGCGATATTCCTGATTTTGAATATCCTGTAATCGTGCTTCTGGACGTTTGAATCTATCGATCTGGGATTCAAAGAATTGACGATTTGCCTGGAGATGTTTAGGATTATCGTCATCAAGTGGATATAATAGAGCCGCCCGCAAAGCTTGAATCACCGCCGAAGTCACGCAATACATCGATCGTTGAAAACTAACGCCCAACTGCACCAACATATCGTCCTTACCTCGACAATGTTGCTCATAGTAATCCCGCAAATATTGAGGCAGAAAATGATACATATCGTCCATCAATAAAGTCGGCGGAATTCCGGCACTGCCCACCGGATTGACATCGGCATATAAAATTCCATAGTGAAAATCTTTTTGCTCAGTCGGAACCTGCTCTGCTTGAGCGTTATAAGACTTCGTCCCTCGAAACGGAGCCGTGCGATAAAATACTGCTTCCACATAGGGCAAAGCTGCCTCATATAACCAAGTAAATCCAGCAGATTTAGGGATGATTTCATACAATTCACCTCGAATATACACATGGTGATAAATTGGCCGACCAGCCACGGCGAAAATCCCATTCACCAAAAAATTCATGGCATCCGGGACAGACTTAATTTCACCAGCATCATAGAGATCACTCATCTCAAAAAACACCGGAGCCATCACTTCCCAGAATAATCCCAAATTGGCATAGTAGGACATTACCCGCACTTGTTCTATAAACATTTCTGGGAATAGTTTATACAGTCCCAACATGGCTGGATTGTTTTGGAAATAAGCTGTAATTGCTCGATCGGCATTCTGCCTATATTCCTCGGTATCCAAATAGGGGTCGAATTTGCCACCCATCCCTCGATGCCAATACATGGCCTGCATACAGGCTTCTGCAAATTCCATATTGATGCGATCGTGCAACAAATGATGGAAAATTTTGGGCATTCTGGTAGTTCGTCCCTGCTCCATGAATTCTAGTAACTCAGGATGAGCAGAGGCTGCGCCTTTTTGCCAAATCCTCAAATCAGCACTATCGCCCGCATAGTGGTTGGGCAAATCCAAATACTCCTGGGGTAAAAAATACTTAAAAATAGGCAGTGGATCAATGAAAACCTGCTCGGCAATATATAGCAAATCGCGCCAGTAAAAGTCCATGGGCACCGCATAAGCTTTATATAGGCCAATAATCTGCATCAAGTTTTCTGGAGTATCAGGCAACATTGCCCCACCAGCTTCTAGACGATGAATGATTTCAGCAAATTCATGAGTGGAAGGAGCAATTCCCGGGATAGTTGTTTTCATGAGTTTAGGGTGGGTTAAAGTTACTTTTGAGCAACTACAGTTACAGCATGAGCAGCAGCCACGATGGCATCGGTAGTAGTCTGCATTTGGGATATCAAGATATTTGGTTGAATTCCCAACAGAATAATTAACACAGTGAGAATAACGGCGGGGACTCGTTCACAACTATCAACTCTGGGTAAGTAATTGATGCTGTCTTCCAGCTTGCCGAATAGCACCCGATTAATAATAATTACAAAGTAGACAGAGGTTAAACCAGTACTTGCTAGGCAGATCAGAGTGGCGATCGGAAACACTTGATAACTACCTTGGAAAGACAAAAATTCACCAACAAAGCCTACCATGCCTGGAATACCGGCACTAGCCATCATCGTCAAAATTAGAATTGCTCCCACGAACGGCAAGCCACGCTGTGGATTCAACAATCCATGTAATTTGTTTAATTCTCTTGAACCGGTTTTAGCTTCAATGATGCCCACCAAGTTAAATAACAAGGCCAAGATTAAACCATGTGCCACCATCTGATAGACAGCACCTAAAACACTCAATGGGTTACTAGCCGCAGTAGCCAACAACACATAGCTGAGGTGAGCAACAGAGCTGTAGGCGATCGTCTTTTTAATATCGGTTTGGGCGATCGCAATAATGCTGCCATAGACCGCAGTTACCACGGCAATTAAGGCTAGCCAAGGTGCCACAATTACCCAAGCATCAGGAAATAAGCCCAAACCAAAACGCAGTAACCCATAGGTGCCCAATTTAGAAACAATTCCACCTAACAACATCGAAACCGGTGTAGAGGCTTCTACATAAGCATCGGGTAGCCAAGTATGAAAGGGCACCAAGGGCATTTTGATGCCAAAGCCCAACAGAATAATACTGAGAAATAATAATTGCAGATCCGTTGGTAAATGAGTAGCCGCCAAGGACTCGTAATTAAAATCGCCAGTTTTAGTGAACCAAGCCCAGCTCAAGAATCCTGCCAATATAATCATGCCTGATAGCGCTTGGTAGATCAGAAACTTAGTCGCCGCATATCCCCGGCGTTCACCGCCCCAAATCACAATCAACAAATAGAGCGGAATTAACTCTAGCTCGTAGCACAAAAAGAACAACAGCAAATTCTGAGCCAAGAAAGCCCCCATCACCGCTGCTCCTACTAATAGGAGCAAGGCGTAGAATAACCGCGATCGCTCCACATCTTTACTGGTAGCTTGAACGGCCAGTAAGATTAATAACGCATTCAAGATCATCAGGGGTA
>CAXTSZ010000064.1:0-17519 GCA_964247125.1 uncultured bacterium
AAGCCTCCATTCCGGTCATGGAAGGCAAAGCGATGCTCTTCAAAGAATTTGCCGGGATTGATGCCTTCCCCATCTGTCTCACTACCCAAGACACTGATGAAATCGTCAACATCGTCATTAATCTCGCGCCCGTCTTTGGCGGTATTAACCTCGAAGATATTGCCGCCCCCCGCTGTTTTGAGATTGAAACCCGGCTGCGGGCGGCGATGGATATTCCAGTCTTTCATGATGACCAACACGGCACCGCGATCGTCACCCTGGCGGCCTTAATCAATGCTCTAAAAGTTGTGAAAAAGCCACTGGCTGAGGCCAAAATTATTTTCAACGGGGCTGGCGCGGCGGGTATTGCCGTCGCCAAACTACTGCTCCGGGCGGGGGCGAAAGATCTATGTCTTTGCGATTCCAAAGGCATAGTCTCGACTCAACGCACGGATCTCACTCCTGAAAAACAGTCGTTAGCCGTGGACAAAAGTGGCACCTTGGCTGAGGCACTGGTCGGCGCTGATGTTTTTATTGGACTGAGCGCACCAGGGGTAGTGACCCGGGAGATGGTCCAAAGCATGGCCAGTAGCCCAATTGTATTTGCGATGGCCAACCCCGTGCCTGAAATTCAGCCTGAGTTAGTCTCCGATATCGTGGGCGTAATCGCCACTGGCCGCAGTGATTATCCCAACCAAATCAATAACGTTTTGGCCTTCCCGGGTATGTTCCGAGGGGCTTTAGACTGTCGTGCCAAAGAGCTAACTCCCAACATGTATCTGGAAGCAGCAAAGGCGATCGCTTCCTTAGTTAATCCGAATGAGCTGAGTCCCGAATATATTGTGCCCTCGGTGTTCGATAAACGAGTGGTAATTGCGGTCACCGCTGCTGTCCAAAAAGCGGCACGGGAAGATGGGGTCGCTCGCTACTAACTAACCAACAGAGAGGAGAAAAGTCACCCCCAGAAAACAATCCAGGGGTAAATCTCCGCTTAACTCTCCGCCGTCGAAGCGGCCAACTCCGCCAACCGCTCCTGCTGATCCTGAGAAATACAACTCTGAATCACCTCCTCCAAATCACCTGCCAACACCGGATTCAAGTTGAAATTCCGGCCTAAGCGATGGTCAGTAGCGCGGCTATCCTTATAGTTGTAAGTACGAATCTTCTCCGATCGAGAACCCGTCCCCACCTGTGACCGGCGCATCGAAGTCACTTCATCTTGTTGCTCTCGCAGCTTAATGTCATAGAGCTTCGCTCGCAAAATCTGCATGGCTCGCTCCTTGTTCTGACGTTGCGATCGCTCTTCCGTACAAAAGATCCGAATGCCAGTTGGCTTGTGGAACAAGTCAGCAGCCGTTTCCACCTTGTTCACATTCTGACCACCAGCACCGCCCGATCGGGCTGTACTCATTTCAATATCCTTCGGGTCGATGTAGATTTCCACCTCATCAACTTCCGGCATAATGGCCACTGTCGCCGTTGAAGTATGGACTCGCCCACTCGATTCAGTCAAAGGCACTCGCTGCACACGATGGACACCCGCTTCGAACTTTAGCTCGCTATAGACCATATCGCCTTGAATTTCCAAGACTGCTTCCTTAAAGCCACCCATTTCCGCCAGCGATTCACTCACTAGCGCCACTTTCCAGCGCTTCGTCTCGGCATAGCGCGAATACATGCGCAGCAGGTCACCAGCCCAAATACTGGCTTCATCGCCACCAGTCCCTGCCCGAATTTCTAGCATGATATTTTTATCATCATTAGGATCTTTCGGCAGCAGCAAAACTTTCAGCCGTACTTCCAAAGCCGTGATTTTTTCATCCAGATCGGCGGCTTCCAGTGTTGCCAATTCCTGCATTTCCAAGTCGGCTCCCGACTCTTTCACCATTTGGCGAGCGCTGGCAAAGTCCTCTTGGGCTTTTTTCCAGTCGTCATAGGTATTCACAATAGTCTCTAAGTCGGATCTAGCTTTTGCCACTCGCTGCAATTCTGCCGAATTATTAATCACATCTGGGTCAGCCAGCTTGCGTGTTAATTCATTAAAAGTCTGTTCTACCGAGTTAAGTTTATCGATTAAATATGATTCAGCCATAATCTGCACCTCGCAATAAAATTTCCTAGATACCAAAAAGCATAGAGACAAAGGATCTAATCCCCATCAGTCTCTATGCCAGGAAATTTTAAGTAGCTACTTTTCCGACGGTTCAGCAGTAGTAGCAGATTCATCAATCATGCCGTATTTGCGCATGAAGCGTTCTACCCGACCTTCACTATCAATAATTTTTTGGTTGCCAGTATAAAAAGGGTGATTACCAGACCACACGTCAACTCGCAATTCTGGCTGAGTTGCGCCGACAGTCATTACCAATTCACCGTTACAAAATACTTTGGCATCAGGGTACCAAGTAGGATGGATATCAGGTTTAGCCATTTTTCTATGGGGATTTAAGAATAATTATACGACCAGGGAATTAGAAGGCGGATTAAAAACCGCCTAGCTAACCATAAAAATGTTAGCGCTTGGAATACTGAGGAGCCTTCCGTGCTTTTTTCAGACCGTATTTTTTCCGTTCTTTACAACGGGGATCACGAGTCATATAGCCTTCTACTTTCAGAGGCTTGCGGTTTTCAGGATTCAATCCACACAACGCCCGAGCCACACCCAATTTTACAGCATCCGATTGACCAGTCAATCCACCACCATGAGCGTTGACTAAGATGTCATATTCGCCTTCTAAACCAAGGGTTTCCAAAGGAGCTTTGGTAGCAGCAAGGTAGCCAGTATTAAACTGGAAGTACAAATCACCTTCTGTACCGTTGACAATCAGCTTGCCAGTACCAGGTACTAAACGTACCCGGGCAATCGCTGATTTTCGCCGACCTGTGCCCCAATAGACGGCTTTGCCGCTTTGATCAGTTGCTTGCATTACTTGTTACCCTCAGGAATAGTATTAATAATTAGAACTTCAGGTTTTTGAGCGGCATGAGGATGTTCGATACCCGCATAAACCTTGAATTTAGTAAACAAATGTCTACCCATCGAATTTTTAGGTAACATGCCTTTGACAGCCTGTTCTAGGATTCTCTCTGGTAAGCGTTCTTGCAGTTTGGCAAAAGTCTCGGTCTTCATCCCACCAGGACGACCAGAGTGCCGACGGTAAAGCTTTTGTGAGCTTTTTTTGCCAGTCACTTCGATTTTTTCGGCATTGATTACCACCACAAAATCACCGGTGTCGATATGTGGCGTAAAAGTAGGCTTATTCTTGCCACGCAAGATCATAGCAATTTCGCTAGCTAAACGACCTAAGCGCTGACCATTAGCATCAACAATGTACCATTTTTGGTTAGATTGGTCGTTGCTGGGTAAAAACGTTTTTTCCATAGTTTTAACTCTAAAATTCAGAAATATTTGGAAGATTTAACAGCCACTCTGGTTGGGTATCGAACCAGACGGCGGGAGCAAAAGGCATTTCCGGGTAACCAACGCGCAGCAAGCACAATCCTTTAGCAGGAGCCGAATGCTTTACCAGATCGCGCCGCTCGGTTTGCCAAATTTCGGTAAACCGCTCACAGCTAAGATCGCCTCGACCAACTAATACCAGCATCCCCACTAAGAGTCGTACCATCCCATACAAAAAACCATTGGCTTGGATTTCGATCGAGATTAACGAGCCGACCCGTTTACAACTCACGGCTTGTACTTCTACCCAGGAATGGGTGCGGCTCGAATCAGAGCGATGGAAAGCACTGAGATGATGGCGACCGAGAAGAGGCAGAATAGCTTGCTCCATCTGCTCTACATCTAACAACTCTTGGTAGTGATGCCAGGTATAAGGAGCCAGGAACAAGTTGGGTAAGGCATCAGCATAAATGGTGTAGCGGTAGCGTCGCCAAGTTGCTGAGAAACGAGAGTGCCAGTTGCCAGGAACGGCTGCCGAACCGCGAATCATGATGTCATCGGGCAGGCGGCTGTTCAAGATAGCGTGCCATTTGTCTGGCGGTACGATAGTTTGAGCATCGAAGTGAGCGACTTGCGCGGCTGCATGTACTCCACTATCGGTACGACCAGCACCCTGCACTGTTACCTTTTGCTTGAGAACATTGGTAAGAACATTCTCAATTTCTCCTTGCACACTGCGCTGGTGGGGCTGACGCTGCCAGCCGTGAAAATGGGTTCCGATATACTGGATCACGATCGCAACTCGCTGTTGTTCACCTGTATTTGGTATCACCAAGGAGTCAGTCACAGACTTACATCAACTCGATAATAGCCATTTCGGAGTTGTCACCACGGCGACGCATGGTAGTCGTGATTTTGGTATAACCACCTTTCCGATCGGCATAACGAGCAGGGGCAGTTTCAAACAAGCTATGAACTAGGTCTTTGTCATAGATATAACCCATTGCCATCCGGCGATCGGCGAGAGTACCAGATTTAGCTAGAGTAATCATCCGTTCGGCTTCCGAACGCATGGCTTTTGCTCTAATTTTGGTAGTAGTAATTCGACCGTGACGAATCAGCTCAGTGGTGAGGGCACGCAGCAAAGCTTTTCTTTGGTCGGCTGGTTTGCCCAGCATGGGCACGCGGCAACCGTGACGCATTGGTTTTCTCCTAAAGCAAATAAAAACAAGAATTGGCCGGAGCTAGTCCAGCCTGTTTGATTTAACCCTTGGGGGCTTTATCGTGGGGTAACATAATTCCCAAGCGGCGCTGCAGAGCTTCAATTACTTCTTCTGCCGACTTTTGGCCGAAGTTTTTGATTTCCAACAGGTCTTCTTGGGTATAACCCATTAGGTCCGAAACGGAGTTGATCTGCGCTCGCTTGAGACAGTTGTAAGCCCGCACTGACAAATTGAGTTCCTCGATTGGCACCTGACTAGCCGGGTCTTCTTCGGAGGCAAACTCCTCGGGAAACGCTTCTAAACTAATGTCTTTGAGAGGATTCAGCAGATCCACCAAAATCTTGGCGGAATCACTCAAGGCTTCTTGGGGCGTAATACTGCCATCAGTCCAAATCTCTAGGATCAAACGATCCTTTTCTGGACAACCATCTACGCGCACAGCCTCAACCAGGTAGTTAACGCGCAAAACAGGCATGAACACTGCATCAATTTGCAACAGATCCATCGCCAAGCCCTGTTCCCGGAACTTATCGACAGAGCGGTAGCCTTTACCCCGCTCAATCCGAAATTCCATTTCCAGCTTGCCGCCTTCTGCCACAGTAGCTACGTACTGATTATGATCTACGGCTTCGACTTCAGATGGCAACTCAAACATACCAGCCGTCACCCGAGCAGGGCCAGTCACGTTCAGTCTGCCAATCTGCGGCTGGGAAGTATAGCTTTTCAGCACTACCTCTTTCATATTCAGCAGCAATTCTAGGACATCTTGACGCACCCCCACCAGGGTAGCAAACTCATGATTAACAGTTGTAAACTTGGTTTCGCCTTTTTCGCCTCGAATATTTTCCGATCGCACCAACCCAGCAATCCGCACAGCGGTGATAGCAGTACCTTCTAAGTTAGATAACAGTACTCGGCGCAAAGCATTACCAATAGTGGTACCTTGGCCGCGGTCTAGCGTCTCTAGTACAAATTTGCTGTACTGAGTCTGATTAGGTTCGGACTTAGATTCGACACACTCGATCTGAAACTGCATTACCAGTGACCTCCATTAAGCAGTTTGTACAAATACCACCATCCCTAAACCCGTCGTCGCTTCGGAGAGCGACAGCCGTTATGAGGAACTGGAGTCACATCGCGGATCAGAGTGATTTCCAGGCCAGCTCCTTGTAAAGCACGGATAGCAGTTTCTCTGCCAGAGCCAGGACCACTGACCATGACCTCGATCTGGCGCATCCCTTGATCCATCGCCCGTTTTGCGGCGCTTTCTGAAGCGGTCTGAGCAGCAAAAGGGGTGCCTTTTTTTGCGCCTTTAAAGCCGCTAGCACCACTAGATGACCAAGAGATTACATCACCATTGTTATCAGCTATGGTGATGATTGTATTGTTGAAGGTAGAGCTAATATAGGCAACACCGTTAGGTACATTGCGTTTTTGCTTTTTACTACCAGTTTTTTTACCGGGTTGTCGAGCCATAGTCAGTACTAAATAATTTAGCTAGGTGATCGATTTTAAGTTTCAACTGTGGAATTTATCCAATTCTAAAGATTGCCCATTCACAGCTAACGGCCAATAGACCTAAAGGGTACTACTGACCAACAAAAGCTATTCATGAAACTATCTACTTCTTGCCGGGTGCTTTCTTCTTACCAGCAACTGTTGCTCGCCGTCCACGCCGGGTGCGCGCGTTAGTGCGAGTCCGTTGACCGCGTACAGGTAGACCCATACGATGACGACGACCGCGATAAGTACCAATATCAGCTAATCGTTTGATATTCATCTGTTCCCAGCGTCTGAGGTCGCCCTCAATCTGGTAGTCTTTTTCTACGGTTTCCCGCAACAGTGAAACATCGGCTTCACTAAGATCTTTAACCCGAATGTCTGGATTGACTCCAGTTTTAGCTAAGACTTGTTGCGCTCTTGTAAGACCAATTCCGTAGATATATGTGAGACCAATTTCAACCCGCTTATCACGAGGCAGGTCTACACCAGCTATCCGTGCCACACTTTTTCTCCCTATCGAATTTACCGACTTCAACTAAACATAAAACAACCAAGGTAGCCTGCCACAATGGCAAGTTATCCTTGACGCTGCTTATGCTTGGGGTTGGTACAGATGACCATAACCCGGCCGCGACGTCTGATGACGCGGCATTTTTCACATATCTTTTTAACTGAGGCTCTGACTTTCATGCCAAATGGGGGCAATACTGCAAGTTTTATATTATAGCGAACAAAGGCGGACATGTAAACGCTTTACATGTCAAGTCTCATGCTTTCTGGAGATGTCTAGCGGCCTTTATTGCGTAGACGGTAAGTAATCCGCCCCTTACTCAAGTCGTAAGGAGTAAGTTCCACCTTGACGCGATCGCCTTGCAGAATCTTGATGTAGTTCCGGCGGATCTTGCCAGAGATATGCGCCAAGACGTTAAAGCCATTGTCCAAATCCACCCGGAACATGGCATTGGGCAATGATTCCATCACAGTCCCTTCCATTTCAATTAAATCTTGCTTAGACAAGTGTTAGATACCTCAAATTGAACAAAATTAATGCAGTAGCCACCAATACTTAGATCCATTCTAGCAAACAAAATTGCCGCCATTGACAGACGGCAACTAAAGTTGTAATGAATAAATTCTATTTCAGAGCTGCTTGCATACTACTAGCAACTAACTTCAGATCCTGATTACCATTGACTTGACGTAGGCGCTGTTGTTTCTGATAAAAATTAATTAGTGGCGATGTTTGGTCGTGATAGATCACCAAACGCTTACGAATCACTTCGGCATTATCGTCCGCACGACCACGCAGCAGCAATCTCTCCACCAACACATCATCGGGGACAAATAGCTCCAGAGCCGCGTAGTCTTGCTGATTAATTGCCACTAACAAGTCATCAAGAAACTCGGCCTGCGCAGCATTGCGCGGAAAGCCGTCCAGAATCCAGCCTACCAGTGCATCAGGTTGAGCCAACCGATCGCGGATCAGATCTAGAATTAGCGAATCTGGTACCAAATCGCCAGCGTCCATATAGCTTTTAGCTTTCAGACCCAGTTCAGTTTGATTTTTAACAGCAGCGCGTAAAATATCACCAGTAGAAATGTGCGGGATCTGGAGATTTTCTGCCAAGATTTGAGCTTGTGTACCTTTCCCCGCCCCCGGTGCCCCGATAAAAATTAATCTAGTCATAACTTTTACTGTTTCACCATCCCTTCATAACGCTGCGAGATGACATAAGTTTGTACTTGCTTGGCTGTTTCGATCGCCACCCCCACCAAAATCAGTAGGGAAGTTGCGCCAAAACCTTGGAAAGTAGTCACCCCTAAAGCATTCTCAATCACAGTCGGAATGATTGCTACGGCCCCTAAAAACAGCGAACCCAACAAAGTAAGTTTATTCAAAACACCTTCGATATATTTACTAGTAGCTTGGCCAGGACGAACACCGGGAATACTAGCACCCATTTTCTTCAGGTTTTGAGCCATGTCGATCGGATTAACGACCAAAGTGGAATAGAAATAGCTAAAAAAGATAATTAACAGTACATAAACTGAGGTGTAAATCCAGGGCGTTGCACCAGTGGGATTCATGGCATCGGCGGCGGCGGCGAAGCCACTGTGAATTGTATTCAGCACCGGATTAGTAGTAGCGCCATTGGCAGTAAAACCAGCTAAAAATTGGGGCAATACCAACACCGAAGATGCAAAAATGATGGGCATTACACCACCTTGATTGAGCCGCAGTGGTAAATAGCTGGTACGTTCACGGTATAAACGCCGACCCACTTGCCGTTTGGCAGAAATAATTGGGATTTGACGCGCGCCCTCTTGGACAAAGACAATACAAACCGTCATCACCACAAATACGGCTAGCAGTGCGCCCGCTCGGAGCAAGATTTGGTTATCGCCAGTACTCGCCAACTCAAAAGTTTTCTGTAAGGATTTCGGAAAGACCGCCACAATGTTGATAAAAATCAACAGAGAAGCACCATTACCAATACCGCGCTCAGTAATTAACTCGGAGATCCACATAATAAACATCGAACCAGCAGTCAGTGCTAATACTGAACCCACGACAAAGAATGGACCATCATTGCCGGGTAAAGCATACTTTTGCAGGAATAGAGAAATTCCAATACTCTGCACGATCGCCCAACCCAAGGCCACATAGCGAGTGATTTGGGATATTTTACGTCGCCCCGCCTCCCCTTCTTCTTTCTGGAGCCGCTCTAAGTAAGGCAAAGCCGTCGTCAAGAGCTGCAAAATAATCGAAGCATTAATGTAGGGGATAATACCCAGCGCAAATACCCCCACCGCCGAGATGCCCCCACCAGAAAAGAGATCCAGGAAACCAACGATCGAACTACTTTTGATATCGCCAGAGAAGCGCAACCTGTCGATCCCAGGCATTGGCAAATAAACGCCCAGTCTAGCCAAAATCAGTAAACCAACAGTGGTTAGAATTCGACCACGGAGACCGGCAGCTTGCGCCATCTGGGCAAAGGTTTCCTGAGCGCTAGGCGCTCGGTCTTTACTAGCTGCATTCATGTAACAGAATACCTCGATTAAAATTTATGATTTTTACTGATATAGATTGAAATTTAGACTTGTTAACGAGCTACTAGTTTTGATGATTAGACATTTTTACTATTCTAGCCTTCCCTCTTCCGCTTGCGATCATTGTCACCGCAAGAACAAACCCACCGCAACCTGTCTATTTAAACAGGCTGCGATGGGTCAGGAAAAACTAGACAGTCTAGATGACTTCACAAGTGCCACCAGCGGCCTCAATTTTAGCCTTGGCTCCGGCAGTGAAAGCGCCTGCTTTACAAGTTAAAGCTACCGACAATTCACCATCGCCCAACAACTTCAGAGGACCATCGTTAGTTGTCACAATACCAACAGCCATTAAGGATTCGATCGTTACTTCAGTATTAGCCGGCAGAGCAGCCAATTTACTGACATTAATGATGGTGTATTCCTTACGGTTAATCAGCGGGAAGCTCTTTAACTTCGGTAACCGCCGATACAGAGGCATTTGGCCTCCTTCAAAGCCAGGACGAGTAGGGCGGCCAGAGCGGGACTTTTGGCCACGCATCCCAAAACCACCACTGGCGCCTTGACCAGCTGCAATACCGCGCCCGATTCGGCGTTTGCGGTGTTTAGAACCCGCTTTGGGTTTTGCGTCGTTTAATCTCATTATTAATGAATCTCAAGTGAAAATGAATGGGATTTAGGCGAACAGACTCTCGACGGTCACACCGCGATCTTCCGCCACCTGATTGAAGCTCCGCAAGGTTTGCAGAGCATTGACTGCTGCCCGAGCGTTGTTGAGAGGATTACCAGAACCCAGCTGCTTGGCCAGAATATTCTTTACGCCAGCTAGCTCTAGCACTGTTCGCACGGCACCCCCAGCAATTACCCCGGTACCAGGGGCAGCTGGACGCATCATTACGTTAGCACCGCCACCAGCGCCGACAATGGGATGCGGAATGGTATTGGATTTAGTCAGAGGCACATCAATGAGATGCTTTTTGCCGTCGGCAACTCCTTTTTTAACGGCACCGATGACATCACTGGCTTTACCGACACCAACACCGACTTGACCTTTTTCGTTACCAATTACGACGATGGCACGGAAGCTGAGTTTTTTACCACCCTTCACGACCTTACTTACCCGGCGGATTTGGATAATGCGCTCTTGGTAGGCTGATTCCTTTTCTTTGTTGGATTTGTTGCCTTTACCACGCTTCTGCTGCTGTTGCTCTTTTGCCATGATTTTAATATATATTTTATCTGAATAATTAGAAATCTAAGCCAGCTGCGCGTGCAGCTTCAGCAAGGGCTTTAACTCGACCGTGATATAGGTTGCCGCCGCGATCGAAAACTACTTGGGCAATGCCTTTGGCCAAAGCCCGCTCGGCGACTAATTTACCAACGGCAGTAGCCGCTTCAATGTTACCACCAGAGCTGAGTTTAGTCTTAATGTCTTTATCTACAGTAGCTGCTGCGGCTAGAGTATGTTGTTGCACATCGTCAATTACTTGAGCATAAATGTGCTGGCCAGAACGAAATATCGCGAGTCTTGGTCGTTCCGCAGAACCACTGACCCGCTTCCGCACGCGGAAGTGCCGACGTTTGAGAGAGGCTTTACGAGTTAATTTCATAATCTATTTCTTACCTGATTTACCAGCTTTACGTCTGACGACTTCGCCTGCGTAGCGAATACCCTTGCCTTTGTAAACTTCTGGTGGCCGGACATCGCGAATCCGAGCGGCGGTGTTGCCCACCAATTCTTTATCGATACCGCTCACCGTGACGTTAGTAGTACCTTCAACAGCCATTTGAATGCCAGCCGGAGGGATGATTTCGACGGGTTTACTATAGCCAACGTTCAAAATCAAATTGCTACCTTGCACCTGCGCCCGATAACCGACCCCCTGGATTTCCAATTTTTTCTGGAAGCCTTGGGATACGCCATCAACCATGTTGGAAACTAATGTCCGACACAAACCGTGGCGCTGACGAGCCATCCGCGACTCATTCACCCGCGTAACGGAGAGAGTTGTACCGTCTTTGTCGATTTTAACGCCTTCCGGTAGAACTCTGGAGAGTTCGCCCTTGGGACCTTTTACAGAAACTTTTTGACCATCGATCGTTACTTCCACTTTTGCGGGTAGTTCGATCGGTTTTTTACCAATACGAGACATAGTTGGGGATTTCTCCTTGTCAATTTACTTATCTTTGAATCAGGGGAGAAAAAGGCTACCAAACGTAGCAGAGGACTTCGCCGCCTAGACCCTGTTTCCGTGCTTCCCGGTCGGTCATGATGCCGCTGGAAGTGGAAATAATTGCAATTCCAATACCACCTAAGACTTTAGGTAAATCTTTATGGTTAGAATAGACGCGTAAACCCGGTTTACTCACGCGTTTCATTGCGGTGATAATCGGTTGGCGATTCTTATTTTTGTATTTGAGTGATAACACCAAATGCTTAGTGATACCTTCACCCTCTTCGGTGATTTCTGCAATATAGCCTTCGCTCTGGAGAACCTTAGCAATACTGCGGGTCATCTTCGTAGAAGGGATGTCCGTAGTTTGGTGCTTAACAATACTCGAATTTCGAATCCGAGTCAGCATGTCTGAGATAGTGTCGTGTGCCGCCATTGTGTCAGTTTTTAGTTGTTAGTGGCTACTTATTGGTCACGGAAAGGCATACCCATTGCTTTGAGCAATGCGCGTCCTTCCTCGTCGTTGTTAGCTGAAGTGATGATTGAGATATCCATCCCCCGAATTTGATCGACTTGGTCGTATTCAATTTCAGGAAAAATCAGCTGCTCGCGAATCCCGACGCTGTAGTTGCCGCGCCCATCAAAACTCTTCGGGCTAATGCCCCGAAAGTCCCGAATCCGGGGTAAGGATAGATTAATAAATCTATCTAGAAACGCATACATCCGATCGCCGCGCAATGTTACCATCACGCCGACGGGCATACCTTCACGCACTTTAAAACCGGCGATCGCCTTTTTCGCTCTGGTGATCACTGGCTTCTGGCCAGTAATCTTCGCAATTTCAGCAACAGAAGATTCTAGAGCTTTAGCATTAGTAGCAGCTTCACCTAAACCACGGTTCAAGGTAATTTTGGTCACCTTGGGTACCTCATGGATGTTGGTGTAACCAAACTGCTCTTTAAGCTTTGGAACAATTTGTTCCTGGTATTTAATTTTGAAATTTTGGGCCATGGGTCAAAGTTCTGGGCTTGGTCAGAACCAATAGGGTTATTCGATAGAGAGTTGAAATTGTTAACTAGTCGATAATTTCGCCAGTTTTTTTCAGCATCCGCACTTTCTTGCCTTCGGCTGTTACGGTGTAACAAATCCGGCTAGCAACTTTTTCTTTGTTAGAGTAAAGCATCACTTTAGAGCTGTGAATTGGTGCTTCACTAGCATCAATGCGTCCAGTTTCGCCTTCTTGACTAGGCTTAATGTGCTTGGTGCGAATGTTCACACCTTTGACAATCACCTGACTTTTTTCAGGGATAGTTTTTACAACTTCACTGACCTGGCCTTTCTGCTTGCCGGAAATCACCTGCACAGTGTCACCACTTTTTACATGCATCCGGTGTAACACTTTGGGCTTTTGCTTTTTCATTACAATACCTCTGGTGCGAGGGAAACGATTTTAGTGAAGCTTTTCTCCCGCAGTTCTCTGGCCACTGGACCAAATACGCGAGTGCCTCTGGGGTTGCCATCGGCGTTAATCAGCACAGCAGCATTATCATCAAAACGAATGCTCATACCACTGTCTCGGCGCATAGTATAACGAGTCCGCACGATCACAGCGCGTACTACATCAGATTTCTTTACTGCCATATTGGGGACAGCATCTTTTACTACAGCAACAATAATATCGCCCACACCGCCGTAACGACGATTACCAGCACCAAGGACACGAATACATAGTAGTTTCCGCGCGCCACTGTTGTCGGCAACATTTAAATAACTTTCTTGTTGAATCATGGTGACTTTAGAGGGGGTTGCCCAACTTTAAACTAGCTACGTTGACCGAAGATTTCGGCCACTTGCCAGCGCTTAGTACGGCTCAGAGGGCGAGTTTCTTGAATCCGCACTCGATCGCCTGGTTTGCACTGGTTCTCTTCATCGTGGGCTTTGTATTTTTTGGTGCGGACGACTACTTTGCCATATTTAGAGTGAGCAGAGCGGTTTTCCACTGCTACTACCACTGTTTTTTGCATTTTGTCGCTGACGACCAATCCCACTAGTTCTTTAACAGCCATATTTTTTCCTAACTTTCAGCTTGAACAGGTGATTGAGCAGCTTGCCGCTCACTTTCCACGGTCATCAGTTGTGCCAGTTTGTGACGGGCATGTTTGAATTGGTGGGTTTTTTCTAAGCGGTTGGTAGCTTGCTGCAAACGCAGTTCAAACAACTCTCGCTTCATAGAGACGATGCCGTCGGCTACCTCTTGATCGCTGAGGGCACGAATGTCAGTCATTTTGGACAAAGCCATTAGCTCTCCTCCTCTTCTTCGTAGACCTGCTTGGCAATGAATTTAGTTTTGATCGGCAGCTTGTGGGAGGCCAAACGAAAAGCTTCCTTCGCTACTGGCTCGGCTACGCCACCGATTTCAAACAGTATACGACCGGGCTTGACAACAGCTACCCAGAACTCAGGGGAGCCTTTACCAGAACCCATCCGAGTTTCGGCGGGGCGCATAGTAACAGGTTTATCAGGGAAAATCCGAATCCAGACTTTACCACCCCGCTTCATGTAGCGGTTGACAGCACGGCGACAGGCTTCAATTTGGCGAGAAGTGATCCAGGAAGGCTCGATTGCCTGTAGCCCGAATTCACCGAAGTTGAGATTACAACCACGAGTGGCCAAACCGCGCATTCTGCCGCGTTGCTGTTTACGGAATTTTGTTCTTCTAGGGCTTAACATGGGCTTGATGAGATAAATGAATGTGAGGCTTTAGCCCTCGTCCGATCGATCTTCAAACTGTCGCCGCCGACCAGGTTGCCGCCGCTTAGGCTGGGCATTGGCCGGGACAGCTTCGTTTTCTTGGCCAGGGATAATCTCACCCTTAAATACCCATACCTTAATTCCCAAAATACCGTAGGTAGTCGAGGCTGTCTTGTAGGAGTAGTCGATGTCGGCGCGCAGAGTGTGCAAAGGTACTCGACCTTCGCGTGTCCATTCTGTCCGGGCAATTTCAGCACCGTTCAGACGGCCACTAACTTGGAGCTTGATTCCTTGAACCTCGGCTCTTTGTGCTCGTTGTACAGCTTGTCTAACCACCCGGCGGAAAGAAACCCGGCGTTCGAGTTGCTGGCCGATAAACTCAGCAATGAGAGCAGCTTCTGCATCTACACGGGTAATTTCGATCACATTGATGCGGATTTGACGATTTCCGCCGCCTAAAGCCTTGACCAAGCCTTGGCGCAGGGTATCAATACCAGCACCGCCCCGACCAACAACAACACCGGGGCGAGCGGTGTGAATTTCGACTTCGATTTGGTCGGCTTTCCGTTCGATCCGCACCTTAGAGATACCAGCAGTACTGAGAACATTATCTTTCTCAATAAACTGGCGAATTTTATAATCTTCTTGGAGTAGGGCTGGGTAGCGCCGACCTTCCGCAAACCAGCGAGCGCGATGCTCTTGGGTAATGCCGAGGCGAAAACCAATTGGATGAATCTTCTGTCCCATACTTTGTTCTTGCTACTGCTAATGGTAATGATCTAGTCTTCTTTTTCAGATACCGCTACCGTAATGTGGCAGCTAGGTTTCCGAATTTGAAAGGCGCGGCCCTGCGCTCTGGGGCGAAATCGCTTCAGGACTGGTCCTTGATCGGCATAAGCGCTAGATACCACTAGCTTCGCGGGGTTGAGACCGGCATTATGCTCGGCGTTGGCCACGGCCGAACGCAATACTTTGATAATCTCTTCGCAGGCTTTGTAGGGCATGAACTCTAAGATAATCAGGGCTTCCCGGTAGGAGCGCCCCCGAATCTGATCCAGCACTCGACGCACCTTGTACGGAGACATCCGAATATACTTAGCGATCGCTTTAATTTCTGTTTTATTATCTACTGCCATAATTATTTCCTGTGCAATCAGCTGGGCTTTTATCTACCTGCTTTTTTGTCGCCCTTAGCATGAGAGCGGTAAGTACGAGTTGGTGCAAATTCACCGAGCTTGTGGCCTACCATTTGGTCGGAAACAAATACGGGGACATGCTGCTTGCCATTGTGAACGGCGATCGTATGACCAACCATTTGCGGCAAGATGGTTGAAGAGCGTGACCAGGTTTTGATCACTTCTTTTTTACCGCTGGCATTCATCTTTTCGACCTTGGTCATCAGATGGTCAGCGACGAACGGACCTTTTTTGAGGGAGCGACCCATATTAGTTTTGGGAATAAACGACTTTGATTGAAAACAAGGAAATCTAGGCGGCTTTTTGTCCGCAAAAATTTACAAAACCTAGTTCTGACGACCGCCTTTACCACGTTTGGAAGACTTCCGCCGCCGCCGGACGATAAACTTGGTACTAGCCTTGTTCTTCTGCCGAGTTTTATAACCCAAAGTAGGTTTACCCCAAGGCGTAACAGGGCCACTGCGACCGATCGGTGCCCGACCTTCACCACCACCATGGGGGTGATCGCAAGGGTTCATGACACTACCCCGAACCTTTGGCCGCCGGCCTTTCCAACGATTCCGACCAGCTTTACCAGCGCTGAGGTTGCGGGCTTCAAGGTTGCCGACTTGACCAATGGTGGCATAGCACTCTTTGCGTAGCATCCGAATTTCTCCAGAAGGCATTTTCAGAGTGACATAATCGCCATCTTTAGCCACAATCTGCGCACCAGCACCAGCCGATCTAGCAATTTGGGCACCTTTGCCAGCAGTCATCTCGATGCTGTGGACGGTGGTACCAAGTGGAATATTGGTCAGAGGCAGAGCATTGCCAATCTCGAAGGGAGCTTCGGGAGAAGTAATAATCTCGGTGCCTACTTCTAGACCAACGGGATGAAGAATATAACGCTTTTCACCATCACGGTAAAAAACCAGAGCAATCCGCGCATTCCGGTTGGGATCGTATTCGATCGAAGCCACCCGCGCTGGGATGTTCAGTTTATCTTGACGGCGGAAGTCAATGATCCGGTACAGACGCTTGTGGCCGCCACCACGCCGCCGACTAGTAATGACACCGCGATTATTACGCCCTTTGGCGCGGTGCTTATAGACAGTTAATGATTTTTCCGGCTTGCTAGCGGTAATTTCGGCAAAGTCCGAAATTACTGTTTCGCGCGTACTGGGCGTATATGGCCGATAAGAACGGGTACCCATAGGTTTAACTCAAATACAAATAATGGAAATAGACGAGAGATCCTAAGCTTCAGGGAAAAGCGGGATGGATTGACCTTCAGCTACGGTAACGATCGCCCGTTTGTATTGAGGCTTGTAACCAGCAAAGCGGCCAACCCGCTTTTTCTTGCGGGGTGGGTTGTAGGTATCGACCCGCACCACCTTGACATTGAACACTACTTCGATCGCCGCTTTAATGTCGGTCTTAGTAGCTTTTGGTACTACGTCAAAAACGAACTTGTTTTGTTCCATCTGGCGCGTCGCTTTCTCGGTAATTACCGGACGCTGCAAAATGTCAGGCAGGTCGCGGACGCTAATTCTAGTTGGCCCGGGGGATCTAGTCGTCACTGTAAACCTCCTGAATCTTGGTAAGTGCGCTCTTGGTAACGATGATATGGTCAGAGTTCAGAATGTCAAAGACATTTAGACCCACTGCCGAAATCAATTTAACGGTGGCAATATTGCGCGCCGACAGAAAGACATTCTCTGATTCATTGACATCAGCCACGATCAGGAGAGTCTTTTGGCCAGCAGCAGCGCCCCATCTAGCTAGAGCAGCTGTCAGGTCTCTAGTCTTAGGTTGAGCTAACTGAGTATCGAAATCTTCGACAATGACCATTTCAGAGGCGCGGCTTTGGAAAGCAGTGCGTAGCGCTAACCGTCTTTCCTTCCGATTCATTTTAGTGCTGTAGTCTCGGGGCTTTGGCCCAAATATCACACCACCACCCCGCCACAGCGGCGAGCGAATCGAACCAGCCCGAGCGCGACCAGTACCTTTTTGTTTCCAAGGCTTACGACCACCACCCTTTACTTCGGCGCGGGTTTTAGCAGAAGCTGTCCCCTGACGTTCGTTGTTAGCTTGGCGGACTAGAGCGCGATGCACGATGTGCGAGGCATTTTCTTCAGAAGCAACTCGAAGATCAAGGACAGCAGAACCAGCCTCGGCTCCTTCCCAGTTGCGAACAGTGCAATCAGTCATTTTCTATATACTCCTACTTGCCTACTCTAACTTCAGGGATGATCCGCAG
>CAXTSZ010000065.1:0-17402 GCA_964247125.1 uncultured bacterium
GCAATAACGTCTCAGACTGTGTTGATGATAACAAGCTACTCCACTTTCTCCCGCTGCTGCAAAGGCTTCACCACCCTGCCCACCGCCTCCTGCAAAAACAACTTCACAAACTCATCCTGCTTCGCCAACTGAAATTGCTCCTGTACCACCGCCGTAATGCCACCATCCCCCCAATCTTGATTGCGACGAAAATACTCAATAAAACTCTTCCCGGCAATCCGGGTCAGATAAGCCCCCGTCACCCCCTGAATCGCCTTACCCAGAATATAGGTCGCCACCGTAACCTTCAAAGCTGTTGTTACTAACTGGATCGCCCCCTTCAAAATTCCCAACCCTGCCAGAGTCTTCCCCAACGACAACGCCAACTCCTTGGCCGTCTCTTGATCGAGCTGGCACCCATAAACCTGCCCAATATCAATAATCATTTGGCCATTAATCGCCGCTGTCGCAATCAGATCCACCAGCGGTAAAGGATTAATAGCGATCGCCCCCGCACTAATCCACTGATACTTATCCACAATTTTGTTGGCCTGCCGCCGCCGTTCTGCATCAATAAGTTCCTGCGCCGCCCCACTCAACTGCTGGGATTGTTGCAATATATTTTCAGCCACCAAATCTTCGCCAGTCGATCGCAAGATATCGGCAAAACGCTGGAGAAAATCATTAATATCCGGCTCCGGCTGGAAGGTTTGACCATCGGGCAGTTGCACTGAGCGCGGACTAGCCATTACCGCCACCACATCAGCCGGGGGAATAACTGGGGCGACACGCGATCGCAACTGTGCCAAAATAGCCGATCGATCAGCGGCTGGATACAAATCAGCCTTATTGAACACTAGGATCGATCGCTTACCCACCGCCGCCAAGGCGAGCAAAGGCTCTAACTCAGATTGTCGCAGGTCATTATCTACCAAAAACAAAATCAGCGCCGCTGCTACGGCCTCTTCCCGCGCCATGCGCCCCCGTTCGGTGCCCGCCAAGCCCGCTTCCAAAATTCCCGGCGTGTCAATCAGCAAAATCTGCCGCTCTAAACCGCGCAAGTTCAACGTATATTCTTTAGCTCCGGCGGTAGTCCCCATCACCGCACCCACCGCACCCACAATTTGTCCGGTCAAGGCATTGATCAGCGATGTCTTGCCCACCGAACCAGTCCCAAAAATAATGACCCGAATTGGTCCACGCTTCAGGCTCTCAGAAATTTCTGCTGAGCGAGCGGCCAGTGCTGCCCGGGCGACTTCGTCTTGAATTTGCTGCACCTGTTGATTGGTAGCCGCCAAATTGACTTGAGCCGCCGACTGTCGATCGGCTGGCACCACTGGCTTGGGTTTAGATTTTTTATTCTTAAAGCCCTGATTAAAAACGCCACCATAATAAATAAGGAGTCCGATCGATCCTAAGATCAGCGCAATGATCGATGCCAATAAAATATTGGCTAACCAAGGTGCCGTCAAGGCCACCGACATATACAAGCTGTAAATCGAGTTAACCAACCACAGACCAAGGATTAAAACTAGCCCCAGCCCAATGACCCTCATCCAAAATAGTGGCAAGCGCATAGATTGTAGTTCAGAAGCGAGATTGCTATCCTTAATGATAGGAAATATTGGGAGTTAGTTGCGTGGGACAGTACGAACGTTTAATTTTGCTTGCAGAAGACCAGTTGACCGAATATAGCAGCGACGCGCGCAAGATAGAAAAGCTGCGTCAAAAATTTGGTCTGTCCGTATCTCGTAAAGAACAAGCCGAGATCAAGGAACAGCTAGAGACCGAATTGCCCACAGGCGGCATCGCTAAAATAGTAGAAGAGCAGCGTCAAGCGGTATCTTTACCTTTTTGGGGTATTGCTGGACTGGGTTTACTATTTGGAATCGCCGCAAATCAACCACTGGACTATCTCGGACTGGTGGGAGGAGTTGCTGGTGCCATTACTTTACAAAAATGGGGCTGGCAGTTACAAGCTAAAAGGTTAGTCTTAAACACCCTCAAAGACATCGAAGAACGAATTAAAAAACCTGTTTGATTAACTTCTGGCGTATCTAAAAAAACGCTTGCCACAGCGGGGATTTACGCAAATAAACGGGTAAAATCCTAACAATGATAACAGTCTCTTAAACCAACCTCTACGGCTAGCCCGAGAAATTTCTTGTTCCCCGCAGCGCGGGCATTTGAGACCAGGTGAAACCATTAGAGTGGAGTGCCTATTAAATCAGGTTCTATAGTCATCAAATTTAGCATAAGACTATTAGAATCGAAGTAAGCTTAAATACTGAAATAATACATCTTCAAACTTACTTTGTTATTCCTTGCTACCAAAAATCTCATGTCTAATCTAACAATTAATCAACCAGCACCATCATTTCATTTAGGCGATCGATCTGAGAAAATTATTAACCTAGCGGATTTCCACGGACAGTGGTTAATTCTGTACTTTTATCCCAAGGACAATACGCCAGGTTGTACCACCGAAGCCCTCGACTTCACCGCCTTGCTCACAGATTTCCAGCAACTGGGAGCAACCATTGTAGGTGTTAGTCCAGATTCTGCTGCTGCCCACCACAAATTTATTGTCAAACAAAATTTGCAAATCACGCTCCTCAGTGACCCTGACCACCAGGCAGCGGAAGCCTATGGTGTGTGGCAGCTCAAAAAATTTATGGGCAAAGAATATATGGGAGTGGTGCGATCGACCTTTGCGATCGATCCTCAGGGCAACATTGCGCTAATTTGGCCGCAGGTGAAGGTCAAAAATCACGCGGCGACTGTTTTAGAATGGTTGAAACAGCAGACAGCCAGTTAATTAGCCCATGATTTTGGGCACCCGAAAGAACTCGCCCTCGATCGCTGGCGCTGTCGCGTAAATCCCGGCGAGGTTTTCGTAGCTTTTTTGGTCATCATGGCGAGTAATATTTTGTAGATCGATCGCCCGCAGGGTGGGTTCGACGTTATCTGTATTGAGTTCACTTAGCTGTTCAAAGTAACCCAAAATACTACTCATTTGTTGGGCATACTGTTCTTCTTCGGACTCGGTTAGTTGGAGACGGGCTAACAGAGCAACTTTATGAACTTGGTCGCGATCGAGCATGGGTAAGGTCAGATAATTAAAAAAGGACTGATAGTTGTCTACCAGTATATGGATCTTAGCCGATTTCAGGCATCTAGAAAAATACTTCAACCGTAGAGCGGCCAGTAGTTTTTAGCCAGTTTTGGGCTTCGATATAATTGTTGGGGGCAATCTTGACGGCTTGTTTCCAATAGGAGGCCGCCTGATTAAATAATTCCTCAGCGCCATCCATATCATTATTTTCCTGCGCTCTTTCGCCTTGGTAATGATAAATCACGGCCACATTATTGAGCGCTTGACAGAGACGAGCATTGAGTTCGATCGATTGATGATAGAGTTCCAATGCCTTGGCGTGATCGCCATTACTGGCATAGATCAAACCCATATTGTAAAGAATGTAGCTTTGGTCGTAGGGATTTTCCTCTAGGCGGAGGGCTTCTTCGTAGTTTTCTAACGCCTCGGCGTATTCACCATCAGCCTGAGCAGACATGCCATCTCGATAGTAGACAAAGGCTTCCTTGGCTTTTTTGTTGGTCGGCATCATCTTGAGGATCATATCGGCCATTACTGTAAAGCTTTTGTCGATAAAGTTATCGTTCTTCTGAGTTCTCGGCATGGCGCAAAAATGAAGTATGAAATGATTTCTTCTTAGGATAGCGCTAAAAACGGCAGGAGCTAGCCAGATAGCGTGTTGCAAATTATGAAGGTTGCGCAAAAGTGCTAGCCAAAGAAGTAAATGGACTAGTGATTTAGCGAATACTACAAAATGTTACAAAGACATACTTACACCAGCACAGTGAGATTAAACTGAATCCGTTCAGCATATGTGCCCAATATTAAATTCTGACTTTTTACCCAGGAGTACCTTGATGAAAAATTATGGTGTATTGAAAGGCAAAGCTCTCCAGTACAAGCGAGATGATGATAGCGAACCACACTCCGAACTTTTGATGGATGTGGCTGGTGTTCCTTTTCGGATTGCGATCAATGTGCGCTCTAGTCGTGGCCCTCAACGCCAGCGCCTGATTGAGTATCTGATTTTGAATGACTTAAAACATCCCGTGATCGATCGCGCTCGTGAACTGAAGGTGGGCTGGAATAATCTGATAGACGGTATTAAAGATGGAGCAGCCATCGACTATATTCGCAGCAACATCTTCCGGGCAACAGATATGAAACCGATCACTCATTTGGAACCGGGGCCAAACAATGATTTATTTGAGCGGGTCGAAGACGTGTTGCAAAGGGCGATCGATGAGCCAGATGCAGTAGTTTATGCCTTTGGCGAGCAATGGGGACCAGAGAATGATAAAAAAGACGTGTATTTTGATTTTCTGCCCGGTAATGGTGTTCACCTTATTCATATGAATCAAGGTGGAAAAGGTGATGGAAATGGTACCTTCCGAGATGGTGCGTTGGTAATTGATTTCCCGACATCGAGGACTGCCACTGGAATATTTCTGAAATTTCAAAATCAAGTTTGGCATACCAATGAAAGTGATGCCACTCCTATTACAGATGCGCCAGCAGTTCCGGTTATCCCCATCCCAGACACCGGAGTAGTTCAGCCTTGGCCGGTAGTCGCGCCAGATTCTCCGTACCACCTGGCTCGAATTGTGGCCGCCATGGTTAATCCTTGGGGCGCTGATCCTAGTCAAGAGTTTGTGACGGTTTTAAATACGTCTGACAGCACACTAGACTTAACTGGTTGGCAGATTCTTGACCAGCAAGACCAAGCTGATCCGATTACTGGTTCGATCGAACCTGGCGCAGCAGCGGTCTTACGACTCAGTGGCCGGGGGGCGCAACTGTCCAACAAAGGCGGTACGATTACCTTGTTAAATGCCCAAGGACTGAAGGTGGATGGTGTTGCTTATACGAAGAATGATGCGCAAACAGAGGGGCAGCCAGTTGTTTTTGCTTGATCCATTATTTTAACCAGCACCAAATTTAAGAATTTATGCAAGCTTCAGAGAACGACAATTTTTAATTGTCGTTCTCTTTGTTTGGCCCTCATCAAAGAAAAATTCTTTTAAGATGGGAAGAATAACTGGTACGGAGATTTCTGGCATGGCTACCGAGACCGCGACACTACAAAAAGCATTGGTAGATATTCAAGGGATGCAGTGTGCTGGTTGCTCGGCGGCGGTCGAAAAACAGTTGTTGGCGATGCCGGGAGTGGCGACGGCCAGTGTCAACCTGCTGACCGCGCTGGCCGTGGTGGAACATAGTGCCGAGGTTAGTCCGATCGATCTAGCCCAGCAATTGACCAATCAGGGTTTTCCGAGCCAACTGCGCACCGCCCAAAATTTTGTCCCTGCCACCGATCCACAGCGCAGCCGCCAGTTGATTGGTCAGCTATCGATCGCCATTACGCTCCTGGCTCTATCGGTGCTTGGTCATGTCGGTCAGTCGGCACTCCTGCCCCATCAGCATGTCATGAATTCCTGGTCATCGGTATGGTGGCATTGGGGGCTGGCCAGTATCGCCTTAGCCTTTCCCGGTCGGTTTATTGTGGTCGATGGCCTCCAGAGCCTACTGGCTGGTCGTCCCAATATGCACACCTTGGTGGGTCTGGGAGCTAGCACCGCTTACCTCACCAGCATGGTGGCACTGATTTGGCCACAGTTGCAGTGGGAATGCTTTTTTGATGAGCCAGTGATGCTAGTGGGAGCCATGCTGCTCGGTAAAAGCTTAGAGCAATATGCCAAACAGGAAGCCGCGCGGGAATTCCATGGGCTACTGGCTCTGCAACCGCCGACGGCCCACTTGGTGATGGGCGCAGGCACTATCGAGATCCCGGTCGCCCAGCTAAAAGTCGGCGAGCAGGTGCAAGTCTTCCCCAGTGAATGTATCCCAGTAGATGGTCAAGTTTTAATTGGTCAGAGTGCGGTGGATGAGGCTTTGCTCACAGGTGAGGCACTACCCATAATTAAGCAACCGGGTGATCTGGTAACAGCCGGAACCATCAATCAATCGGCGCCCTTAACGATCGCCGTCCAGCAAGTGGGTGGCGAGACCGTGCTAGCCAAGATTGTCGAATTAGTAGCCAATGCCCAAGCCCGCAAAGCACCGATTCAGCAGCTGGCCGATGTGGCAGCAGGTTACTTTACTTATGTAGTAATGAGTCTGGCGGTGCTAACTTTTATTGGTTGGTACCTAATTGGTACCTACTGGTTGACGCTGCCCACTGCACCGATCTTGTTTAGCCTCAAACTGGCGATCGCCGTCTTAGTCATTGCCTGTCCGTGTGCGTTGGGTTTAGCTACGCCGACCGCTATCCTGGTGGGTACTGGCATCGGTGCTAAACAAGGTTTACTGATTAAGGGCGGTGACATTCTAGAACAGATGAATACCCTCCAGACAGTAGTGTTTGATAAAACTGGTACCCTGACGATGGGCAAACCCCAGGTATTCACCTGCCAAACTCATTTACCGAATGACGAATTCTGGCCGCTGGTAGCAATGGCCGCAGCCGCTACCACTCATCCCTTGGCACAGTCGATCGCCAACTATGCGCAAGAGCAAGGCTATGTGGCTTTAACCTTGGCAACGAGTGAAACAGTGCCCGGATTGGGAGTTGTGGCGCACAGTACCACTGGCCAGACGATTGTGATGGGTAACCCTGCTTGGCTCACTCAGCAGGGTATTGAAATCGCACCGAGCTGGCTGCCCCCAGCTGATCAATCTTTGCAAACCTTGGTGTATGTGGCTAACGACCAACAGGTGATGGGCTTAATTGGCCTGGTTGATCAACTGCGCCCGGAGGCACTGCGCGCTGTCCAAGATCTCCAAGATCTTGGCCTAGAGGTAGTATTGCTGACGGGCGATCGCCAGGAAATCGCCTTAGACATTGCTCAACAACTGGGCATTTCGCAGATTTACGCTGACCGTCGCCCAGCGCACAAAGCGGAGATTATTACCCAGTTACAAAAAACCGGCGCAGTAGCGATGGTGGGCGATGGTTGGAATGATGCCCCCGCTCTCGCCCAAGCTAATGTGGGCATGGCAATTAATACCGGGACGGATGTAGCGATCGAAGCTGCTGATGTAATTTTGATGCGCGATCAGCTCACTGACGTCGGTCGCGCTATCCGGCTGGCGCAGGCCACCACCCGCAAAATTCAGCAAAATCTTTTTTGGGCCGTGATTTACAATTGTCTAGGAATTCCGGTGGCCGCTGGCTTACTGTTTGCTTGGCAGATTACCCTCAGTCCGGCGGCAGCAGGGGCATTGATGGCCATGAGTTCAATTAGCGTTGTCTTAAATTCGTTGAGCTTGCGCTGGCGCAACTAAACCAATCATCTAAGCATCGATGCTGTTATCGTGCGCCAACAGTTGCCAATCGGGATAGCGTTTAGCCACTTCCTCTTGAATGGTATCGAAAACTTGATGGCAGTGGTTACCAATTTTCAAGGGTAGCTCTTCATTTTTAACCACCAAGCGAATGCCAACAGCATCGGGAGTTGCCACGGTGATATCGATTAAGATTTCAGCCGTTACCAACCGGGCAAAAGCCACTTTACCGGGCACCTCGCGCCACATCAAATAGTCTTCGATTTCGTAAATCATGTCCATGTCGCAGGCTTTCATCATCTCCCGCAAGAGTTTCCGGATTTTCTCGGGGTCAGAAGCGATCGAAAAGCGACAGGTATAGCGAGCCATAATAAATTCAGCAATGAAAGAATAAAAATGTGGGATGTCGGGATAGCCAAAAATATTACCAGGCAGACCATCCCGACCGAGAATTAGGTACTAGCCTTTGTTGTCGCTGTTTAGTTGCCAGCCAGATTTAACTACTTGCTTGGCTCTGGCAATCACGAGGGCATCATTGCCCACATCTTCGGTGACTGTCGAACCAGCCGCGATCGTCACATTCTCTCCAATATTTAAGGGTGCGACTAAAACACTATTGGAGCCAGTTTTGCTATGGGAGCCAATAAAAGTTTGGTGCTTATTTACCCCATCATAGTTGGCAGTAATAGTCCCGGCACCGACATTAACGCTCTGACCAGTGGTAGTATCGCCCAAATAGGAAAGATGCGCCACATTCGTGCCGGCTCCAAGGCTAGTCTTTTTCAGTTCCACAAAGTTACCGACCCGGCAACCATCACCAATTGCTACTTGCTGACGCAGATGAGCATAGGGACCAATGCGGGTATTGTCACCGGTTTGGGAATCAGTTACTACCGAGTACATCACTGTACAGCCCTGGCCAATCTCACTATTTTCAATGAAGGAACCCGGACCGATCCGACTGCCTGTCCCAATTTTAGTATTACCGCGTAGGTGGGTCTGGGGTTCAATAATAACATCATTACCAATTTCGACGGTGTCATCGATCGTAATGCTGCCCGGATCGATGAGGGTGACACCCGCTGCCATCCACCGACTTTTCAGGCGATTTTGCATAATAGCATAAGCCCCGGCCAATTGTTGGCGATCGTTAATCCCCAAAATTTCTTGGTAGTCATCCACATCTACCACCATCACTGGCGATAAAAAATTGACAGCATCAGTGATGTAGTATTCTTGCTGGTTATTATTGCTTTGCAGCTGGGGTAGCACAGCTTGCAGCTGCGGCCAGCTAAAACAATAAATACCCGCATTCACTCGCTGATGCTGACGCTGGACGGTTGTACAATCCCGATCTTCCACAATTTCTTGGAGGAGATTTTGGCTATCACAAAAGACGCGGCCATACCCAGTCGGATCGGGGATTTTAGCGGTCAGGATAGTGGCCGCATTTTTGTTGTGTTGGTGCGTTTGCAGCAAGCTGCGGAGTGTCTCGGGACGCAGTAGGGGCACATCGCCATTGAGGACTAGTAAATCACCCTGAAAATCTTGTAAATGGGGTAAGAGTTGTTGCACGGCATGGCCAGTACCTAGCTGCTGAATCTGTTCGACAAATTCCAAATCGGGCACATGCGCTAGGGCGGTACGCACTTGCTCAGCCTGGTAACCAATGATCGCCAGTTGTCTTTCGGGGTTGAGACCAACACAGCCCAGAAGTACCTGCTCTACGAGCGTCCGACCACCTAAGGCATGTAAAACCTTGGGCAATTGGGACTTCATTCTCGTGCCTTTACCTGCTGCCAAAATTGCTATTGCTACCATAAAACCTGGTAAAAAATTACGAAACATCGCCACCAGCGTCTAGAGTACCAAAATCTCTGCCTATTAGTGAAATTTTGGGGCGATCGCACCCTGATTAACTCAGTGTACCCAGACGGCCTAGTTTGTCCCATCGCACTTTTAGAGCAGAGCAGTGCGGTAGAATCTTGGGTATTGGCCAGCCGTGATGGCAATATGGAATTAAGAATTTATGAGCTTTAGTGAACTGGTAAATCAGCTGAACACTGGCACTATTTTGCCAGAAGTGATTGTAACTCTGACGATTTTAGCCGTTTTGGTGGCTGACCTCATTTTTGGACGACAGGCCGCGCGACCTATTGCCTACATGGCGATCGCTGGTTTGATGGCAGCCATCGCGGCGTTAGCGATGCAGTGGGGCACTCCCAATAATGTGGGCTTTTTTGGCGCGATCACCAGCGATCCGCTCAGTGTAATTTTCCGAGGGATTATTGTGTTGTCGGCGGCGGTGACGATCCTGATGTCGATCCGCTATGTAGAGCAAAGTGGAACGGCTTTAGCAGAATTCATGGCCATTTTGCTCTCGGCCACCCTGGGCGGGATGCTATTGTCAGCGGCGACGGAATTGGTAACAATCTTCGTGTCGCTGGAAACGCTGAGTATCTCTTCTTATATGATGACGGGCTATATGAAGCGCGATCCGCGTTCTAATGAAGCCGCCCTGAAGTATTTGTTAATTGGAGCAGTTAGTTCGGCGGTGTTTTTGTACGGCGTATCGCTGCTCTACGGACTCTCCGGTGGGGAAACCAAGCTGAGTGCGATCGCCCAGGGCATTGCTGCCGCCCCGGGTAATGTATCTTTGGGTATCGTTGTATCCTTGGTGTTCGTGATTGCTGGTATTGCCTTTAAAATATCGGCAGTGCCTTTCCACCAATGGACTCCCGATGTCTACGAAGGTTCACCCACTCCGGTTGTGGCTTTTTTGTCGGTTGGTTCTAAATCTGCTGGTTTCGCCCTGGCCATTCGGTTATTAGTGACGGCGTTCCCCTCGGTGCGGGATGAATGGCATTTCGTTTTTACAGTGCTGGCCATTCTTAGTATGGTGCTGGGGAATGTGGTTGCGCTGGCACAGACTAGTATGAAACGGATGCTGGCCTATTCTTCGATCGCCCAAGCAGGCTTTGTGATGATTGGCCTCTTGATTGGCACTGAAGCGGGCTACAGCAGTATGTTGTTTTACTTGCTGATCTACCTGTTCATGAACCTGGGTGGCTTTATTTGTGTGATTTTATTCACGCTACGCACTGGTACCGATCAGATTGCCGAATATGCTGGCTTGTATCACAAAGATCCGTTGCTAACGCTGTGCTTGAGTATTTGCTTACTGTCGTTGGGTGGCATTCCGCCCTTGGCGGGCTTCTTTGGCAAGATTTATATTTTCTGGGCAGGTTGGCAAGCAGGTGCTTATGGTTTGGTGCTGCTGGCTTTGGTGACTAGCGTGGTCTCGATCTATTACTACATCAGAGTGGTCAAGATGATGGTAGTGAAGGAGCCGCAGGAAATGTCGGCGGCGGTCAAAGCTTACCCCCGTAGTGATTGGCAATTACCTGGGATGCGTGCTTTACAAGTTGGTCTGTTGTTGATGGTGACAGCTAGTTCGTTGGCCGGGATCTTTGCCAACCCTCTGCTGACTTTGGCGACCAACTCGGTGGTGCAAACCCCCATGCTGCAAGAGGCGATCGCTGCTCGTCCACAACCGCCCAATTTATTAAGTGTGTCACAGCCATCATTGCCATCACCAGCGGTGATTGGATTAGGCAAATAATTTATTCATGTGCAAAAATGGCGGGCTGTCCGGTATTAATACCGAACAGCCCGCCATTTTTATCAATAACCTGTGTTATTTAGTAACAAGTACTAAGTAGCAAGTGCAGGTGTCTTGTTGATAGAGACAATCAAGTCATTGAAATCTCGGTCAGCAGTAGCACCGAGCTGATCATCAAAGCCAAATCTTTCGGTGGTACCATTACCCAACCGGACGACGTGGTTGAGTCTGTCGCTATTCGCCGCAGTGTACGAAGAGAAGACATTGAGAGTACTACCAGCAGCACGGGCATCGGCAATGGTGCCATTGGCCACCAACAACAAGCCAAAGGATTGACCAGCAGCCAAGCTGACATTACTAGTAACACTAGTGTTGTTAGCGGTGGCTTGGGTGATGGCTGGACTCAGAGCAGCACGGCGCAGAGCCTCTGCCAAGTAGCCAGTTTGGCCAACGCGCAGGTCTACAAAGCCATCATTATCAGTGTCAAAACAACCTTGAGCATCATCCACAGCATAAATGCCGAGGCTATCATTGAAGGCTGCTGCCCGCGAAATAGTCACGCCCACAGTAGTGGCAGCACCACCCGAGACGCCATTAGTGCGGAAGGCCGGTAAGGCGGCACCGACTTCAAAGCGCACGTCTTGATTTTGACTATCTTTGAAAGTGAGTTGGTTCAATCCCCCAGTATTAGTACTAGAGAACTTACTGCCACCAGTATTAGAAAGAGTTGTGACCCCATTCTCGGTGAGATAGAAAATGGTGTTGCCAATCAAACTAGAATTAGCAATTTGGCCGGCAGCCTGACTCTCACTGTTGGTGAGATTAGCGCCAGTAATTGCCCGCGTACTAGCGTTGCTACTACCACTGAAAATCACATTCTTGCGATTGAGGGCAGTAGCTAAGTAAGCAGCACTATCCGAAGTCAAGCCATCAATACTGCCACTGGCATTATCGACAGTAATCGAGCCAAATTCGTAGGTGCGATTGCTACTACCCAACCAGCGAGCTTGAGCAACAGCATCCAGAGCAGTGGCAGCTTGGAACACGCCACTAGCTGGACCAACGCCCCCTAGACCAGTAGCCGTGGTCGCGAGGAAGGGGTTATTCGCTAAGAAGTAGTTAGCAACATTAGTACCCAAAGCGACACCATGCTCTGTGGCAAAGCGGAAGTGGGCACCAGCATAAATCCGGCTGAGACGAGTTTCTTCGCGGGCTTGACTGAAACTAGTGTAGTTACGACTAACTTCTTCCAAGGCTACGCCGTTGACAGCACCAACCAAAATGGGAGAACCATCGGCATTAGTCGTATTACCAGCAATGGAACTACCGGTGCTAATTAAGGCACCATTTAAGCGACCACTGCTAGCGTTGACATCAGCACTGACGGTAAAACCACCGACTGGATTTTCACCATAGAAGCTGGCTAAAATAGTGGTGGCAATACCAGCCGTTGCTGAAGTACCAGAGGGGTGACAAGGGTGTTGCGGCGTACCTTCGCGCGGAGTCCAGTCGTTATCATCCAAGCTGGCTGTACCTGCTAACTGATCAGCATTACGAATCGAAGATACTGGCCGCCAGAAGTAGTCTTCATCCCATTTGGTATCCCACAGGTTAGCAAAGCCATCGGCCAAAGCTAAATCTAGCGCAGCAAAGCGATAGGCACTAGTAGCCAAATTATCGTTGTTATTAATGCCCAGCTGTTGCGCAATTTTTTGGTAGGCGTAGTTTGGTCCGTAAGAACCTTCGGCATTAGCCCAAACGTGAGCAATGATCGTCCGATCGGCACTGGTGGCTCCAATTCCATCAGGCTGGGTGCGGGACAAGTTACCGGGGACATCTGGACCGACAGCATCGGGGTAGGCAGTATCAGATGGATTGGTATCATTGACAGCAGCACCCAAAACGCTACTGCTGGCTACCGAGGTGACACCGTTGACTGTCGTTGTCCGGTTAGTCAACGAGACGTTGCCAGCTCCAGGTAAATCGAGCAAGCTGCCCTCAGCCTTAACTTCCCTGACAGAGGCAATGTAATTAGCACTATCGAGGGCTGGCGGCGAATTTACCGAGTCGTTAAAGAAGCTAGTTTTAGGTAGAAACCAAGTCTTGTTAACATCAGCCACTTCGGGCGAAGCTAAGGCATTAAACTGTCCGGTGGCCGCAATCAGAGTGTCTTCAGCCCGGCGCCAAGCACCAGGCGTAGTGCGAGCGGTGCTACTTCTACCAACAGTGCCATCGGCTTTCAGGGTACTAATTGCTACGGCTGTACCCACGAGGCTGGTGCCATTAGAAAGTCTACCAACAGTACCGTTGTTTTCACCGCCAGCTTCATCGGCACCTAAGTTTTCGATGCCATCTTTATAGATAGCCTCAAATGAAGAGGGGACTATGACGCTGCCATCCACACTCCGCAGGTAACCATCGGTGCGCCGGTAAGAAGATATGGCCGCAGCAACTCGATTACCGTAAGCAATGCCAGCATCGATCGATGCTTGGCTAGCGCCAGCTTCGCGGCTTTGGGCAATAGTCGAATTTAAAGCAGAGGTGAATACACCAGGGTAAAAAGCGCCAACGGTGGTAGCAGTACCACTACCGTTCGGTGTAAAAGCGTTCCGTGATACGGGGTTGGCACTATCGGTGAACAAGTTGGTTAAGATGGCGCTAGCAGCGGCAGCAGCAGCGACCTCAGCCGAAGCACCAGTGGGAGCGGGACCCAGATTAATACCTTGAGACTGCAGGTAACTCTGACGGCCAGCTACTTGGGCAACACCCTGGACAGCATCATTGACAGCGGCATGTACCAACGCAAAGTAGCGCGTAGAAGCAGCCGGTGGCACACCAGCCATCCGGGCAGCATCAACTGTAACATCGTTCCAATCGATGACGGTATTGCCTCTAGATCGGACATCAAATGCCGATGAATTTGTGGCTGTACCAGAGGCGTTGAGCGTAGCACCGACGGTGGAGTTAGCTAAGGTGGTAACTAGAGAGGTGGCCGCAGCTAGGTCAGCAGTCGTAAGGGTCACAAACACCTGGCTACCAATGCCGTCAGCATCGGGAATTCTGACTTGGACGCCAGTAGCCGTCGCTGTTAGTGGTGAAGAGTAACCAGATAGTCGGAGGGGATTGACTAGGTCAAAGTTAGTAAGTGTTTCGGAACTAGATGCCCGTTCTGCTGAATTTTCTAAATCCAGAACAATGCGATCGCCTTCTGCATAATTAAAGCCTTGAATAGTACTGCCAGCTTGTGTCACCACAAACCGATCGGCAACTCCAGTGGTTCCAGTTAAATTTTGCATCGTTTACGTTACTCAGAGGTAGTGATATTTTTTTAATTCAGGTGTACGTCAGTAGTAAATGCAATTTTCTAAGTTAAGGGAGTAAACCATCTAAATTCTTACCGGAGACAGTCCGCCGCTCCCAGCACAAATACTTAGATAACACCAGATAACGTCAGACTTTTTGCACTATTGAAATATCCTTGCACAATCTATAATACACAGCCCCACAGCTTATCTAACAATACCTAACATTAAGAATTGAACCTGATGACATGAATGTTTGTAACAAATGTTTTACTTGAGATATATATTCCTAGTACCAAGCAGGGCAATGCCAGTCTATGATTTTGGCAAATTTAACTTGACGAAAATTAGTATTCTAAATACTGATGGTTGGGTACAATGGCAAAGCATCAACCTTAACTAAAAATCTAAAAAGCAATGACAGTGCGTGATTGGCTGATTAACACCGTCGGTGAAGAAGAAGTCTGCGACCAGGTCGGTGAGTTTGGTGCAGCTGCTGAATACTACCGTCTCTATCATTTTCTCTCTGATCTGGAGAGCATTTTAAAAAAAGAGGCCGACGATCGCCAGCGACTGGCCATGATTAGACCCCTAGTGCGCCGATTGCTCACCAGCTCCTACTGGATTCAGGATGCCATCGCTGCCCCTGATCCCCAGACAGGTTGGTCGTTAACCAAGCTCTATGATGAGCCATTTTTCCCCTGGACTATTCAAAACTCAGCCTGGTCGCCAGGACAGTCTTCCCCCATTCATAACCACGGCACCTGGGGCATCGTGGCCGTTATTAAAGGTCAAGAACACAACACTTTTTGGCGCAAAACGAGTCCAGATAGCTTAGAAGTAGAAAAGACTGGCGAATGTGTGCTGTCAGCAGGGGATGTAATTAGTTTTCTACCTCAAACCATTCACTCCATTAAAGCCTTGGGCGAACAGCCCGCGATTACGATGAAAGTTTACGGGCAGATGACCGAGCAAGTAAGTTACTTTGAGCAGTCGCTGCTCGATCGCGATCGCCAAGCTCAATTACAAAATGTGCAGATCGAGATCGCTTCATCAGATGGATTTTTACTATAAAATTAGTGCGCCTTTTCTTTTATATCCCGCCCCATACTACGTAAGTTCTTACAGCAGCTATCCATGCTAAACCGACTGTCCGAGAAGAAAATGCACCTGGTCAAGTGGTTACTGGCGATCGGCTGGACCATATTGATCCTGTCCCTTTTTTACGACCCCATCACCCCAATTTTTACCGATCCCAGCAGCCTGAGTAGTCCCTTTCATATAAATCTCAGCGATCCGTGCATTCAGGTGCAGGGAGTATGTCTACCCAAGACACCCTACAGCATGACCGCCCGCATTTTTTGGGCGATGATTGTCCCGGCTGGTTTAGTCATTATTTTTGTGTTTGGTCATGAGGTCTGGCGGCGCATCTGTCCGCTCTCCTTCTTTTCCCAGATCCCCCGCGCTCTGGGGATCCAACGCAAGCAAAAGATTGTCTCAGAGACAGGCCAAACCCGTTACCAGTTGTTCAGTGTCGATCCTGACTCTTGGCTGGGACGCAATCATTTATATCTCCAGTTTTTCTTGTTCTTTTTGGGGCTGAATATTCGGATTCTGTTTGTGAACTCCGATCGCCTAATGCTCGCCGCATTTTTAATATTTACTATTTTTTCAGCCATGTTAGTGGGCTACTTGTTTGCGGGCAAAAGTTGGTGTCAATATTTTTGCCCGATGGCACCCGTGCAAATGGTTTACACCGGTCCCCGAGGTTTGCTCGATAGCCAAGCACATTTGGGTGCCAGAGCGAGCATTACCCAATCCATGTGCCGCGAAGTTGACAAATCGACTGGCCAAGAAAAAAGCGCCTGTGTGGCTTGCCAAAGTCTGTGCATCGATGTGGATTCTGAGCGATCTTACTGGCAACAAATCGAAAAGCCCGATCGAAAGCTGCTCTATTTTGGCTATCTCGGTTTGGTGGTTGGTTTCTACTTTTACTATCTTCTCTATGCTGGGAATTGGGAATACTACTACTCCGGGGCCTGGACGCATGAAGAAGGCCAAGTGAGCAATCTCTTTAATCCGGGCTGGTTTATCGGGGGACAAGCCATTGCTGTGCCCAAGATTTTGGCGACCCCGCTGTCCCTGGCGGCTTTTTGCGGGGGAGCTTACGCTCTGGGGAGCATCAGTGAATCACTCTATCGCGCTCATCTGCGAAAAACTGGCCAAGATTTACCCAATAAACAGATTCTGCATCGCGTCTTTACGCTCTGCACCTTTATTGCTTGGAACATTTTTTGGATGTTTGGGAGTCGCCCCAACCTGGCCGTATTACCAGTCTGGATGGAGCGTTTGTTTACCGGTTTAATTATTCTAGTCAGTGGTTTCTGGTTTGCTCAAACCTTCTGGCGCAAGGCCGAACAGTACGATCGAGAAAGTGTCGCCAACACGATGCGTCGCCAACTGAAAAAGCTGGGCATCGATTTATCGCAATTCTTGCCCCACAGTGCCGATGAATTGAAACCAGACGAGGTCTATGTACTGGCCAAAGTATTGCCGGGATTCAGCCGCCAATCGCGCATCCAAGTCTATCAAGGAGTTTTACAAGAAGCGCTGGCTGACGGTAAAACCAAATCTTCTACTAGCCTCGAAATGCTCCAAGATGTGCGCGAAGAATTGCAAATTACGCCAGAAGAACACCAGACTATTTTGGCCAATTTGGGTGTCGAAAACCCCAGCCTCCTCGATCCCAATATTCAGCGGAGCCGCGAAGATCTACTGCGTCTTGACAGTTATCAAGCCAGACTGGAATCCTTGTTGATGGATCTGATTGCCAGTCACGTTTCGATCGAACAAGCTCTTCAGGAAAAGCAATCCCAGATTGATATGATGCGTCTGGAGTACAACATCACGCCGACGGAACAAGAGCAAGTTTTGCTGGCGCTCTTCCATCCCGATAGCGCGTTGCTCAGTAACAGTGCCATTTTGCTGGGGAATCTGCAAATTTGGAGTATGCGTCAAAAAGCGCTCACCAAGTTGCCTAGCGATCCGCAAGCTCCCATTTATCGACTGCTGCGCTCGATCGTCGCCGACCAGCAAAGGCTGATTGTGGCTCAACTATTAA
>CAXTSZ010000066.1:0-3369 GCA_964247125.1 uncultured bacterium
TGGTTTGGGGATTGGCCGCTGTCCTGAGATTTTCCCAGGTTCCCTAGAAGAGGTTCTGTCTTGGTTTGATGAAAAAGGCAACAGGTATCTACGTTCTGAAGAAAAAGAAATTCTAGCTTAACAAAGAGCTAAAAGTGAATCTAATAGGGCAAACAGTGAAATGGCTGCGCGAACTGCTGCTGAACAATGGGCTACGGAGTTAGCGGCAAAATTAAAAGAACTTGGTGTAGACCCCAACTCTCTGAAATAGGGTAATCAATACCATGCGTTAAATAGCGATCGCATTGTTAAAATGAAGTCCATTCTCATTTTGCTATCTTGTTTATGACTTCTCTAGCTGTTAAATCTCAATCTACTATTGATTGCTTGCGGATCTGTCTCGCGCCCATTTTGATGGAAGATGCTTATCAGCTAGCCGATGATGGCGCGAATGGCGCGATCGTTTTAATGAGTGGCATGGTGCGCAATCAGACTGATGGTCAGCCAGTGGAGTATCTGGAGTATCAAGCCTATGAGCCAATGGCGCTTAAGGTCTTTGAGCAAATTGCCACCGAGATTACCGCCCAGTGGCCGATCGTTACCCATGTGGTAATTCACCACCGGGTGGGCAAGTTGCGGGTGGGCGAAATCAGTGTGTTGCTGGCGGTGGGGGCACCTCATCGGGGCGAGGCTTTTGCGGCTTGCCAATATGCGATCGATACCCTCAAACACCAAGCTCCCATTTGGAAGAAAGAACATTGGGCAGATGGAGCCAGTAGTTGGGTTAGTATTGGGGCTTGTGAAGTAAATTGCTAGCCCTCTTTCCCATGAAACTCGCCTTCATCATTGACCCGATCGCTAAACTTGACCCCACCCACGATAGCAGCGTTGCCATGATGGAAGCCGCTTGTCAGTTGGGACATCAGGTATATATCACCACCGCCGAGCAACTGAGTGTGATTGACGGGCAAGCAGCGGCTCAACTGCAACCAGTCCAAATTTATCCCGTTACCTTAGAAGGCGATCGCTGGATCGCACCCAGCCCCTGGTATGAAGTTGGTCAGTCCAAGTTCATGTTGTTAAATGACATGAGCGCTGTCTTCATGCGTACCGATCCACCCGTGGATGTGCCCTATCTTTACACCACTTTTATTTTGGACTACATCGACCAAACTAAAACCCTAGTGGTCAATCATCCGAATGGTTTGCGCGCCGCTAACGAAAAAATGTTTGCGATGCAGTTTGCCGAATGGATGACCGATACGATCGTCTCCCGCAGTAAAGATGTCATTCGAGAATTCGTGGAAAAACACCAAGCGGCGGTGATGAAGCCTTTGGGGGGTAAGGCCGGAGAAGGGATTTTGTTCTTGCAACCAGACGATCGAAATTTCAATTCCCTCGTGGAAATCAGCACCCAATGGGGTAAATATCCCATGATGATCCAAAAATTCTTACCCGCTGCCAAAGACGGTGACAAACGAATTATTTTGTTAGATGGTCAGCCCTTGGGTGCTATTAATCGCATTCCTACGGGCAAAGAATTTCGGGGCAACATGGCTGTCGGGGGTCGGGTGGCCAAGGCCGAAATTACCGATCACGAATTAAAAATGTGTGCGGCGCTAGCGCCCAAACTAACAGAATATGGTTTGTACTTTGTGGGAATTGACGTGATCGGTGGCTACCTGACCGAGGTCAATGTCACTAGCCCGACGGGGATTCGGGAGATCGATCGCCTCAACAACACTTCTCTGGGTCAGGCTGTCATGACTTGGCTGGCTGCAAAGATGGGCTAGACAAGCTATGATGTTTGGGAAATTACCGACGCAAACGTCCCCAAAATAAGCGCTGCTCGCCATGAAACCTCATCAATTTCTAGTGATTCTGATCCATAACTATCAAATATCGGCCTGCGGCGCGTTACAGGCTGAATGGTGGCGATTTAGCAGCTATTAAACTTTACCGATTTTTCACCACTACTGAGCGATCAGCTCCTCCCCGCTCCAGGTTTTTTATCTGTTGTCGGCTTTAATCATTACTATCACTAAATACCAAATTTATGGAAGATAAAATCTCGGATGCCTGTATTCATAAATCACAGGTGTTGATGCCACCCAGTGTGTTGAAGGCCAATCTCCCTTTGACCACGATTCTAGAGCAAAAAATTCTTGGCTATCGATCGCAGATCAAAAACATTCTAGATTTTCAGGATCGGCGCAAGTTCATCGTAGTCGGACCTTGCTCGATTCATGATCCGAAGGCGGCGATCGAATATGCCCATCGGCTCAAAGAACTCTCCGATCGTGTTTCCGATAAAATATTGCTAATTATGCGGGTTTATTTTGAGAAACCCCGTACCACCGTCGGTTGGAAAGGTTTGATCAATGATCCGGACCTAGATGATTCTTTTGATGTTCAAAAAGGTATGCAAGTAGGGCGGCAATTGCTCCTCGATATCACAGAAATTGGCCTGCCCACTGCGACCGAAGCGCTCGATCCGATTGTCCCCCAATACATTGGCGATCTGATTGCTTGGGCGGCGATCGGTGCCCGCACCACCGAATCCCAAACCCACCGCGAGATGGCCAGTGGTCTGTCTATGCCGGTCGGTTTCAAGAATGGTACCGATGGCAGCATTAAAGTAGCACTCAACGCTTTGCAATCGGCCATGCAGCCCCACAATTTCCTGGGTATCAATCAACAGGGTCAGGTCAGCGTTTTTCAGACGACAGGCAATCCCTATGGTCATGTGATTCTGCGGGGTGGTGAAGGCAAACCCAACTACGACTCGGTTAGTGTCAGCGAGGTCGAAACCGCTTTAAAGAAGGCGGGCATGGCACCCCGGATTGTGATTGACTGTAGCCACGGCAATTCTAATAAAGACTATCGATTACAGCCGATCGTCATGGAAAGCGTGATTCAACAGATTGCGAATGGCAACACTTCGATGGTTGGTCTGATGTTGGAATCTAATCTATCCGAAGGGGGTCAATCGATTCCGGCTGATCTGAGTCAGTTGCAGTATGGCGTGTCAGTAACCGATAAGTGTATTAATTGGGCAGAAACCGAGCGGATTATTTTGGCGGCTCACCAGCGACTGTAATTAATGCCCCGGTGGGCAATGAGAGCCATTCCATGGGCCGCATCCTGTTGATGAGCCACTAACATAGGCACTTGTAGCTGTTGTTGGCGAATCTCTTGCCAGACTTGGTTTTTTGCGCCCCCACCAGCGCTGTAAACAGCTGTCAGCTGCTGGGCACCCAATTTTTGCAACAGCTGATAGCCTTGTGCCTCAATGCGAGCCATCCCAGTCAGCAGACCCGCCAGAAATTCCGCATCTTTCGTTGGCCTGGGGGTGATGTGGGGTAGTAAATCTGGGTCATTAACTGGAAA
>CAXTSZ010000066.1:3469-17336 GCA_964247125.1 uncultured bacterium
GGTCGATCGGCACCAGTCGCTGCAAAAGCCGCAATACTATCGGTCGTGCCGGCACAGACGACACAACCCGTTGATAATCCCCATTGTGTCGCCACTGCTGGTGAAATTACGCCGACGGATTGCCCAGGGATAAGAACTTGCGGCAACAAGGGGAAATAAGGGGTAGCCATTAACCAGTCTGGGTATTGTAAATTAACCACGTCATAGCCCAATTTGAGGGCGTTGTGATAATCACTCACGCCCCATTGGCCATGTAATAACGAGGCCAACCAATCAGCTTGGTGTAAAAAATACTGCGCCGCTGTAAAATAGGGCTGCTGAGAGTACCACAGTAATTTACTTAAGCTAGAAGTGGCACTAATCACAAAATGCTCGGGCGGGGCGATCGCTCTGACTTGCGCCAACTCGCTTTTGCCCCGGTCGTCGTTGTACAACAGTGGTACCCCCAGTACTTGACCAGTGCCATCACAAAGTAACACCGTCGAAGAAGTGCCATCGATCGCAATCCGACCAATGTTGCTTCTAATTGGAGGAGGGATTTGGGTGATTAATTGTTCTAAAGCTTTTGCCCAGACTAGATCAAGTGCCTTTGGCACAGCTGTAAAAGAAATATTATCTGACCAGCAGATATTACGATCGTTATCAATTACTATCGCTCGGGCACCAGATGTGCCAAAATCTATTCCCAGAGATAGTTTCATAAATTCATATCTCTCATTATGTATCTTAAGTTACAAAAATATCGCCAACAAGAGTGCTAAAAAACTGTTGTTAGCCAATACATCAGAATTCTAAGACCTTTATAGGCAAGTACGGAGGAATCCCACAATCATGAGAAAAATCGAGGCAATTATTCGTCCATTCAAGTTGGATGAGGTCAAAATTGCGTTAGTTAATGCCGGTGTCATCGGTATGACCGTATCGGAAGTACGCGGCTTTGGTCGGCAAAAAGGCCAGACTGAAAGATATCGCGGCTCCGAATATACTGTCGAATTTCTGCAAAAACTGAAGGTGGAAATCGTCGTGGAGGATAACCAGGTAGATATGGTGATTGACAAAATCATCTCAGCTGCCCGCACTGGTGAAATTGGCGATGGCAAAATCTTTGTCAGTTCCGTGGATCAAGTGGTGCGAATTCGTACCGGCGAAAAAAATATCGAAGCTGTTTAGTTCGTTATTTGTAGTCTAATTTTACAGCAGAGCAAGAACCCGGATTAACAACCGGGCTTTTTGTGGAATTCAATAGCTCTAATTGACAGCTTCCACTCTATAGAACAGCTTTTAAAGCCCTTTAAATCCATTTACTCCTCCAATCTCAGGGCGCATCTCAAATGATTCAGGAATTTCCTGCTTGCGATTATGTGTCACCTGGCTGAACAACAGTCCCATTAGTAAAATTATACTACCGAAAATTTGCTGCATGGTGGGAATTTCCGCTAATATCCAGTAGGCGAAAAACATTCCTGCGATCGGATGAAAGCACGAAATAATTGTTGATACAGCAATAGGAGATTGCCGTGAGCCTTTGATCCAAAATGCTTGTCCAACAACGACAATAATTCCCCCATAAACCAGCATCCATTGCCATAAAAATGGAGAAAGCATTTCGGCAAAATGTCCAGAACCGTAAAGTAGAATCGCAAAGATGAAAAATACTATTGATCCTAATCCTGTTCTGAAAATTCCGTAAACTCCCAAAGGAATATTCGATAGCTGATATTTGTTAATAAGAGTTGCAATAGCTAAAAATACTGTGGCAATAATAGTTAAAATTTCCCCTTGACCAAAAACAAATTCAGAGGACTGAAAATCTGCTTGACTTCCGGTCACGGCCACAAAGATACCAAGTAAAACAATGGCTACCCCAACTTTTTGATACTGATTTAATCGCTCTTTGAAAATCACACTAGATAAAATTAGAATTAATGGTACTTCTAATCGTCCCAACAAAACTATATTGTTCACTGGAGATATTGCTAGCGCTCGAAAAATAGCAGCTGGAGCGATTGCACCTGATAAGATAGCGACGAATGTAAGGTTTCCCCACTCTTTTTTTGTAATTTTTTTAATATTTACAGTGGTTAATTGATCACGATATAGCAACAGCATAATGCACAATGCACAAACATTGCCGACAAAAAGTACATTGCACAAAGAAATTGGATTGTGTTCGTGCATGAACTGACTAGCGCCAATCTCTGTTAGCTTTCGAGTTACTGAACTGGAGGCACCGAAGATGAGGATCGCAATCCACAAATAGGCTTGTCCTGGGATATTGAAAATATAAAGATGCATTAGAAACCTGTGATTTTAACGACCTGACTAAAATTAAGATTACCCAAGAAATCATCTCGAATTTGTTTACTTTAGTTATTTGACTTTGGTAAGGTTCCACACACTTGATTCTTAAAGTCACAATTAAAAATAGTAGGTTCTTGCCAACTGATTGGAATTTCTAGTAAATCTCTTACTCCTGTCACGCTCTGACCTAGAAATAGCACAAGCGCAATTGTATTTAGAATAATGTGTATTCGTCTCCAGGTTAGATTGCGATAAATTTCTGGCAAAATAGTCAAAGATACAATCATCAAAGTCGCGATCGTCAGACCATAGTAATAATGAGAGAAAAACCATTCCTCTGTTCGGCGGTACACTCCATCTTGTAGACCTAAAATAATTAGTCCGGCGCTAGTTAAAGTAGCAAAAGTTACCCGCCAGCCTCTAGATTTCGCCCGATATAGTAGAAACAAAGACCCAACTGTTGCCGCAAACATAAGCACAATAAAAATTACTTGTCCCGGAGCTATTGCCCAAGTATTTTTTTTGATAATGGTTTTAAAAATTGGATGTACTAATCCTAGTAATGCGATGCCAGTTACGGTTCCTGTCAACCAGTGACCAAAGTTGACATGTTCTAATCCTACGGTGGGTAGAATTTTACTTTTAGCTCCAGCTTTCATCTGGAGTCTGCGCTGGCGAGTTTGCCAAGCAAAATATATTACAATTCCTAACAGCGGATAAATGATTAGAACAGCTAAAGACGGATGGATGATACGTAGCCAATCAGTAAAAGTCATGATTTTCAGGATTGATGAAGATTGAGTTCGTAATATGTGTAAGTTGGAATGGCTAGATCAATAAATTAGATCTAGCCATTCTAACTTAGTTAACTCAATGGTGCATAGCCGAATGTGGCATTAAACTTACGACACCAGATCACCACTGACTTGTATTTTGCTACATTAACTCCGCTGGGGATTTTGTACATTTGTTGACCTGCCACTTGCCGAAGTCTTCCCAAACTCACATAGTCTTTGGCACTATAACTTTTGGGTGGACTTTGGCGATGAAGAATTACAAACAAATCTGGTCCACTTTCACTCGTAAAATTACTATCGAATTTGAGATATTTTTGACCATTTTTAATGACTATTTTAGCCGATCCGGTGGTGGGATGTTCTGATTTAATAAACTCTCCACTAACTAGGACTGATTTATCTGACATTTTATTATTACCCGTCATTGATGATTGTGCATTAACTGGTTGCAGATTAAGGTCAATTAAGGTAGCTATACTAACAGTAACTGTGGTAGCTAGAATTGTCAGTAGTAATTTTTGATATTTCATTGATAAGGTTTCCTGCGTTTGAATTTGCATAAAGTCATTACGGTTAAAACATCCTGCCCCAGAAAACGTCCAACCAATTAACCGCGTCATTAAATATACAAGTATCGAATCAAATTGGATTGCTTATTTTATGTACTAATGGCAATAGCCTGGACAATTTTTTAATAAAAATGGTAGTATAAATGTCCTAGCTCGTCAAATTCATGAAACCGTAAGGGCTGTTAAATGTCATTGTCGTCTAACAAAATCCCCAGAAGAAATTTTGTCTCTGGGAAGACAGGTAGTAAAGATGGTGGGAAGCATAAAACTATGGGAATAGAACTTACGCTCATACTTCTCCTGGTAAGGATGGTAACTATACAGTAAATGCGAATTATAAGACTAGCTAAATCTTTGGCAATTTGATATCTATGTCTTCTAGCCATTCACCAAACTCATCAACAAACCGATCGGCTAAAATAGCCTCGCGGATTCTAGTAGTGAAACGAATCAGCTCGGTGACATTGTGCAAAGCTAACAGCGTAAAGCCAGTTACTTCGTTACAGCGAATGAGATGGCAGAGATATGCCCGACTAAAATTCTGGCAGGTATAGCAAGGACACTCATCATCTAAGGGCGTAAAGTCGCGCTTGAACCCAGCATTCTTGATGTTCCAGCGCTCACCGCGCACGAAAGCGGCACCATGGCGCGCCACCCGCGTCGGAATCACACAATCAAATAGATCGATGCCAGACGCGATCGCGATCGCCATTTCTTTATAAGTGCCCACGCCCATCAAGTAGCGGGGTTTATTAATGGGCAGTAACGGCGCGGTAGCCCGGACAATTTCGTGGATAAAATGAGCCGGTTCGCCAACACTAACTCCCCCGATCGCATACCCCGGCATGTCGAACTCACTAAGCGCCTGAGCAGCAGCGGCTCTGAGATCTAAATGTACGCCACCCTGGACGATCGGGAATAGGGCTTGGTCATGGGGACGTTGGTGCGCGTCAATACAGCGGGCGAGCCAGCGCTGGGTTCGATCGGTCGCTTCCACAACTTCTTCCTTGGTGGCCGGATAGGGCGGGCATTCATCGAAGGCCATAATCACATCAGCACCTAGCGCGTTTTGGATTTGGATGGATTTCTCGGGGGAGATAAAGATCAGTCGCCCGTCTAAGGGGGACTTGAAGGTCACGCCTTCTTCGGTGAGCTTGCGGGTTTTGCTGAGGCTAAATACTTGGAAACCCCCGGAATCCGTCAGCATGGGGCCGTGCCAATTCATGAATTTGTGCAGCCCACCAGCTTCGGCAATAATATCTTCACCTGGCCGCAGGTGCAAATGATAGGTGTTGGACAAAACCATTTGGGCTTGGGCTTGGACTAAATGCTCGGAGGTGAGGGTTTTGACGGTGGCTTGCGTGCCGACGGGCATGAATCTGGGTGTTTCTACTACGCCGTGGGGAGTGCTGAAGGTGCCTGCCCGGGCATGGGTATGGCTACATTTGCCCTGACATTGAAATGTGAAGTTACCCACAGCGATTGACTCAAAATAACTGATGTATCTTAGCAGTCGGCTGGCAAGTTTGGACACCCAGCGGCAAGATGGGTGTGGCAGCATAGGCTAATTGCTGGGTTGCAATAGCCACCATCGACTGTCTAGACAAGAGCCTGAGTATGTCAAACTATGATGGTGCTGAATCCTCGCAATTTTTTTTAAATGAATATTATTACCGTCCCCACCACGCCCTTTGCTGACCAAAAACCAGGCACCTCCGGCCTGCGCAAATCAGTACCAGACTTTCAAAAACCGCACTACTTAGAAAACTTTGTCCAGTCTATTTTTGATACCATCGGTAACTGCATTGGCCAAATGCTGGTGATTGGGGGCGATGGTCGGTACTACAACCGCCCAGCCGTTCAAATTATTTTAAAAATGGCGGCGGCAGCGGGCTTCAGCCATATCAAAGTCGGGCAGGGTGGTATTCTTTCGACTCCGGCTGCTTCTTGTGTCATTCGCAAATACCAGGCGATCGGCGGCATTATTCTCTCGGCTAGTCACAATCCGGGCGGCCCCACTGGGGACTTTGGGATTAAGTACAACACTGGTAACGGTGGTCCAGCCCCCGAAAAAGTGACAGCCGCCATCTTCGATCGCACCAAAACGATCGATCAATACCGCCTACTAGAAGCTCAAGATGTGGATCTCGATCGACTGGGCAAAACCATGCTGGGCAGTATGCTAGTCGAAGTTATTGACTCTGTGGCTGACTACCAGGAATTGATGGAATCCCTGTTTGACTTCGATCGCATTCAAGCCCTGTTCCAAGGCAATTTTCGACTTGCCATCGATTCGATGCACGCCGTCACTGGTCCTTATGCCCACGCTATTTTTGAACAGCGGCTAGGTGCCGCCAAGGGCAGTGTGATGAACGGTATTCCCCTCGAAGACTTTGGGAAAGGCCACCCCGATCCTAATTTGGTTTATGCTCACGAGTTGGTAGAAGTATTATTTGGCAAAAATGCCCCGGACTTTGGTGCTGCTTCCGATGGCGATGGCGATCGGAATATGATTCTGGGTAATAATTTCTTTGTCACGCCTAGTGATAGCTTGGCAATTTTAGCGGCTAATGCCCAGTTAGTGCCTGCTTATCAAGATGGTTTGGCCGGCATTGCCCGTTCGATGCCCACTAGTCAGGCTGCCGATCGGGTCGCCGCTAAATTAGGGATTGAATGCTACGAAACACCGACGGGCTGGAAGTTCTTTGGTAATCTGATGGATGCGGGGAAAGTCACCCTATGTGGTGAAGAAAGTTTCGGTACTGGCTCCAGCCACATTCGCGAGAAAGATGGTTTGTGGGCGGTGTTGTTCTGGTTGAACATCATGGCTGTCCAGCAAAAGTCAGTGGCGGAGATTGTCCAAGAACACTGGCGTAACTACGGTCGCAACTACTATTCTCGCCATGACTACGAAGGTGTGAGCATTGAAAGTGCTGATGCTTTAGTCCAAAGAGTTCAAAACGCGATGCCCACTCTGAAAGGTCGGCAGTTTGGTAACTATGAAGTGGCCTATGCCGATGACTTTAGCTATCAAGATCCGATCGATGGCAGTATCAGTACCAAACAGGGTATGCGAATTGGCTTCACGGATGGTTCCCGGATTGTAATGCGTTTGTCGGGAACTGGTACCCAAGGTGCCACGCTGCGGGCTTACTTTGAAGGCTTTACGGACGATCCAAGTAAGCAGGGCGTGGATGTGCAACAAGCGCTTGCTGGGCCGATTGCGATCGCCGAAGAACTAGCCCAAATTAAATTACATACTGGCATGGACAAGCCCACCGTAATTACCTAATGAGCTTAAATCTCTATCTTTTGCGCCATGGTGAAACCGTCTACAGTCGAGCGGGTGGACACTGTGGCTGGATCGATCCCGACCTGACCCCGGCTGGCGTAGAAATGGCCACAGCTTTTGCTACTACCTATGGCCAAGTGGCTTGGACGGCTATTTATGCTAGCCCCATGAAAAGAACCTTGGCTACCGCCCAGCCTCTCTGTCAGATCATTGGTTTAGAGCCACAGGTGCGAGCGGGTTTGAAAGAGATTCACTACGGCGATTGGGAAGGCCAAACGGTCGCCGATGTCCAGACTCAATATGGGGATGACTATCGCCACTGGCAATCGGAGCCGGGCTGGAATGCCCCTACCCACGGCGAAACTGGCCTGCAAGTGGCCAACCGCGCCTTAGCGGTGATTGCCGAAATCACCCATCAATATACTACTGGCAATATCTTGGTGGTATCCCACAAAGCGACGATTCGGATTATTTTGTGTAACTTACTAGGGATTGAGCTAGGACGCTATCGCGATCGGCTGGATGTCCCCGCTTGTTCGGTCAGTGTTGTAAATATGGGTCAGGGTGGACCAATGCTCAAGTCCTTGGGCGATCGATATCACCTAGATGATAGACTCCGCAATCTACCCGGTACTTGAGACAGTGATTGAGACTGAGCAAGTTGGCAGACCAAAGTATAAGTCTTGCTGATAGGTAAATTTACTCAATCTAACTTTACAAACTCCGGTGAAACCGTCAGAATTAGAGAAAGAGAGTCAATTTAATATTTTTAGCCAAGTTTATAGAAAATAGTAGAGGTTTATCATGGTAGCAATCAGCGCTCCAGCCCGCACCCGGCTGACAATGCAAACGATCGAAATCGCTGTTAATACTACGGCTTTGCGATCGCTAGATTGGGATCGCGACAGATTCGATATTGAATTTGCCCTGGAAAATGGTACCACCTATAATTCTTTCTTAATTCGCGGCGAAAAGATTGCCCTAGTTGATACCTCTCACGCCAAATTTCGGCAGTTGTATATCGACACTTTGACTGGGCTAATTAACCCCACTGATATTGACTATTTAGTAGTTAGTCACACTGAGCCAGACCACAGTGGCTTAATTAAAGACTTATTGCAATTAAATCCTGGAATTGTAGTGGTGGGTGCTAAAGTGGCCATGCAATTTCTGGATGGTTTAATTCATCAGACTTACCAACAGCTAATTGTCAAAAATGGCGATCGCCTAGATTTGGGCAATGGTCATGAATTGGAATTCGTCTCGGCTCCGAATCTCCACTGGCCGGACACCATCTTGACCTATGACCACAAGACCCAAACCCTATTTACTTGTGACGTGTTTGGGATGCACTATTGCGATGATGAAACCTATGATGAAGAGCTGGAATTGCTCAACGCCGACTATCAAACTTACTACAATTGCCTGATGGGACCCAACGCCCGATCGGTGCTAGCAGCCATCAAGCGCATGGCCGAGTTACCACCGATTACAACTATTGCTACTGGGCATGGTCCTCTTCTGCGCCACCATATTGCCGAATTAGTGGGTCGTTATCAAACCTGGAGTCAGGCACAAGCCAAAGCCGTGACTACAGTCGCCATGCTCTACGTATCAGAATATGGTTGTAGTGATCAGCTGGCTCATGCCATTGGCCAGGGAATTGCTAAAACCGGCGTAGCTGTTGAGCTCATCGATCTGCTAGAAACTGACCCCCACGAAGTGCGCGAGTTGGTAGATATTGCGGCTGGTGTGGTAATTGGAATGCCGCCCCAATCTGGCCAGCACGCTACCCAAACGCAAGCCCTCCTCAGCACAATTCTCGCCGCCATCAACGCCAAACACACTTTTGGCCTGTTTGAATCCGGTGGGGGCGATGACGAGTCGGTTTATCCTCTCCGCAATAGACTGCAAGAGGTGGGCGTGCGCGAAGCCTTCCTCCCCATTTTGATTAAGGAAATTCCTACCGAGAGTACCTATCAGCTCTGTACGGAAGCTGGCACCGACTTGGGTCAGTGGCTGACGCGCGATCGCAGCATCAAGCAAATGAAGTCTTTAGATAACGACTTAGATAAAGCCTTGGGGCGGCTCAGTGGGGGTCTGTATATCATTACCGCCAAGCGGGGCGAGGCAGCCAGTGCGATGTTGGCTTCCTGGGTTTCCCAAGCTAGTATCGAACCAGCCGGTATTACCATTGCTGTGGCCAAAGACCGGGCGATCGAATCGCTCATGCATGTCAGCGACAGGTTTGTGCTCAACATCCTCGAAGAGGGCAACTATCAGCCGCTAATGAAGCACTTCCTCAAACGGTTTCCGCCTGGAGCTGATCGATTTGCGAATATCAAGGTTTACCCAGCTTCTAATGGTTGTCCGATCTTGGCAGACTCACTAGCCTACTTAGAATGCGAAGTCGTTAGCCGGATGGAAGGCGACGATCATTGGATTGTGTATAGTACGGTGGATATTGGGCGGGTAGCTAAGGCGGATTCGCTAACAGCGGTGCATCATCGGAAGGTGGGAAATCATTATTAGATTGGTGAATAGTGGGATCTGTAGGGGCGGGTTTATACCATTAATTAAAACGTAGCAAACGATTTAATTTGAACCCGCCCAACCCCACCAGCGATGCCTGGAATGTAGCTGGTGGGCAGTGCCCACCCTACAGACTGAAAGATCCTCATTACGCAACCCACGGTTTCTAACCAATTGGGTTGCGCTAAATCGACATATCAATTAGGTCACACTCAACTTGAGGTAACTGCATGGAACGAATCGCCAAAAATCGAGTTGAATCACCGCCAGTTTGGATCGATCGAGTTGTCAGCGTCCTCGAAGCCGTCCAAGACTTTATCATTATTTCCCTTTGCCTCGGCTTGTTTGCCGTCATGGTATTGCAACTGAGAGGAATGTTTCTCTCGCTCCTACCACCGCTGGACTTTCAGGTAGTCACCGCCGATATTCTGTTTATCTTGATCCTCGTCGAACTGTTTCGACTGTTGATTATTTATCTCCAAGAACAACGGGTATCGATCGGGGTAGCGGTAGAAGTAGCGATCGTGTCTGTCCTGCGCGAAGTGATCGTCAAAGGTGTCCTTGAAATTCCCTGGACTCAAACTCTATCTGCCTGTGCTTTTTTGTTAGTGATGGGTATTTTGTTGGTAGTTCGTGTCTGGATACCACCCACATTCAACGGCATCGATCCAGAAAAACGATTGTCTAAGCACCATGATTAGCGATTTGGTTGTGAAGACTTGATTAGGATCGATCGGTGAGCAAACATAAAATATGGGATTATTTTATAAACTACCCAGCTATTCATGCGACGCGACACGATTTTTTATCAGTTATTTAGACAATCACCAACTCTACTATTTGACCTAATTTCTCAACCGCCTGAAGATGCCGAGCGATATATTTTTGATTCGGTAGAGGTCAAGGAAACAGCTTTTAGAATCGACGGGGTATTTCTGCCACCAGATCGAGCTGGAAATATTTTCTTCGTCGAAGTCCAGTTTCAAGCTGATGAATTACTGTATGAGCGGATGCTGAGTGAAATTTCGATTTACACCTATCGGCACCGGGATTCATTTTCAGATTGGAGGGCAGTGGCGATCTATCCATCGAGGAGCGTGGAGCAATCAAATCTGAATATAGCAATTGAAATGTTGGCAAGTGGGCGGATTACACCGATTTATTTGGATGAGTTGGGAACGGGAACCGAGGTACCGATTGGTTTAAGTTTAATGGTGTTAACGACTTTGGAGGGGGATGAGGCTAAAGCTGAGGCGCAGAGGTTGGTCGGACAGGCTCAGGGGAGTAGGGATATAATTAGTTTATTGTCAACGATTATCGTGTACAAGTTTAGTAATCTGAGTAGGGATGAGGTGGATGCGATGTTAGGAATTGAGTTGCAACAGACGCGGGTGTATCAAGAAGCCAAGGCTGAGGGTGAGTCGATCGGTGAGGTTCGTGGTGAAGCTAGAGGTTTGGAGCGCGGGCGGACGGAGGAGGGACGAGCGTTGGTGTTGAGACTTTTGGCTCGTAAGTTGGGTAAGATTGAGGCGGAAATTCAAGTACGTGTGGGTGGTCTGACAATCGACAAAATCGAATCGTTGGGTGAGGCGTTGTTGGATTTTACGCAGATGGGAGATTTGTTGGTTTGGCTGGATAGCAATAGGTAGTAAAATAGTTGCTCTAATTTAGATTTGAGCTAGTGATGGGTGCTTTCATAAAGTAATTCAGATCGTAAGAACACATAAAATCTAGATGCCACACTACAACTGACTACTTAAATTGCGATGTATAGACCCACAATTTTTCAAGAAGACAATGTAGATAAGCTGATTTCCTTTGTCAGAGCTAATAGTTTTGCAACATTGGTATCGATCTTTGATGGTATACCTTGCGCTTCCCATATTCCGTTGGTTGTCACCATAGAGAAAGATGTCGTGAAATTAACAGGTCATTTAGCGAAGCAAAATCCCCAATGGCAATCATTTTCAGTCGCTGAATCTCTGGCGATTTTCAATGGCGCACATGCGTACATTTCGCCCACTCTTTATGAAAAAGATGAGAGTGTACCCACATGGAACTATATCGCCGTCCATGCTTACGGTATTCCTAAAGTTATTACCTTAGCTGATGCACCAGAAGCAATGAATAAGATGATTGACAAGATGGTTGATACCTACGAAGCAACTTATCAAAAACAATGGGATAGTTTATCAGACAAATATCGTGAAGGCATGATGAATGGCATTATCGGTTTTGAAATGATGGTTTCACGATTGGAAGGTAAGTATAAGCTTAGTCAGAATAAAAGTCAGATCGATCAGAGAAGCATAGCAGAATCCCTCCTGAATAGCACTGATTCGATCGATCGAGGTATTGGTGCAGAAATGAAACAGAATCTTGAATTAGATTAGATCTGTAGGTTGGGTTGAACGAATGTGAAACCCAACATCCGCACAATTGATTGTTGAGTGTGTTGGGTTTCGAGGCTCAACCCAACCTACAAAATTATCTACTTTCCCCACACCTAAAACCCATGCCAGAATCCAAACCCCGCGATGTCCAAATCGCCGAAATCGGCACTGACACCACCGTCCTTCGCTCCCGCACCTGGGAACGCCTCAAATTTGAAATCGAATACGCCCGCCAAAAAGGCACCACCGCCAACTCCTACCTGATCGAAGGCGACTCCATCGTCTTGATCGACCCGCCAGGGGAATCTTTTACCGAGCAGTTTTTAGAAGAACTGGGACAACACGCCTACTATCAACGACTCAATTACATCATCTTGAGCCATGTCAATCCCAACCGGATTGCCACTCTCAAACGATTACTAGAGGCAGCTCCTTATGCCACCGTGATCTGCTCGAAACCCGGGGTGAATACCTTGCGATCGGTTTTTGCCGATCGCGCCTTTGACCTCCCATCGCCCCGCGAAGACGAAGCCCAGGATTTGGGGATTGCCTTTGGTACCGACCAAACACTCCAAGTCCACATTGCCCGCGACGGTGAAACAATGGATCTGGGCAATGGTCACATCCTCCAGTTTCGCTTTGTCCCTACCCCCCGCCACCCCGATGCCCTAGCAACCTACGATCAGGCTAGTCGGATTCTATACACCGATAAGCTTTTTGGTGCCCATGTTTGCGATGACGAGGTGTTTGACGAACACTGGAAAACTCTACATGAAGACCGCCGCTATTACTTCAATTGTCTCCATGCTGCTCAGGCTATCCAGGTAGAGGCGGCCATGCAGAAACTGGTCGAATTTCCTGCCCGGCTGTATGCACCTACTCACGGTCCGCTGGTGCGGCACAGCCGCAGTGTCTTGACCCTCGATTACCAAAGTTGGTGTCAACAACAGCAGAGCAAGGAATTAAATGTTGCGCTGCTCTACACTTCGGCCTATGGCAATACCGCGACCATGGCTACTGCGATCGCGCAGGGCATCACCCAAGCCGGCGTCGCCGTGCAGAGCATCAACTGCGAATTCACCGAGCCTGCCGATATCACCCAGGCGATCCAAGCCTGTGATGGTTTTATTATTGGTTCTCCCACGCTGGCCGGACACCCACCCACCCAGATTCAAACAGCGTTGGGAATTATTCTTTCTACTGCCACCCAGACCAAAGTTGCTGGGGTATTTGGCTCCTACGGTTGGAGTGGCGAAGCAGTGGATTTAATCGAAAGCAAACTACAAGATGTTGGTTATCCATTAGGTTTTGCCACAATCCGCACCAAGTTTGCTCCGACGGCGGAAACTTTACAGCAATGTACTGCCGCTGGTGGGGAATTCGCCAAAACCCTCCAACGTGCCCAAAAAGTCCGCGCCCCTCGTCAAGCCAGCGTTGATGGTCAAACCGATCGGACGGGGCAAGCGGTGGGGCGAGTTACTGGTTCGGCCTGCGTGGTTACAGCCAACAATATGGGTGCAGCGGTGGGTGTTGCCACTTCCTGGGTGTCTCAGGCTGGGTTTAGTCCGCCAGCCATTACGATCGCGATCGCCAAAGATCGAGAGCTAGCCTGTTTAGCCCAAGCCGGAGAGATGTTTGTTCTGAATATTCTCAAAGAAAGTCGCAACCTAAGTCGGCACTTTCTCAAGCCCCCTGCCCCCGGTGACAGCCAATTTACGGGTATCCCGACTGAAGTGGCGACCAATGGTAGCTTAATTCTCACCGAAGCGCTGTCTTATCTAGAATGCACGGTGCAAAATCGGATGGATTGCGGCGATCACTGGCTACTATATGCCTCGGTAGACAATGGCAAGGTTTTGGAAGCCACCAGTGTGACCGCTGTCCATCATCGAAAGTCTAGTAGTCAGTACTAATCTGGAAAATAGATCGAGATATGGCCAAGATTTACGGGTAAAATCTTCAGAACTTAGTACAATTAATTTC
>CAXTSZ010000067.1:0-17037 GCA_964247125.1 uncultured bacterium
CTGCTTCCTCCAGCAAAGCGATGACCTGCTCTTTACTGACAGTGGGAAACCCATCTAAAAAATCATCGATCGACTCTCCCGCCTTGAGATAGTCTAGAAGCGTCTGGAGCGGAACTCTAGTACCAGCAAAAACCGGTGTACCACCCATGATGTCAAGAGACCTACTGACTATCGGACTGTTTTCGAGCATGAGTCTTTTTCCCCTTAGTGCTGCTACCATTAGTTTACCAATTTTCACCGCATGTGGGCATTACCAATCTAGTTCCGGCCAACAATGCAGTCTAACAAGCCGGTTGGAGCGGACTGATAAAGTAAACTGTTTTTGTAGCAAGGTTGATTGGTAGCTTCTCAACCGGAAAGTTATGCCGACTGACGGCCTATGATGGTGGTGCTTTGATTCTATCTTTGGGCAATCTAGGTTTAACGGCTTCAAATTTATTGTTGAACCGATAACTATTAGTTAGATTGTCATGACTTCAGTAGAAATCAGCGCCATCGAGATCCGATTGGGATACATTTTTTTGGATCGAGATTTACTTATTCAAGCTCTCACTCGTAAGGCTGCGGCTCAAGAACAAAGGCAAAAAGGAAAACCATGCAAGGGGATCAGGAAGTTTTCCGTACACTTGGAGATGCCGTTCTCAAAGTGATCTTGACTGAGTTATTAATTCAGCAAGGTTCTACGACTCGCGGCGACATCACTCAAAAAAAGGCAAAGTTGGAGAATGAAGAAAGCTTAAGTACAATGCTGCGAACAATGGAAATAACTCCAATCGTCGGCTCTGGCCGAGACCTTTAAAGCAATTATTGCAGCGATCTATAAAGACGGGGGATACGAGATCATTAAAAAGCTGGTAGTGAAATGGTTTAGTTACTACGCTTACAGTTCACTGGAATGAGTTAGGCCATTTCACATGCTACGATGCAACCAATTATTGTACTCATCACCGAGAGACTGTGTTAACTGACCAACATATTGCTGAATCCCTAAGCCGTGCCTATGTTCGAGCGATCGCTGGACGTGCTGGACTCAACTTAGCCATTCGGAATACGATTATGGTGTGGATGGTAGTTTTGATGAAGTCGCTGTGCGGCAAAATAGACGGGTCGAATCTGGTTTTCCTCTCAGTTTTCAACTCAAAGCCTCAACCCAATGGCAACTTGATTCGACTCAGGTTGTCTATGACCTAGAATAAAAGACCTACAACGACTTGATTCTTAGACGCAGCATGAGAGCTGCAGTACCCTGCATTCTCATTTTGTTAGCACTACCCGCTGATGCTGAACAGTGGCTCATTTGTGAAGAATCAGAACTCAGCTCGACTTTATCCATTTTGAATCCGGGGGCATCGTCAGTGTTGGCTGGATTGTAGACATACTCTCAAACTTTTCAGATATCTATCGTTGACACTGATATCAAGAAAAGTCTTGAGAAAATCTGATAGCCCATAACTATAGCGCTCCCCATTGTCAAGACAAAAAACCATAAAAGTTAAGATAGAAATCTGCACAGGTAAAAGGCAAGCAAAATAACTACATATTTACCTCCCTGTTAGGGCTGTTTAAAGTGAACTGTTACCGGAGCCTCATAATTCAGAGACTGGTGCCGTCTTTCATTGTTGTAGAAGTAGAAATACTTTTCCAATCCATTTAAGGCTTCTTTGACTGATGTATAAACTTTGGGATACACCTCCTCATATTTCACTGAACGCCACAGTCGCTCTACAAAAATGTTATCTAATGCTCTACCCCTGCCATCTTGGCTAACCATTATCCCCTTTTCTTCTAATCTGCCGGTGAATAACATACTGGTAAATTGACTGCCTTGATCAGTGTTAAATATCTTGGGTGTGTTCTGAGCTAAAGCCTTCTCCAAGGAACTCAGGCAGAAGGTCATATCCATGGTGTTGGATAATTCCCAAGACAGTACGTATCTGCTGTGCCAGTCAATAACTGCTATTAAATAGATGTATCCCTGTGGCAGTGGAATGTAGGTGATGTCTGTACTCCAGACTTGGTTGGGAGCCGTAATTTCTTCCTCCTTTAAAAGATAGGGGTACTTTCTCACATTATCTTTAGCCCTGCTCAGGTTCGGCTTGGGATAAATGGCTTCTAAACCCATCTTCCGCATTAATCGCTTTACCCGTTCAGGATTTACCAATTCACCCTGGGTTGCTAGCCAAGCAGTCATTCTACGAACACCATAAAAGGGCGTTGCAGTGAACTGTTGGTCTAGCATTCGCATCAGCCGCAAGTTCTGCTCGGTTTCTGGCTTTAGTTCATAGTAGAAACTAGACCTGACCAGTCCTAGTAGTTCACACTGCCTACTAATGGGAATTGAGGGGTGAACTGGTTCAACCAGTGCTTTTTTCTCAGCGACTGATAATGCCAGATTTTTACGTGCCGCTCACGAGCCTGAGGAAACCTCAGGCTACGCGAAGCACTACTTTTTTAACCCAGTCCAGCTCTACTTTAAGCTGACCTATTTGTTGATAAAGAGCTGCTGTCAAGTCCTCATCATTTTTCTGCTTCTGACTTCGAGTACTGGCAAAAAGGCTTGGAATCTCCTCCAGCAGTTGTTTCTTCCACAAAGTAACCTGAGTAGGATGCACCTCCGCTTCACTGGCTATTTCGTTGATTGTTTTCAGTCCTTTGATTGCTTCTATAGCAATTTTGGCCTTGAAGTCAGCACTATGTTTTTTCCGCTGCATGATCTGTTTTTCTCCAGAATAATCGTGATGATGGTTGGCAGCTTTTCATCTTAATCTTCTGTCCGATTTCTAGGGAGCATTATAGTAAAACTAAAAGTTTGCGAGGACGTTTCAGCGGTGGTCATAAGGCTTTTTTGTGGGCATGGCTCGATAAATATAATGATGAAGACGTGCGGATCGCAGTGGAAATCCCACGCTATTATTAGAGCTAGAAGCCATCATCCTTCGAGCAACCGAGCCACCATATAACGTTCAAATTCCAGCCGAGATGTAAAGTTATGCAAACTCAACTTCACGAACAGCTCTCCCTCTCTGATGCTGAAGTCATTCTATTACGACTACCCGAAAGAATTCGTGCTGCTTTACTCGATCGTGCTGCTGAAATTGAATATCCGATCGAAGCAGTTGTTGAGATGGCGATCGCTAGTTTTCTTGACACAGAAGCTTTGGGTTTTGTTGATTGTAAACCAGGGCGAGGGCAATAGGCTTTCAGCTACGGCAGTCTAACAAACCCGTTGCACCTGATTGTATCTATTCCTGCTGGCGAATCCAAAAGATTGTTAGCAACGGGTGAACGGGAACGTTATGCGGCGTAGGTGGCTAGATTTAATTTTGCTTGGATCTCACAGTTGAAAGTCAAACATTAGGAGAAGCGATCAATGAGCCTTACATTTTATTTTGCCCCCATGTCCACAGCAAGTCTCACCGAAGCCGTTCTCGCTGAACTTGAGATCCCTTTCGATCTTGTAGAACTCAATATCAGCGTTGGAGACAACAAAAAACCTGAATTTCTGAGGATTAACCCAAATGGAAGAGTCCCGGCGATCGTGCATGAAGGAGTAGCGATTTGGGAGTCTTCGGCGATTACCATGTACCTTGGCGAAGTTTTTGGTGTCGACAAAGAGCTTTATCCCGCCCCAGGACCAAAGCGCGGCGAAGCAATGAAATGGATTGCTTGGAGCAACGTCACCTTTGCCGAGCCTGCTGGCCGATTATTCGCATCCTTGCCGCCTGAAAAGCAAGGAGATTCAGAAACTAACTCACCAGAAATAGTAGCCTCCGAGATGAAAAGTGCTGTCGCAATGGAGAAAGCAAAGGCAGATCTTACCGACTGTCTCAGAATTCTTAACGTCGGCTTGGAAGGAAGGTTGTTTTTAATAGGGGTTTATAGCCTCGCAGACACGCATCTACAAGGCATTGTGGGCTGGATCGGTTCTATGGATATCAATCTGACACATTTCCCCAATGTCACAGCATGGTTGAAGCGCTGCTAAGAGCGTCCGGCAATCGCAAAGCTGATGGCAGTCTGAGACCGAGAACGGAGCATAGAACCGCTTAAGCCTCAGCACCACCGAATAGTTTCTGAGCAGCGCGGGGTGCCCTGGCATCAGCTGAATTTATGACTTCAGCTTGGTCGCTGATCATTTCACCGGGCTTATTTTCTAAAACCCGCGTCGAAAGAGAAATCTTCCCTGAACCCTCATCTAAGGCAATAATTAGCGCTTTCAACTCCTGTCCGATCGAGAATACCGCATTCAAGTCAGCAATATATTCTTGGCTAATTTGTTTAATGTGTAATAAACCAGTGGTGCCATCGAAATCTACAAAAGCGCCAAAAGGCTTGATGCTAACCACTTGACCAGTGATGAGCTGACCCAGTTGTAGCCGACTAAAGTTTTCGCTCCGGCTAGCTTGCCGCTGGGATAAGACAAATTTGTCACGCTCTTGATCGGCTTCAATAATTAAAGCGGTGACGCTGCTGCCCACCAAGGAGCTTAAATCTCTTTCGGAGAGCTGTGACTTGGGAATAAAGCCCCGCAGCCCCTGAAAATCGACAGTGACCCCGCCTTTATTGACCCCAGTCACGCGGACTGAAATAGATTCCTTATTTTCCTGAATATCCGCAATTTTATCCCAGGCATATTTAATTTGTAATTGTCGCCGGGAGAGCGTCACTTGGCCATCGGCATCCTGTTCGCGGGCTACTAAGAAATCAAAATCTTCGCCAATGGGCAATAGGGTGTCTAGATCGGTACCGACATCTTCGATCGACACAAAAGCCAAAGACTTCCCTTTGATGTCTATATATGCCCCGTTGGTATCGTGACTGAATACTTTGCCCTTAATGACAGTGCCTTTTTCAAAGCTCACTGTTTCGGCTGCCAAGGCTTTGGCAAAATCATCCATTGAAAAGGTGGACGAGGTAGATTTGGGTGACATAAGACAACAAATATAAAATCAAACTGCACAGTTCTAGCATACCCAAGACCCAGAGCAAAAAAAACGCGAGCATTTCTACTGCAATAGTTTTTGCATCTGCGACTAGTCCTCCGCAGCTGTTGTAGGATTATAGCTTGATATTTTCGAGAAAACTTCGCGCTGGTATCATAGGGTAAGACAACTTATTTTGTATGCCCAAATATCGGCATAATAAAATTATTATGTACAAAAAAAATCGGAAGAGATCTTCTTCATCCCGTAAGCTACTGCGATCGATCGGTATATTGGCAGCAGCGCTCGCGGTCGTTGTCGGGGTCATCTTAGGTATTAACCAGTTTATTAGTAATGGGGCGCAGGCTACTTTCGCAAATTTGGGTATTGCGGAGGCTGTTGCCGCCAATCAAAAGGTCTTAGAAAGTATTCCGATCGAGTTCGAGGTGCCCAATGCTTATCGCGCTACGACACTCACCAGCGTACCAACCAGTGAAAAGGTTGTTGCCCTGACGTTTGATGATGGACCCTGGCCACAGACTACCGAACATATTTTGGCTACACTGAAGCAGGAAAATATCAAATCTACATTTTTTATGATTGGCCAGCCCCTGCGGTCTTTTCCTGAAATTGCTAAAAAAGTTGTAGCTGATGGTCATGAAATCGCGAACCATACAGAACACCACTGGTATCATAAAATGTCTCCCTTGGTGGCGCAGCGCGAAATTGACGACACTAACAAGATTATGTTTGAAACTCTCAACATCAAAACTAAGTATTTCCGACCACCCGGCGGCGTACTAACAAATGGCTTAGTAGCCTATGCTCACAAAGTAAATAATGCCGTTTTGATGTGGTCGGTAGACTCTACTGATAGTCATCCCCGCCGTCCGTCAGTGGAAACAATCATCAAAAATGTCGTCAGCCAGGTTCAGCCCGGCGGGATTGTGTTGATGCATGACGGTGGTGGCAATCATGAAAATACCGCCAAAGCTTTGCCCACAATTATCAAAAAGTTGCGTGCCGCAGGCTATCGGTTTGTCACCATTACTGAGTTGTTGGAGGTAACTGCTGCCCCTGCTACAACGCCCGTAACTACGCCCACCGCCAGTCCATCGATTTAATTAGCCTTGATCGATACTGCTGTTGAAAGGTCTGGTTGCCAGACCTTTTTTGTTTAAAGTGATAGATAGCCATGCAGTTTCAAATTCAATCGGATAGTGATATTCCAGCGTCCAAGCAGTTATACGATCAGCTGCTGTTTGCGATCGCCTCCCGTCAGTTTCCCCCTGGTCATCGGTTGCCTAGTACCCGTCAACTGGCTATGCAAACTGGCTTGCACCGCAACACCATTAGTAAAGTCTATGGTCAGCTAGAAATTACTGGGATGGTTGAGTCCCAGGCGGGTTCGGGCATTTATGTCCGATCACTGGGTCACGAAAGCGGTGAAGCCGATCTGCCGGCCACCGAAATTCGGGAGAACGCCTTGGCTCTGGTCAGTCAAAGTCTAAATACGTTGCTGGTTCGAGGTTCTTCGCTGCGGGAAGCCCGGGAGCTATTTTTAGCGGAAATCGATTGGCGATTACGCTGTAGCTCGCGAGTATTTGTATCGGTGCCCAAAAATGATATTGGTGCCGGGGAATTAATGACCGAAGAACTCCAGCAGACATTAGGAATTCCGGTGCAGTTAGTGGCGATCGAGGATTTAGATACAGTATTAGCACAAACCCAAACGGGGACAGTGGTGACCAGTCGTTATTTTATTACGGCAGTGGAGGCCATCACGGCTAGTCGGAATGTGCGGGTGTTACCGGTAGATTTGCAAGACTATGGTAAAGAACTGGCGGTGGTCAAAAATGTACCTAAAAACAGTTATGTGGGAATTGTCAGCATCAGTATTGGGATTTTGGCAATTGCCGAGATGATTGTGTATAGTATGCGGGGCGACGAAATTTTAATTAATACCTGTCAAGTCACGGACAGTTATAAGCTCAAGGCGATCGTCCGGCGCGCCAATCTGATTATTAGTGACAAAGCCAGCTTGGTACGGGTAAATAAAGCGATCGAAAAGGCGAGCGACGATCTAATTCGGATTCCGAAGGTGGTGGAAAGTGAAAGCTATATTGGGGAAAAGTCGATTAATCTACTGAAGCGAGAGTTGGGCTTGGTTTAAGTAGGATCACGGATCTCAAAGCCTGAAACTAATTGCTATTTTGGGGATAAACGCGTCCTTCATTACAGCTACTTGCTTCTGCCTACCATGTTTCCAAAAACTTTTTTAACCTTCTGGACTGCGATCGCTGCTGCTGCGGCACTGATTCCCACGGCACTGGCCGCTCAACCAACTCAGCAATCGGTAGCCCCAGCTTGGATGATGAAGTTTGAGCAAGCTGCTCATGTGGCTTTCGATCGAGAAAAAAAAGAAATCAAAAAAGTTATTAGTAATAATATCAACTCAATGAATACTGGTGATAGTGCTGGCTATCTACGGACTTTGTCACCGGGCAGTACAGAATATCAAAAGACTAGCCAAAATCCATCAAGCATCGAAATCTTGAAGAGCTTGGGACTAATCTTTAGTGTTCAACAACTTGATTACATTCAAGTTTCCAGTAATCAAGCGGAAGTTCGGGTTAAGCTTTTAGTTAAAATGGGTAAAACAGGATTTTTACCCGAGCTGGAAAAGCTCAAAGGATCTTCTAGTACTAGGGTCGCGAAGGATGGTTCAGTAATAACTACTTCGGTAAAGACTAGTGGTGGTCTAAACAAATCCCAGGTTTCTACTGGTACTATCAAACTTGGGAAAATTAATGGTCAATGGCTGATCACTGCGATGTCAGGTGGTAAGGGATCAGACACGCCAAGTTCTACAACTAGTAGTGTTTCTTCAGCAGCTATTTCTGGTCAGACAATTCGGCCAGCAGATCGCCAGGTTTTTCAGCAGGTTTTCACCAAACATTTACGCGCTCTCAACCAAGAAAATCTCAACAATTATCTAGCGACGCTCGATTCACGATCACCGAAGTATAGTGCGGCTAAGGTCGCAACTCTGAAACTTTTCCAGGATTATGACCTGAAGTATGAGTTGCAGTCAGTAGATGTCATCTCATTGGGGCGGCAGGATGCGGTGGTGCGGTTAACAGCCACTGTTAAAAAAATTAAAGGTGGTGAATTCACCGATAGTCAAATGGTGACGCTAAATACTATCAAAAAGACCAATGGCCAGTGGCGAATTTATGATACACAAGTGGAAAGTATTAGTGCTATCGGTTCTCCAAAGACTAAGGTGGCCAGACGCTAAAAAGACAATTGAACCCGCCGTCGGATTTGGATATTGAAATGGTCGTGACTGCTCTGGCGAAGCTGAATCTATTTCTGGGATGGCCAAGAATTTACACTAACTATTGGCATCGGTCAGCCCTATGAGATAGCTGCTGGTGACTGGACGTGCCCCGCGTGGTTATGCTCCTGTTGCTATCGCTAGCCAGTTTGATAACTGTCACTCTCCAAATTCGATCGATCTGCAGAACTAGTTAATCTAGAAGACATAAGACTTGATACAATTTGAGCCTGCTCACCATCAATCAAATATGGCAACTGCAACCTCTCACCCCGCCCTGACCAATACCATGACATCTAGTTTCTCGCCCTTGGTAACTAGCGTGATCTACCCTTTTGGCCAGCTGTTTTTGCCTAATTATTTTTGGCAGATTAAAATCTTAGGCCAAGAACATTTGCCCCGCACCGGCGCTACTATTTTGGCTCCCACCCATCGATCGCGCTGGGACTCCATGCTGATTCCCTATATAGCTGGTCCCTATGCCCTGGGTCGCAATGTCCGATTTATGACTTCAGCGAATGAAATGCGGGGTTTACAAGGCTGGTTTGTGCGCCGACTGGGAGGGTTTCCGGTAGATACGGCCAATCCGAGCGTGGGTAGCTTTCGTTATGCGATCGAACTCATCAGCCAAGGGGAGCTAATGACAATTTACCCAGAAGGAGGCATTCGCAATGATGGTTTTTTGCATCCGCTGAAGAAGGGACTATCGCGCATTGCTTTGCAAGCGCAGTCCATCAATCCCAGTCAAGACATCAAGATCGTACCAATTAGTATTCGTTACAGTCAAAAGTTTCCAAAATGGCGCGATAGCGTATCGATCGTCATTAATCCGCCACTAGCCGTGGCAGAGTATGCTCAAAAGTCGGTGAAAGCTGGCTCGGAAGCTCTCAATCAAGCTCTGATGGATGCCATGCAAGAGGCGATCGATCTCAATAATCTGCAAACCTGGCCTTAAAACTCTGAGAAAACTCTATTCCCAGAGTTTTCTTAGACTAGTCAACCTTTTTTTCAACGTTGTCGATCGCCGCTGGCTGATCTTTCACCGCCGTTTCTACTGCATCAATTTCCTTTTTAATCTCACTCTGGAAACTGCTAGAGGCATCCTGGAAGCTTTTCATTGCTTTACCCATACTGCGCCCGATTTCCGGCAGCTTCTTGGGGCCAAAAATCAAAAGAGCGATCGCGAAAATTACGGCCATTTCTGGTAAGCCAATCCCAAAGAAATTCATATTATTGCTCAGTCCTAACAGGGCGATATTTAAGGATATTATACGATCGTCAGGAATGATTGGTAGCTCCATAGACTTGCTAGAATCAGGAAACAGCGCCGTACCAACAGCCCCAAGAATATGAGCGAAGCAATAAAAGAAGAAGTCAAAATTATTATTCCGCAACTCGTTGTCGGCTTGGGCAACCCCGGTAGTAAATATGCCCAAACTCGCCATAATGTAGGTTTTGAGGCGATCGATCACCTAGCCAAACGCTGGCAAATTAACCTCAGCGATCAAAAAAGATTCCAGGGTATTGCTGGCGAAGGTCTCACTGGTCAACAAAAAATCCGACTACTCAAGCCCCAAACCTTTATGAATCTCTCTGGTCAATCGGTGCGTGCGGTATTGGATTGGTACAAACTAGATCCCACTGCCGTGTTGGTCATTTACGATGACCTGGATTTACCCTTGGGCAAATTACGGCTGCGCCTGTCCGGTTCGGCGGGTGGTCACAATGGCATGAAATCGATTATTAGCCACTTGGGTACTCAGGCTTTTCCGCGTTTACGCATTGGGATTGGCAAAAGCCGAGATGATGAAACTATTGGTCATGTCTTAGGTAAGTTTGCTGCGACTGAAGCTCCGATCGTCCGCGCCGCTTTGGAACTGAGCAGCGATGCTGTACAACTAGCTGTGCGTCAAGGGGTGGAAAAGTCTATGAGTATATACAACGGTAGAGCCATAGAAGTGCCAGCGGTGATCGCGCCGCATTCAGTAATAGCTTCAAGTAGCAATGACTCCCCAAATCGACCATGACTAATTTTTCTTCTAGCCCTAACCTTGTCTTTGTTTGGGCAGTAGCTGTCGCCCTAATAAAGTTTGAAAATAAATCGCACCAGCCGTCAAAAGAAATACAAAGTAGCCAATTACTTGTAACGCATACAGCTTATCTGTATAGCCAAACATGGTCGCCAGCAGTATCCCCGGGAATTTTCCTTGCGGTAGGCTGGCCGTCGTATCAGTGACCTGCGGACCAAGGATAAACCAGGGTATCACTCGGTGCGGCGGATTCAGAAACTCATATGCCCCAGTAGCGGGGTTGAGAACTTTATCGATCGTATTAGCCAAGTCGAGTGCCGATAAAGCCGTAACCAGCAAACCAGAAACAATTAATAGTAGAACAGTACCTAAGATTTGAAAAAATAGTCGGATATTGATTTTGGCTCCAAACTTAAAAATTGCGACCCCAATCAAGGTGGCGACCAGCACCCCTAAGATACATCCCAGCGCTGGAGAATATTGAGCCAAGCCCACTTGAGTGTTGTCGGGGCTAAGGGAACCTGCAATAAACAATACTATTTCGGCTCCTTCGCGCAGCACCGCTACCGCCACTAGCACAAAGACTGACCATCCGGCTTTTTCTCGATTGCTGAGAGCTTGCCCTACATTGGCTTCAACTTCTTTTTTCAGTAAACGAGCCTGTTGAGTCATCCAGATCAACATCCAACTGAGCATCACGATCGCGGCTACAGAAAAAACTCCTTTGGCTAAGTAATAGATTTGACCGCTAAAGCCTCCAATGAGAGCCTGAGCAGCTGCACCTAAAATTGAACTAACTAAGACTCCGGCTGCACCACCCAAATACACCCACTTAAAGAGCCGTTGTTGGTTGGCCTTAGCTAAAATTGCCAAAACGATTCCCGCCACCAGTGTGGCTTCTACTCCTTCCCGTAAAGTAATTATAAATGTGGGAATTGCTGCGCTGAAATCCATGGTTTTTCCTATTTGTTCACAACGATTAGATTTTTGATTAATTTATATTCTTCTGCGGAGATCGCTTTGCTTTTGACTAGGTCATCTAGGCTGTTGTAGGGTCTTTTTCCTTGAATCCGCTCGGAGAGACTAGGTTTGGTACCAGGGAGTTCTAGCTTATCTAGTTCAGCGATCGGTGCGCTATTGACATCGATTTTGCTAGTGGCGGCTTTAGTTGCTGGTAAAACCCCACTACTTTTTTCGGTGGTGGGAGCGGTAGTATTTGGTTCTGTGGTACTAGTGCAACCTCCCAAGAGAACAAGCAATAATAAAGTGCCGGCTGCTGAAGTTTGTCCGAATTTGGCTAACCGCGACGGAATTGAAAGCATGGCAGAATACATCATTTTATTGAGATTAATTCCTAATTACTTTAGTCAGATTACAGTAAATTTTGCCAATAAGCAACAACGGAGAATATTAACTAGCTATGAAGATAAATTAGATTTTTGGTAAAACAGTGAATGACTTACAATTTAAAATATTAGTTTGACATTCGCCACCTATGACCAAAGTACCTGCGCTCAGAACCCAACGGATGCAAGTTGGTGGAATGGACTGCACGAGCTGTGCAATGAAAATTGAAGGTGCTGTAGAGCAGCTAACCGGGGTAGCTGAGATATCGGTGGTGGTGGCAACTGGGCGGATGATTGTCACTTATGACCCCGATCGAGTGAGTGAGGCAGATATTAAACAACGAGTGACAGCTTTGGGCTATACGATCGCAGGAGAGCAGTCTAAGTCTTCAGTTAATAACAGCCATCACCATAGCGGTCACGATCATCGTAGTCATGACCACAGTGGCCATGACGATGGCGACGCAGACGGCGATGACCATGCTCATAATCATGGTGGGGGAGAATTTAGCTTAAAGCGTGAAGGGGTATTGGTGGGGGTAGTAATTGCCCTGTTTGTGTTGGGTGCGGTGTTTGAAGAAAAACTGCACAGTACACCCTATTCGATCGGGGAATATTTGGTATTTATTCCAGCTTATCTATTGAGTGGTTGGACGGTATTGACTAGTGCTGGACGGAATATTTTACGCGGACAAGTCTTTGATGAAAACTTCCTGATGACGATCGCGACGGTTGGGGCGATTGCGATTCACAAACTGCCCGAAGCGGTGGGTGTCATGTTGTTCTTCAAAATTGGTGAATTGTTTCAGGAATTGGCTGTTAGTAAATCGCGGCGATCGATTGCTTCACTACTAGAAATTCGGCCCGATGCTGCCAACCTCAAAACAGCAAATGGGCTTAAAGTTGTTTCGCCAGAACAGGTGCGGGTGGGCGAGATGATTGTCATCAAGCCGGGCGAAAAGGTGCCCCTCGATGGTCAAGTAATTGAGGGTAATTCTCAAGTTGATACATCGGCGTTAACGGGTGAATCAGTGCCGCGTACAGTGAATGTCGGCGAGACTGTGTTAGCTGGAACAATTAATCAAACTGGGGTATTAACTGTGACTGTTACTAAGTTATTTGGGGAATCCTCGATCGCCAGAATTCTTGATTTAGTCGAAAATGCCAGCAGCAAGAAAGCCGAAACCGAGAAATTCATTACTAAATTTGCCCGCCGTTATACACCGATCGTCGTGATTTCATCATTACTAGTGGCATTGATTCCACCGTTATTAATGGGTGGGAATAGAGCTGAATGGGTTTATCGCGCTCTAGTTTTATTAGTAATATCCTGCCCGTGCGGATTGGTAATTAGTATTCCCCTTGGCTATTTTGGGGGAATTGGTGGTGCTGCTAAACGCGGCATTTTAGTGAAAGGATCGACTTTTTTAGATACTTTAGCCGGAGTTAAAGCGATCGCCTTTGACAAGACAGGGACGCTGACTAAGGGCGTATTTAAAGTCACTGAAATCGTCCCGCATAATGGCTTCAAGCAAGATGACTTATTACGCATTGCAGCGGCAGCAGAAGCAAATTCTCATCATCCGATCGCCAAATCAATTAGAGTAGCTTACAACCTGCCGATTGATGAATCTACAATCTCGAACTACACCGAAATCGCCGCTCACGGTATTCAGGCAACAATAGAAGGAAAGCTAGTATTGGCGGGTAACGATCGATTGATGCACCGCGAAAATATCGCGCATGATACCTGTAATGTCGAGGGTACTGTAGTGCATCTGGCCGTCGATCGAGTCTATGCTGGTTACATTATTATTGCCGATGAGATTAAGGAGGATGCCGTTCAGGCAATTCGCGATCTTCGCGCCGCAGGTGTCGAGCGGATCATGATGTTGACAGGGGATTCTCAAGCAGTAGCGCAACGGATTGCTAAAACTTTGGGAATTGATACTTTTGCGGCGGAGCTATTGCCAGAAGATAAGGTAACAGCGATTGAGAAACTACTCTGGGAGTTTTCTAAGAAAGGAAAGGTTGCTTTTGTTGGTGATGGCATTAATGATGCACCCGTAATTGCCAGAGCGGATGTCGGAATTGCCATGGGTGGATTGGGTGCAGATGCGGCGATCGAAACTGCCGATGTCGTGTTGATGACAGATCATCCCTCAAAAGTAGTGGAAGCAATTCAGATGGGGAAAAAAACTCATGCCATCGTGATGCAAAATATTATCTTCGCTCTCATTATCAAGATTATTTTCATCGGGCTGGGTTTATTGGGATTAGCAACTATGTGGGAAGCTGTTTTTGCTGATGTCGGTGTGGCGTTAGCTGCAATTTTCAATGCTACTAGAGTCTTGAAATAAAACAAAGCCATGATCATAAGAATATCTTCGTTTATGAGTACAAATGCTGTGTTACCAATAGGAAATCATATGATAATCTAGAAATATGAGATAATTATGAGATGAGTAAGCCGATGATCGAAGCTGGTGGAGTTCCTTCGCTGCCCGAGGTTCACCGGACAATTTCAGTGCCAGAGCGGGGTGGCTTTTGGCGCAAGATGCTAGCCTATGCCGGACCAGGATACTTAGTTTCGGTGGGCTACATGGATCCGGGCAATTGGGCTACCGATCTGGCGGGGGGAGCTAAATTTGGCTATAGCCTCTTGAGTGTTATTTTGATCTCTAACTTGATGGCCATTTTATTGCAGGCGCTCTGTGTCAAATTGGGCGTAGCGACGGGTCGAGATTTAGCTCAAGCCTGTCGTGATAACTTTCATCCCCGCGTGAGCTTTAGCTTATGGATATTGTGTGAGATTGCAATTTCGGCTTGTGATTTAGCCGAATTAGTCGGCAGTGCGATCGCCCTTCAGCTCCTTTTTCATATTCCATTAGTTGTAGGGATATGCATCACAGCCTTGGATGTTTTTGTTGTACTATTTTTGCAGGGAAAAGGCTTTCGTTACATTGAAGCACTAGTAATTGCCATTATTGCGGTTATTAGTGGCGGCTTTATCGCAGAATTAATCTTTGCTCATCCCGACTTGGGCGGTGTTTTACAGGGGTACATACCACAAACAGTTGTCGTGCAAGATCCGCAGGCGCTGTATATTGCGATCGGTATTCTTGGTGCCACTGTCATGCCCCATAACCTTTATCTACATTCTGCGATCGTCCAAACTCGGGCTTGGCAAGATACCCCAGCGCAAAAGCGGGAGGCTATCACTTTCGGGACAATTGATTCTACAGTGGCCTTATCTATTGCCCTATTTATCAATTCCGCAATTTTGATTTTAGCGGCGGCTAGCTTTCACTTCTCTGGACATCAAGACATTGCCGAAATTCAAGATGCTTATAATTTGCTATCGCCACTACTCGGCGTGGCACCGGCTAGTGCCATTTTTGCCATTGCACTGCTAGCCTCTGGGCAAAACTCCACACTTACAGCGACGATGGCTGGCCAAATTGTAATGGAAGGATTTTTGCAAATTCGCCTGAAGCCTTGGTTGCGCAGATTGTTAACACGCTTAGTGGCGATGGTACCAGCAATATTTACTATTGTTGTTTTGGGTGAAGGCAGTACGACTAACTTGTTGATCTTGAGTCAAGTAGTGCTGAGTTTACAACTTTCCTTTGCAGTTATTCCTCTCATTATGTTTACCAGCGATCGACGATTGATGGGAGAATTTGTTAATCCGCGCTGGCTCAAAATTTTGGCTGGTGCAGTAGCAACTATTATTGTAGGACTAAATTCTTGGCTACTAATCCAAACTTTCTCCGGCTGGATTCACCCTGGTTCGCTGTGAATTTCCTCATGTCTAATCTGCTATCAAACATTGCTCATTTCCTTAAGTTTAAGATTTAGCTCTTCCATACTTTTGTAGCTAATAGCGATCGATATTTTTAAATTCCGGCTGACCCCGACTAGCTTCACCACAAGTACGCGGCGTGGGAATAATTTTGCCCGGATTAGCCAATTCCTTGGGATTAAACACCAGTCGCACCCACTGCATACTTTCTAAGTCGATCTCATTAAACATCTCCGACATATAGCAGCGCTTATCCGCGCCGATGCCATGTTCGCCTGAAATGCTACCACCCACACGCACACAGAGTTTTAGAATTTCACCACCCAACTTTTCGACCTGTTCTAAAGCACCGACATTGGCTTGGTTATACAAAATCAGTGGGTGCAAATTGCCATCACCAGCATGAAAAACATTAGCAACATAATAACCATACTCCTCCCCTAACCGGGCAATTTCTTTCAGGACGTAGGGTAACTGGGTTCTGGGGATTACACCATCTTGGACATAGTAGTTAGGGCTAATCTTGCCCATCGCGGCAAACGCTGCCTTCCGCCCTTTCCATAGCTTCAGACGAGTTTCTAAATCACTGGCACTGGTGACATCCCGCGCTCCGTTGTTGCGACAGATTTGTTCGACGAGCTTTTTATTGGTTTGGACTTCGATCTCCAAGCCATCGATTTCCACCAGCAAAATCGCGGCGGCATCGCGGGGATAACAACCAGTGGCCACCACATCTTCGACAGCATTGATGCTGAAGTTATCCATCATTTCAATGCCTCCCGGAATGATCCCAGAGCTAATGATGTCTGATACCGCACTACCTGCCGCTTCCACACTATCAAAATCTGCTAGCAACACACAGATCGATTCTGGAGTTTTTAAGATCTTGAGGGTGATTTCTGTTGCGACTCCTAACGTTCCTTCGGAACCTACAAACAAACCAGTTAAATCGTATCCCGGCATCTCACCTACTTCACCACCAGTATCGACGATCGATCCATCGGGCAAAACCAACTTTAAGCCCAACACATGATTGACGGTCACGCCGTATTTTAGACAATGTACTCCCCCAGAATTTTCGGCAACATTTCCCCCTACCGAGCAAATAATCTGGCTAGAAGGATCGGGCGCGTAGTAAAAACCAGCCCCACTGACGGCCTGTGTGACCCAGTTATTAATCACGCCCGGTTGCACCACTACCCGTTGGTTCTCTAGATCTATTTTAAGGATGGCATTCATCCGCGCCGTCCCGATCAATAGACAGTTTTCTACAGGTAAAGCCCCCCCGGATAAACCAGTCCCCGCTCCCCGCGCTACCCAAGCAATGTTTAACCTGTCGCACACCTGTACCACTGCTGCCACTTCTTCAGTCGTCTTGGGCAATACCACTAAGTTCGGACGTTCGCGATAGCTAGTTAGGCCATCACACTCATAAGTAATCAGCTCTTCCCGCTTTTGAATGACATGCTTTGCTCCTACGATCGCGCGGAGGGTGGTGGCCACAGCTGACCAGTCGATCTGATTAATCTGTGCAGTCGGAGTGGCGACGGTCATAAGGAGACAGGGGGCAGTGAATAGCTCTTTAATTCTAATG
>CAXTSZ010000068.1:0-15964 GCA_964247125.1 uncultured bacterium
GTTGATGCTGGCCCATTTATCGGCTTATTCTACGAGAAAGATACTTATCACCAGCAATGCGTTCATGGTTTTACCCAACTAGCCAAAAACAAAACTATCCTCATTACCCCGATACCAATTGTTTTTGAAGTTTACAAATGGATTCTGCAAAGAACCACACCAGCCATTGCCCAGCAAGCACTTCAAATTATGGAAGACACTTTACATCTGGTTGAAATCAACAAAGATGATTTAGCAAATCTAAAAGCTATGCTACTTCAACTTCCCCGCTGGCAAGGTAGCCTAGAAGATGCTGCGGTTATTTTCATCGCCCTGCGCTATCGCTGTCCTGTTTGGACTTATAACTTTCGGGATTTCGCCGCATTTAAAGCATTAGATTTCTGGACTCCTGAATCCAATTGAATTTCTCAAGACCAGAAGAATAAGCATAATTCAAGAATATCCTACGACAACTTACCAAAATCCTCGCCGAAAATACCCTATAATCGGTGTGTTGGCTCAGTTATCAGCAATGTTTCTTCTGCGTTTGATGACGATCGCCTGTTTAGCGATCTTCCTAACAATCATCTTCTTTTCTAACCTCACCCCAGAGCTGTCATTAGTGTTTCTGGGCAAAAGCACAGTGCCGATTTCGCTGGGAACATTAGCGATCGGTGCCTTAGGTTTGGGCATTGCCACCAGCCTCATTTTGCGAATTTTGATGTTTGGGCAACAGCCCCGGCGGCGGTCAGCAACGACGCCAGCCGAGTTTTCTTATGAGCCACCGACACCAATTACCGATGATTGGGAAAAGTCTCGACCCAACCGGGACATCGTCGATGAAACACCGAGTCGCCAAAAAAATAAAAAACTGGCCGCCCCCGTACCAGAGAATCCTGAGCAATTTAGATATATACCACCCAGTGTCAATGCTAGTGATAGTGTTTATGATGCCAACTATCGAGTAATTAGCCAGCCCAGCACCCGCAATGCACCGCCAGAAGTAGGTAGTAAATTGCGATCGGATAGCGAAGATTGGGGTTTTGATTTTGAAGATGAGGACGCACCAAAAAAATGACCCAAAATTTAATCCAAAATCTTAATGTCTATCTAGTTGGGATGATGGGCTGTGGCAAATCGACGATCGGTCAATTACTAGCCGAGCAGATGCAGTATAAGTTTTTTGATACTGATCATCTCATTGAGCAAGTTAGTAGGCAGTCAGTCAATGATATTTTTGCGATGGCCGGGGAAGAAGAATTTAGATCGATCGAAGCCAAGGTGCTGGCTGAAATCTCGGCTTACACCAAATTAGTCGTAGCCACTGGTGGCGGATTGGTACTCCGCCGGAGCAACTGGGGCTATCTGCACCAAGGTTTAGTAGTGTGGATCGATGTGCCCGCTGCCGTGCTGTGGGAGCGATTGGCCACCGATGAATCTCGGCCTTTGCTGCGCACCGCAGATCCCCAGGCTACCATCGCACAGTTGCTAGAAAGTCGTCGCCAAAGGTATGCTGAGGCAGATTTACACATTACGGTGACAGCCGATCGAGAACCGCAATCGGTAGCAGCCGAGATTCTGGCTCGGATGCCGACAGTACTTAAATCTCCACCACCTGTCCCCGACCCGCAGCTTTAATTTTGGTTTTAACTATGGCGATCGATTCTTTGATAAATAACGATACTGACCGGGTGCGGGTGCTCAGTGAAGCTCTGCCCTATATTCAAAAATTTGCTGGCCGCACCATAGTTGTGAAATATGGTGGTGCCGCCATGAAAGATAGTGTCTTGAAAGATCAAGTAATGCGCGACATCGTCTTTATGGCCTGCGTAGGTATTCGCCCCATTATTGTGCATGGCGGTGGCCCTGAAATTAATACTTGGCTAGATAAGTTAGGCATTGAACCCCAGTTCAAAGATGGCCTCCGGGTGACAGATGCGGCCACGATGGAAGTAGTCGAAATGGTTTTGGTGGGCAAGGTCAACAAAGAAATTGTTTCTTTGATCAATCAGGCTGGAGGAACGGCGATCGGCCTGTGTGGTAAAGATGCCAATTTGATCACAGCCCGTCCAGAAGGCCGCGCGGGAATTGGGTTTGTGGGGGAAGTCAGCAATGTGAATGTGAATATCTTAGAATCATTGGTCAAAGATGGCTATATTCCAGTGGTTTCTAGTGTCGCTGCCGATGAACATGGTCAATCTTATAATATCAACGCCGATACGGTGGCGGGTGAAATTGCAGCGGCTCTGGGGGCAGAGAAATTAATTTTACTCACCGATACGCCGGGGCTAATGCGCGATTTCCATGATCCGACTTCGTTGATTCGGCAGCTCGATATTCCCCAAGCCCGTGAGTTAGTAACTACTGGGGTGGTCAGTGGTGGCATGATTCCGAAGCTGACTTGCTGTATTCGGAGTTTGGCACAGGGGGTCAAGTCTGCCCATATTTTGGATGGCCGGGTACCCCATTCTTTGTTACTAGAAATTTTGACCGATGCGGGGATTGGCACGATGATGGTGGCCTCCAGTAACCAGTCAGCGGAGATCTATGAAATATGAGTGCCGGGGAAACGCCAATAGATTACCGCAATGGTCAAGCTGCCTTTGAGCGAGGGGACTATCAACAGTCTGTGGTGTGTTTGACAGCGGCGCTGGCGGAGGTGGAGGCGCGATCGAAGTTGGGGGGTGAGATGCAACTGTGGTTGGTGACGGCTTATGAGGCTAGTGGGAATTTGCCAGCGGCGATCGATCTTTGTGCGCAGCTTATGTCTCATCCGAGTATTGAGACACGCCAGGAAAGTAAGCGGATTCTGTATATTTTGCAGGCTCCGGCGTTGGTGCGCCGGGAGGAATGGGTTACTAAAATTCCGGATCTAAAGGATTTGGAGGAGAATAATCGTGCTCTGGGTTCGTCGGCACCGCGACCGACGCGCTTTGCGCCACGCCGCCAGATTATGAAGCCACCGATCGATCCGCGTGAGATTAATACGAGTGACAATGGGTTTATTGTAGTGATGTTGGTGGTGGGGTTGGCGATCGGGGGGTGGTTGTTTTGGCAGGCTGGGGGTGCGGGCAAAATCGATTTTCATGCTTGAATTCAGCAACACCATCTTTAGTTTTGTTGACGATCCTAAGTTTGGTACATTAGGGTCAGATACGTTGAGGACGTGGCCCCCATCATGCCAGCAATTCATAATTTCTTGAAACGATTAGTGCTGCTAGCGAGTTTACTCCTAGCTCTTACCGGTTGTGTCCAGTACGACACCACCGTCAATTTTCAGAGCTTTAATGCGGGGGAGTTAGTGCAACACATCACCTTAGACCGCCAGTTTTATCAGCTCAACCATTCAGCCATTGATACCTGGCTGAAATCGATCGAACAACGCACTCACCAACTCCGGGGTCAAGTCCAGAAAATTAGCGATCGAGAATTGAACGTAGTCATCCCCTTTCGGACAGCGGCAGAGCTAACACGCAAGTTCAATCAGTTTTTTGCTAGTGTTGGTGCAGCCTCTCAGCAGGAGAATCAACAACTGCTCGGTTCAAAATTAGTCGTCACCCAAAATAATTTTTTGCTCGCCAGTCGTCACCAACTCACCTATGACCTAGATTTGCGCTCCTTAGCCACCGATCGCCAAGTAACAAGCGGTAGCGCTGGCGACCCAGCCAACCAGCAGAATTTAGACCTCAAATTCGCCCTCCATGTCCCCAGTTTTGTCAGCAATCAGAACGGTCGTTGGCAGCTCCAGCCCGGTCAAGTCAACCACCTCAGCACCGTCTTTTGGCTACCTAATCCCATTGGCATTGGTGGCTTGCTGATTATTTTCTTGGTGGCGATCGGCTATTTCATTAAAAGTAAGTTATCGCCGGTTACTGCCCCTGTTGTTGTCAAATAATTATCGCCATGTTACCAAATAAACCAAAAAACCCACCCCTAACTTGGTACACCTGGGGCATGATCGGTATTTTTGTATTTTCCTTATTCCTGCGCTTTTGGGGTTTAGGGCGCTTCAATGCCTTTGTGTTTGATGAAGTCTACTACGCCAAATTTGCCAACGATTACCTCACCCATACTAAGTTCTTCAATGCTCACCCGCCCCTGAGTCAATACATTATTGCCGTGGGAATTTGGTTAGGGGACATGCTGCCGATCGGTCATGACACGACCAATAGTTTGACTGGTTCAGTGCGCAGCACCTTTAGCTATCGCTGGTTTAATGCAATTTTTGGCTCTTTTATTCCGATCGTGGTGGGCGGCATCGCCTATCACTTAACCAAACGCCGCAGTTATATGGTGATGGCAGCGGGCTTAATGGCTCTGGATGGGCTGTTCTTAGTCGATTCTCGCTATGCTCTGAACAATGTATTCTTAGTGCTATTTGGCTTACTGGGTCAGCTGTGGCTGTTGATGGGACTGAGTGCCCAGAGCTGGCGACGCTGGGTTTTGGGGATCGCCGCTGGCGTATTTTTTGGTTTATCGATCGCTTGTAAATGGAATGGCCTGTGGTTCTTGCTGGGTATTTGGTTGAGTCTGGGAGTCATTATTATGCATCAAATTTTGACCCGCCGCCCCACTACCGAAATCAAGGATTTTCCACCAGAGATAGAACCTTCGGTACTAGTTAAACTAAGTCGCCTCCAGATTTGGGAGATCCTGGTTTACCTCGTAGCTGTGCCAGCAGCCGTGTACATCATTGCTTGGATTCCCCACTTACAACAAAACCCCGAACCCAATCTGTGGAAGATGCAGGGTGAGATTTTGCACTATCACGAAAAGGTTGGTAACGGGAAGGCGGTACATCCCTACTGTGCTAACTGGTATACCTGGCCTTTAATGATGCGACCGCTGGCTTACTACTACAATGTGGTGAAAGGAGCAGCAGGTAATGTCAATCTAGATAAGATCTATGATGTCCATGCGATGGGTAACCCCTTTTTGTGGTGGTTAGCATTTGGGGTAATTGTCGCGATGACCTGGCGGTTACTCAAAAAAATAGTTACTGGTGATCATTGGGATCTTAGTAATCCACAAGTGGCTCTCCCAATTTTTTTCTTAGCTAACTATGGAGCCAATTTATTCCCGTGGATCCGGGTAACGCGCTGCATTTATATCTATCACTACATGGGTTCGCTAGTATTTGCCGTGTTGGCTTTAGCTTGGTTACTCGATCGCTGGTTCCATAGCCCGATTCCCCAGTTGCGGGGGTGGTCAATTACAGCAGTTTTCGCGATCGCGGCTGCTTTTATTTGGTGGCTACCAATTTACCTGGGTTTACCGCTGAGTCATCAACAACTAGCCCTCCGCATGTGGTTTAACGAAAACACCTGGAAGGCGATCGGTGAAATGTGGAACTGGATTTAGTCATTTGCGCCCCAAGACCCTTCAACTAACAATTGGCAGTCCCTGCACATATTCATCGGAGACAGTAGTACGGAGTAATATATATACTGACGCTTTTGCCGCATGCCAAGCGACCATCGCCTCTTGGAGGATTTCAATCAAATTAGGACTAGTGCATTTTTCCCAGTGATCGAACAACAATATGCAGTGGGTAGCACCATCCTCTCGCCAATCAAAATCGCTCAAACAATCGTGGAGAGCATCCCAGTTGCCACCAAAATAATCCGGGAAATTTAGGACAGCGGCAAACTCCTGCATCAGCTGCTCTTTGTCGGTCATTTCTGCCCCGTCGAGATAAAATAATTCCCCGCTCTCCATTTGTAAATTAGCAGCGAATTCTTCTGGTGCAATGTCGCTATTGAGCCGATAGACTCGGGGGATAGCTTGTCCCAGAACGATCGAATTAATTGTAGCCATTATTCTTGCACCCGTTGAAAAGATCGGTAGTGGTCGGCAGTATAATACTTGATTTTTTGGCCAGCAATGATTCGTCTGGCGCCGCGATCTCTAGATCCGGGGGTGGGCACGGTGTATTCTCGGTAAGCTCCTTGCGCCGCCGTGGGCAAGCGTCTTTCGCGATTATTAAACACGGTACCATCCTGCCGATAAGGGAAAGGACCGCCGCGATCGATCAAGCGGATCGTATCTTGGGCTGGGACTGGTAACTGTTGGATCGAGACCACTGGTAAGCTGGCCGCCGATCGCGATCTCGCCAACGCTGTTTGGTGATCAAGATCGCCAGTCCCACCTACCCAAGTGGCGATCGCTAAAGCTGTTCCCAACAATAAAGTTTTAAAATTCATCATATCTGTAACTATGCCAAAAATCCCCCGAAGTCGGGGGATGGGGGTAATTTTAAGTGGTTTTCATTGATTTAATTAGCTCGGCAGCTACTTCTGGCCGCGAAAACTCGGGCGGTGGCAGTTCGCCTTGGCGCAGCAAGTCGCGCACTTTCGTGCCAGAGAGATGCACGCGTTGCTCGGGAGTACTAGGGCTAGTTTTAGTCGTAGCCATCGACTTAGTAACTTGACAATAGAAAGCATGTTCAAACTTCATCGGGACAATGCCCAATTCGTCTGGCTCAAATTCGTCAAAGATATACTGAGCGTCGTAAGTGCCATAGTAGTCGCCGACCCCGGCATGATCACGACCCACAATAAAGTGGGTACAGCCGTAGTTTTTACGAATGAGGGCATGGAAGATGGCTTCGCGCGGGCCAGCATAACGCATGGCAGCGGGATTAATGCCTAAAATCACTCGATCGGCGGGGTAGTAATTTTCTAGAATAATTTCATAGCAGCGCATCCGCACATCTGCCGGAATGTCATCTTCTTTGGTGGCACCAACCAAGGGATGGAGAAATAAGCCATCGACTGTTTCCATGGCACATTTTTGAATGTATTCATGGGCGCGGTGAATGGGGTTGCGGGTTTGGAAGCCCACGATGGTGTGCCAGCCTTTGTCTTGAAACATTTGGCGGGAGACGATCGGATCGAGCTGATAGGTCGGAAACAAGGGATGGGGTTTTCGATCGAGCAACCACACAGCGCCTGCCAAATTCACTGCGCCTTGGTCATAGACTACTTTGACACCAGGATGTTTTTCATCTTGGGTGAGGTAGACCTTAATGGCTTCGTGCTGTTTATCGTAGGTATATTTTTCGGTGAGTTCTAGTACGCCGACAAATTGTCCAGCGGGGTCATCGAGGCGCACAAGACTGCCAATAGTCAGCGGTTCTGCGACTGCGGTAGTGACGGAGAGGGTGATGGGAATCGACCAGGGTAGGCCGTTGGCTAATCGCATTTTGTCTACGACTGGATCGTAGTCGGCTTGGGTCATGAAGCCTGTGAGGGGGCTGAAGGCACCGATCGCAATCATGATGAGGTCGGAGTAGGCGCGTTCGTCGAGGGTAACTCGCGGTAGGGAGTCGGCTTTGGTTAAGAATTCGGTTTTTTGGGCGGTGGTGGCGATGCGGTTGATGAGGGTGCCGCCGTGGGGTGCGATGCTGGTGTGTTGACTCAAAACTATTGGTTCCTGTGTAGAGTTTACGTTTCATGGAAATGGAGAACCTGGATCTGGGGGTTCTGACCCCCAGTCCCCCCATTGAGGGGCGGGACGCACCCCCTCAAGCTCCCCATCGTAAGGGTCGATCTTAAGCGAACTACTTATTAAATTGTCAGTGGCTTTATAGTCAGTAAAGATTATAGGCACTTTTGATCAAGTTTACATTTCCTTGATCACGACTTTGCCATCTTGGACTTCACCTACTAGTACTAGATCGGTTACGCCTACGAATAAGCCGTTTTCTAGTACGCCGGGAATGTTGTTCAAGGTTTTTTCCAGTTCGGCGGGGTTGTCGATCGACTGAAACTTCACGTCAATTACCAAGTTACCCTGGTCAGTCACTACCGGACCGGCTTTGCGCACGCCCATGCGCAGTTGCGGTGCGCCGCCGAGTTTGGTGATTGCTCTCATTACCGGCGTAACGGCCATCGGGATCACTTCGACTGGCAGTAAGAAAGTAGATCCTAGTTTATCAACGAGTTTGCTGCTGTCTACCACTACGATAAATTGTTCAGCTAAAGCGTCTACAACTTTCTCTTGGGTATGTGCTGCGCCCCCACCTTTGATCAAGTTCTTGTGCGGATCAACTTCATCGGCACCATCGATCGCGATATCAATGCGATCGACTTCATCCAATGTAGTCAGCGGGATTCCAAATTGCTTGGCCAATACCCGAGCTTGAAAAGAAGTCGGAATACCCACCACATTAGTCAATTCGCCCGACTTTAAACGCTCGCCAATGTATTCGATCGCAAAAGCGGTAGTAGAGCCAGTGCCTAAGCCAATTACGGAGTTGGATTTAACCCGAGCAGCAGCAGCTTTGCCCACTTCTTGTTTCATTAAATCTTGCGGGGATGTCATCTTAAAAATTTTCTTTACTAATACTTAGCTCAGAATACAAGAAAGCCGGACTACGGTGCCAGCTCAACTGTAATTCACCACAAAAAGCCGCTGATGTGCTCGACATCAGCGGCCATATAACCTGGAAAAACCATAGCCAAAAAAACTTTAGAGCCAGATTTGGCTCAGATAAATTAGGGATTAACTTCCGCTAACTGTTCTTTCAGAGCTTCTAACTGAGCTGCCCAACGCGGGTCTGGCTGAAAACCAGTGTCACCACTCGTGAAAGTTTGGGGAGTACCACCGCTACCGCCACCAGATTTGCCACCACCGCGATTCCCACCGCCACTTTTCTTGCCGCCACTGCGTTTCTGGCCATCGCCAGATCGATCTGGCCGGTCACCAACCCGCTCCGGACGACCCACAGTAGATTTAGGTGCTTCATCTTCTTCGGTTTTGGGTAAAGCTTTTTCTAGCTTAATTTCCATTTCTTGGAACATGACACCGTTGTACTTAGCAATGATTTCATCGGCTTGTTCATCAGTTTCCACAGTGAGGAAGCCAAAACCGCGACATTTACCAGTTTTGCGGTCTTTAATTACTTTGGCAACAACAGTTTCACCAGCTTCCGCAAATACATCTTGCAGATCTTGGCGCTCGACATCGGACTTTGGTAAATTACCAATATAAAGACGGATGGACATAGAATTTTCTCCAGGTTAATGGTGAGAGTAAGCTTATTTCTAGTTCTAAGCAGCAGATTTTAAAGAGCACACAACTACTTCTGGTACAGCAGAGTGGAACGAATGCTCAGTTTAATAAAAATGTTATAGATTATTCCAGATTCTTCAGCTCTCGCAAAAGCACTGAGTTCACAAAAAGCTTATCTATCACTAAAGAGTTTATTTTAAGGTCTTTTTGGGAATTTTGTCAGTACTTACACAGGATTTAAGCAAAGTTGCCTGGAGAAAAACCAGACAGCTGACTCCACACCATCAAGTTAGAACGGAATTTCTTCATCATTGTCATAGGTATCTACGGGGGCAGCCTTGGCTTGACTGCGGGCTTTAGCCGGAGCAGCTTCGGCCATCATCTCGGCGGCGGCAGGTGTCGAAACAGGCAACGCCGCTGGAGCTGGCATACTAAAGCCATCGACTGCGCCCAATGGATGAATACGAGAAGCAATGAGCTGGGCGCGTTTTTCTTTATAGCCTTCGGGCTTATCGATCGTATTCATCTCTAGTCGCCCTTCAATCACGACCTTGTCACCTTGCCGATATTTTTCTTTGATTTCCCGTGCCAGGTTGTTCCAACCGACTACTTTAATCAACGCTGGGGGATTTTCGGGTTTGGCATTAATGAACTGCACAAACATCTCGGCGATTTCCATTTGGTTGTCGGAAGTAGAGCGCAGTTCAGGATTCTGCGCGATTTCGGCCATCAAGATACAGCTATTCATCGGTTTTTAGAAAATAAGAACATTAGTACTATCATAGCTTATTCAATGCCTACATGTTGTGAGGGTCAAAGAATTATGGCCACAGTAGTTTGCCATTAATATTAGCCTATATCTAATTTGCCAGCTTGTGAGCGGTGCGGAGAATCTGACCAGCTAGCATCGCTGCCCCAAAGCCATTATCGATATTCACCACGCCCACTCCGGTAGCGCAGGAGTTGAGCATGGTGAGGAGAGGAGCTAATCCTTGAAAATGAGCCCCATAACCAACACTGGTAGGCACGGCGATGACGGGGCAATCGGCCAGTCCCGCCACAACGCTGGGTAAGGCTCCTTCCATGCCAGCAACGACAATTAGCACATTAGCTCGATCGATCACCTGGCGATTATTTAACAACCGTTGAATACCAGCTACACCCACATCCCAGAGTTTTTCTACTTGGAAGCCGCAGAGCATGGCAGTACAGGCGGCTTCTGCCGCGACCGGAATATCGGCAGTGCCAGCGGTGAGGATCGTAATTCGCCCTGGATATTTGATCGAAATCGGTGTGGCGTGGAGGGCGCTAATCCGGGCGGGGGAATAATAAATCAGATCGGGGATGGCTGCTGATAATTCGGCCTGCACCGCTGGTTCAATGCGGGTAGCCATCACCACGGGGTGATCGAGTCGCATCCGCTCCATAATTTTGATAATTTGCTCGACGGTTTTGCCCTGACCAAAGATCACTTCCGGAAAACCAGTGCGGGCTGGGCGTTGCTTGTCGATCTTGGCAAAATCCTCGATCGCGCCATACCCCAGCAACTGCTCTAGAGCCTGCCCTGGATCTAGCTGACCACTGGCTACTGCTTGCAGCAATGCTGGCAAAAATTCGGGCTGGGTCATGGCTTATCTTCTATTTTCAGCTCGGACAAGTTCCACAGTATCCCAGCGGCATGCGTCGTCGAGGGCACAACTCCTTTGACCCGATTGCGCACCGCTGATAAATACAGCGAATTCACCAGAAAGATAACGGGTACATTTTCTTGGGTAACGCGCTGCACCTGTGAATATATCTCTTTGCGTTTGGTTTCGTTCAGTTCACGCGCGCCGTCAATGTACAGGCGATCGAGTTCTTTTTCCCAGGGAGCCACTTCTTGACCAGTAATGGGTTCTTGCTGTTTATTGGGTTTTTGATTGAACATGTGCGATCGACCTTCACTCAGCCACAGGTTAGACCCTTCATTCGGCTCCACACCACCAGTAAAGCTAATGATTAGAGCATCCCAATCGAGGGAATTATCAATTTTATCGACCAAAATACTGAAGGCGATCGGCGAGAAATTCACGTCCATGCCCAGCTTGGCCAAATCTTGTTTGATTTGGACTCCCAGCGCTTGGCCAATTGCGCCTTCTGCCCCGGTGAGTAGGGTGAACTGCACGCGGCGATTTTGACTATCAAAGAGCTGGTTCTTTTTATATTTAAATCCGGCTTCTTGAAGTAATTGTTTGGCTTTGACTAAATCATAGTCGTAGATTTCGGACTTAATCGGCGGGCGATAGTAGGGAGTCCCCACCGAGAACGATGAATTTTGGGCGGCACCTAAACCGCGATAGATGTTGTTGATCATCCGTTGCCGATCGATCGCATAGGCCGTGGCCTGTCTAAATTTGACGTTGTTGAACCAGGCCGATTTATAGGGTGCCACCAATGGTTCACCCTTTCTACTGCCTTTATTGAGATTAAAGGCCATAAAAGTAGTGCCGGAATCGGGGCCGGCATTGCGAATCGTGAAATCACCTTTTTTCTCTTCTTTCTTTAGCAACGAGAAAAAAGCGGGCGAAACAGCATAGGAGTCAGTGTTCTTAGAACGGAATTGCATCAAGGCCGCATCACTGCCTTCCACAATTTGCCATACTAGTTTTTCAATATAGGGCAACTGCCGACCCTGGGCATCTTTGCGCCAATAGTAAGGGTTCCGTTCAAACACCAAGCGTTCACCGGGCAGATAACTGGCCAAGCGATACAGGCCATTACTAACAATGTCTTTGAGGTTTTTGGTATCGGTGCCCCACGTACTCAGAAACGTTGATTTGCCTTTCTCATCTTTGGTGCGCACCGCTGTGCGTAGCTTGTGCGCCGGCAAAATATCCACACTACCAAAAGCGCGCACTGCCGGAGCGAATGGCTCGGGAGTGGTAAATTCGACGGTGCGATCGCCAGTCTTCTTAATAGTGGGTAGCTTTTGTGCCAAGCCAATGCGCAAGCCATCCCGAGTATCGGTGGGAATATCTTCGTTTAAATAAACCTCATTAAAAGAAAATAAGACATCCTCGATCGTCAACGGCTGACCATCCGACCATTTCAAATTGGGGCGCAGGGTAAAAGTTACATTGTTACCATTCACCTGCCAAGCTTCTGCTAATCCAGGCTCCAGCACCCCCTTACCGTTCTCCACTACCATCCCTTCGCTGGTATAGATGGGTACACTAGGGCGAGAATTGACCAACGCCGGGTTAAAAGTTTTGGGGGCACTGGTCTGGCTGACCGCTAGTTGGTTCCGCACCTGCGCCGATGGCGTCAAGCTACAACTCCCCAGCGTGATACTGATAGCCGCCGCCCAAATTAATAATTTCCGAAAAATTGACTTACCCATAGTTTCCTCACTACCCCTCCGCCTGTAGCAATACTACCGCATAAGCACAAATCCCTTCTTCGCGCCCCACAGGACCCAACTGTTCATTAGTGGTGGCCTTCACCCCCACCTGATCGGGCGCTAAATTCAAAACCGTGGCTAATCTATCGCGCATCGCCGCGATATGGGGCTTGAGTTTTGGCCTTTCCGCCACAATCACGGTATCAATGTTAGTAATTTGCCACTGGCGATCGAGAATCAACTGATGCACCTGCGCCAGTAACTGCAAGCTATCGGCTCCTGCCCACTGCGGATCGGTGGGCGGAAAGTAATGACCAATATCACCTAGGCTTAAAGCCCCCAACAACGCATCCATAATGGCATGGGTCAACACATCGGCATCACTATGCCCTAACAAGCCCAGCTCATGCTCAATTTTCACGCCGCCGAGGATTAAGGCGCGATCGGGTACCAAGCGATGAATATCGTAGCCATTCCCAATTCTGATTTGCATGTTCTCAGGAGCGTGAATTAAATAAATACCCTCACCCCAGCCCTCTCCCCAGTTTGGGAGAGGGAGTAAGAGACTCTGGCTCCCCTTCTCCCAATTCTGGGCGAAGGGGCTGGGTTCTCTATTTCTAAGCTGGTGGCGGGTCGAGCAGACGATTGATCATGCGCAGCTGGTCAGCAGTCCCCATACAGATTAGCGTATCACCACCCATAATAATTGCTTCCCCAGTCGGCCCCACAATCAGTTCATTATCTTGCCGCCGCACCGCCAACACCAAAGCACCGGACTGCGATCGCAATTTGGCTTCCCGCAGCGACAAACCCGCCACCGGACAAGTCCGGGCATTGACCAAAAACTCTTCCATATAAAAAGAGCCGCCGCTGGAGCTGGTCATGATCCCATCCATGAAGTCTAAAACCTGGGGGCGGAGCGCTGCGGCGGCCATCCGCCGTGCCCCGGTAATATAGGGCGAAATCACCATACTCGCCCCGGCTCTTTGCAATTTTTGCACCGCTTCTTCGTTACTGGCACGGGCGATCGCCCGCAAACTAGGATTTAGGGTTTTGGCCGACAGAATAATGTATAGGTTTTCGGCATCGGAGGGCAGCGCGGCCACCAGGCAAGTCGCTTGGGCAATGCCCATCTTAATGAGTGTTTCATCGAGAGTCGCATCGGCCTGAATGGCAATATAGCCAGCATCTTGAGCGATCGCCACTTGCTCGGCACTAGAATCGACCACAATAAATGGCGCTTTTTCAGCGGCAAACTCTTCGGCGATTTGCCGCCCAATCCGGCCAAAGCCGCAGATTAAATAGTGCTGAGTAAGAGATTCCACAAGACTGCGCTGGAGACGAATGCGGCGACCTTCTACAAAGTATCCCCCAATTAAGGCTTCGGTGAAAGTATTCACGATGTAGCCGATCGTCAATACGCCCATCAAAATCAGGGTGATGGTAAAAATTCGCCCACGCTCACCAAGGGGATTCGTTTCGCCAAATCCTACGGTGGATAGGGTAATCACGGTCATATATAGGGCATCGAGCCACGACCAGCCTTCCACGAGGTGATACCAGGAGGTACCGGCAAAGAAGAGGAAGCTCAGGGCCAGAGCAGCACGTTGCAATTCGACTTTAATTTCTTGGTATTTCTTTTCGGTTGCTGAATCCACGGTGGTTAAATAGAAAAGCTAAAAACGATTACAATGACAGCCGTAGTAGTTTTTTTAAGGATGCAGCATGGCTCTTTCTGTGGGTGCTAAGGCACCAGACTTTAATGTTAAAGACACTAATGGCAATTCGGTGATTTTGTCGAGCTTCTTGGGTCAGAAGGTTGTGATGTATTTTTATCCTAAAGATGACACCCCAGGTTGTACCAAGCAGGCTTGTAGCTTCCGTGATAATTATGCAGTGTACTTGCAAAAGGGTATTACGGTTTTGGGTGTGAGCCAAGATGACGAAGCTTCTCACCAAGCTTTTACCAGTAAGTTTAGTCTGCCGTTTCCGTTGTTGGCGGATGTGGGGGGGGCGATCTCGAAGGCTTATGATGTGGATGCGGGTGGGTATGCCAAGCGGGTTACCTATGTAATTGATGAGAATGGATCGATCGCACACGTAGATGATACTGTCAGTACTGCTACCCATGCGGACGATATCTTGAAAGTAGTGGGCTAATCTTTAAAATTTATAATTTTGCCTCTGGCTTTAATTAGCTGGGGGCTTTTTGGTGTTTTTGGGCGGATGGAAGGTGGTGGGAGATGGAGATAGGGATGAGGGCGTTTAGGGGATTGGTGATCTCGTGATAAGCGTCACAGCTGAATTTGGTTTCAGCATAAATACTGATAACAGGGTGATTTAAAAATATCTCAATCTTTTGTTCTTAGTCGAAATGTTCGGCGATCGTAAATTTCTGAACCAAAACTGGGAACTATAACTAGTAGTCGTTTCCTACTGATCTCTCCTGAGTTGTACTCATTAACTTTCTATGAACAAATTTAGTCGTGTTGACGGGGGCTTTACTCTGGTAGAGATGTTGGTAGTGCTAGTCATTGCTGGTGTTTTGGCAGCGATTGCTGTTCCATCATTAATATCTCAGAAGAAGCCGATGAAGTTGGCAGTAATTCAGGTAGAAGGGATGCTGAAAACCGTTAACTTGGTAGCTAGAGCTAACTCCGGCAACCCATATCGTATTTTTCCAGCTTATGACGCTGGGCAAAATCAGTACTCTTTTCGGGTGGAAACTCGGGCTAATGGGAATTGTGCTTCTACTGACAAATGGGTTGGTGACAATAACAAATTTGTCTATTTGCCACCAGGGATAGTTGTGAAGAATCAAGCTAATGATAATGAGTTCAAAAATCTTACTGGTGCAGCCAAAGATGCTATGACAACTTGTTTTAATAGTCGCGGTGAGGTGCGGGATGCGGCTAACGCAACTATCAGTAGAACGTTCAACCTTGTTGACAATGTTCAGAATGATTCTAAGGTGCATAAAGTGGAAATATCGGTGAGTGCTGTGGGTGATGTGTCGCGCAAGACTTTTAGTAATGTTAATGATCCTGATAGTGCAAAACTGGCTGGTTCTCCACTAAGTTAGATAATCAACAAAATATTAAAAAAATCCGAGGATAGTAATGTGGCTGTAGGTTATGGAGCTATGAACAAATACAAAAAAGGTGGACGCAGCAGTAGAGATCAAGGTTTTAGTATTTTGGAGGCGGCGATCGCCCTTACCACTTTGGGAGTAACGCTAGCTTACGCGATGCCACTATTTTTATACTCGAAGATGAATAACTCTAAGAGTGAGGTGAGAACGGGGGCAATGATGGTGGCGCAGCGGATTTTGGATAAGACGCGCGGCACTCCTTTTACAACTATTTGTACAACCGGAACTATGGTATTGGGTAGTGCGGCTGCGGATGATTGTACGGCAGGGACAGCTAAAGCTGATTTAGCAGCCATGGGGCGAACTTACACTGCAAAAACGTATCACTGCGAGATAGTTGCTCCGGCAACGGCTAGTGAATGTAATGGCAACTACAAAACACTCAGAGTGGAGGTTAAACAAAATGGCTCAACAATATATGAAATGTCTGCTGGCTTCAC
>CAXTSZ010000069.1:0-15343 GCA_964247125.1 uncultured bacterium
GCGATCGTTCTGCGATCGTTCTGCGATCGTTAGGAGTAGAAGCAATTCCTTTAGTAGAACTTGTCATGATCACTATTCCAAATCTTGTGGTGGTAGGAAGTAAACTGATGATCTAAAACTTTACTTACCTGGCCTAGAGGTATTTTCACTTTTGCTAACCGCCTCATCAATCACTCAACATCCTACCAACTCTTTCCAGATGTTGACGTCTCTCCAAAGGGTGAGTTCTCAGGTCATTAATAGCCCAGATAAATCTATCGTTAGAAGGATGAGCTATTTTTTTAAATATTTTACCTTTAAGTTGACAGTGTTCATTGTTATTCAGTGAGCATACACTATAAGGGGAATAAATTATGTCCATCACTCTTGAAGATTCAAAACGAACAGCGATTGCTTGTAAGATAGCCGATATTAAAGAAGTGCAAAATCTGCTAATTGCTAACGAGGAAAAATTGATGTCTAGTTGTAGCGACCAGGAAATTCGCGACAGGCTTGGACATATGCTGGATGACGATCGCAAAAATCTAGGTATTTTAGATACTGTTAGCATTCAATATGGTGTGCCGGGTCAGCCCCATGAAACAATCACCATGATGGTTGAGAAGATCGGTCAGTTAATGGACGGATCTGAGCTTTCGCTCTACGAAAAAGTTGCTCAACATGAATTGTTAAAACACCAACAATTCATGTCAGGTGTTTTGGTTCACAAGGCTGCTCAAGTCGTCGGAGCTGATGTAGAAGCTGCCATTATGCCTTTGAATACACTCAACTTTGAGAACCGTGCTCACCAAGAACAACTCAAAGGCGTACTAGAGGCACTAGGTGTGCGTGAACTCACTGGAAAAGAAGCACAACAAGGACTATGGGCACGAGTTCAAGATTCAGTGGCCGCCCTTTCGGGCATTGTTGGCAGTGCCGTGACGCAAACTAGTGACAAGTCAGACATGAGTATTCAAGACATCATTCGGATGGATCATAGTAAAGTCAGTATGCTATTTATGCAAATTGAAAAAACTGACGATCCTGAAAAAATTGAAGAGTATTTTGGACAAATTTACAAGGATCTATCTGTTCACTCCGAAGCAGAAGAACAAGTTGTTTATCCTGCCGTGCGCCCATTTTACCAAGAAACCCAAGAACTGTATGATGAGCAAGCTGAGATGAAGGTAATGCTGACAGATTTGAAATCTTTAGATTCTTCAGCCAATAATTTCAAGTCTAAAATTGAGCAATTGAAAATAGCAGTAATGGATCACGTCCGCCAAGAGGAAAACGCTATGTTCACGGCAATTCGTAGCAACTGTAGTGATGCTCAACAAGAACAATTAGCTACCCAGTTTAAGAGTGCGAAAAGCAAGCTGCAAGAGCAGCTTGCTGCGCAGGCTGAATAGAAATTTCTCACGTTTAACTATTTGGGAACCACCGAAAAAAATCTTCTTCTGTGGTTCCTCTTATTAGCAACATGGATTATCTATCGAATTTAGGAGGACTCTCAAATGACTGGACAACTATGTTGGATCCCCAAGTTTGGCGGCAATGGAAAACTAGCTCTACATCTGCGACTAGAGTCCAATCACCAGTGGAAACCCCATACAGCTTTCCCTGGACTTTGCGTACCAGATCATCCGATGCCGGGCGGCTCGCCGGGTTGGGCAACTAGTCAACAGCTCTTACGGGCAGGCTGGATTATGATCCCAACGAAGCAAGCCCAACGGTCTTTTGATCAGCCCCTCAGCAGCTTGATCAATCTACCCGAAAATAACCAATCAGCAGCTTAATGAATAAGCAGAATTGAGAGCTATTGCTAATTTTTTGTCAAATATTCACACCCCATAATATGTCTAACCAAAACGAAAGATTGACCAATGCTGCGGGTATTCCCATTCCGAGCAATGAAGTTTCTAAAACAGTAGGCGAACGTGGCCCGCTGTTGATGGAAGATTTTACACTGCTGGAAAAAATGGCTCATTTCAATCGGGAACGGATTCCCGAACGAGTAGTTCATGCCCTGGGTGCTGGTGCTTATGGCACCTTTACGGTGACGGACGATATCACTCGTTATACCAAAGCGAAATTATTCGCTGAAGTAGGCAAACAGACCGAAATTTTTGCGCGCTTTTCTACGGTGGCGAAGTCCAAAGGTGGCTCGGACATCTATCGAGATTTACGCGGATTTTCGGTCAAATTTTACACCGAAGATGGCAACTGGGATATGGTCGGAAATAATACGCCCGTCTTCTTCGTCCGCGATCCGATGAAGTTCATGGATTTTATTCGTTCTCAGAAAGAGCATCCCCATCATTCTTGGCGACAGGATGAAATGTGGTGGGATTTTTGGTCGCTGTCGCCGGAAAGTATTCATCAAGTGTTGTGGTTGATGGGCGATCGCGGTGCGCCAATGGGATGGCGACATATCAATGGTTATGGGAGTCACACCTTCAGCATGATTAATGCGGCTGATGAGCGGATTTGGATAAAATTCCATTTCAAAACTGACCAGGGGATTAAAAATTTTACCGAAGCAGAATGGATGCAGATGCAGGGCATCGAACCACGGTGGGCAACCAAGGATTTATATTACGCCATCGACCAAGGCAACTATCCAGCCTGGACGATGTACATCCAAACAATGACCGCAGAACAAGCCGCAAACTTCCGTTGGAATCCCTTCGATCTGACTAAGGTTTGGCCCCATGCGGATTTCCCACTCCAACGGGTGGGCAAATTTGAACTCAACCGCAATCCTGAGAATTATTTTGCCGAAGTCGAGCAAGCCGCCTTTTCGCCAGGGAATGTCGTGCCAGGAATTTCTTGGTCGCCCGATCGAATGCTACAAGCACGGATTATGTCTTATCCAGATAGTCATCGCTACCGTTTGGGTGTCAACTACGAAACTCTGCCCGTCAATCATCCTCACGCCACCACTGCCAACACGCCCTATCAAGATGGGTTGATGCGATCGGATGGAAACAACGGTGCGCGCATTAATTATCACCCCACTCATCAAGATTATCCCCAAGTAGACCCCACTGCGCAAGAGCGTCCGTACCATGTCGAAGAGGGATTAGCGGCTCGCATACCCCTAGATGAGGAAGATTATTTTGACCAAGCGCGGATGCTGTACGACATCTTCACCCCTGATGCCAAGGAACGACTATACAATACAATCGCCGGCAGTTTGGGTAAATGCAGTCAGATCATCCAAGACCATCAGATGGCACTATTTCGCAAGGTGAGCGACGAACTAGCCAATCGGACATTAGCAGCAATGGCAAATTCCAAACCGCCTTCACCACACCCCCAGCCAGGTTCTATCTAGATTATTTAGCCTCCAGCAGAATGGGGCTGCTGGTGGGTTACTAGACACTTATTCGATCTGCTTGGCACCAAGTTTTTAACTACGATTCAAGTTCAGCAAATCATGGAGAGTAGCTAATAATTTTACTTCTACCATCATAATTTCTTGCACTGCGTTCAGTTCGATCGACCAGTTGACATTTACATTTTTTTAAGTAGTGAGCGATCGCCTCTCTACCCTGGATCATTTTTTCAAAAGGAGGGTGAAGGCATCCTTGTTCTGTAAACAGCTCGGTAACCGCCATGAACTGTTCATCATTCAGTCTTTTGAAATATTCATGAATAGTGGGTTCTTGAATATGGTCAATATCTATAAACACATCTGTATCGATGGCAGGGAGAGCTATCATGATCACAAGTTAAATAGTTGTAAATATCCAGGTACTTATCAAAGCATAGATACTATTTATTTCCATCTACCTTTTGATTGATCAGCATCTCTTTCTAAAGAGAGTACTAAATAGCTTGAATTATAAGTATGGTGTAAAGAACCAATCAGGATACTACTATGACCGCTGCTATTTCAAGTATTAACCCCGATCTAATTTCAACTTTTACAGCTTTGTCTACAGACCAGAAGCTCGCCTTACTATGGTTCGTTTACCAAGAAGTTGGAAAATCTATTACGCCGGCTGCCCCTGGAGCCAGCACAGCATCACCGACAATCGCAGAAGGGCTTTTTAAACAAGTGCTAGAAATGACTCATGAGGAGCAGTTGCAAGTTCAGCGCGATTTGGTAGAGAGCAAGAATAACCTAATTAGCCGAGAGTATGGCGCACTGAGCGACACCACAAAATTACTCTTTTGGTACTTGTTAGCTCAAGGGATGGACCGCTCTGAAATCATTCCGATGCCAGCTGGTTATGCGCTAGAAAATTCAGTCTCGCAGTGTTTAACCAAACTTCAACAACTCGACCATTCCGAACAGATTACGGTTTTACGGGACTTAGTTGCCAATATGGGAGTTGATCCCAGCGCTCATGCTCATGACGAGTCAACGGGTCTGTAATAAATCAATGATCACTGTCATTCTTCACCATAATTTAGGAGTCAAATAATGCAAAACTATATCTGTAAATCCTGTGGGCACATCTACGATCCCGCCGTCGGTGATCCAGATTCTGGCATCGAACCGGGTATCCCTTTTGAAACGCTACCTGATGATTGGGTTTGCCCGCAATGTGGTGCCAAAAAAACCGACTTTGAGCTAGATGATGAACCCATGCCGGGGATGGTTGTGCCGGTAGGTGATTAGAGCGTTTGTCTAAAGATAGAGTGCTTAGTCAATTCTTAAATTAATATATAACTATTCCCTATAGATTCAGGAATCTAGTATAGTTCGGTTATTATGTAATAGGCTATGCAAGCAAGTCAATGTGATCCCTCACCGGATGTGATTGGCTTGTATATATATATATATATATATATATGACTAATTCAACTTATACAGTACTAATCGTCGAAGATCTTTTGATCGATCGAGAACAACTGCGACGTTCGTTGCTGACCGCGCTAACTTGTGATTACCACCTATTGGAGGCAGCATCGGTGGCGGCAGGATTGGAATTATGCAGAGCGAGTGCGATCGACGTTATCATACTGGATTATTCACTCCCTGATGGGAATGGCCTGGAATTTTTAGCACAACTACACGCTCAAAGTAATGGTAGTAGTCCACCCGTGGTGATGGTAACGGGCAGAGGCGATGAAAGAATCGCAGCACGCGCAATTAAGGCCGGTGCACAAGACTATTTAATCAAGTTTGATTTGACAGCAGAGCTATTACAGTCGGCGGTATCTAACGCGATCGAAAATACCCGCCTCCGACTGCAATTGCAGCATTCTAAAGAGCAAGCTGAACTCACGCTGCAAGCCAAGAATCAGCAGATGACTACGATTTGGGAAAGCATGACTGATGCCTATGTCACGCTCGATCGCGAATGGCGGATAATCTACACCAATTCGACGGCAACTGAAGTGGTGCGCCAATTAGTTGGTCTTGTACCTGAAGAATTTTTGGGTAAAACCCATTGGGAAGTTTTTCCGTGGTCGGTCGGTAACATCGTCGAGCAGGAATATCGCCGCGCTGTGATCGATCGAGTGGCAGTACATTTTGAGGTATTGTACGAGCCAAGTGGCACCTGGTTCGAGATTCATGCTTATCCATCGGAGATCGGCTTAGGGATTTATTTTCGGGATATTAACCAACGCAAGCAGAATGAAATCGAAAGGATTCAAGCCGAGCGAGAGCGCGATCGATTCTTCGATTTATCACTCGATCTACTAACGATCGCCAATTTAGATAGTTACTTCGTGCGATTAAATCCAGCTTGGGAGCAGACCTTGGGCTTCACTACCGCAGAATTAACGGCAAAACCCTATCTAGACTTCGTACATCCCGACGATCGCGCCGCCACGCTAGCGACTGCCCAAGGATTGAGTAGAGGTAAGACGGTGATGAGGTTTGAAAATCGCTATCGCTGCAAAGATGGCTCCTATCGCTGGCTATCATGGAGTTCACGACCTTATGACGAGCAGAATTTGGTGTATGCAGTCGCCCATGATATTACCGATCGCAAGCAGGCAGAAACCGCTCTGCAAATCGGTGAGGAACTGTTCCGCTCTACCTTTGAGAATACATCGATCGGTCTAGCTCACGTTGCCCTCGATGGGACTTGGATGCGAGTAAATCAAAAAATTTGTGAAATATTAGGTTATAGTTCGACAGAACTTTTAGCCACTACCTTTCAAGCAATCACAGAACCCGCAGATTTAGCTGAGGATCTGGATTTAGTACAGCAATTAGTCAACGGTGAAATTAATGAATATACATTAGAAAAACGCTATATTCACAGACAAGGACATCACGTCTGGGCAAATCTGACTGTCGCTCTGATTCGGACGATCGCCACAGACGGACGCTTAGGCATCCCCCAATATTTTATCTCTGCAATTCAAGATATCACCGACCGTAAACAGCTAGAAGCCCAATTGCGCCAACGAGAATCACAATTGCAGCTCTTTGTTAAATACGTACCAGTGGGAGTCGCGATGTTCGATCGAGACATGTGCTATCTGAGTGCTAGCGATGTCTGGCTCGATTGCCACGAGCTACGCCAACGAGATATTGTGGGACGATCTCACTACGATCTTTATCCCGATCTGCCCCAACAATGGAAAGAAATGCACCAGCGTTGTCTCGCTGGAGCGATCGAAAGTTGCGAAGAAGATCTATTTCCGTGTCCCGATGGATCGATCGAGTGGGTGCGCTGGGAAGCTCGTCCTTGGTATACCGATACCGATGAAATTGGTGGCATCATTATGTTCTCGGAGATTATCACCGATCTCAAACTCCGATCGGTCGCACTACTTGAGAGCGAACGGAAGTTTAGTGCCATTTTTAATCAGACTTTCCAGTTAATGGGATTAGTCAGCCTCGATGGGGTGTTGTTAGAGGTCAATCAAGCCGCCTTAGATTCGATCGCTGTTCCAGAGTCCGAAATCGTTGGTAAAAGCTTTTGGGACGCTCCCTGGTGGCATACAGAGCAACTCCAGCAGCAACTCAAAGCGGCGATCGCCACTGCCGCCAGCGGTCAATTTGTGCGTTATGAAGTAGAATTTCCCAATCCCAGTGGTGGGACAACGATTACCGACTTTTCGCTCAAACCCATGTTCGATGAGGTTGGAGGAGTAGAATCGATCGTCGCAGAAGCCAACGACATTACCGATCGCAAACACGCCGAACGAGAACTCAAAGAATCCGAGGAGCGGTTGCAGACGGGGATTGCCGTTGCTGGTGTCGGGTTAGCGAGATTCGACTATACGACCAATCTGGTCGCACTCTCGACGGAAGCAGCTAGCCTATATGGATTTTCCGCCGATACAACATTCGTCACGCGCGAGCAGATCCACAATACCTTCCATCCCGACGAACGCACCGCCCTCGAAGAGACGATCGCCCAGGTGATAAATCCTGATGGTATGGGGTGGTTTGCCCAGGATCATCGGGTTGTCTGGCCGTCTGGCGAAGTTCGCTGGTTGAGCGTCCGAAAGCAAGTCTTTTTCGACCGATCGGGTGCCGTGGCACGTCCCAGTTATGCCATTCTCGCGGCGATCGACATTACCCTCCGCAAACAGGCTCAAGCCGATCTGGAACAGCGCAATCAAGAGCTAGACAGCTTTGTCTATATCGTCTCTCACGATCTCAAAGCACCCCTGCGCGCTATTGCCAATCTCTCCGGATGGATTGAGGATGACTTGGAAGGCTCACTCAGCGTCACCAATCAACAGCAAATGGCACTGTTGCGCAGCCGAGTATATAACATGCAAGCCACGATCGATGGCTTGCTGGAATATGCTCGGATCGGGGTCGCTGATGCGGGCATATTCGAGTTGGTCTCAATTGCCACACTGCTGGCTGAGGTTATTGATTCGATCTCCCCACCGCCGACATTTACGATCGAGCTACCACTAGAGCTGCCGATGCTATCAACGCGGCGGCTACCCTTATTCCAGGTATTCGCCAATCTCGTCGGTAATGGCATCAAACATCACGATCGAACCGATGGCTCAATTCAGATTTCGATCGAGGAGCGCGGTGACTGCTATGAATTTGCGATCGCTGATGATGGCCCAGGGATTGCGCCAGAAAATCATGACAAGATTTTTACGATCTTCCAGGCGGTCAACCCGCAAAATCGTCAAGACAGTACCGGGATTGGACTAGCAATCGTCAAAAAAATCATTGAGACCGAAGGCGGCACCATTCGATTAAAATCTGCACTGAAGCAGGGTACTGTGTTTTATTTTACTTGGCCTCGATCGCGATAAACTACTACCGGTACGCGCTTATAGGCAGGGGTACCCGAGCGCGGTTCAGTTTTTGCCTTAAAAATTACATTCACCTCTGGATAAAACATCAACGCTGCACCTTCCCGCACTGCGCCATAGATGATTTCCACATTTTCCAACTTACCGGCATCCCCTTGCACTGTCACGCGATCGTGCGCCCCTAAACTGATTTTCTCAGCATCGATCCGGTTCATCAAAATACAGTTGCGGTGAGGCATGCCCCGATAATGGTCACCAATTTTGTAGACTACGGTGTTGTGTTGCGAATAGCTACGCCCAGTCATCAGAGCCAGCACCAAACTATTTCCAGGTCGATCGATCCCAAAGTCGGTAGCAGTTGGCAAAGTAAGATGAGGTAAGGGGGTGGTGAACATATTTGCTTTGCCCGATGGCGTTTTAAAGTGAGGTGTAGTCACAATCCGCCCAGAAATGGTGAATTCTTCTTTGGTGTCATCAATAGTAGCAATTTTCTCGTAACCTGGAATTGTAGTGGCGATCAATTGCCTGACGTAGTAAGGGTCTTGCAATTTACGCCATTGAATCGGAGCTTCCCCTAGTAAATCATGTGCCAGCTTGGTGATGAATTCGACTTCGGCAACTAGATCAGCATCCAGCAAGTGAGTTTCACCCTCATCATTCAACCGCACAAAGTTGTTGCCCGACTCCGTCGTGGTTTTATATGGATGCTCGAACCGATTTAACACTGGAATAATAATTGTATTGGTTTTTGCTAATCCATTAAAGTGTCCAATATTCGGTTTTGTGGCTAGATAAATAATCGTATCAATGTTACCCAAGGCACGTTTTGCCTGGGCTGAATTGGGATTAGCCCCATAGATATTGCCCCCAACACAGAGCAGGCTATCTACTTTTCCGGCTTCCGCTGCTTCAATTAGATCGCGGGTGTGATAGCCCTTGGGGAGCGCCAGTGGTCGCCCTAGGAGCCGCTCTAAGGCTTGTTTAATTTCTGCCTTGAGCTTCACCGTCACCCCCATCGAACCAAAGCCCTGCACGTTAGAATGCCCCCGCACGGGCATGACTCCGGCTCCCATTTTGCCAGCATTGCCGCTAACTAGGGCAGTGTTGGCAATGCTAAAGACATTATCCACCCCGTTCGTCTGTTGGGTAATGCCCATCGCCCAGCCGAATACTACCCGTTTGGACGTACCAATGATAATGGCAGCGGTTTCAATTTCAGCGCGGGAGACTCCGCAAGTGGTGGTAATAGTTTCCCAGGGAGTTGTTTGGGCTTGATCTAAAACTGCTTCCCAGCCTTGGGTGTGTGCTTGGAGGAAGGCTCGATCGATTCTACCCTGCCCCATTAAGGCTTTCTGAATCCCGACGAATAAGGCGACATCACTACCAGGAATCGGTTGTAAATATAGTGAGGCAATATCTGAGCCAGGAACTAGAGATTTAACGGGAAATGCAGGGGAGCCAAATTTCACCAACCCAATTTCCATCACGGGATTGATGACAATAACTTTGCCACCTTTGTCGCGGATCTTGATTAGCTCATTCATCAAGCGCGGATGATTGGATGGCGAATTTGCACCTGCTAGAACCACACAGTCCGCCTCCTTCAAGCTCTCCAGGCTGACGATCGATGTATTAGTTCCAAACATCTCATTCAAGGCTGTCGTCGAGGGTGCATGGCACAAATCCGAGCAATCTGCCAGATTATTAGAACCAAGAGCGCGCATCATCAGTTGTAGTAAAAATGCAGCTTCATTAGAACCACGTCCAGAACTATAGGAGGCGATCCGCTCTGGTGATTTCTGAAAAGCGGTAGTTGCGATCGCATAAATCTCATCCCAAGCGATCCGCTCGTAGTGAGAACTACCTGCCCGCAAAATCACGGGGAAACTCCATCGTCCCAATTTGTCGGCTTCTAATGAAGATAATTGTCGCAATCTGGCAATCGGACTACTATCGAAAAAATGTTTCGATAATCCTGGCTGAATTTCTGAAGAAATCGCCTCCACGCTTTTCATGCAACGCTGGAGTTTTTCACCTGTTTCATTACTAAACCCGCCCTTTTGTCCGCCAGTCCCCCAGGAGCAAGATAGACAAGCACTCTTGTGGAGCAGTGTTTTCCAGAGCTTCGATCCTTGGGGCGATAGTGTTTTCTGTGCCCAATATTCAATAATGTGTAGTCCACCACCAATTTCGGGGGCGTTCTCATTCGTTTCTTGAAAAGGCGGCTTGGGCTGAGGGTTAGTTTCCATATGATTTTCGTTCCAAAAGGCTTTGCCAACGAATAATTGAGAGTAAATTAATTTCCAATCGATGACTTGCTGGCGGTTCTGCTGATTGTTAAAGATTCGGTGCTAAAAGTCACTTTTAATTTGCTTAACCCCAGTCTGATCCGAGTTTTTACGGTGCCGAGCGAAACTCCTGAAACTATCGCAATTTCGGTATGAGTCAGACCTTGATAATACGCCATCTCAATCGCTTGACGTTGTTCTGGCGGAATTTTACTCAGCGATCTAAGTACTTGCTGTTGTTGTTCAACAGATTCGATTGCATCAAGTGGGTTGACTCTGAGAGTTGCAAAAGCAATCTCTTTTGCAGCCGCAATTGCCATATTAACTTGATTGAGTCGTTGCCTTTTGCGGAGACGGTCGAGAATGCGACTACGAGCGAGAATAAAAATCCATTGCTCGCCACCACCCTTTTCTGAGTCGAATCTGTCAGCAATCCACCAAATTTGGGTAAACACTTCTAGCACTACCTCCTCACAGTCCTCTACTGAGTTTAAACTTTTCCAGGCGATGACGTAAATCAGTCGCGAATAGCGCTCATATAGCTGGGATAGTGCGATCCGATCTCCTTCAGCAATTTTTGTGAGTAAGTCTGTGGCTTCAATCATTTTCCCTACCAATTTCAGGGGTGTCCCGATCGGTTTCTTGATAGGGTAGTTTAGACTGTGGGTTAGTTTCCATGCGGTCGAAATGATTAAAGGTGAATCGATGTTTATTGCGAGATCCGAGCCGAGCAAGCAGGAATTTCGCAACAATATCAAACAACTTCACAATCGAGCATCTATCAAAAGATAGATAGACTTATTTGTTTTTAATAGACTATCCCAATCGATTGTCTACTAGTGATAATTACCTGAATCTGGGACAAGCCGTTTCGCTACATCTTTAATTTTCTCTTTTATCGCCGAGCACTTCTCAGTTAAAGTCTCGGACTTTCCAGTAGATTCAAACGCGTTTGGTTGAGTATTTTCCGACACGGAATTTATATTACTCATAGCATTTTCTGTGCAATTCAACACAAAGTTAAACTACACAAATTCTAAGATGTTTTTTCGTTGGCGGAGCCTACGGTCGGTAATCGAATAACAGCGACAGTCTAGTTAGAACTAGTAGAGCTGGAGTAACCAGATTAGCATCGGTGAAAACGATCCTCTGATTCTTCACGCCTTACCGCCGATTGATCGGTTTCAGGCGAACCAATCGTACCGTAACTCATCTTTTATCCCGGCTGTTTGGCTAAAACTACCGAACGTTGGGATCGCTGTAGCCAGGCGTTTTATCACGACGGGTAATGGGGAGTTCTTCTTCTTTACGTCGTCCGAGCAATCCCAACAAACCAACTAAGCCAGCCAATCCCCATAGACCTGACTTGTCATCGTTGCGTTCGTATGTAGTCGTGGTGCCGGTACCTTGATCACCTGTACTGGGGGTAGCTACTTGAGCAGCAGCAGGCGAAGTCATTGTTGCAAGTGAAACAGTGGTAGCAATGATACTACCGCTGATGAAGGCGATTGCAGATGATTTTTTCATGGGTTTAAGCTCCGTTATTTACTAGACGTGTGATTTTGTTCAGGTGTCAGCTAAAAATTTCGGGCTACCGATTTTAGTCTTTAGCTGAATTGCTTACCAATCTATCTAAGCTAGTTGCGAAAGAACTCTGTCATAAGTACTATGTTTGAAAATTCTAGGTATTCCTAATGATGAAAGCAGCTTGAATCGTCTCTTTCCCATCCAGTTCAAATGCGAGTCAGGATATCCGTAAGTATCACCCCTAATCGATTGTGGAGAGAAATGTCAAACTATAAGTAGTCCCAAAAGTCGCAGCAATTATTGATGCCCGTCGCCATTGAGTCTACACCCGAACTAGCAATTTAAGAAGAGCCTGGAGACTGAAGTCTCCGCTCATGATGCAAAGTCCGCCTAATTCTAGTTAGGCACCGATCGGTTCGTTATATCCTTGAATGTTTTCTGGCTCAAATTGACGCAAAACACGAGTAGCGCGATCGATAAGTTCGCCCGTACCTTTGATAATAATTAGATATTTCCCAGCATTGAGTCGATTTCGATAGGGCAGTGCGTCGCCACTACCGTTGGCGTAGCCTCTCCGCTGGAGAATCGTTAAGCCGACGGCACCGCCTGAAAAATAAGCACCCAATGCACCAGCACCCGCGCCAAAAATCCCACCTAAAATATTAATCCCATCATTTGGTAAACCTTCTTTTTCCAAAGCTGAATAGGCGGCTTCAGCTTGAGTTCGATCGGTCAAAACTGCAATCAAACAATTCATCATAACCTCTAATTAGAATATATTTAGCTAGCAATTAACACCAACGTTTGTCGATCGATTATCTTGCTTTTGCTTGAAGATTTCGTAGCCGTGAGGAGCTTGTTCTAGAGATAGAGTATGGGTGATGACAAAAGAGGGATCGATGTCGCCATTTTGAACGTGATTCTCCAGAGGAGACGCTACGCGAACGAGTAATGGTTGCAGGTATTTATGAATATTGGATCGATATATAAATCTATCTTGAAATCGCTTTATTAAGCGCAGGATTATTATCAAATTGTTGAATCACCGAGATTATCAAACCAATTAGGACAATCACCCCCAAATCTCGCCGAAAATAATCAACACCTTGGGTGATTTCGAGGAAAGACCAGTACAGGAGAGAAATAAAAGCTAATATATCTAAGCCAATTTTAACTTGATCCGTTTGAAAGAATAACTTTAGCAACGTAGCTGACACCCAAATTAAGATCGGTAAATTGGGTGATTGACCGATGACAATCTCACCACTAGCGTCTCGAAATAATCGATCGAATAAAGTATTATTCATTAGTTTAAAAAATGTGGATTTAATTAAATCTTTGCGCCGCCATTAGCACAGATTTCTTGACCTGAGATCCATCGCGCCTCTTCACTCACCAAAAATGCCACAATATCGGCAATATCTTGAGGTGTGCCCAGACGATTGAAGGGCGAACTGGCGACGGCTTGCTGTTGATATTCGGGCGATAAACGTCCAAACATGCCAGGTACAGTTGGCCCAGGTGTAACGGTATTGACCGTGATATCTCGATCGCCTACTTCCTGTGCCATCACTTGGGTAAATAGCTTGACTGCCGCTTTACTTGCTGCATAAACGCCCATTCTGGCACTAGGATGCAACGTTGTTGATGAAGAAATATTCACGATTCTGCCACCATTGCCAATATGTTTGGAAGCTTCCTGCAAGGAAAATAAAACACCACGAACATTCAGGTTAAATACCTGTTCGTAGTTTTCTACTGTCACTTTTTCAATTGATTCAGTCGCCCCAGCAATCCCAGCATTATTAACCAAAATATCGAGTTTACCGAAGTAGTCGATCGTTTTGACAAACAAAGTATGAATGTCAGCTACTTTGCTCAAATCTGCCTGAATGGAGACACTCTTACCGCCTGCATCAGAAATCGCGTCTACAACTTCATTCGCTGCCTGTTCGCTACCAGAATAGTTGACCACGACGTATGCGCCGTCTCGTCCCAATCGCTCGGCAATCCCGCGCCCGATCCCGCGAGATCCACCTGTGACGATCGCTACTTTTCCCATCAAATCTGCCATATTGAAGCTGTTCCTAACTGTAGTGCTTTGCTAATTAGCGTGCTGGGATTTGCCTGCGGCTTGGACATCATGCTCGGTCTTGAGCCGAGACACTACATTAAATGCATTGGCACTTGGATACGTATCATCTTCCTGCACGCCTTCTGTGGGACCGCCGATTTCATGCCAAGCGTTTAGTCCACCCATCACATGAGTTACAGCTTTAAAGCCAGCAGCTCGGAGCATTTCGGCGGCTGTGTGCGCTTGCTCATCAGTGTCGCCGTAGATATAAATATCGCCATTGGGTTGGAGTGCGGACTTCATTTCTGCCAACTGCTCCATCGGCATCGACATCGCCCCAGTGATCCGTCCTCGGTTGAAGGCTTCATGTTCGCGAATATCGACGATCGATAATCCAGGTTCGCCCCACTCTAGCCGTGTTTTGAGGTTGTAAGCAGTTGATTCTTCTTGGAGCACAACTGGAGTGGGTGTCAGATTGCCGAGTGCATCTTGCACGCCTTCAATAATATCGTGTAAATTTGCCATGTCTTGGTTTCCTAAATTTTGCACTGATGTTCTAGCATCCCAACATCCATCAAAAATCACCTCTGTCTAAAGGTAGAACCTTGATAGTTGTTCATACCCCAAATGGATAATTAACTCAAGTTGCTATCTATAACTTCAGTGGTTAAAACCGCTGCTCGTAATGCAAAGTCCGCCTACGCGGACTAAATTTATTAGTCCGCGTAGGCGGACTTTGCAGCATTAGCCACGATTTCAATCGTAGGCGTTTTATGGGTAGCAACTTGGGTTAATTAGTTTTCTAGAACTTTCATGATTCGATCTTCCAATCGGTCGAGATCGAGACCGCCTTCATCGCGACTAATCCTCCGGACAGTGGCATTGACTCCATCCAAATTTTGTAATAAGTCTCGCAAGATTTCTTGTTGTTGACGCGATTGGGTGACTTCGTGGGGTTCTTGTACCAAGTCGCGGACGATCGTATCTTCAGATCGAGAAACAACAATTGGCTCGGCTTGTCCTTGCAGATACACTACGGTTCGTCGTCCTGGACCTCGTTCTTGTTCTAGTGGAATCAGTGCGACCACATTGTCAGATCTAACATATTTACCAAATCCTAGATGAACTAATACAGAGGGTTGGATTTTCACTGAGTTTTGTCCTTTTCTATCTCTATATATCTATTTTAGAACCCACAGAAATAATCTGTGATATATCAATAGTCCGGACAATTTTGGGAGGGAGTGGCGAGGAAAGCTACCCAGCG
>CAXTSZ010000070.1:0-7711 GCA_964247125.1 uncultured bacterium
TCTAATTTACAACGGACTCCCGGTTTGCATCAGGGAGAAATTTGGATGAGTGATGATTTTAACGATCCTCTGCCAGATGAATTCTGGTTGGGAGAAGACTCACGAGGGTCTTGATTGATACCCATGTCTTTATCTGGTGGACAGGTAAATCAAATCAGCTCTCATCTCTAGATCGTGATACTCTAACGGATCCTGAGACTGAGCTTATCTTGAGTATCGCAAGTGTTTGGGAGATGCAGATCAAAGTATCTCTGGGCAAATTATCCTTTCAGACGACTCTACCTGAGTTGGTCAATGACGAAATTAGTCGCAATCGTATCAATTTACTGCCGATCGAGTTAAAGCATATTTATGCTCTTCACAATTTACCACTACACCATCGAGATCCATTTGACCGGTTATTGATTGCTCAGTCAATATTAGAAGAATTAACCATTATCAGTATTGATGAAAAGTTTGATTCTTATGGGATCAATCGACTTTGGTAACTATGCCAAATCTAAAAGCCGCCAGACTTAATTGATTGCAACTGATCGATGAAATCAAACGGGTTGTAAATCTTGGTAGGCGGATTCATCTGCTGCGGACTCCCATTCAGTCATTAAAGAAGAAATACTAACTAGATATTCTGGACTGAAGGGATCGAATGATCAGTTTTTAACGGAAACATCGTTAGCTAAAGGCTGCTCCTTGTCTAAAATAATCACTTCCACTGATGAACCAATCGGCAATGACAATCCGGCTAAAATCGTCAAACCATTTTCAGTGACGACTGCATCAACTTTATAAGCATTCATCGATCTTGCTCCTGATTAGCTGTCCATTCGATTGTAGATTGAATTGCAACCTAGCTGTCGATTATTCATGATAGTTATCCTTCCTGTCTAATTTCTTGGATACTGCGCTCTAGGGCTGGAACTTTGGATTGAGTATTTTCAATTGTTCTATTCACTAACTCTATGATGTCAGATGGCACAAAAAAACTGGCAGCTAACCACCAGTTTTAATTTGTCAGATATCCATACTAGGGATAAATCTAGCTTAGTTAGACAATGGGAGCCATTCTCACGTCATTGTTAATCAGCAAATCCGATAGTTCTTCGGAATCCACCGTTTCCTTATCGACCAGCATATTAGCTAGTTTATCTAGGACATGTTTGTTACCAACCAAGACATCCTTAGCCCGTTGATAAGCTACTGCCACCAATTCACTCACTTCAGCGTCAATCATCGATGCCGTTTCTTCTGAGAAATCCCGCTCCGTCGCAATATCACGACCCATGAACATATTGCTTTGCTGACGACCCAGTGCCACTGGACCGAGCTTTTCGCTCATGCCATAGCGCATGACCATTTGACGGGCCACTTTTGCCACTTGCTGGAGGTCATTGGAAGCACCAGTCGTCACTTCTTCATCACCAAAGATAATTTCTTCAGCAATCCGACCGCCTAAAGCAACCGCCATTTGGTTTTGCAGATAGGAACGGCTATACAGACCAGATTCCATTCTTTCTTCACTGGGAGTAAACCAAGTTAAACCACCAGCGCGACCACGGGGGATAATGCTGATTTTTTGGACTGGGTCGTAATCGGGCATCAAAGCACCAACTAGAGCATGGCCAGCTTCATGGTAAGCCACTAGCGTTTTACGCTTTTCGCTCATGACTCGATCTTTCTTCTCTGGACCAGCCAAGACCCGATCGATCGCATCATTCACTTCATCCATCGAAATTTCGGTGAGGTTCCGGCGAGCAGCCAAGATCGCAGCTTCATTTAAGAGGTTAGCTAAATCAGCCCCCGTAAAGCCCGGAGTCCGACGGGCAATCTTCTCTAGATCGACATCCTTAGAAAGTGTCTTACCCCGCGCGTGAACATGCATAACTTCTAAGCGACCAGCAAAGTCTGGGCGATCGACAACTACCTGCCGATCGAACCGACCAGGACGCAGTAGCGCCGAATCCAATACATCCGGACGGTTCGTGGCCGCAATGATGATAATGCCAGTATTGCCTTCAAAGCCATCCATCTCGGTCAGTAACTGGTTGAGGGTCTGTTCCCGCTCATCGTTACCACCGCCCATACCCGCGCCCCGTTGCCGACCAACTGCATCGATTTCATCAATAAAGACGATGCAAGGAGCCTGGGACTTGGCTTGCTCAAACAGATCACGTACTCGGGAAGCACCTACACCCACAAACATTTCTACAAACTCGGAACCAGAGATCGAGAAAAAAGGTACACCAGCTTCGCCGGCGACAGCCTTTGCTAGCAATGTTTTACCAGTCCCTGGTGGGCCAACTAGCAATACACCCTTCGGAATCTTGGCACCTAAAGCAGTAAAGCGATCGGCATTCTTCAAAAAGTCTACAACTTCAGTCAGTTCCAATTTTGCTTGGTCGATGCCAGCCACATCACTGAAAGTAACTTGTGAGTTGGGTTCCATTTGTACCCGTGCTTTGGATTTACCAAAGTTCATGGCTTGGTTGCCGGGGCCATTCTGCGCCCGTCGAAATAGAAAGAAAATACCGACTAACAAAAGTCCTGGTAAAAACAGACTACTTAAAGCCCGGAACCAGATACTGTCATCAGCCTGCTGCATCACCACAATATCAACCTTGTTCGCAGTTAGGATGCTGATGAGCTGGGGATCGTTCGGTAGGTTGACCACTACCCGGCTATTACTATCTTTTTGGTTAGTAAAAATTGCCCGAGTCTTGTCAGAGCTAAGACCGACTTGACTAATTTCTTTAGCTTTAACTTTATCTATAAAAGCGCTATAAGTGACTGTTGTCTGATTCTGCGGTTTTCCTTCAAAAAAAGTTGTAGCCAATGCGATCACGACTACGGCCAGTAGTACGTACAAGCCTGCGCTCTTCCATCGTTTATTCACGCTGAGTTTACTCCTAGTATGTGATACCGACTAGCTAACGTCTAGATTATTAAGCTTGTTAGTTATTATTAACTTATGTTAACCTTTCTCTCATTTCTTGCGCTACTTATTAAAAAAAATATATGACGGTTTTCCGTAACACCTAGAAACCAGACTAGCGAAAAGCTTGCCGGAGGTAATCTGAGGCGGCACGATCGATCGCATAGTGTTTTTGCTCCGTAACGTTTAGCACCGTGTGGATCGGCATCAACTGCACCACAGCATTACTATAGGCAATGCCAGTCAATTGATGCACTAAAGTCTGATCCCAATGGCCTTCATTTACTATTTTGCCCTGAGTGCGCAGCCATTGCACCAAATAAGCCCGTATAATTCCGGGTAAAATTCCAGCAGTGAGCGGTGGGGTATACCAAGTCTGGTCTCGCCAACCCCATAAATTACCCGTGCTGGTTTCTAACCAGTGACCAGCGGCATTAACTAAAATGGCTTCCTGGGCTACTCGCTGCCGTGCTATCCAGGGTGCTAAATAGTTGCCAGTCTTGTATTGGGGCAAAGTGCGCTCGAATCCCACTTGCACTTCTGCCACAATGCCTTGCTGTTGATTTTTCGCGAGAGCAGTGGGCAATACTTTCCCCCAAATTAATTCTCGACCATCAGCAAATAGCGTAATTCTCACCACCGGGTAAATCTGGGCGATCGCCTGCACACCAGCAATCACACTTGACCAATTAGGTGCCGGCCAGCCCAAGCCCTGCATAGTATTAGCCAATCGCTGCCGATGAGCCAACCACATGGTGAGGGGATGATCGATCGATCCTGAATATATGCGACAGGTCGTGAACACCGAAGCACCATAAATTAGTGCCGGATCATCGTAGGGAATTTGGAGCAGTGCCGAATCAATTAATTCGCCTTGATACCAATAACTCACTGGTGATTTATCACGAACTCAGTTCCTTCGATCTTTGGGTAGCAGCCAGTACGGCCTCGATGATGGTCGAGCGAAAGCCGCCTTGCTCTAAAGCTCTGATGCCGGCAATGGTAGTACCACCGGGACTAGTAACTCGATCTTTACACAGTGCTGGGTGGAGATCACTTTCGGCCAGCAGATAGGCTGTCCCCAGCACTGTTTGCAGAGCTAATTCCTGAGCCGTAATCCGAGGGAGACCGGCGGCCACCCCTCCATCAGCCAAAGCTTCGATCATAATGGCCACGTAAGCTGGACCGGATCCAGATAGACCAGTGACAGCATCTAACTGACTTTCACTAACTGGAATAACTTTGCCCACAGTTTGGAAAATATTGACAGCCAGCTGATACTGCTGAGCGCTTACTTTGCTGCCCTGGGAAATCGCAGTAACCCCTTCGCCGACGGTAGCGGGGGTGTTGGGCATACTCCTGACGATCGCTTGGTCTGGAAAAACCTTTTCGAGCTGGTCAATAGTGACGCCCGCCAAAATGGAAATAATTAAGCGATCAGCTGGTACTTTCAAATCCTGCACAGCACTTGTCCAAACCTGGGGCTTGATGGCTAATAAAATAGTCGGAGCAGTCAGTACATCTTGATTTTGGGCAGTGGTTACCACCCCATACTGCTCTTCCAAGAACTGCCGACGGGCGACTAGCGGCTCACTCACTATCACCTGACCAGCGGTATAGGTACCAACAATGATGAGGCGAGATAAAATGGCTTCCGCCATTACCCCACCTCCAATAATTCCCAACTGTATAGACAACTAATGACCTCTAGCTGTGACTCTGAACTTAACGATAATGGAGAATTACTGAGCAGCAGCGATGGGTTCGCTCATCCAAGGAGTTCCGGGTGTGACGGAACGATTCGGACGCACGGGGGATGGCGCTACTTCGTTTAAGACACTAGTGGGAGTACTGACTTGAACACAGCTAGGTGTAAAGAGAAAAATGTTATCGCCAATTCGTTCGTAGTGACCATCGATCGCATAGGTACCGCCAGCGACGAAATCCACTGCCCGTTGGGCTTCTTCTTGCCGAATCAAAGTCATGTTCAAGATAACTGACTTGCGTTGACGCAACGCATCAATTACCTGCGGCATTTCTTCAAATGCGCGGGGTTCAATTAATACCATTTCGGATGCGCCATGCGCTAAACCTGGCATCCCGATGACATTACCAGCCTTAGAACGCAATGGCTCTGCACCAATGACCGATCGCTGCACCCGGGCATTATCTTCAATCACACCAGTCTGAGTGATACTGGCCGCCTGATCTACATCGTCATAATCGTATTCGTAATCATCTTGGTCGTTGAGACCAACAATATCTTTTAACTTGTTGAGAAAGTTCACCCTCAATACTCCTAAATACCTAAAAAGGAAAGATGCGTAATTATTGTAATTATACTTTTAGCAGAGATTGCTAAATATTGATAGTGTGCTAAGTCAAATTTATTTTTACTTTTTCTATTACTCGATCATTCATACTACTTTCCACTCAATTTTTGTAAAGAAACTTTTAATAAAGTGATGGAAATCTTCGATAGACATAAAGCTATAACCTTTACTAGCAGCTTTTTATCACCTCATAACCAGTGTCGTAGTTATATGTGTTTTTCAGTAATCATTAAGATCTTGGAATTGGTATCAGAAAACATTAAAGCTAGATTATTTTTAGCGGCTAATGTAATTCATTAGTACTTAGTTGATATTTCTAATTCAAGAATCGATCCCGTGTCTACGCAATATCAATACTCAGATATTGGGGGTGTAAAAATCTTGCTCCCCACGCGCACCATGGTAGCCCCATTGGCTACCGCCTCTAGATAGTCGTTAGACATACCCATAGACAGCTCACTGACAGAAATATGCTGCCAGGAACTCTGACTAATTTGATCCCGCAGTTGCTGGAGTTCATGGAAAAAAACCTGAGATTCTGCCCTGGTCAATCCCAGAGGGGCGATCGCCATCAATCCTTGAATTTGCAGTTGTTGACACCGATCGATCGCCGCCAAGTCGGCCATTAATTCCGCTACTGTCCAGCCAAATTTGTGGGGATCAGGCCACAGCTTGACTTGTAAGCAGATCGCTGGCCGCACAGCTAGTTCAGTAGCGATTCGCTCTAGCTGCTCTAACAGCTTTAAACTATCGACAGCATGAATCCACTGAAAAATTTGAAGGGCTTTGCGGGCTTTGTTAGTTTGCAAGTGACCAATCAGGTGCCAACAGATATCGGGTAGATCAGCGAGCATGGCCTGCTTGTCCATCGCTTCGGGCACTCGGCTCTCACCAAAATCTCGAATGCCAGCGTGGTAGGCCGATCGCATTAAATCTACTGAAACACCCTTCGTCACAGCAATTAACCGGACAGAAGCTGGTAACTGTTGGCGGATTTCCGCAAGGCGCTCGGCCACAAAATTGTTCATTATGTATATAGATGGCAAGCCTTACTTATGGTGCCACAGATTTAGCGACGATTGGGATCAGCCAAAATTGCTGGAATTGACTCGATCTGTACAGGTGCAGCGATTGTTAAGCAACTGTTAAGCTAAGATTGAAAGACGATTTTTAAAGTCTTCAGATATTTGTCACCTTCACCCTAAAGCTAGGAGTATTGCCCCACTATGATCCCCAACGATTCTCTCGTGAGTACAGATGACATAGAAACTTCTTCTGATCATGAATCTGATAAACCAGAAGAAGCCTGCGGCGTGTTTGGGGTTTACGCTCCTGGTCAGGATGTCGCCAAGCTTACCTACTTTGGACTGTATGCGTTGCAACATCGGGGTCAGGAATCAGCCGGGATCGCAACCTTTGATGGTGACACCATGCATTCTTATAAAAACATGGGACTGGTCTCACAGGTTTTTAAGCCAGAGATTTTAGAAGAGCTACCGGGGGATCTGGCGATCGGACATACCCGTTATTCGACGACTGGATCGAGTCGGCGGGTCAATGCTCAACCCGCCACTGTTGAAACTCGCTTAGGATCTTTAGCACTAGCTCATAACGGAAATTTGGTGAACACCATGTTTCTGCGGGACTATCTGATCGAAAAGAAATGGGATATTCAGACTAGCACTGATTCTGAAATGATTGCTTTAGCGATCGCCACGGCGGTGAACGAAGGTCAAGACTGGCCAACGGCCATTGTCGATTCTTTGAAAATTTGTGAAGGAGCTTTTAGCCTGACCATCGCTATGTCAAATGGTTTGGTAGCAGCTCGTGATGCCAATGGGATTCGGCCATTAGTGATTGGGAAACTACCCGACCATCCTCACCACTACGTTTTCGCATCCGAAACCTGTGCCTTAGATATCTTGGGTGCCGAGTACCTGCGCGATGTGCAACCCGGAGAAATAGTATGGGCGACTGCCCAAGGTTTAACTAGCCAAACGTGGACAGCACCAGCCACTCCCAAACTCTGTGTGTTTGAGATGATTTACTTTGCTCGTCCAGATAGTTTGATGAATGAAGAAAGTCTGTATAGCTACCGCATGCGGATTGGTCGTCAGCTAGCTGCGGAATCTCCTCAAGATGCCGATATGGTGATTGGTGTACCAGACTCGGGGATTCCGGCGGCGATCGGCTTCTCCCAAGCCAGCGGCATTATGTACATGGAAGGGCTAATTAAAAACCGGTATGTGGGTCGGACATTCATTCAACCAACCCAAGAAATGCGCGAAGCGGGGATTCGGATGAAGCTTAACCCCTTGAAAGATGTGTTGGCTGGCCAGCGGGTGATTATTGTAGACGACTCGATCGTGCGCGGTACTACCAGTCGCAAGTTAGTAAAAGCCTTGCGGGAAGCTGGTGCCACCGAGGTGCATATGCGAATTTCTTCGCC